>CAUZEA010000062.1:0-33654 GCA_963578605.1 Planctomycetota bacterium
GCTGGCGGGTAGGCGCTAAACATGGGTCGAGCGGCCGATTTTTCCAGGTACTGGCAATATCGCCGCGGTTGCGTTTCGCACAGGTAAAATGACAAGGCCCAGGCGGTTGCGTAAGCCCCTGTCGCGTCACGTCGAAACGCCGAATCAGATGCGATCAACAACCGCAAAGAGCCTTCTTGCCACGTCGGTCGGACGTGGTGCCGAAAGTCGTTGAATCGCCCTGCGTTCAGGCGAGCCCGTTGCGACGGATGAGGTTTTGAATCCCACACACCAGACGCCTCGAACATGGTAGCCAAACCTTCGGATAGCCAGCGTGGCGTCGTTGTGAAACGCGTATGAATACCCACGTTGTAGGCAGCTTGATGTGTCGCTTCGTGAATCATGGTACGGGCGTTTTCAGACCAGTCCCCCTGGTCATTTGTTGATCTGTCGAAGAGGAACACCCGATTGGATTGAGGATCATAATGACCAAGGTAGCCAGGTTGCAGCGGTGTTCCCTGGGCTGCGGTGTGCCGGTAATACTCAGCCTGATTGCGGAATACGATTGCTACTAATGGATATTGTGGCTCCTGCGTATGAAATCCACGCACGCGAAAGTAGTGTTGAAAAGACCGATAGAGTTCTTCAAATCGTTGAGCCCAGAGATTTTTTTGACCATGCGGATGAACCACGATGTAATGTTGCGTTGTCGTTAACTCGAAGTGGTCACCAAACTCTTCCTGCAGAGCCCGTTTCACAAATCGCATCTCGTAACCGAAAAAACGAGGAGCTGTTTTTTTACCTTCCTTGGCCTTCTGCGGGTTGAATTGATAAAGGGCCCCATCACGTCCCAGCAAAAACATTTGTGTGTCGGTCCAGTAGAGTGGCTTCCCTTCGACCAGTTGACCGTCGACGCGGGCACGAAACATGAATTCAGCACCCTTACTGTGACTGACCCAAGGGATTACCAGGGCAAGTGCCAGGCTGGTTTGCAAAGCATTCCGCCCATGGTGCAGGAGTGTGACGTAACGCATTTCTGTTCGGGGCCTTTGATGTCCGGGAAAGCCGGTGCTGATCGGGTAGCAATCGCAGGTAGCATGCGGTTTTTTGGCACAGAGACGACTCCACACCTCATTCAACACTAGCACATTTCTTATCCTCACAATCCACAGACGTGTGCTATCTCGTCCGATAGAATACAAAGTATGAACCCTTTCCAGACAAATTAGCCACGGTCACCGGTTGGAAAATCCAAAACGATGGAACTTTGTGTTTGGTATCACTCGGTCTGGCTCTTGCTGATCGCTTTATCGTCCCTGGTGGTTGTTCCGGAGGTGGCTGCTGGTGAGCCCGAATTACAGCGATCGATCAACAAGCTGGTTCGCCAACTCAATGACGACCGTGTAAAACTCCGTGACGATGCCGCAGACGCGTTGTTGGAACTTGCCGGTAGCACGGCTCAGGAATACGAGAAATTCCTGGAATTACTGCCGCGACCAAATGATCAGATGCCTCCGGCCGTGCAGGATCAGCTAACCACGATTCGCAAACGCGTTGAGGAGTTGGCAGCCAGTGCCAATACCGCGGCTACCAGTATCACGTTGTTGGCGGTCAAAAAACCTGTTTCAGAGGTCATCGCCACTATTGAGGAACAGACAGGCAATCGACTGGTGGATTATCGCAATCAGTTTGGGCAAGCCCCGGTTGATCTGCCACTGTCATTTGATTTTCAGGAGAAGCCCTTTTGGCCAGCCGTTGACCAAATTCTCGATTTGGCCGGGCTCGATATCTACAACTTTGCTGGTGAGGATGCGCTCGCCCTGGTCGCTCGCAATGAGGGCAGGAGGCCCCGCACCGGGCAGGCGGTTTACAGCGGCCCGTTTCGCATTGAGGTGACTCGTATCCAGGCACAGCGGAATCCGCGTCAACCAGTGCAGGACGGACTCAAAATCGGTTTGGAAGTCGCCTGGGAGCCACGCTTCCGCCCGATTGTCCTTACCCAGTCGCTTGCCGAGATCATCGCAGTTGGCGATAAAAATCAACCAATCCTCAGCACATCTGAGATTCCTGTGCTCAGTGTCGAGGTACCTGCAGGGAATCAAACAACCGAGTTTGTGCTCCCCTTTAAGTTACCCCCACGCACGAACCAACAAATTGTAACGCTGCGTGGAACGCTGCAGGCGCTAGTCCCTGGTCGCCGGGCAAGTTTCCGGTTTGACAATTTAGCCACAGCCGCTAAAGAGACACAGTCGCAAGGTGGCGTGCGGGTAACTCTTGATGCAGTGCGCAAGCAGAACGAGATTTGGGAAGTCCACATGCGGCTGGGGCTCGAAGAGAATCATCAGGCCTTCGAATCGCACCGCGGCTGGGCCTATCAAAACGTAACGTATCTTCTGGATGAGAAGGGCGAACCGATTGAATTCGCTGGACTGGAAACCACGTCACAGAGCCCCAGTGAAATCGGCATCATCTATTTGTTTGATGTTCCCGATGGGATCGAAAACGCGACTTGGGTTTACGAAACCCCGGCAGCGATTGTGTTGCTACCGGTGGAATATCAACTCAAGAACATAAAATTGCCGTAACACCCCGGGCATAGATCCCCGGTCTTTGCCCGTATGCGGAGACCAACCAGTTCTCCAGAATCGGTTGCTCCTGGCAAGCCGACAGCTTGGTACCGTATCTGCCGTGGCTGCCGGAATTATTGCCAGCGTCAGTTATCCAAACAGTTCCTGGACGACAGTTCCGCCATCCACAAGCTTGATGGGTCTCCCCACCAGGCTCATGTTTTCCTCGTCGGGATCGATAGCCAATGCGTGGTAGACTGAGCGGAAGAGATCGTTGACCTCGACCGGCTGATCGCTCACTTGCGTCCCCGAAGCGTTTGTGGCACCGATGACCTGTCCACCACGGATTCCGCCACCGGCCAGGGCAACGTTGAACGCTTTGGGATAGTGATCGCGGCCACCGCGGGCGTTGACGCGGGGGGTGCGGCCAAACTCGCCCATCCAAATGACGAGTGTATTGTCGAGCAGGCCTCGTTCTTTAAGTTCGCTGATTAAGCGAGCCATCGGCCGATCGATTTGTCCGGTCAAGTCGCGGTGTCGCTCGAAGTTGTCCTGGTGGGTATCCCAGCCACCAGACACGACTTCCACAAAAGTGACACCTGACTCAATCAGGCGGCGGGCCAACAAGCAACCCGCCCCAAACTGAGTTTCGCCATAGGCCTCTCGGATTTGTGTTGACTCCTCTTCGATCGCGAAGGCGGACATCTGAGAACTGAGAATCATGTCTGCCGATCGCTCGACCAGCTTGCGATGATCGGCAACGATATTCGCTCCCTCGACGGCACCAAAGTCGGTTTCGATTTTCTGGAGCAGATTAATCCGCCGGTTGTAGCGTGCGCGACTGGTTGTCGGTTGTGTGTTCTCGGGTGGCCGCTGCGGATTGCTGAGTACCAAAGGATCGAATTCGACACCCAGAAACCCTCCATCTCCTGCGTTGCGGGCCCGCGCCCCGACACGAACAAAACCTGGTAATTCGGACTGGCGGTTCCCAATTTGGTGAATCACGTTTGATCCAAGGGTCGGAAACTTGACTCCACCCATGGGCAAGTACCCGTGATGCATCAGAAAACTCGCCCGTGGATGGCTTCCTTCTTTACTGGTCACGGAACGAATAATCGCCAGTTTATCCGTGACTTTGGCGACGTGTGGAAGGTTTTCAGCGATATGGATTCCAGGAACGGCGGTCGCAATCGCCTTGGTTTCACCCCCGTTGGCATGTCCTGGCTTGGGACTGAATGTTTCGAATTGGCTTGGCCCACCCGCCATCCAAAGCAAAATGCAAGCCTTGCCTCGAGCGCGTAGTTGGTCTGCGGAGAGGCTGATCGCATCAATCCAGCTGACGGCACCAGAGGCGAGTGCTGTGGAACCCACAGTTCTCAAAAAGTCGCGCCGTCTCACGACTCGACGGCGATTGGTCTGGACGTGAACGTGATGTTGTTGATAGTTGCGCATACAATTCATCTCCGGTGCAGAAATTCTGAACTGTTCAGAAGTGCCCACAACAGGTCTTCGTAGGCCGCGCTCGCAGTTCCGACCGAGGCGATATATTCCTGGGCATTGGTCAACTCCTCGTCGGTTGGCTCACGCGCCAAGACGCGGAGATAGAGGTCGACGGTGCGTGACTCGTCGTCGCTGGTTTCACTGAGCAAGCGACCAAGCATCGTTTGCGACCCTTTCCCTTGAATTGCTTGGTGGATCCTGGGCATGTTCATCATGGCCAATGCCTGGGGGATTGAACCGGCAACCATGTCGCGCGGGTCACTTGGGTCGTAGCCAAAAAAGCCAACAAAGGCCGATCGCGGGGTGCTTCGGCGACCATAGTTCCCCGGGGTCTGCCCGGCCGATCGCTTGCGATTTTCCCCTGTTTCGTCGATTTCCAGAGCGGTCAGAAGCGAATTGAACAGCTGATCACCCCGTAGTCGTTGGGCAACATTGGCCGTAAACGGTTTCTCGCTCGCGGTGGGCCGAGGGCGGCTTTCCCGCTGATAGGCATCGGTCGCGCAAATGGTTCGAAACAACCATTTTATGTCGTAGCCGTTGTCGGCGAATGCTGTCGACAGGCTTGCGACTGCCTGCGGAGCCGAACTTTCGCGGTCGGGACCCAGGTCGTCGACCGATTCATAAAAGCCTTCACCGACAAGCTCCAACCACATCCGATTTACGTAGGCCGTCGAAAACCAGTCGTTGCGCGTTACCAATTCAGCCAGGGTACGACGACGGTCGCGGTCCAAAGTACCCAGCGGGACCTCGGTGCCGGTCAAAAAGAACTTCGGTTGCATCTCGGTGCCAGGGGCCGAGGGGTTGTCGAGGTCGGGCATCCTGTGTTCGGAATTTCCCCCCGGTCTGTTCTCATTCTTCCGGGGTTTGCCCCGTCTGAACCGATCATTGGCCGTCACTTCAAAACTGCGTCGGGTGGGGGTATTCATGCGCCGTAGCGAAACCCGTGGGTAGAATGCCGCCAGCTCGTGAAATTGTTCCCGGGTCCAACGATCGTACGGATGATCGTGGCACTGTGCACACTGGATTTGAATTCCCAGAAAGATCCGCGACATCTCTGCTGCGACTTGTTCGGTACGCCCTTCTTGAGCGGCGATGATCGCTGTCGCCCCGTTTTCATGGATGCCGCCCAATGCCGTGAGAAACTCCGTCGTGATTTGATCCCAGGAGTGGTTGGCGTTAAACCATGTTGCCAGGTCGGCGACCAAGAGATTCGAAACTGATAAAACACGCTCTTCGATCCGGCGATACATGATGACGTCCCGCCAATAGCGACCCCAATTCTGTCCAAATTCCTGGCGATCGAGCAGTTCGCGCACGACTCGGTC
The DNA here is from genome assembly GCA_963578605.1 of Planctomycetota bacterium. Taxonomy (GTDB): domain Bacteria; phylum Planctomycetota; class Planctomycetia; order Pirellulales; family Lacipirellulaceae; genus JAKVCB01. The sequence goes on from CAUZEA010000062.1 coordinate 5,372, forward strand.
ACGCTTGTCGACCCGTGGATCCAATAGAAAGGCAGTCACGTGCTCGGGCGTGGGAATGTCACCAACCAGGTCGAGCCATACACGACGAAGGTACGTTGCATCATCACAGATGGGGGCCAGTTCGGTAGGTTCGGCAGAGACCTCCGTAGCGATGAGCTGATCGATCTGCTTTGCGACCTGGGCTGCATGAGGCTTGGCCTCAACGCGAGCAGGAGCGAGCAGGCTGGCTGCCAGCAACCCTAATCCCATAAGTCCCAATCGATGGGGTGGTGTGAGCAATCGCTCCAGGCATGTCGGCAGACCGCCCCTTGTGCAACAGAAATATTTCATGGCAGTTCGGCTAGAGTGGAGACAGGACGCACACCCTGTAAACGGACTTGAGGAACAGCCCCGCTTAGTATAACCCCGTACCGCAATTGAGGTTTCGCCAAAAAACTTGCTGATTCTTGCAGCAAGTCAAATGGTTGCGGGAAGTTTTGTCCCACGTTCGAACTGAGTTGACCAAGAAAACAGCAGTTTCCAGAGTTTTTTACCAGCAAGGCTTGGTTTTAGGACATCGCCCGGGCGGTAGGATAGGCTGGTCCGTTGTTCAGGGACCGACATTTGCCAGATAGCCGCTGCTGGGTCCCCAGGCAGGGATAACGACAAGACTGGATTCGGACCGAGTTGGCCCGATGTGCGAGTCCAACTCAACGCTTCGAGAACTGCGTTCCACGGCGTGCACCATGCAGACCGGGCTTCTTGCGCTCTTTCATGCGGGCATCTCGAGTCAAGAAATGCTTTTCGCGGAGTTTCTCTTCAAGATCGCTGTCAAATCGCAGCAAGGCTCGGGCAATCCCTTGCATGCACGCTCCCGATTGACCGGTATTACCGCCCCCATGCACACGGATGACCACGTCGACTTTGTCGCGGACTTCACAATAATCAAGCGGGGCGAGCACAAAATTGCGATCCTGGTCGATGAGGAAGTATTCTTCCAGAGAACGTTTGTTGATCAAGAGCTTACCGTCGCCTGGACGAATCCGCACGCGGGCAACGGACGTTTTGCGGCGACCGGTGCCGATGGTGTCGATGACTTTTGCAGTTGTGGTGGCCATTTGTGGAGTCCTATTGCGTTACTTGCAACTCGGCGCGGAATGGTGGATGTTTGGCTGTTTGACGGCTGGTTTGTCCAACGACAGGTTTCTCCCCGGCCCAGTGGTTTCAGGTCTGGTAACCCCGGGGCCCCGATGACTACGCCCCGGCAACTACCAACTCGGCCGGTTGTTGGGCTTGGTGGGGGTGCTCAGGCCCGGCGTAGATCTTCAGTTTCGAGAACATTTTCTTACCGATTTTATTTTTCGGCAGCATGCGGCGAACGGCTTCGTACAACACACGTTCCGGGTGACGTTCCCGCTTGACTTCAGCGGTCATTGACCGTTGTCCAGGGTAACCGGTATACCAAGTGTATGTCTTTTGTTCCCACTTCTTTCCAGTAAAACGAACTTTTTCACAATTCACAACGATCACGTAATCGCCGGTATCCACGTGCGGTGTATACGTGGGGCGATGCTTGCCCATCAGGATGGTGGCGATTTCGGTGGAGAGCCGTCCGACGACTTGATCGGTGGCATCGACCAGATGCCATTTTTGCTCGACCTCTCCGGGCTTGGCCATATAGGTTTTAATCGTGCCCATGGTTTCCACTTGGTGGTGACAGGGAATCCATTAATTTACTAGAATCAGATGTGAACGGCAAGCATCGTAACGGCGTAAAAAGAAGAGGTTTTCCTGTTGACCCGTCCGCCCGGGCAACTTGGTGGTTTTTGCCCAGTTTACCGCTTGGGGCGTTTAAATCGCTGCCACCAGGCCAGCCCCCAACCCCCCAGGAAAATCGTCACACAACCAAAGACGATCCAGAATCGGCGTGGATCGTGGTGTGGCTGATCAGCTCCACGCTCAAGATAGGCCCCCAGGGCCAGCACAAAGCCCCACACGGCAACCGCCGCGGCGATCAAGGCCACGGGTAACCAGGTCATGTCTTGTCGAAATCGCATTAAATCACGCCAAATTCTGAAGTCAGGTTGAAACCAGTGCAGATCCCCCCTGGGGGCTGCGGTCGAGGAAGCCAACATGATTATAGGCGTACCGACTGAAATCAAGCAGGACGAATATCGCGTAGCCATGCTCCCGGTCGGTGTGGAGGAACTCGTTGGCTGCCAACACCACGTCCTGATCCAGGCCGGTGCGGGTCTTGGTTCCGGTTTGACCGACGACGAATACTTGTGTCAGGGTGCCGAATTGGTGGCCAGTCCTGCCGAGATTTATGACCGGGCGGACCTGATTGTGAAAGTCAAAGAACCCCTCCGCCCCGAGTGGTCGATGATTCGTGACGGGCAGGTTGTCTTCACCTATTTTCATTTTGCTGCCGACGAAGAACTTACCAGAAGTATGCTGGCAACCGGTGCCACGTGCGTAGCCTATGAGACACTACAGGATGGGGAGGGGCGTCTACCTCTGTTGACCCCCATGAGCGAGGTAGCTGGTCGCATGAGTGTTCAAGAGGGCGCGAAGTATCTCGAGCGCCCACAAATGGGGCGAGGCATCTTATTGGGAGGTGTCCCTGGCGTGGCGCCGGCCAACATTACGATCATTGGGGGTGGTGTTGTCGGGGCGAATGCGGCCAAAATAGCGGCAGGTTTCAATGCGAATGTGGGCATTTTGGACATCAACATGGACCGTTTGCGTTATTTGGCCGATGTGATGCCAGCCAACGTCAATGTTTTGTTCAGTGACCGCCATACGATTCGTGAACAACTGGCCGGCGCCGATCTGGTCATTGGCGCCGTACTCATCCCGGGTGCCAAAGCTCCCTGCCTGGTGGAGCAGGATGACCTTCGGCGAATGAAACCTGGGAGTGTGATCATTGATGTTGCGATCGATCAGGGCGGATGTATTGCCACGAGCCGCCCCACCTCACATGCGGATCCAACCTTTATTGTTGATGACGTGGTTCATTATTGCGTGACCAACATGCCGGGAGCTGTGGGTCGCACCAGTACATTTGCCCTTTGCAATGTCACCTTGCCGTGGGTCCTGGAAATTGCCAATCGTGGAATAGTGCAAGCTGCAATGGAACTGCAGCCAATCGCCAGCGCTGTCAATATTTCACGGGGGGAAGTTGTCAATCAAGCGGTGGCGAAAACTTTTGGACTAGATTACGATGGCCGTTAGAAGGGTTGAAAACCCTCACAAAAGAAAACCCTCACAAAAACAGCAACTAACGTCCGGGGAGTTTTATTTTGAAAGAATACAATATTGAAACGTTTGAGCGACATATCGTTGATCAGCAACACAAAGAGCATCCGGACGCCCAAGGTGACTTCTCCTGGCTTTTGTCCGGTATTGTTTTGGCCTGCAAGATCATTGGAGAAGAAGTTCGTCGGCTGGGCCTTTCGGATAGCCGCGGAACGGCAGGCAGTGACAACGTGCACGGCGAAGAGCAGCAAAAACTCGACGTGTTTGCAAATCAAGTCCTGATGGAATGCCTCGGCTCGCGGGGTAATGTTGGATTGCTGGCATCTGAGGAGGATGAAGACCCGATCGTAGTCCTGGAGAATCCCGACCAAGGCGAGTACATCGTCGTTTTTGATCCTCTCGATGGATCGAGCAACATCGATGTGAATGTGAGCGTGGGAACTATTTTTTCGGTTTTTCGTCGTAGCCGCGAGAATGGTGGTTCGTTTGACGAGGAAGTCTTGCAGTGCGGTTGTGAGCAGCTTGCTGCCGGCTATGTCTTGTACGGCTCTTCGACGATGATGGTTTACACGATAGGGCAGGGGGTCCATGGGTTTACCCTCGATCCCACCATTGGTACTTTCGTGTTGACACATCCGAATTTGCAAATGCCTGGGCGGGGTATGATTTATTCGGTGAATGAATCGTATGCGGATGGTTTTCCGCCTTATTGCCGCCGGTTCTTGCATTGGGTGAAATCTGGCGAGGACGACACGCTCTATCGGTCGCGCTACATCGGGTCGCTGGTTGCCGATTTCCATCGCACGTTGTTCAAAGGTGGTATCTTCCTTTATCCCCCCACCTCATTCTTTCCTCAAGGCAAGCTTCGTCTGGTGTACGAGGCAAACCCCATTGCGTTTCTTGCCGAGCAAGCAGGTGGTGTGGCCACGAATGGCTCCCAGAGAATTCTGCAACTCAAGCCAACCACGCTGCATGAGCGGGTACCCCTGTTCGTTGGCAGTTCGTTCGAAATGGATAAACTACATGCCTTCATTCAGCGCCCGCTGAAGGTATGATCGACCACCATTTGTAATATTCCTCCCAGATTTTCCTGGGGCCTTCTACTCACAAGCGACAACCATGCCGCAGCAAACGCAAACGCTCTGTTGGTTGGGCGATATCGACGGGCACCTTCGATTACTCGACCAGACGCAATTGCCGACTACCTTGGCTTACGTCGACTGTCGTACCGTCGAGGATGTCTGGAAAGCGATCCGCAGTCTGCAGGTTCGAGGAGCTCCCGCGATCGGGATTGCCGCTGCTTATGGCGTTTGCCTCGCGATTCAACAGGCGGAACACAACATCAAACTCTGTGCTTGCGAGGCTTGCGAATATCTGGCTACGAGCCGGCCAACAGCCGTCAATTTATCTTGGGCCCTCGATCGCATGCGGTACGTGCTGCAGACGGAATGTGTTGACAACAATCCCCGCGAACTGGCCGAGCGCCTCCTTGGCGAGGCTTGTGCAATCCATCAGGAAGATCGACAGCAATGTGCCTCGATTGGCCGATGCGGTGCCGAGCTGTTGACTTCCTTGCCCCTGGGTGCAGGAATCCTGACCCACTGTAACACAGGTGCTTTGGCTACCGGTGGAGACGGCACCGCGCTTGCCGTGATTTTTGCCTTGGCTCAAGCTGGTGCCGACCCCCACGTTTTTGTCGATGAAACCCGCCCTTTGCTTCAAGGAGCACGGCTTACCGCTTGGGAACTGAAACAGCGAGGAATAGAGGCAACGTTGATTTGCGATTCAATGGCTGCCCAGGTCATGAAAGAGGGACGTGTTGCCGCATGTATTACTGGTGCCGATCGGATCGCCGCTAACGGCGATACGGCCAACAAGATCGGGACCTATGGCGTCGCTACCCTGGCTCAAGCACATGGGATTCCTTTTTACGTGGCTGCCCCTACGTCGACTTTTGATCTTACCATTGATTCGGGAGATCAGATTCCCATCGAGGAACGAGGTGCAAACGAAATCACTTGCGGTTTTGGTAAGGTAACAGCGCCCGATCAGATTGCTGTTTACAATCCTGCCTTTGACGTGACGCCAGCTGAATTGATTTCGGCAATTGTGACCGAACGTGGCGTGATTCAACCGGTGTCCAGTCAGCAAATCGCCAATTCTGTCGTCGTTCGAGAGAGAAAGGTCGAAGCACAATGAAAACGACGCATGACCTGTCCAGGCAGGCTGCGTATAATTCTGCTGAAGCGGAAGGCATGTGCTCAACCTGTGACGACGGAGGTCCGATATGGCAAGCACAAAAGCAGGCTCTGGATTTGACGAACGGCCCTCTGTCGGAGCTTATCTCATTCGCCGTTTGCAAGACTATGGCATCAAGGATGTTTTCGGTATTCCGGGTGATTACGTACTGGCGCTCTACGCCATGTTGGAAAAAAGCCCGCTCAACACGATCGGTTGTACGCGCGAAGACTGTGCCGGTTTTGCCGCAGATGCTTACGCTCGTGTGCACGGCATGGGGGCGCTGTGTGTTACCTACTGCGTCGGTGGCTTGAGTGTTTGCAATGCAATCGCCGGTGCCTACGCAGAAAAATCACCCGTCGTCGTAATTAGCGGTTCACCCGGTCTGAACGAGCGAATTCACAACCCGCTACTGCACCACATGGTGCGCAATTGGAGAACCCAGTTTGACGTCTTTTCAAAGTTGTGCGTCGCTGGATCAGAACTTAACGACCCGCTGACGTCGTTTCGTGAAATTGATCGAGTTCTGGCCGCGTGTAATCGATACAAACGTCCAGTCTACCTCGAAATCCCACGTGATATGGTTCACGTGGTCCCTGAAATTTCCCCGGAATACCACCATGTAGAGCCTCGGTCGAATACAGTAGCTCTCGACGAAGCAGTTGTGGAAACGGCTGGTCGTATTGTCAAATCGCGACAACCCGTCTTGTTACTTGGCGTAGAGGTTCACCGATTTGGTCTCCAGGATGAGGTTGTGCAGTTGGCCGAACAAGCGGGAATACCGATGGCAGCAACCATGTTGGGAAAAGGTGTCGTGAGCGAGACGCACCCCCTCTATCTCGGATTGTACGAAGGTGCGCTCGGCAATCGGGCAGTTATAGAGTATGTCGAGGGGAGCGATTGCGTGCTGATGCTCGGCACGTTTATGACCGACATCAATCTCGGCATCTATACGGCGCAGCTCGATATCATCCAATGTATCTATGTTACGAGCGAGCAACTACGAATACGTCACCACCATTATCATGATGTACGTTTGGAAGATTTTGTGCGCGAGCTGATTCGCCGCGGACCAAAATCTACGGTACCGATTCAAAATGTTTCCACCCGTGTCGACAAATCCAAGTTCGTGCTTCAGCCAGACGCTCCCATTACGATCACCCGCTTGATTGAAAGGCTCGATGAGCAACTCCAGGACGGCACGATTGTAATCGCCGACATTGGGGATGCACTGTTTGCCGCGACCGAGTTGCAAACGTGTGGAAAAACAGAGTTTGTCAGCCCGGCCTATTACACGTCGATGGGTTTTGCCGTGCCGGCTGCCCTGGGAATCGCAACCGCCCGACCGGGAGAACGGGTTGTTGCCATTGTTGGTGACGGGGCTTTTCAAATGACCGGGATGGAAGTCTCCAACCTCGTACGCCGCAAAATCCCGGCTATTGTGATCGTGCTCAATAACGGTGGCTATGGTATCGGGCGCCTGCTCCACCCTGGAGATTGGGAGTTTAACGAAATTCAACCGTGGCAATATCACAAATTGCCGCTTCTCCTGAGTGGTGGCACGGGTTACGAAGTCCGCACCGAAGCTGAATTCGATCAGGCCCTCACAGCAGCCTGGTCTCAAACTTCAGAGCCAAGCATTCTGAATGTGTATCTTGACCGGCAGGACCGTAGCCGGGCTCTCGGTCACCTGGCAGAAGTTATGAGTCAGACCGTTACAGGTAGAGTGGCTACCTGTGACGTCGATTGAACGGAGACCGCCAACAGGAAACTTTGCGAAGGGGTCCAGCGGTTGTGCCGGTGGGTGAGCAGGGGCCCGTCCCCGTGGTCGGTTTGTCGCCCCAGTTCGCACCTGTCTATCGCCCTGGCCAGCCGAGGCGACCTTCGGTGGTGGACCCGTCCGGCGCACAAACCGCCACGACGACACAAGTCAGCAGGGATATTCCAGTCGACCTCATCTGCGAATTTCTCACGACTTGCTCGATTTTGGAAAGTTCTCTTCCTCGCGATTCGCAAATCCCCAACTCGATGGCTGATACCCGATGTCAAGTTCCGGTGACAACAGTCTCTTTCCCTGCTGATGCTGACTGTGCATCATCCGGTCAAGGATATCCGTCGTCAGCAGTGTGCGTTTGACCGGGTAAGAGGGTTTCCCTGTGTGGACCATCGGTTCAATCGCACGCAGCAGATGCTCGAAATGCCCGTTCGGGTTCTCCGCGAGTCGAAACCACCAGGCAACCGATGCCTCACGCTGACGCAGTCGACAGGCGACCGCGAATTCATGGGTGACACCGGAGACCTTCGTGACGGTCGCTCTCAGCCCGTCACTATATTCGATCAGGTAAACCAGTGTGGCTCTGTCGCGTAATTGCGATTCGATCTTCTCCACCGGGCCGTGGAAGGTGCGCACGGAAGATTGGAGGCATTGCCTGAACGCAATATGGATGCGTCACGACATGCTCTATTACGCGGTTTCGGGATCTTCCGACGATGGGAAGTTTGTGTCATTCACGTCGGGTTGGTTTGGCGTGAAGCTTTGACTCGTTGAGAACACAACCTGCCGGTGGAACACCTTTTTAAAGAGTTTGACTTTTCGCCGCGCAGCCCACAAATCGACCTCTGGGTTTTCCTTGGCAAATATTGTGATCTCGACCGCGCCGTCACAATCCTTTGCGCGTACGCCTGCGATACATTGCTGATGGGTGCGGTCAAGGGCGAGCGCCAACCTGAGGATCGCGGCAATTTTCGAAACCCGCAGTTGATCGTTGTTGGTTAACTCGCGGAAGTGGTTATGTTTTTGTTTGGGCGAAGCACCGCGATGGTAGCGAGCAACATTGGCAAGCAGCTGTAGTTGGTGCCGCTCAAATCCTGGCAGTTCACTATTCTGGATCAGGTGATAGCTGTGTTTGTGGTGATTGTCAAAGTTGATCAGATAACCGACGTTGGCGAGTAGTGCTGCCGTTTCAATGAGGGGACGATCCTGATGCGATAATTTCAACGGCTGGGCGAGTTGGTGCCAGAGTTCGCCGGCGATTCGAGTGACCTGGTTGGCGTGTTCCAGATCGACGCCGCAATTGCCTGCGAATCTCTCCACGACTTTCCTTTGTTCGATGGGTGACATAGATTCGGAGGGCGTGCCCTGGATCATTGTCAATAGCAAGCCATCGCGCACGCCACGGGTATGGACCTGCAACACGTTGATTTTTAGGTATCGCATCACGCGCTCGATGATCGCCAGCCCCGGTACGATGATATCGGCCCGTTTGGGATTCAGTCCCGCCACCTCGTAGCGTTTTTCCAAAGAGAGATGGGACAAATCGGCAATCAAATGATGGATGTCGGCACGAGTCGTGCGGAACCCGCGCAACGGTTCTTTTGCCCGCCCCAATCGCGCGAGTATCATCGAGGCGAGGGAGGTGAAGGTCCCCCCCGTGCCGAAAAGCATTGCGGGTACGAACGGTGGCTGCCCAATTTTGCGTTTCAACTCACGATCGATAGTTCGTTGGAGCCTGATCAGCCCTTTTTCTTCACACGTGCTGGTGACTTTGCATTGTTCGGCCAGCCGTACTGCTCCCAGGTTTGTCGCATAGACTTGTTCCACGAGTCCCGAAGAGGCGAGGACAATTTCGGTGCTGCCGCCACCGATATCGGCAACCGCCACTTCGCGATTAGCCACGTCAAATGCCCACGTCACACTCAGGAATGCCAGCCTTGCTTCTTTCCGGGGAGCGATGACTTCAACTTTAAGTTGCAATTCGGCTTGAATCCGCTCGCAGAAGGACCGACCATTAACTGCCTCGCGAATCGCGCTAGTGGCAATTGCCCGTACTTCCCGTGCACCAAATCCTTGCGCGATGGTCAGGAAGTTCCTTAACGCCGCCAGCGTCTGATTCATGGCGGTGGTATCGAGCCGACCGATCGAGGCTAGTACTGAGGCAAGCCGTGTATTCTCCCGTTCTTCATTCAGGATACGATATCCCCCACCCGGGAGGACTTGCGCCACGACCAGACGGACGCTGTTGGAACCAATGTCGATTGCTGCAATCCGCGTGTCCTCTCCCGAAGACAGAGCGGCTTTACCAGCAGAATCCACGCTTCCACTCATGGGGGTGCCGTGTTAGGCATCTCTGTCTTTCCGGGAATATTTCGACGAGCCGGCCGCAGGGGCAGCAACCAGTTCTCAATAACCATTATCATCAGTGTTTTCTGTAGCTTGTAAAGATGTCCCTAAACCCTCCCGACCCACTGGCGTTGAAACCTGTCGGCAAACCTCCGCGCGCCGCGTATATTCACGTTCCTTTTTGCGCCCACCGCTGTGGCTATTGCAACTTCACCCTCGTGGCAGACCGCAACGATTTGGTTGAACCTTATCTGCGCGCCATAGCGCAGGAGCTTGCCTTGCTCGGAGAAGCCCAGCCGGTCGATACACTATATTTCGGGGGAGGTACCCCCACACAATTGTCATACGACAACTTCCAGCGGCTTGCCGAGCTTGTGTTGCGATGGCATCCACTCGCCGATGATTACGAGTGGACGGTAGAAGCGAATCCGGCGGATGTCACAGTCCAGCAGGTAAAACTTTTTGAGGAACTTGGGGTGACCCGGCTCAGCCTGGGAGTCCAGTCTTTTGATCCCCAAAAGCTTCAGCTCTTGGAACGTGACCACCAGGCATCAGATAATTCCCGCGCCACGAGCCTTGTCAAAGCGGCCGGGATGCAAGTTGCAGTTGATTTGATTTTTGGGTGTCCTCAAGAAACGCTTGCGACGTGGCAGTCCGACCTTGACAGTGCTTTGCTGCTTGAGCCCGATCATATTTCAACCTACGGATTGACCTTCGAAAAGGGTACCCAGTTTTGGAGCCGCAAACAAAAGGGCCAGTTGCTGGAGTTGGCAGAGGATCGCCAGCGGCAAATGTACGAACTGGCCATTGATCACTTGACGGCGGCCAGGTTCGAGCACTACGAAGTTTCCAATTTTGCCCGTCCCGACCGACGCTCCCGACACAATCAGGTCTACTGGTCAGGGGCCCCGTATTTTGCAGCGGGTCCCGGCGCGTCGAGATATATTGGAGGCGTGCGCGAGACCAATCATCGCAGCACAACGGCTTATCTCAAACGCATGCTGGCGGGAGAATCGCCAGTTGCAGAACGTGAAGAACTTTCCCCCGAGGGGCAAGCCCGCGAATTATTGGTTTTTGGACTGCGGCGTCTGGAGGGTGTTGATCGGGAGGAGTTCTTTCAACAAACTGCATGGCAGGTTGATGCGCTGGTCAGCAGTCAGCTTGCGAGGTTATGCCAGCTTGACCTGCTTCAAGACGATGGTCGTCGAGTCCGATTGACTCGCAAAGGACTTCTTGTGAGCGACGCACTCTGGCCTGAGTTGTTGTAGCGGGCGAAACGTGTTTTCGCTGTGCCACCACCTCCCAATCCTACAGCGGTGCTTGTGGCAGTTCGCGTCGGTAGGGGGGGCGCTCACGCGGTGGGAGTTCGACTTCATTCTCATCGGCCCAGATCCGCCGCTCTTCAGCGGTTGCGTAATAGCGGAGCCATATGTCAGGGTCGCCCCACGTGTTGGCACAGTCCCAATGCAAGTAGCTGTTGTTACGCGCTAACTTCTTTTCGTGGGATGGAAGAATGTCACGGTAGATAATGCAGTAGAGTTGGTAATCGGTCAGGTGATCGGTGAAGTCGAGCACAATGTGTTCTGCGAACAGTTTATCAACCGTTACGATCAACACCGCATTTAGCTGTGCCGGGCTGAGTTGATCAGGGTGGGGAACCGCCAGCGGTGGATCAAACCATTGGCTGATCGGTAGAATGGGTGCCCGTTCCCACTCCAGCATCGATTCGAGAAACTCGTTCTCGTTGCGAGTTGTCATAACGCGGGCATTGACGCGACCGATGGATTCGTCGTAGAGCGGATCCAACTCGTCTCGCAATTGAGCGTTACGCAACAAGTAGTCTACTTCGTCTGATTTCGATTGTTCGGGGAGATACATGATCTTGAATCGAGATTTTTCTGGCTGTTGAACAAGGTTTTCAGACAACCTTCCACGGATCCAATTTACCCGAACGATGCTGCCCTGATTCCCGGGGAGGCAATTTCCTAAGGCCTGAGACCGAGGAGCTTCGTTGCAAACCAATCCAGCGTGTTAAATGTTTGCCTGAACCTTGACTTTAACAACAACCGGCGAAGACGGGAAGCTTTTTGACCGTGAGCAAGCAGGGAGTTTTTTTACCCGCCAGTTCACGATCCGCAGGACTCGCAATTTCGATTCAGCCAGCTTGCGCATTCGCTACAACCAGAACTGGTCCCTTGTTTCCCCCCGTCCACCAGCTTGCCCGGGCGGGTTCATTGGGAGGGTATTTCCAGTCCCATTTCACCGAGCAGCAATTTCATATCTTCCCAAGTGGGCTTCTTGGCCGCCGGGTTGCGCAGCAAATAGGCCGGGTGGTAGGTACACACGACCTTGATCCCGCGATATTGATGCACTCGACCCCGTAAGTGGCCAATCGACTCAGTAGTATCGAGCAAATTTTGGGCAGCGACGGCACCCAGACAGCAGATAAATTCAGGTTCGATCAGCTCCAGCTGGCGATTGAGGAATCTCCGGCAGCTTTGCGATTCGGTCGGCGTTGGATTGCGGTTTCCCGGGGGGCGACACTTGAGCACGTTGAGGATGTACACGTCTTCCCGGCGCATTCCGCAGGCCGCGATGATCTTGTCTAACAGCTTGCCGGCGCGACCCACAAATGGTTCTCCCTGCTGATCTTCGCTGGCACCAGGAGCTTCCCCCATAAAACAAAGATGCGCAGCAGGATTTCCAACACCAAAAACCGTTTGCTTGCGAGTTGTGGCAAGTTCCGTACAGAGGGTGCAGCCCGCGACTTCCTGGGCCAGGATTTCCAGCGAAGAAGCTGATGAAATGATACCACTTGATGGTTCGTGGGCATCGAAAAGAGGTTGTGACAGATCAGCCTGTTTTTGGGTGGATGTCATCGTCGGGGATGCTTCCTGTTTGGTGTTGGCTGATAGTTCCGGTCGACTCGTCTGGGACAGGCCGCTGGCCATCGACGGGGGTGATTGCGGCCATTTCGGCTTGGGCAACTGCTGCATGCCGGCTCGCTGTAGACTTTCGAGCCGTTGAGCTGCTATACGGCGGAGTCGAGCTAGAGAATCATCCACGGCACGTTTCCAGTCATGATTCGGCCCACCGGTGAGTTGGGCCCTGGACGCTCGGCATGGCCTCGTGACAACCGCAGCCCAGACAATCACCCCGGAGAGCCCAGACAATCGCCCCGGAGAGCCCAGACGATCGTCTAAGTGTAGGGAAGTCCTGGCCGGACAACAGGGGTCTTCAACGAGAACCTCCCATCGGGCGGCTGATTTGTGACAACTTTTCCTACCCGACTGCCCCCCAATTGGCTATGATAGGGGAGTGCTGTTTTCCGACTGGGATACGGCCTCCTCCTCTTCGGGCAGGCCGGCGCGCGCTCTGGACTTGAATAGCCGGGCGCCGGTCACAGATGACGTAACTGATTTTCGGTTGTGCATTGCGGGTCGATGTGCGCCAACGGAGTTTGCAAGCAATGGGCGTTCCTCAAGTCGTTATCGTGGGTCGGCCGAATGTCGGCAAGAGTAGCCTTTTGAATTGGCTGGCGGGCCGGCGAGTTGCCATTGTCGATGACAAACCTGGCATGACGCGTGACCGGATTACCTACTTGATGTGCCACGAAGACCGTTTCTTCGAACTGGTCGATACTGGCGGAATTGGCTTCTCGGATACAGATAACCTTAAACAGCACATTGACGATCAAATCGATATGGCCATTGATTCGGCCAACCTCATTCTGCTGGTTGTCGATACGCGTGACGGCATGGTCCCGCTCGATCAAGAGGTAGCCCACCGCCTGCGGCATGTGAAAGTTCCCGTCAAACTTATTGCCAATAAAGCCGATAACGAGAAACTCGATTCTCAGGCAGATGAATTCTACCGTATTGGTCGAGGTACACCGATGCGTGTCAGCACCCGGGAAAACCGCCATCGGCCTGTCCTGCTCAACCAGATCATTGCTTCACTTTCCGTTGTCCCCGCGGACAACGATGGCCAACAAGAAATCACGATGAAAGTAGCCATCGTTGGCCGACGGAATGTTGGCAAAAGTACCTTTGTGAATACGCTCGTGCGGGCTGAAAGGATGATTGTCAGCGAAATCCCTGGTACCACACGCGACAGCGTCGATGTCCGATTTGAACTCGACGGAAAGGCATTCGTTGCCATCGATACCGCCGGTTTGCGGCGGACCCGAAGCCGGCAGAACGATATCGATTTTTTTGGTACCCACCGGGCACAACGCAGCATTCGCCGCGCTGACGTCGTCTTTTTGTTTCTCGATGCCAGTGAGCGGATTAGCAAAGTTGATAAACAACTTGCTGATTACATTGGCCAGCAGTACAAACCATGTATTCTTGTTGTCAATAAGTGGGACAAGCTGGTTGGCTCCATGCCCACCGAAAAATGGGTCAACTACCTGCATGACAATTTTGGTACGATGCGCTACGCCCCAATTGCATTTGTAACCGGAGAAACCGGCAAAAATGTGAAGGCGTTGCTGAATCACGGGCAGATGCTCTTCAAGCAATCGTGTGCAAGGGTTCCCACTGGCCAGCTCAATCGGATGGTACGCGATGCGATTCAACGAAATCCCCCACCAGTTTGTCGAAACCGTCGGCCCAAGATCTATTACGCAACACAAGTCGGAACGCAGCCTCCCACGATTGTCCTTTTTTGCAATCATCCCAAGGGGATATCCAAGCCATACCAGCGCTACCTGCTAAACGCCTTTCGTGATGAGCTCAGTTTCGAAGAAGTTCCGATCAAACTCTACTTGCGCAAACGCGAAAAATCGGATGTGCGAAATGATCTCGGTACCGATAGTTTGGGCAATGACCAGTCAAGTTCGCATGTGGTACCGGTCGAAGAAGCCACTTCGTAGCAAGGACCCGTTCCAAGCCGTTCGTACGCGTTCCGCTAGTCCAACGCAGCGCGGATTTGTGGGAGGTTTTGCGATGTGGCCAGCGATTCAGTCGTCGCCGGCGATGATGCTGGAGGAAGTCCTGCCATCATGGCCCACAAGCTTACAATCCATGTGGCAGCAAAGCACGCCACTTCGCCATACGAAAACAGCTTTGACCAGTGGATTCGAAAAGAGAACATAAGAGTTGATGACCTGGTTCGGTTATCGTTTCCGGTCGGTTTGGACGCTAAGGTTTGGCTGATTCGGAGGGCCCAAGTGAGTGGACTTGTTTCGCAAGAGGGGGTTCTCAATACAGGCCAGACGGCCAATTACAACCAAACCAAGACGGACGGGCAAGGGCGTTCCTAGCAGAAACCCCTTATGAGGTAACGATTTCGATGGATCTTCGAAAATTTGGGGGAGTTGGGAAGGCTGGCAGGATGCTAGCTGCCATTTGAGACAACACCGATGGTGGTTGCGATTCGTGATTTCACTTATTACGCCGGTTCAGAGCGGTAGGTTTATGGGGCCTAGCTTTGGGTTCAGGTCATGTTTATATTGCGAAGATGATGTTTTGCGGAGGCTTCGGATTGTCCCGTTACCTTCACGATTCATCGCTTCGGGCGCGTAGCTCAGTTGGTTAGAGCGCTTGCTTGACATGCAAGAGGTCACAGATTCGAGTTCTGTCGTGCCCACTTCATAAATCTTTTCCGGCGGCGTGGGTATCAACTTTTCATGGGCCTCGGCGTTGTTGCGGTTTACGCTTTGGTGCTCTTTCTCGTACTCGCCACTATCTGAATCATCCGATCCCCCCGCCCAATTTCATCATGCGACCTTTCTCAATGGATGCCGAAAGCAGAGGCATCGCATAAATCGACGTTCTGTGCGGATCGAAGACGAAGCACACGAGCAATTAGAGATCAGCATTGACATGAAGAAACTTTTCGTCATCGCGGGCACATTTCTCGGAATCGCTTTCTTCGGGTTCCTCGGCTACAACTACTTTTTGGAACCCCTTTTGGCGCGGAAAAGGACTCTCGACAAAATCGAAAAACTCGATGCTGCTTCAGAAAATATTGAAATCGATATCCTGGATCGACATCTCGTCAGTTTCCTCATCCGGCACATCAACCACGAAGAACCGAGCAACTCAAATCTTCTTGTTTTTATCCATGGGTACAATGGTCACCCTTTTGCAACCTGGGGGCAGACAATCGAGGGTTTGTGCCAGGGGCCGTATGAAAGGGAAGACCTCGCCTGGCTGCGGCAATTCGACATAATGTCGCTGTCCTATCCGACCGGGCTTGGCCACGGCCGCTCGATCAAAGGCGCTGCGAGCCGCTTCAAACAGCCTTTTAAGAATGAGGCGATCGGTCGCGGTTATCAAAATATTTACATAATCGCTCACAGCATGGGGGGACTCGTTGTCCAACGAGCCCTCCTGGATGAAATCCTGGGCCTCGATAAACATTCTCAGCACAATGAGCTTCTGCGACTAAAAGCGATCATTTACATCGATACCCCCCACGATGGCCTGACACTCAGAGACGAAAACAAAACGGTAAAGTGGTTTCTTGCGATAGAGTCTGAAACCTCTGAACTCAAGGCAGGTAGTGCATTTCGCCAGAAGCTACATCAGGATTGGACCCGGGCGTTCGCCGAGTATCCAGAACACGCTCGTCGGTATTTCCAGGAACGCGCTTGGATTTTCGAGTCGGATGAAACAGCACAGAACCTGGTCGTCGTCAAAGGGCAAAAGTATCGCCATTTTCCCGATGCTAAAGAGCAGACTGTTTCAGGCACTACACATTCGGGAATTTGCAAAACAAGTATGGAGGAATTTCTCAATGGTAAGGGCTATTTTCACAAGTTCATTGTTTCCCTGTTAGGACGTCACGAATTCCTTACGGGATTTGAGAAAAAGCCGTTCGGAGTTTCGCATTCGAGGGACCGAAAGTGGATATATATTATCTCCCAAAATGACAAAGACGAAGAATTCAGTACCATTCGGCGGATCAACGCGAAAACGGGGAAACGCGATCCAACATGGGAGTCTAAGGTCGGCGCAAGCGCCCACGATTTTGTTGAAGTAGAATCGAAGGATGGTCTCATTGGAATCGTGACCGATGAAGGAGACGTTGCTGAAGAGGGTGATTCCGGTTTGACCCTTGTCGACTTGGAAACGGGTAAGGTCATCAGGAGGGTTCAACTTGGAAATTCACGACCGGACGACATGGATGTCCATGCTGATCGTTTTGTGGCGGTCAGTGATGCTGAAACCGGTCACATTTGGATTTACGACGCTGTCGAAGACATTTATTCGACTTATAGTGAAGTCACAGGAGATGGCACGCCCTATCAGATTCGAGGACTCCAGTTTATCCGAAACGGCACGCAGCTCATCGCGTGCGGAGATCGCGGTTTCGGATCTCCGATTGCTCGATTGTTCCTCTATAAGCTGAACGATCTGTCTCTTGAAAAACTCTCCGAGGTTCGCACGGGAAATACCCCAGCGCAGGTCGTCTTCATCGAGAAAAAAAATTTCGCCTGCGTCGTCTCTCACAAAGGCGACACCATTCTAATTCACCCGCTGAATACAGATGAAATTTCGCACATCAGCGACCTCATCAGACTCCCAGCCTCGACACGTCCCGCCGACATCGCAACCCTTGAAATAGGCGATGAAGTTTTATGCCTCATCGCCTGTCACGACGGAACAGCCAAGAAGATGCGCTGGGAAAATGGAGATCCTGTCATTTTTTCATACGAGCATGGAGCCGGGCAGAGCTACGGCATCGGCGGCGATGCTGAATTCAACCGAGTTTACGTAGCCAATGATAGAGACGGGATCGTTACATCGATCGATCTTTCGTCCCGTCAGTGGGTACGACAGCCTCTTTCGACGTTGCTGATCATCGATACGGATCCGGCACTCGGGCTTGTTATCGACGAAAATCCGCAAGATGTTGATGATAGTCTTGCCATCGTTGAGGCAATCAATTCACCAAAACTCAACTTGATCGGTATTACAACCGTATTCGGAAATTCTCCGCCAGAGAAAGGTGCCGAGATTGCCAGGAAATTGGTAGGACTCAAAAAGAAGGCGGTTGAGGTCGTCGCGGGTGCGGCGGAAAAGGCTCCACCAGAGGGAAAAATTTCGACCAATCCTGCGGTCGACTTGATGGCAAAAAAACTGCGGACGCGGAAACTTATCATAGCAGCTATTGGGCCGCTTACGAATGTCGCAAGTCTTATTCAGAATTACCCGGATCGATGTGAAAACATTCAGCAAATTGTCGCAGTCATGGGGCGCAGCCCGGGCCAGGAGTTCTATCTGGGCGATCGCGGGCCTATACGAGATTTCAATTTCGCCATGGATCCTCGCGCCGCAGAAATCGTCTTGACTTCGGGTATTCCCGTCGTGCTTGTTCCATTCGAATTGACCAGCACGGTTACCATTTCCCAGTTCGATCTAGACCTTATTCGGGATGCTGAAACTGAATCGTCGCAGTACGTGTTCGAGGGCTGTAAAAAATGGATGACTTTTTGGCGCGAGAATTTTCCTTCTGACGACGGTTTTCACCCCTGGGACTCGGCGACCATTGCTTACCTTACATCCCGGGAGCTTTTTGTGCCGGAGGTCAGGGGGTTCCGCATCCGTTCCGTAGACGGCACGGCCCACGGCGTTGGCAACGCGAAAACTGGGAAGCTGAGCGAATCCCAGCGTTGGCTCGAACTGTCGCCCGACTTCCCAAACGGGCAGATCGAATATATCACGCACTTTCGGGATGGCGGCGGGAAAAAATTCGTCCGCCAGATTGTCGAGAGCGTCTACTGAGCCACCATTGGGCCAAGAGTTGGTGGTTACCCGGAGCAAGAGAAAAGCAAAGCCGAAAAGGGGTCGGAAAGAAGGGTTGCCACCAAAGATTGGGGGTGACCGTTTTTTTTGTTAGCCGCCGTGAACGCAGGCCATCGTGCCCGGGACAAGGATGGTTGTCATCAATCGAATCACAGAGAGCCGGTTCATGGCGTCTCTTTCTCGACAAGGTCGTTAAACTGGCAATAGCTCCGGGGCTGTTACCAGGCTGCGATCGTAAAGGTTCAAGGTTCCTGCACCACGTCCCAGACTCGACGTTCAGTGTCCTGTTGCCCCCGTTTCCCCTTGACTCATTCGGCCAGGTCCGCCCAGCCCCGTCACCAGTTCCGCGTATTGGCCTTTGTACGACACGTCACCATGCGGGCCAGAATTTGACCAGAATTTTCGCGGAGTTTATACTTAGTCCAGCGGGTCAAGAAATAGGTGAAGGCTCGTGCCAAAACGCCTATTAGCAGTCGTTGGCCCAATCGCTGCAGGTTCGGTCAGACCCCCAGGTCTGCTGAATCGGTACCGTCGCTGATAGTGCCGTTGGCGGACGAGGGCAGACCGTCCTACTGAAACACGAGCGGCACATCGAGGTCTCAACCAGACCCCGGGTTCCCGGAACGAGTGGGATGGTAACTCCCCATCGCTGGGAGAGGGGGAGTTTATGTGGGCTGAGCTCCTTTGGTGATGCGGGCGACTAACCCGCCCGTCACAGTAGAGGTTGTGGGAATGAAAATTCTTTGGGGGATCTTTGTAGGGACGCTAGGACTGGGGTGCACAGCTCTGACTCTGATCGATTCGAACACATACGCGGGTGTTCCCGAGTTCACCATCAGCCGGCTTGGCGAAGTCTACCCACTGCACACCACTGAACGCGGTCGAGGGGTCTTTGCCGACGTCATGCTGATCGGAAGCGATCGAGTGGTTGCCACCTATCAGCTCGCTGATCAGCTCGGTAGCCCTAACTCCTTTTGCGAAGGGAAATCGCTCTTTTCCCAGGAGTTTGACCGCGATCTCTCTCTGGAATCGATCGAGCACGAGGTCATCGACGTCACCGCCGAAGACAGCATCTTCCGACAGAGCAGCGAAATGTCCGGAGATCTTGGTGACCACAAGTTTACCGTCATGGGGGATACCATCGTCATGCTCACCACAATTCCCGGAAACCCCCGGGGGCGGTTGATCCGCTTCGACTCAAACTTCGCTCCGATCGACGACATCACCAAGGACGGCATCCTCACACTTATCGGCGACGAGACCCAAGAAGACCGGCTCCTTGACATGGGTTTTGCCAATGACGGAAGTCACGTCTACGCCCAGTTCTACAACCAACCAACAAACAGTCCCCCTTCAGCCTGGGGAGCCCAACTGTACAAGTATGAACTGAACGCAAATTTCCAACCGGTAGCCGACGCGGTCGTTAAACCGGAGAAAGGAATCTTCCTCACGGGGACCTCTCTGGTGTACGTGCCCGAAGGCATGATGGGCGCAACCGAAAATCAACTTCAGAATTTCAGTCCCAACAGGGCTCCCGACAGCAGTGAGCCCTCGGGCATCCACACCTTCGCCGTTCTGGCATCGGACCTTTCCCTGATCAAAGGTTCTACCCGAACCATCGCCGAGTCAGAACTGGACCTCTATTTCCCGACCGGAGCGGATTGGAATGAGAGACATCAGCTCTGGGTTGTAGGCTACACCCAGGAAATCGCTGCGGGGATCCATGGTTTGCAGGTCCCAGAAGCCAGCGCCTGTCTTGGGGGAGCGCAGCCCGATGGTGAAACATACAGGGAGTTGGGTCCCAGCTTCATTAGCATCTACGATGCAGAGTGGAATGAGATTGAGACCATCGCACTCAACGACGGTGATTACGCCTTCCGAGTGATGTTGAAGACCGAAGGGGACGACATTTACGTAGCCTACGATGAAATGGATTTGTATGCATGGAATCCAACCTCCCAAGCCAAGTTAGAACACTTTCGGATTACCGCCCAAAGCCCGGGAGTGCCTGGTGACTACAACGAAGATGGAACTGTGAATGCGGCGGATTACAACGTTTGGCGAGACAAACTGGGAAGTAACATTTTGCTGCCCAATGAAGATCCGAGCACGACTCCTGGGATCGTAACCGAGGAAGATTATCTCTTCTGGAAGTCACGTTTTGGCGACACTTCCGGAAGTGAATCTGCGACTACCGTGCCAGAGCCAGCTACCGCGTTGCTGGTGTTGTTGGCTGCTGTGGGGGTGCTGTCCAGGCGTGTCTCGGTGCAGGGTTAAACCAACCTGCGACCTTTACCCACGGCCAGGGGCCGTGGAAGGACCCCGGGTCTCTCAGGAAAATCCGGCACAATTTCCTGGTAGTTCAAAAGTCCCGGGTTTCATTGTCCTCGTGCCTTCTTGCCGGCATGACCTGTCAGGGCACAACTTTAGCTATTGGCGCGTAAAGGAACAGCCGCCCCTGAAAGCCGTCGGGTGCCTGGGTTCGATTCATCCCGGTGCTGACGCGCACCGCGACGATGTTGCGGGTTCCCGGACGAATCGAATCAGTGACATCGAAGTGCAGCGGCGCCGGGCGCCAGTAGGCATCCAAGTATTTGCGGTGGCCGATGTATTGGCCGTTGACCCACACCCATGCCTCTGTGTTGACGATCGGCGCGTAGACATGCACCGGGCCACCTGATGCGGTTTCCGGCACATCCAGCTCGAAGACGTACCACATCAGCCCCTGGTAGGGCACGCCCCGCTTGTCCATATAGCCCTGGATGTAATAGGGCTGGGTCACATCGATCGTGCGCCACTGGCTCCGGTCGTACGCTGGCGCATGCCACTGTAGGATCTTGCCCATGTTCGCCTCATCGAGGCTGAACTTTACCTTTTTCGGCGCCATGGCAACGAGTTGGCCGGTCTTGCCGGCGGTCATGCCATGCAGCTTTTGATAGTGGGCCCTGCGCAGAGCCAGATTCCAGAAATATGCCACGGACAGATTCACCTTGTCCGGGTCGGTGCTCTCCGGCGTGGTGAAAAAGGGGCTGATTTCGTGCAGGGCCACACGGTGTTCGGCCATGGTGTCCGCGTGCCGCACGGCTTCTTCATACTGGGCCGCGAACTCCGCATCGTGCATGGTCATGTATGCCTTTAGATGCTCGAGGATGTGCCGATCGACGCGGACGTGCAGGCGGGTCCGCTCGGTGTGCGCCAGGCGCTCAGCATCAGCCACATGGCGCTCGAGTGTTTCCAGGAGCGACGGCGTGTAGACATACGGGAGAATGCGATCCTCGTGGCCTAACATCGGCGTGTTTTCGATACAGTCATCAATCGCCTTCCAGAACGCTTGGGCGGGCGGCGCTGCCTTGCCATACCACTTCTGGAAGTAGTCTCCCAGCAAGGCGTTCACATCCAGGTTTGCGTCCCAGTAGATCCGGGCGCGTGTGTAACGTGTGGTAATACCGTGCTCCATGTAGGCGTTGCGAGCTTCATCCATGAAGCCCATCAAGCCCCACTTCTTCAACAGCGGAAGATTATCGGCAAGTTTGCGTACCGTCGGCACCGGTGTTTGAAGCGACACGAGATTCACCTCGTTGTAGTTGTAGATGAACACCCGCTTGTTCAACTCACACCAGCGCTTGATGATGTGGCCCTGCAGGGCCCCGTGCCAACTCCGGGGATTGTCGAATGCGTGCAGCGTATCGGCCCAGATCGCCGCATACATCACGCTCAAATTCGGATGGAGGCTGACACCTTCGGGGGGCAGGTCGCGGTTGGCGTAGCCATTCGTCGAGATGATCACGTCGGGATAGTCTTTGGTTACCTCCTCGGCGACCTTGTTGACGAACTGGAACCATTCCTCACTGATGGACAATTCCTTGGGGACGCCCGCGCGGCCGAGGATGCCGGCAAAACCCCGGTTGAGCTTCATCGTTTCGGGGCTGAAGTCCACGGGAAGTCCGTCGCTGAGGGCAAGGCCGATGGACAGGTGTTCCCCTGCCGGCCCGGAGCGCATGATCCCACCCGATAGCGGGGCCAAATCGTCACGCTCCAGTCGTTCAGCAAGCCGCCTCTTCATGGCCTTGGCGACGAGGGCAGGTACGTCTGGGTGACTCAGGCTCGGCATGCTTTTGATTGGCGTGCTGTCGGCGTTCACCGCGAACCACTCTGGGTGCTCGTCGAACTGGTCATGGGGCAGGTATTGGTTGACCGACCCGTCGCCCGGGATTTTTACCGAAGAAACCGGGCCGGCTTTGTTACGCAGCTTCCATAAATGCTCCTCCGCATACATTTTGGGCGTAGCGTGCAGCCACCAGTTACGCATGGCAAAATCAGGCTTGTCACGGAAATCGATTTCATCGACGCGAATCGTCTCGAGGCTGGGGACCACCTCGCCGAAGTCGCTGGGCATGAACCAGCGAACTCCCAGACGGTTCAGGAATTCGTAGACGGCGTAAGGCGTGCCGTGGTAGTGTGCCAGATCGTTGCCTGCGAGGACCAGCGTGTTGTCGCGGCAGAGGATCATGTACTCCTCCTCGCGGCGGTCGGCGGTAAAACCGTCCGGGATCTTCACCCCTAGTCGCTTGGTTTGCCCGCTTGCCCCCACCAGGATCGCCGGCCGGTGAAATTCTTCCGTGTCCGACACGATGGGCAGCTTCGCGCCGGTGATCTTCTCCAGGTAGTGTTGCAGATCGTGAGCGGCGAGGTGGACCTTCTGTTCCGGCGAGCCGGCATCGTACCGGTCTGGCCTGTAGGGGTCGGACTCCAGCACAGCCTCGCGCACGACAATCGTCGCGCGGGGCTCGCCATCCTGCACAATCGTTACTGCCGCGATGTCCCGGGTGGCTGCCACCACCACAAACCCGAGCACAAATGCGAGCAGAAGTCGCTGGGACATGGGTCCGTCTCCGCAATTGAAGAATGTCAGCCGATAACGTACACAGCTGCTCAGACGGTTCAGGATACCATGAAATGACGGGGACCTTAGTCTTCCCGGCCGGGGTGGTCACAACGATTCAGAAGCCACTGGCCAAGGGTCCAGCAGTCGTGATCAGGTGTTTCCAACCACGCTGCGAAGAGCTTTTGCTGGAATTTCGAGACCCTCGTGCCGGATGTCACGGATCAACTCTAAACGCTGCTCAATCATGCGGTCTCGATTTGCCGCGCCCATCCAACGGGTGTCACGGCTCGTCAGGTCACGGCGGTCCCTTCGCATCGGGAGCGGTGCGTGACCTGACGAGCCGAGCCGCACTAGTTCGACAGCGTTACATTTACCGTAGTCTGCTTTCTCGCCGCCGGGTAGAAGCGAATGATGGCCTCTTTATTTGGCGGGATCGTGGCTTCCAACGTGGTCTCCCGGGTATTCTCGCGGCTGGCTATAACGTGTTTCGGCGGTTTTCCCAAGGTAATGCTCCGCTCGATTTGTGCTTCGTGCTCCTGGGGATAGATGTGCACATCAAAAGGACCGTCTGAGGAACTTGCCACGACCTTGATCGTTTGCTCCACATCCAACGGGTCGATCGCCAGGGTACGAATTTCGCCGATTTCGAGCGTGAGGGAACGCTCATCCGATAGTCGTGGTACGCCACAGCCGAGCAGCGTAGTCAAGGCGCAAATCAGGGCGAAACGTAGATTCATCGTGAGTCTCCTGTGTCTCAGTATGCCACTGTGTCTCAGTATGCCACAAAATCTCAGTATGTCACGAACTGGCGATTCGGGTTAGTCGGGCAATTTTCCGGAAGTGTGTGGTCCCACTCGGTGACACATACGCACACAGGACAAAGGAGGCGAAACAAGTACAATTTGACAAGCGATTTCAGCTCGTTGCCGCATCAATTCGACAACAAGTTTTTCCGCAAGCGGTTGATAACCCCCCAAAATCGGCCCCTGGACCGTTGATAGCTCGCCCAGCAGGAATTAAAATCCTATCGTTCTTTTGCCTGCGGCGTTCAGCCCGAGGGCAGTGATTTTCGCTCCTCAGTAGAAAAACGACAGGAAAACACCGTCGACGATGGTCTTGTTCGGCGGCACGACTTTTCTCAGACTATGCATGTGCAAGATGAATTTCTCGGCCACATGACCCTGCTCCACGCTTTCCCGGAGACATGGTGTTTGTACGGTGCCCAAGTGCCCGATGTGCGCCGTTCCCGGAGAGGATTCCGATGGACGTGATGAAATACCGATTCAAAGATTGAAGCCGCTGCATCGATTCTGGAGCGAATCTTTGGCGTTGCCCAACCTGGGATTCGTTACCGGCTCTGGGATGGTACCGAAGGCCGGGTCGGTAATCCCGATGGCTCCTTCACCATCGTCATCCGTGACCGCAACACGTTCCGGCAGGCCTTCTCGTCGCAGAACTCGAAGCTCCTTGCTGAGGCATTCGTCGAGAACCGGCTCGATATCGAAGGCAACCTCTTCGCGTGCCTGCGGATCGCGAATCAACTTGAGAAGTTCCGTATGAGTTGGGTTGACAAACTCGGTGTGTGGTTTGACCTGAGGCGAGTATGAGCGAAATCCATACCCAAAACTGCGATGCGATTATCGTTGGCGGCGGCCCCGCAGGCTCAACGGCGGCCTGGCGGCTTGCCCGCGGTGGTGCCCGTGTGGTCGTGCTCGATGCTGCTCACTTCCCACGGGTCAAGCTCTGCGCCGGTTGGGTTACGCCAACGGTGTGGCGTACCCTCGAGCTTGAACCTGCAAGCTACCCGCTTACCATCCAACCATTTTCCGAGGCGACTCTGGAACTTGGCGGTGAAGTGCACAAGACCCGCTGGGCGAGCACGGCGAGCTACGGGATCATTCGGCGCGAGTTCGATGACCACCTGTTGCGGCGGGCGGAGGCCGCGGGAGCGGAGGTTTACGAAGGTGTTCGCGTCCAGGCTGTCCAGCGGGATGGGGACGCCATGTGCGTGTCCACCAGCGACAAGAGCTACCGCGCCCCGATGGTGATCGGGGCCGGTGGTCACCACTGTCCGGTATCGCGTGCCTTCGGCGAGGTATCGGCCGAGGAGACCGTTGTGGTGACCCGCGAGAGCGAGACCGACCTCGGCGCGAAGCGCCTGCGTGGGCTGACTATGCGTCACGGTACGCCCGAGCTCTTCGCCGAGCCTGACTTCCGAGGCTACGGATGATACTTCACCAAGGGGGATTTCCTCAACCTTGGCATCGGCTGCCTCGGGACCGGCAAGGACCTGCATCGACGTTGCACAGCGATGGTGGAGCGGCTCCGTGCCGACGGGCGACTGCCCGAGGAGCTCAAGCTCGATCCGTTTCGCGGTCATGCCTATGCAATCCACCTAAGCCGTCCGCGACGACCCGCTGGGGACGGCTTCCTCCTGATCGGTGATGCCGCGGGGTTGGCGCGGGGTGTGAGTGGTGAGGGAATCGGCCCGGCGGTTCAGAGCGGCAAACTCGCTGCCGAGACCGTGCTGGCAGGTACGGCAGAGGCTGCAGAGAGGTATGAACAGAAACTGCGCGAAATGTTTGGCAGTGGCGAGTCGGGATTTTTTGGACGGCTCGCACACGTTTTGCCCCGCTGGGTGATGGAGGGTGCGGCCCGCGCCGTCTGTCGGACCCCTGCCTTGCGGCGTAGACTTATCTTCGAGGGCGCCTTTGGTATGGGCGGACTCCCACAGAAAAAAAGCTAAGACGAAGGAGATTGCAGATGGCTCAGGACCGTTGCACACTCGACAAGGACGCAATTCAGCACCATTACGACCTGTCGAACGACTTCTACCAACTTTTCCTGGATCCACTGATGGTCTACACGTGTGCGTACTATCGCACCCCGGATGGTTCGCTCGAGCAGGCCCAGCAGGACAAGCTCGACCTGGTTTGCCGTAAGCTTCGTCTTCAGCCCGGCGACCGTCTGCTCGACATTGGCTGTGGCTGGGGGAGCCTTGTCATCTGGGCCGCCAAGCATTACGGTGTCGAGGCCCTTGGTGTCACACTCTCGAGCGAGCAGGTGGCCTATGGGCAAGATTGGATTGCCCACGAAGGTCTCAGCGACGTCTGCCGGGTGGAGCATCGCGATTACCGCGATCTGGTTGGCGAGGATCCTTACGATAAGATCTCAGCCATCGGACTCATCGAGCACGTTGGCACCGCTAACTATGCGGCCTACTTCTCCGAGGTCCATGGACTCCTCCAGCCCGGTGGTATCTTCCTGAACCACGGCATCACCCGCCACCGCTATTGGAAGTGGAGCCCTCAGTGGGATTTCCTGATCGAGAACGTGTTCCCGAACGGCGAGCTCACCCACGTGAGCCACATCACTGCCACGATGGAGGAGCAGAACTTTGAGATCCTCGACGTCGAGAGTCTCCGCCCCCATTACGCGCGGACATGCCGGCAGTGGGTAGAGCGGCTACGGGCGAACGAAAAGCGTGCAATCGAGCTGGTGGGTGAGCGCAAGTATCGGACCTGGCTCCTCTATCTTGCATCTTCCTCGGTTGGTTTTGAGCAGAACTCGATCAATCTGCACCAGGTGCTGGCAGCCCGGGCCAACCCGTCCGCGGCCGTGGTGCCGACGACGCGCGAGGAGATCTATGGGGTGGAGTCCCACTCTGGGCGGCGGTTGCAGCCCGCTACGGGTTGACTTGCGTCGGGGGAAACTCACCTTTTCGGCCAGCCGGCAGCGGTAACAAGTCTGCTCGGTGATCTATAGCTGTTTGCAGATTTCAGGAATCGTCATGGCCTTGCCAAGAACCACATCGCCTCGACACAACTTGGAAATAATCTGGTCCACACGATGACGTTTCTAACTCATCGGAAAGAATCCTTTTCAGGTCTTAAACCCAGATCGATTCTCTTACTTGCCCTGGTACAAACACCGGGAGAGTCGTCAATTGGCCACGATAAATAGCCAAAATGTTTGAAAATATCCTTTAGTTCTGATATACTTGGCCCAGGAAACGAGGTTAGCCTAATGAGCCGGACAATACACCAAAGTGAAAGAAAGGCGCCGATGCTCTGCGATTCATGCAGAGGGTTGACGCCTTTTTTTATTGGCCTGAGTCCTATTTAACTGTCCCCAAGTGGGATGGAAATTGAAACCTTTATCAGTCAACCGTTTTGTTCTAGGAGACAGCTAATGTACAGGTTTGCTTTACTCATCGTTGCCGTGACGTTGCTTACTAGTTCTGTTGCCCAAGCGGCGAGTTATGAAAAAAGAGATGGGACCATCGTTGATCCGATTTTGGACACAGGCGGCAGCCCGTTTTCGGGCACAGGCGGCATCCCGCATAGCTACATCGGGGCAAACCTGGGACCCGGCGCGAACCTGGCCACGCGAACCTGCCCGAAGCGTTCCTGCTCAGCGCGAACCTGACCAACGCGTACCTGCACAACGCGGACCTGACCGGTGCGAACCTGCGCAACGCGAACCTGAACGACGCGACCCTGACCGACGCGAACCTGAACGACGCCAACCTGCTCTTCGCGACCCTGACCAACGCGAACCTGACCAACGCGACCCTGATCAACGCGTACGTGCGCTCCGCGAACCTGACCAACGCGAACCTGACCAGCGCGAACCTGACCAACGCGACCCTGACCAATGCGACCCTGACGGGCTCAAACGTCTCGGCGGCGCAGTTACAGGCCGCCACGAACGTCACCGGTGTGGACGTCTCCGGCAATAACATGACCGACTTCAACCTGTCCAACCTGGATTTGACCGGTGCGACCCTGACCAACGCGACCATGACCGGCGCGACCATGACCAGCGCGACCCTGACCAGCGCGAACCTGACCAACGCGAACCTGACCAACGCGATCCTGACCAACGCGAACCTGACCAACGCGAACCTGACCAACGCGAACCTGACCAGCGCGACCCTGACCAACGCGACCCTGACCAACGCGACCATGACCAGCGCGAACCTGACCAACGCGACCCTGACCAGCGCGACCCTGACCAACGCGACCCTGACCAGCGCGAACCTGAC
>CAUZEA010000063.1:0-33586 GCA_963578605.1 Planctomycetota bacterium
ACGAAGCTTCTCAATAATCTGCTTGGTCGTGTGTCGGTTCTTCTTCATCTGAGGAAATCCTTTCCGGGCTACGCCCGGATGCGATTCTCTCATAGACCTGGATCAGTTAAAGGGGGGAAGCCCACCCCCAACCAAAGGTTGGTTCGGTGCAGGTCCCATCGTTGGGATTCCCATCATTACACCCTCCACATCCGTAAATCGCTTCCGAGTTGGACTGGCTCGTGTAGGGATTATCTTCCGCCATGTGACCATCACCAAAGCTTCCCATGTAATGTGTAACCGTCCCCGACATCCTGCCAGCGTTTGCAACTCCGCCACTGCTATCTTTGCAGTAATTACTTGGACCACATCGCGCAAGTGGATCCGAAGCGTCATAAGTGACAGGTGCTGGATCGCTAGGGCAGTGCAGCACCGAAATCTGGGCAGTATGAACCCCATTGGTCAGGAATCTTTGGCAACCGGAATAGTGGTTCAGATCGATCAGATCACCGAGAGCCTGCTCTTCAAGGAATGGTAAGAGTCGCGGAAAAAGTCCCCATCCCCGATGCTTGTCGGTTGCGTGTCCACCTAATATTGGAAATTTTCCGTAGGTGTCGTGGTAGTTCAGCGTTGCCAGTCCAATCTGTTTTATTTGGTTCACGCACTGAGCCCGGCGGGCGGCCTCACGCGCCGCCTGAACCGCTGGTAGCAAAAGCGCTATCAGAATCCCAATGATGGCAATGACCACCAAGAGTTCCACCAGCGTGAAACCGCGCAGCGACGGGAAACAGCAAGAAATACGATTCTCGATTTTTTCAGCTGCTGTTTTAACCGGCACATCACAAAAATAAGTTTGCCGGTTGGGCTGAAGTTTTGTTGTCGTACCTAACGTCACCACAACGACCCCGAAAACAAGATGAAAAATTAGTCCGACCAGCGACACCGGAAAAGTTTTATTGTAAATCCAGGCGCCCACTTCAGTCAAATACAGCGGTTCACAGGAGTCCCACCCCAGCAGGCCGGTGACACCAATACTGATGGCACGAACGACAGCTCCGACCTGCTGAACGTATCGAGTGGCTGGGGTACCTGCCCTTGATTCAAGTCATTCATCTGCAGACCGCCCCAGCCCTCCGGCCTTGTCCGGGAGCTCAGCTTAGACCGCTTGCCAGCCACTGCCTGGTTGGTAGGGGTCCGCTCGCTTCACCCACACACCTCGCTTGGTGGAAGTAGGCGGAACCGGGCAGGGAGGCAGAGTGCCTGATCCGGATTCACCGGCAGTTGTCTGTGCATGGGATTCACCGTTAAGCCCGATGGCACTGACGACAGCGGCAGCGCTTCCCATAAATCGTCTGCGATCGGGCATTGATTCCGGGGTGTGTTGGTTTATTGCTGAACCTGACATGTCATGACTCCTCAACTCCGTATCGGGGATAGTGGTCTTTGATGTTGAACCCATTGAGGAAGGTGGCGTTTTCATGGTCAAGCAGGTGAATGATGGCATCCATGGCAGTTCGAAGGGCCGGTTCCAGCCAACCACCCTCGAGCGATTAGGACTCGCCGGCGAAGTACAGGTGTGACAAGTTGCTGTAGTTCTGGTTGTATGCCACGATTCGCATGTTTTCGAGCTCTGTGTGCGCCCGATAGATCTTCGAGCAGCCTCGATTCGTTGGAACCATGACCCAGCGAACCTTGGCAGCTTTGGTTTCGTCGATGTACGGCTTGATGCTGTTGCCCGTGGCCTGTTTGAGAATCGCGTCCAGCCGATCCACGCACTGCTTCGTGAAAGCCTCGGGCTCATCGGCGAATGAAATCGTCTTTAGCGCATCGTCTTCCCAAGTGTAGCTTACAAGCAGAACTCCTGCGTCCGGTGGAACACGATAGGCATACATGCCTTGGAGATAGGTGTCCGTAGCTACAAGTTGCGGGATGCCGTCGGCCTTGCCCTTGGTCCAGAAGTCGTGCTTCAGACCGACGAAAACCTTACAACTGGCGATGGTGTGCGTACTCTTAATCGCCCGCCTGACGGCGATTGGGAATTCTTTGAATGGGAAGTCAAACTCGCCAGTAGCCTTTTGATCCAGTTGCATCGCCTAGGTCGGAGCTGTGACGATGACATGGTCATAAACGTTCGTCAGATCGCCCGCATCAACTTGCACATGGTTCGAACCATGTTTGCTGAGACCATCGACCGTAGTCCTCGTAAACAACTCGACGTTACTGTCCTTGGTTGTGACAGCCTGGAAGAGCGATGTATTGTCGTGCTCGGCTACGCAGGATGTCGTGGGTTTGTAGAAGAGGCAGTTGGCAACCGACTCGATGCCAATGTATGCGGGCCCTGCGACAGCCTGGTTGCGGGAGTCTTTCCAGGACCGCATGTACTCAGGTGCTCCGGTGGGATTCTCGAGGCCGTACACTAGTTTGTGGTCAGTGGCATACCCGAACAACACGGTGCGGATGACCCAGAGTGAGGAAAGTGCGAAGAATGCCCCCCAACTTCCGTCTCCCACTCCGATGGTATAGAAGGGTGCAGCTTCCTCGGAAGTCATTCCCAAGCCACCCCACCACTCACCCTTGGCAGGATCCGCCTCGCTGTTAAAGGGGAGTAGACCAGTTGACCGAAGGATCGCTCGCCGTAGTAGTCGGCAAAACTCGACCATTGCGCAGGCCAACCATCGGTATCGAATGTTTCTAACGCCCAGTACGACACGG
Organism: Planctomycetota bacterium; assembly: GCA_963578605.1. Lineage (GTDB taxonomy): Bacteria > Planctomycetota > Planctomycetia > Pirellulales > Lacipirellulaceae > JAKVCB01. Next base: position 2,692 of record CAUZEA010000063.1, read on the forward strand.
CTGTCTGGAAAGCCCACCATTTGTCATAGACTGCACGCAGATTACTGGTAGGAGGCGGGTTGTAGTAATGCTCCTTTCCGTCTGCACCGATTTTCGTGTTCTTCCCAGTCCCCTTCGGCCACATCAAGAGTCCAGGTGGGTTGTCCCCGGTAGGACCTCGACCGTCATTGATATAGATCCCGGTATCGGCCACGTCGCCACCAGGGTCGGGAAAAGGCTGGTACTTGATCTTGAACTCGTGCACCAGGTAGGCCAGGATCGAGTTGGTTCCCAACGGCTTGTCGCGGGGGGGATTTTTCTCCGTGAAGAAGGGCATCCGCATGGCACCCATTTCAAAGGTGGTGTGCTCCTGCGTGAGTTCATTGCTGGAGTTGCGAACAGGGATCGACCAGAGTCGGCCTCCGATGCGATCCGATGCCTCGTAGATGCGGATGTTATTGAAACCACATCGGTAGAGTTCGCGTGCTGCAAGAAGCCCTGCGGCGCCTGCACCGATGATTGCGATCTTCCGGCTCGGATTGGTTGCCTTAGCGATCGCGCCGGGCTTGGTCGCTTGTTCAAGGAAGTGGCAATAGTTGAATGGAAAGTCTGGTGGATTTGGATACGCGGGGCGGAAAGGTGTGCGCCCAAGTCTACTCGCATTGGCAGGCAAACCAATGTTATGGGTTGTATAAGGCATGAGAGTTCCCCAGGACTCAATGCTTAATCCTATCGTGCGGATACGCGACGAAGCTAGATCTTTATTTTTGCCACTGTCGAACAACTGCCCAACGAGGAGATCAGCCTGCTGGATGCGCGTTTCGGAGAACTAAATTGCTACCTGCGGGGCTGGGGGGGCGACCACAGTTACGGGTCAGTGGATCCATCGATTACGATAGACACCTTCCGGTTGAACGTCTCTGCATAGACAGAGTTAAGCTGCAAGACCGGGGAGAGATCCGAGGTTTCGTACGATTGAACTGTTAACCGCCGGGATTGCCCGGCAGAAGGAATTCTTATGACCAACCTCCCCACCACGTCTGCCGGCCAGCGCCCGGCCCCGGACGATCAGCGAGTCGGCCCGGTACCGATCTGCAGCGCGCCGCTGGCGGGGTTTCCAATTTTTCAGCACGGTCTAATCGTGCCGCTCCTCGATCTCAGCAACGTGGAATCGATTCCAATCGGCGATTAAAATTCCTATCACTTTGCCCTCCTTAAGATCGGGTGCCCAATATTTCCCCCATTCGACACCAGCGAAATGCGCAAATGAAAGGGGTCAACTGATAGGAAATTTGACTCATGGGAAATTTGATTTCCGCCGACAGACCTGAGCCTACAAGGAGGAAATAGTGGACTCAAGAGGAAAGAACTAGGTTCCCAGTGGGGCCGTGACACGTGCCTGTAATTGTTCACCCCGCGCGTAGCGGTCGAGGTTGTCCACAGCGAACTGGGCACGCTTCTGCGATGTCCCATCGGAGGAGCCGCCCGTGTGGGGCGTCACATAGACATTCGGTAATTGGTAGACCGGCAAAGTCTGGTCGGGGGGTTCCCGGGCAAAGGCGTCCAGGCCGGCACCGCCAATCGATCCATCTACGAGCGCCTGGTACAAGGCCTGCTCGTCGACGAGATCGCCGCGGGCCACGTTGATCAGACAGCTGGTCGATTTCATCAGCCCGATCCGATGCGCGTCGATGATGTGACGCGTCTTGGGCGTCAGATGCAAATGCAAAGAAAGAAAATCGCATTGGGCGACAACCTGGTCCAGGTCGTTGGATCCGCCAAGGAACTCGGGCTGAATATCGTCCAGGATCTCCTGATCAATCGGACGAACATCGATGGCCATGATCTTCATGGCAAAAGATTTGGCCCGGCGGGCCAACTCTACGCCGCTTGCGCCCAGGCCAATGATGCCAAGCGTCCTGCCTTCCAGCGCAATTCCCGTCGGTAAATAGCACTTGCCCTGGTCAAAGTTTTCTCGCCCTTCGTTGTATTGTGCGGCGAACACGAGCATGAACATCATAGCGCTTTCGGCCAGCGCAACGCTACTCAATTCGCCCGGGCAGTGGGCCAACATCATCCCGGTACCCAGGATCTTGTTGACCTCGACGTGATCAAGCCCATTGGTCTGGGCTTGGACGAACTTGACGCCCGCACCTGCTGCAATGCCAACCAGGTCCGCATTGATATTCCCACCCAAATCCACCACCGCCTCAATTCCCTCAAATTGAGGCTCGGCAGGTTGATGAGGGTCAAAAATGCGGAGGTTATGATGCTGGCCGACGGCCCTGACCAGGTCATCGCCCCAGGGCACTGCGAGATTGGCCGTCGGGTGTGGGACGTAAAGAACATTGAGTTGACGCATCGCTTTCTCCGTAGACAGCATATGATAAAGAGCGCGTGTCTTTATAGATGTGGTGGTCGTGCGTGTCGAGAGGCGGGAGGCGTTTGGTGAGCAGTAGGCCGAAGATCACTGTACCAATGTGCCGAGCAGATTTTCCTTGTGAGCTTCATGGGTTCACTCTCTGGCCCGATGAACATCGTCCTCAGATGACGCTTGATGGCGCAACACCAGCCCGTCGAACTCTTGACTGCCGCTGCCGATCGGTGCGGCACCGCACCAGATTTTTGCACCACCCCGATCGAAAAGGGGTTCTCTACCGCTTGAGCAGTTTTTGGCGGGCAGCCTGGAAAAAATGCATCACCTGCGGCTTCTCCACAAACTCACGCTTTTCAAGTAGAGCAATCCGGCCATCAAGTTTTGCAAGCAGCCAATCGCGATCCTCTTCATCGAACGGCTTGTTCCCATCGACGTAGACATACACGGGATTCGTGTGTGCTTCGGCATCGGGCCGGCCTGTCGGAGAAACGCTAAACGCGCGGGCGGCAATCCAAGTTGGCCGATCGATCTTCAACCTGTGCTTCAACTCATGCCAGTGACCACGCCGGGTCTTCTTGGGGACCAACTCGGACCGGACCGTCTGTCCACCCACGATCAATTCAACATGCTCAACCGGCGTAACCTCCGATCGCACGCGAACGCTGACATCCAACGGACCGCGTTGACCGGTGGCCAGGTCGATCGTGTCCCCCGGACGGCTTCCGTTGATGTCCAACAAAACCAGCGGGCCGGTCGTGAAAAAGCTGCGTCCTTCCCGCGCAGCACGTGTCCATCCTCTGAAATCGGGCCGCTGTTGGGCATAGACGTAATTACGACAGTCACCCAGACAACGGCTATAGGGGAAATCGCTTCCTGCCAGCCCTGGGAATCGGAAGCCGCAATTCAAAATGCGGTACCAGCCCGAGAGGCCAATCCCGCGATAGTGGGCCATCTGCAAAAGTTCCACGCCGTCGGTCGCCTGCTCAATGTAATCGGCATAAATTTCGGCTGAATAACCACCGTGGGCATGAAACGAAACACCTCCCAGACGCCGTGTTTCGTGCCCAACGTGGGCAAACATGGGCCAACGGCCCGGATCAACCGTCGCCCCCTCCCACACCATTCGATCGTGCATCAACAGGCAAATGTGCCCGTAGGTCATCGCCCGGTATTCCTGCCCCGAGGCAATCCCATATCGTCCTCGAGTTCGTACTGAGCTGTTTCCAAACCCTTGCAACTGCTGCCAATCCTGGCGTTTCATCACACCGCTGTAGGTCTCGGGACTGTTCATGCACAGCAAAAAACCGAATTCAATATCCTCAGCGGCCATCAAGTCGAGTGCCCGCTGAAGATCTTCGTCGTGATGCCGATTCAAATGGATGTGAATATCGCCAGAGTAGTAACCGTGCTCTTGCATCGGAACCGTCCGCTCGAGCCGCATCTGGAGATTGCGTGTTTCACCGGCAACCACCGAAATCTCCTCTTCAACGGGCAAAAATTCATATCCCTTGTGGACTTCCACGCGAACATTTCCGGCAGGTACAACAACTTCGAACTGACCCAGCGTATAAAAATACCAGCCGTAATAGCGGCTTGGCCCGTGCGTTTCTCGCCTTGTCGTTTGCCGGCAACTCCAGGGAGCGAGCAAATGTTGCTCCGGTTCATAGTAGTTCCCACGGGGACCCACGACGTTCACGCGGCAGGCAGCGGGCTCGCCAGAAGACGCCTCGACGATCGTCACCCGCAAAGTCGCGGCCTGGGCATCTTGTTTGCTGACGACGGCCGGTTTGCCAGCCTGCTTGAACCCAACAGGGGTATGACTGAATGCCTCTTCATCGGCGTTAAGACTTTGATCGGGCTCGCGGTTGGCCAGTTGGCGGCGACCAACAGGGGTCGGTTCGTGGGCCCAACCGCAGTCAAGCAATGCCACCAGACTAACGACCAACGCAACGGGGAGGTGTCGGGCACCGAGCGTGTTGGAAAGTGAATTGAACATGGCCGATGGTGGTTCGTCCTGTCGCAGTGCTTCGTTTGGGTAGTTTGGGTGTGAGCCAACCCCATGGGGGGGGGCTGGCGGAACCAGCCTTGGAATTGGGGGGTGAGCTAGCCAGCCATGTCTCCTCGGGGTACCGCACATTGGTCGCTGCCGCACTCCACAAGTCATTCTATGCGAAGTCTGCAAATGCCGATCAGCGGCGGGTCCCGGGGAAGCCGGGATGATCGTTGTCGGGCCATTGAAAACCTCGAATCTGAGCGTTCCCTGAGTTTGGCAAATGGCTTACCATTGAAGCAGCTAACATTGGTGCTTTTAGTTCACCTTTTAGTTCACCTTTTAGTTCACCCTGCGGTCCGCTTTGCCTCAGAACGAGAAACATCGTGCCCCGTTCTCAAACAATGAAAAACCCGTTTTATGCCTTGCTGATCGTGGTTGGTGCGTTGTTTGCCGTAACCGCATTTGCGTACGGCGTGATGACACTCCATGCAGTACGAACTGTGGCGGATGCGGGTCATCGCCAGTTGCAGCATCCGCTGTTGGGATGGTTTGAGCAGTATGGCAATTTGGCATTGCTGGTGCAACTCGGGATACTGGGAGCACTAACCTGTGCAGCTATTGGAACAGACGGTTACTGGGATCGGCAAGCGAGTCTGAGTGAGTCGAGTCACGAGCAACCAGGAGAATAACGATGCGTGTGCAGAATTACCAGGATGTCGACATGAAAGAAGTCGAAATGGAAGGTGCCGATGGCTGTCGCGTGCGCCAACTTGTGGGGCAATCGGACCAGGCCCCTAACTTCGCGATGCGGCAATTCGAGGTAGCACCGGGCGGGCATACCCCCAAGCACTTTCACGACTATGAACATGAAGTTTTTGTGCTGGAAGGTGAGGGCGTGGTCGTAGATGGCGATCAAGAACAACCGCTTTCCTCGGGCGACGTCGTCTACGTTGCCCCGAATGATGTCCACCAGTTTCGCAACACGGGTGACAGCCCCATGCGCTTTCTATGCCTGATTCCCAATTCAGCCACAGGCAAGCAAGTGATGGTAGCTCCCGAATGTGGACTTGAATCTGCTTAGGAGTCTTTCGGCAAGTGGCCCCAAGCGTCGAGCAAGAAATCGCCGCGTTGCGTGAGGAAATTCGCGCTCACGATCGGCGCTATTACGTTGAGGCCACCCCCACCATTTCCGATCGCCGGTACGATCTTCTCCTGGAGCGGTTGGGGCAACTCGAGGCTGAACATCCGGACCTGGTCACATCAGACAGCCCCACGCAAAGGGTGGGTGGCGAGCCCATCAGCGAGCTCGAGTCGGTTACGCATCGCACGCCGATGCTCTCGATCGACAACACCTACAGCCTGGAGGAGCTCAGCAAGTACGGCCAGCGAATTGACAAGTTGCTAGCGGGTGAGCCCATCGAATGGGTTGTCGAACTGAAAATCGATGGCGTTGCCGTTTCCTTGACCTACGAGAACGGTGAGCTCGTTCAGGGAGCAACCCGTGGCGACGGTCGTACCGGGGATGACATCACCCACAACGTGCGGACCGTGCAAGGTATTCCGCTGCGGCTTGTCGGCGAAAACCCTCCACCGTTGATCGAGATTCGTGGCGAGATTTTCATCACCAACAGTGATTTGGTGGAAATCAATCAGCAGCGGGAACAGGCCGGTGAAGAACCGTATGCGAATACACGAAACCTTGCAGCCGGAAGCATCAAGCTGCTTGATCCCCGGGTGTGTGCAACACGTCGATTACGCTTGTTTTGCCACGGTGTGGGTGAAGCAACCGATCTCACGGCTACTACCCACAGCGAGTTTCTCCAACAACTCACCACCTGGGGGTTGCCAATCACTCCCGAAATCGCACTGTTCAAATCGATTGAAGCAGGGGCAGCCCACTGTGAGTCCTGGGTCGAGCGACTGCACGACATCGACTTTGAAGTTGACGGCTTCGTGTTGAAAGTCAATCGCTTCGACCAACGTGAACGGCTTGGTTCGACGAGCAAGAGCCCGCGGTGGCTGGTCGCCTACAAGTTCGAAAAGTATGAAGCGGTAACCCAGCTGAATGAGATTCGGGTCCAAGTGGGAAAAACAGGCACAATTACGCCAGTCGCAATTCTGCAGCCCGTACAATTGGCCGGCACAACCGTCAGCCGGGCCAGCCTGCACAATGCCGACGAAATTGAGCGAAAAGACGTTCGCGTTGGCGATACGATCGTCGTCGAAAAGGCCGGAAAAATCATCCCCCACATTGTTCGCGTCGAGAAGCACAAACGTCGGCGGGGAGCCCGTCGGTTCCGGTTTCCAGTCGATTGTCCCGAATGCAGCACACCACTCGTGAAGGATGAAGGTGGTGTCTACATCCGTTGCCCCAATCTCTCCTGTCCTGCCCAGTTGAAGGAACGCATTCGCTACTTTGCCTCCCGCTCGGCAATGGATATCGAGGGCCTGGGCGATAAGCTCGTCGATCAACTCGTCGACACGGGTCTTGTGAGCTCGTACGCCGACCTCTATCGACTCGAAGAATCGCAGCTCGCCAGCTTGGAAAGGATGGGGGGAAAGTCGGCCCGGAATCTCGTTCGAAATATTGCCGAAAGTAAGGCGCGTGGTTTGGCCTGCGTTCTTAACGGCCTGTCGATCCGCCACGTGGGAACGCGGGTTGCGGGCGTACTGGCAAATCACTTCGGATCGATTGCAGCAATGCAGTCGGCCAGTATTGAACAACTCTCAGAAATCAACGAAGTGGGCCCTGTCATTGCCGAGAGCCTCCACGACTTTTTGGAGACCGAACATGGCAGCGAGCAGGTCCACCAACTGGCCGACTGCGGCGTCGACCTTGTCGCCGAAAACCGCCACTCCACCAGCGGTTCCGACCTCTTGAAAGACAAGACTTTTGTCGTGACGGGCAAACTGGAAAAATACACCCGCGATGAGATTCACGAGCTGATCGCCCAACATGGGGGCCGGGCCGCCAGCGGCGTCTCTGCCTCGACCGATTATCTGGTCGCCGGTGAAAAAGCTGGCAGCAAATTCGCCAAAGCACAAAAGCTTGGGGTCGCAGTCCTCACCGAGGCCGAATTCCAGGAAATGGTGGCGGAATAAGCGGAATGGGAAATTCCGATAGAACCCGTACAACTGCCAGGACCCGTAAAACTGCCAGGCCCTGTGGCAAACGACAGTCATGGCTTTCGCGGTTTCAAGGCCGTAAGCCGACCACCCCCGTCGGGGCGTTACTGGAATTGTTTGGTTTCCTCAGTTTTTCAGGTTATGCTGGAGGCTGGGCTGCGGGGTGTCCGCTTGGGCAGACTCTGCGACCAAAACAAGCGGGACCGTATACCCCCCAGATTTCTGGAAACCCATTTTTCCAGCCCTCGGACAGCAGAAGAAACCAGCCCGGAGCAAAAACCATGGCTTGGCGCATGTGGATCGCAACAGTTTGTGTAACGATGGTCTTCTCGATAATGGCAGGCAGCAGCCGAGCTGCCGAGCCCGGCACACCACCCGAGCAGCCGACCACCTCCAGCGGAGCAGTGGGAGAAAACGAAGTGGTGGGGGAACCTGCCCAGCAGGTCGAGTTTTTCCAGGCCAAGGCCGACGGCCTGCTTGAAGTCAAGTTCATTGCCAAGAATGATCACGCAGCCAGAGTTGTCCTCCGCAATACAACCAACCGGCAAATGGATGTGAAACTACCGGAGGCATTTGTCGGAATTCCCGTCCTCGCGCAGTTTGGCGGCGGTGGTTTTGGCGGCGGCGGCGGCGGCGGTGGCCGTGGTGGCGGCGGTGGCGGCGGTGGCATGGGTGGCGGCAGTCAAGGCATGGGCGGAGGCATGGGTGGCATGGGTGGAGGAGGCATGGGAGGAGGAGGTGGAGGTGGAGGCTTCTTCAGCATACCGCCCGAAAAAGTTCGCAGGATTGACCTCCCGGTCGTTTGCCTCGACCATGGAAAAAAAGATCCCTCTTCCTCGATGCCGTACGAAATCGTCCCCGTTCACGAATACGTCGATCGACCGGAAGTCGTACACCTGCTCAAGGCGTTCGGTTATGGAGAGTTGCAACACGCAGCGGCTCAGGCAGCAACGTGGCATCTGAATAATGATTTGAGTTGGTCAGCACTGGCGGCCAAACGGAAAGGGACGCGGCGCAGCTTCACTCGCCCTCCCTACTTTAGCCGCCAGGAATTACAAGCTGCGGTAGCCTACTCCGACGAGGCACGACGTCGCGCACAGCACAACCCTTCGGCTTCGCCCAATGCGGCTGCTGGTGATTCGTTCGAGCAATACCAGGAGGCCAGCCGGTAGAAGAACTGGGCGAAACAAGCGTTCCTCCAGAAGAGAAAGAACACCAAGCCCGGGGATTTGCGTCCTGCGGGCTTGTTTTCTTTTCAAGCCGCGGCCACATCGAATTCACGCAGGGCCGCCAGCAGTTTGCGAATTTCACTTTGATAGTCACCGCGCTCCAGCGACCATTCTGATTCTCGGTTTTCGAAATAATGTTGCTGGCGATCGAGTTCTTGTTCTCGGGCGATCAGTCGGGCGGCTTGTTCTTCCAGGTCTCTCTCGCGTCGCTCGGCCCACTCCTTGAGTTCATTTCGTTGCGTATTCATGCGTTGCAGCTGGTCGCCAAGCTCACTTCGAACTTCTTCTAGTTGTTCGCACCGATCACCAATCTCTTCGAGCGTGAGGCGATAGTGATCCGCCAGTTTTACGCGCACCTGGGAAATCGATCGAGACAGGCTTGCCGGTGCAAGGGCACCCGATAACTGGGACCATGTTTCCTCGGTAGCCAATCTCATTTCCAGCACTTCGCGTTGCGTGCCCCGCAACTCGGCCTGCATTACTTCGAGGGAGGTTTCCCGCTGTTCCAGCTGGTTCTCCCGCTGGTCAAGCTGTTGGCTGCGTCGCAGACATTCGCTGTGGGCATTTGCCTGCAGTTTGGACATTTCACTTCGTTCTTTGACCATCTGGTCACTGAACTGCTGGCGACTTTCTACTAACTGAAGTCGTTCTTGCTTTAACTCTTCCTGCTGCTGGGAAAGCTGAACCTCGGCTTGATCAAGGTATTGTGCGCGCGCGGCGCACTTGCTCATTTCTTGTTGAAGTTCAACAAGCCGTTGTTCCGTCACACCCAGGCGACGATAACGTTCCACCGCGGCATCGATTTCCTGCTGACGATACTCGAGCTGTGTTTTCCGGGTGTTCAACTGTAACTCGCGGTCTTCGATTTCCGCCAGCTGTTGCTGTAATTCGGCTTGCTTGATTTGCAGTTCGCTCGCCTGTTCACCAAGTTCTTTGCTCAAGTCCTCCAGTTGAGCCAGGTGGGCTTCGCGCGATTCCAACTCGGCAAGACGCTCAGTCGATTCGGCCTGTTTGCTGGTAAGTTGCTCGATATCGGCATAGAGTTGAGCCTGGCGTTGATCAAGTTCACGATGTCGCTCTTCGGTTGCAGCTTCCCGTTTGGCCATTTCCTGGTGACGCTCATCCCACAAGCGGCGATCGTTTTCGATCGCCTCCAGGCGTTGGCGAAGCGTCACCTCGCGTTTTTCCAGTTCCTCGGCAAGTTCGTTGGTCCGCGTTTCGCGAGCGTCCAATTCGTCAATCCGTGACGCAGTCAAATCCTCGACTTCCGCTTCCAGAGCAGCTCCGCGGTCGGCCAGAGCCTGTTCCCTTTGCTGCAGCTCTTCGGTCCGCGTCCCCAACGCTTCGGTAAGCTGGATCTCGAGAGCAGCCTCGCGATCAGCCAGCAATTGCTCACGCTGCTTGAGCGATTCGGTGCGGGAAGCCAAGCCCGCGGCGGCCTGATTTTCTATCACACCCCCACGTTCCGCAAGTGCTTCCTCGCGCTGGTCGAGTTCTGACTCACGCTGTTGAAGCGATTGCGACTGCTCGTCAAACCAAAGGCGAATGTTAGCAAGCTTCGATTCGATATCTGCTTCTTGTGAAGTGAGGAGATCTACCCGCTGATCGAGTTGGCCCTGCGAAGCCTGCAGGCGATCGGAAAGTTGAGCCGCATGGGTGTGCAACTGGTCGATCGAAGCGTCGTCCAGTGATCGGGCGGCTTCCACCCCCTCCGCTTCCGGTGCAGCCCCTCCGGTTTGGGCCGCTAGCGGGCGGTGAGGTCCGCTCGCTGGCTCTAGATCGTCATTGCCATGGACCCCATGAGCGGGGTCGACCCGCGTGTTTTGAGAAGCTGCGAGCGACGAATCGTGTGTGCCATCTGTGGTGTGTTCCGACATGGGGAAGTTCCTTGGCAGCCTGGCTGGACACTGCAGTTGGTAGCACTTGGCAGCAGACTTTTGCTAATCCGCATAGTCCTCCCCAGCCGCTATCGGCATCTTACCTGGAGAAGTCGAGGTAAAGCGACAAATAAACTCCCCCCACGGTCGCTCGATTCGTTCCCCCAGGAACGCCCCAAGAAATAAGGTCCGATTGCTAGCAACCGAACGACGGCCTGCAAGCGAGGCTGTTGGACTTGCTTTCTCCCACACCGGATCGACTCGCCCACACCGGATCGGCAGGGCCTGAATGCCATCAACCAGGCAAGTCAAACCTTGGCAGCATCGATTGCATCCTGGAGTCGTTTTTTCGTTTGAACCCCGACGAAACGTTCAACCACTTCGCCGCCCTTGAACAACATCAATGTAGGAATGCTGCTCACCCCATAACTCTGGGCCGAGTTCGGGGAATCATCGACGTTGAGCTTGCCAACCTTTACCGCGCCTTCATTTTCACCGGCCAGTTCCTCCACGATCGGACCGATCTGGCGACAAGGTCCGCACCAGGGCGCCCAAAAGTCGACTAATACAGGATCGGAGGACTGCAAGACTTCACTTTCAAAATTTGTGTCGTTAATTTCGGCAACAGCCATCGGTTGGGCTCCCAGGGTCTTGGTAGGAAGTGAAAGACAAAAGCATCGCCTTCACGCGGTCCACGGTCGATTGAATGTCGGGCAAGCAGCGGGAAAACCAGCTGTTTTCCCACCAAAGTCTGGCATTATAGGAACAGGTTGACCAGTGTCAACGTGTCGGTTTGGCCCTCCCTTGGGCTAAGGCAGTCCAGGCTCGTAACCAGCGGCCTTGACCTGAGCCGTTGACCATGGGTGGGATCGATGGTTCTAGCCACATCGACCCGTTGCGAGCGGGTACCCTTTCGACAATACTGGCGTCGTCGACACCTGCCGCTAATCATACTGTTCCCCTTCCCGGAGCTCTCCCATGGTTAAAACTCTCAGCACGATGTTACCCCTTGGCACGACCGCCCCTGATTTTTCGCTGGTGAACGTCGACGGACGGACCGTTTCGCGTTCGGACTTTGAAACCGAAGCCGGTCTGCTGGTCATTTTCATGTGCAATCATTGCCCGTTTGTCATCCACATTGCCGATGGCTTGGCGGAATTTGCTGCGGAGTATCAGCAAAAGGGGCTGGCAATCGTGGGGATCAACTCCAATGATGTCAGCAACCATCCAGCGGATTCTCCGGAGCAGATGGTCGCTGAGGTCGAGGCGCGCGGATATACCTTTCCGTATCTCTACGATGAAACCCAGGACATGGCCCAGACGTACCAGGCTGCTTGTACCCCCGATTTCTTCTTGTTTGATGGGAATCGCCAGCTCGTCTACCGGGGCCAATTTGATTCCAGCCGTCCCGAAAGCGAAATCCCCGTAACTGGGGAAGACCTGCGGGTTGCCTGCGATGCGGTGCTGACAGGTCAAGAACCAGCCAGCGAACAAAGACCCAGCGTCGGCTGCAACATCAAATGGAAAGCGGGCAACGAGCCGAGTTACTGAGCGTTTTTCCACAGACTGGCAACCGCTAGCACCGTGGCAACCGCCAGTGGGTTCTCTGGCTTACCCTCTAGCAACCCCGCGGTTGTTTTGGGCTGCTCTTTACCCTGTAAGTCGAGTGCGTTTATTCTCTGCAGCTTACTCACCCGCAGGAGCATCGATATGAAAGCATTTATCCGGATCGGGACGATCACGCTTTTCGCTCTCCTGGTTTCGTCAGGTGGCACCCAGGTGTGTGCCAAATCGTTCCGCATCGAGACGAAGGTCTACCGGGGGAATGACAAGGAACCAATGAGCGAGACGATAACGCTGTTTCAAAACGGGGTCGTCTATGACTTTCTTACGGAACCGGCTCAAATTGCGGTTTTTCGCAAGCCGATGGCGGACCAGCCAGGTCGTTTCGTTCTGCTCGATACCAAGCTCCAACGTCGCGCCGAGCTGACGACCGACCGGATCGGCCGGGCGCTCTTAAAATTGCAACGGTGGGCCGCACGTCAACAAGACCCGACGCTGCGTTTTTCAGCCGACCCACACTTTGAGGGAACCTTTACCCCGGAGACGGGTGAACTGGTTCTGGAGAGCTACTTGCAGACGTACCGCCTGGAAACAACTCCAGCCAACGACCTTGAGGCACTCGCGGAATACCGTGGATTTTTGGACTGGTATACACGTTTGAACGCTTTCATGGTCAGCCACACACCGCCCCAGCCACGTTTGCATGTCAATGCAGCTTTGAGCAAGTACAAAGTCTTTCCCCTGGTCGTCGAACTAAGCCGCGCTGGTATCGATACGAACCTGGTAGCGAAACATGACTTTACGTGGCGTCTTTCACAACAAGATCGGGCCCGAATTGACGAAGCGCACGATGCGATGAGCAGCTATCGCAAGGTCAGTAACGAGGAATGGTTACAGCATGAAGACGCCTCAGGCCAGACCGAGTGACGTGGTTCGCCTGTGGGCTCCAAGCTGGTGCCCCAATCCTATGAACGGGCCAATGCCTGGAAACGCTCTTTCAGATCACACGTAATCGGCCCAGGTTTGCCATTTCCGATGCAGCGGCTATCGACTTTTACAACAGGCACTACCTCTGCGGCAGTGCCCGTGAGAAAGACCTCGTCGGCGGTGTAGACATCGTGTTTGGTGAGTGCCACGCGTCTGACATCGATACCGACTCCTTCCGCAATCTCGCTGACCGCTTTCCGTGTAATGCCGGCCAGAATTCCGGCATCCAGCGGTGGTGTGCGTAATTCACCTTGTTTAACAAGGAAGATATTGTCACCGGTGCATTCGGCGATTTCCCCCTTGTGGTTCAGCATAAGAGCCTCGATACAGCCAGACTGAAGACCCTCGATCTTTGCCAGGATATTATTGAGATAGTTGAGCGACTTGATTCGTGGACTGAGTGCGGCGGGGTGATTTCGGCTGACGCTGACGGTGATGATCTCGAGCCCATTTTCGTAGTACTCGGAAGGATAGAGGGCAATCGCGTCGGCAATGATAATGATCTGCGGATCTTTGCACTTGCGCGGATCGAGCCCAAGCGTTCCAGCACCTCGGGTTACGATCACACGGACGTAACCATCATCGATTTCATTGGTTTTAACCATCTGATCGATGGCATCACACAACGCCTGTTGCGTCAGGGGAATCTCGAGCCAGATGGCTTTAGCCGATTCAAACAAGCGGACAACATGTTCACGGAGTCGAAAGACTTTGCCACCGTAACTTCGCAACCCCTCAAAAACACCGTCGCCGTAGAGCAAACCATGGTCAAACACACTGACCCTGGCATCTTCCGAGGAATAAAGCTGTCCGTTAATCCAAACCTGTCGCGACATGAGGAAGAAAAAACGCTGGATCGGGAAAGTAAACCGAATTCCGGATCGTTGGTTAGGGATGTGGTCTGGGAACGTACGCTGTAGAGTTGAACAATGTTTATCTCACCGCGCCATCTTGGACACGGCCTTCAACAAGAGCAACGGTACGATCTGCCTGGGCTGCAATCTGTGCGTCGTGTGTCACCATGACTATAGTGAGCTTCTGCTCTTTGTTCAACCGACGCAAAATGGCGATGATTTCCTCACCTGTCGCCTTGTCAAGATTTCCGGTGGGCTCGTCGGCCAGCAGCACCCGTGGCTGAGCCATCAGCGCTCGGGCAATTGCGGTGCGTTGCATTTCACCACCGGAGAGTTCCCGGGGTTTATGCTTTTGACGGTGGGCAAGTCCCACCAGATCCAGCAGTTCGATCGCACGCCGGCGATGCTGGGACCGGCGTCGCCAGTAACCAATCCCGTCTTCGGCAATCATCATCGGCACGAGAACATTTTCCAGCGTCGTGAGTTCCGGCAAGAGGTGATAAAACTGGAAAATCATCCCGAAATACTTGTTGCGCAGCAGTTCACGGCCCGCGTTTGGCAGATTATCGATGCGGTTGCTCTCGAAATGAATCTCCCCCTGATCGGGTGCGTCAAGGGTACCCAACAGGTGCAGCAGGGTACTCTTGCCACAACCACTTTGCCCGACAATGGCCATGAACTCCCCCAATCGGACTTCCAGGTCGATGCCCTTGAGCACCGGGATTTCGAGGGAACTTTTGCGGTAACTTTTGTAGACCGCTTGCGCTTTGAGCAAGGGACCGACCGTTGGATCGGGTAGATCGATCCGCAGGCGGGGCGACACGCCCCTGGCCGGCCTGGACTCCGTGCTGGCCAGTGGAAGATCGGACTGGTTCATCCAATCGCTCAGCGGCGTATCGAGAGGCGATAGATCACTCATAGCGTAGTGCCTCAACCGGGTGGAGCCGTGCGGCACGGCGGGCTGGCAAAATACTGGCCAAGATCGCAATCAAGATCGCCCCCAGGACGATCGAAACCACGGTCACCGCTTCTACCACTGTCGGAATGGAATGAAAAAAGTAGATCGAAGGATCAAAAACAGGCTGACCCGTTAATCGGCCTAACCCATCGGCCAGTTGATCGATGTATCGCACAAACAAGAGGCCAATGATGACTCCCACACCGGCCCCCATCAGTCCCAAGCTCAAACCGTAACCCAGGAAAATAGCCATCACGCCCCGACTCGAAGCTCCCAGGGATTTGAGGACTCCGATATCACGCGTTTTTTCGACCACAATCATAAAGAAGATCGCGAGGATCCCGAATCCGGCGACGGCGATAATCAAGAACAACAACACATTCAAGACCGCGGTTTCCATTTGCACCGCAGCCAGCAACGCACCTTGCTTGTCCCGCCAGGTATTGATGACATAGAGATGAGGCGGAAACGCGGCGCGGAGCTTGTCTCGTACCATTTCTAAATCGACCTCTGGTTTGAGGCGAATACGAATGGTGTTGAAATAAGCCTCACCGGTTGTCGGATCGATCATCCCGCGCAGTTCCTGCAAGGTGCGGAGCGGGACAAAGACAAAACCGGTGTCATATTCCCGCATTTTGCTCTCGTAGAAGTCGGTGACGGTAAACTTCGCGCTGAGCATGCGGACTGGGCGACCCGACGACGGATACGTGAGATCCACATCGTCGCCGGGTAAGGTCAGAAACAGCTTTGAACCATCTTCTCCCAGGTAGTCGAAAAGGCCAATCCCCGCGACGCAACCGGGATGTTGCTCGGTGGCAGGATCGAAATCAGATCCAACTTCTGCAGTTTCCGGATTGTAAAACGGGTTGGCCTTGAGTTGGTCTTCGGGAACGACCAACTTCGGCCATGCGTTGCGGGCATTGTGGCGGCGCCATTTCCAGCCAGCGTTTTTCATTTGCAAACGGGGCTTTACCTGGGAAGAACCAGACGCCTGGGAATCGATGACGTCGTAGCCGCTCTCCTTGAGCTTGAAATTAAGCTTCTCGCGATTTTCCGGATGTTGGAGGTATTTTCCAAAATTACTGACCGATGCATAAGTTTTTTCGTCAATGCCAATCAAGTTGACTTGCTTGGGAATGTATTGTCCGTTGACAGTAAACCCAAGCATGGCTGGCAAGTGGACTGTCGGCGTCATCCCCACAATGTACTCACCGGCAATCTCATTGATCTCGGCCATTCTTGCTTTGGCGTTGGGCCTGCCGTCGAGGGAGCGTGCCTCGAACACAATGTCGGAAAGAATGCCGTGGATGCGATCTTGCATCTCACGAGTGAAGCCGGTCATTACCGCATTGACAACGATCATCGTTGCCACGCCGAGCATGACACTGATGATCGAGGCTAGCGCAATGTACCGGGTTCGCAGATAACGCCAGCCGAGCAGGTACTTGTACATTCAATCCCTTCCCTGGGAAACCAGTTGATCGGTCAATCATCCTCCGGACGCAAAAGCGGGAACAAAATCACCTCGCGAATCGACTGGCTACCGGTTAACAGCATCACCAGCCGATCGATACCAATCCCGAGCCCGCCCGCAGGAGGCATTCCGTGCCGCAAAGCACGGATGAAGTCGTGATCCATTTTGGCCATCGAATCCTCTTCGGCCTGCCCCGCAAGCTGAGTTGTGAACAGCTGCTGTTGCAGGTCCGGGTCGTTCAACTCCGTATAAGCATTGGCAACTTCCATGCCTTGAATAAAAAGTTCAAACCGCTCGGCAATCTCCGGGTTGTCGGCCTTGCGCTTGGTTAACGGGCAGATACTGGCCGGATAATCGATCACGAAAACCGGGCCGATCAGGTTGTCTTCAACTTTCTTCTCAAAAATCTCATTTTTGATGACATCGGGATGCTTGCCAGCCGTATCGAATCCCAACGACTCGGCCAAATCGGCAACTGCAACTTCATCGTGCGGATCAACACCTGTGGTCTCAGCCAGCAAGTCATTGTAAGAGCGGCGGGCAAAGGGTGGAGTGAAGTCGATCGTCGCGTCGCCCCATGGCATCAGGAAAGAAGACTCCGTGGTTTCATCCTGAGGATCATCCGCATTCGAAATGACCGAAGCCTGTTGACATGCCCGAATCGCATTGATGATACAGGCCTCGGTGAGATCCATCATCGAAAGGTAATCGCCATAGGCCTGGTAAACCTCAAGCATCGTGAACTCGGGGTTGTGTTTTTGACTGATCCCTTCATTGCGGTAAACACGGCCCAACTCGTAGACACGCTCAATGCCACCGACAAGCAACCTCTTCAGGTGCAGTTCCAGGGCAATCCGCAAATAGAGGTCAATATCAAGCGCGTTGTGATGTGTCGTAAATGGCCGCGCGGCAGCACCACCGGCAATTGCGTGAAGGGTTGGCCCCTCGACTTCGACAAACCGCCGGCTGGCCAGGGTCTCGCGAATCGAGCGGACAATCCTGGTCCGCTTGAGGAAACGCTCCATCACGCCTTCCCCGTAGGTTAAATCGAGATACCGCATGCGTTGCCGCAATTCGGGATCCGTCAGGCCGTGATGCTTTGCAGGGGGTGCCGCCAGACTTTTGGTGAGGAAATAAAATCGCTCGGCAAATATGGAAAGTTCACCTGTTTTCGTGCGCCGCAACCGGCCATCGACACCGATAATGTCGCCCAAGTCAAAACACTCCACCAATTTCCAGTCGTCGCCAATCTGATTCTTGCCAACAAATAGCTGGATCTGCCCGGTCATGTCACGCAAATCGATAAATTGCAGCTTTCCCTTGTCGCGTTGCAGGACAATCCGTCCAGCAGCCCGGACATTCGGTCCAATCATTTCGCCAGGACCTTGGTCCGCCAGCCATTGACGAAAGTTGAAATCTTCAGGTGTCGAGTCGAAGTTGGGAAGGGAAACCTCGCCTCCCGACTCATGTCGAAAAACAATCTCCCCGGCCCGGGCCCGAATCTCAGAAATCGGCGTGTGATCGTCCAGACGTGAACCCCAGGGATCATGCCCTAAGGCAATAATTCGCTCGAGCTTCTCCCGGCGGGCAGCTTCCCACTCGGCTCTGCCTTCGGCGGAAGATACAGGAATTTCGGTCACGGTAGGGCTCATGTGACAGCAAGGACGATTGTGAGAAGGCGCAAACTCAGAGCGCCAAATCAACCAGATTCTCTAAATCCCGAAAACGCAATATTTTAGTGGTTCCAGAGGGAGGGTCAATGTCGGCCCGCAACCCCAACCTCCGCCTGAGGACACGCTGGTCCGAGCTAGCACGAATGGCTGCCTGCCACGTTGACGCTGGCTGCCCCCCAACCTAGCATTCTGCACGGTTCTCCCTCGAGTCGCCAGCTGCCAAACCTGGGCCCGCACAACCCACGAACGCAAGCCAAACCACCACGATCACGCTTCAAAGTACCTTACCTGCCGCTGGAACCCCTGGTCATGTCACGCACCTTGCGCATTCTGGGAGTCGTCGCTTTGCTGTTGGCAATTGTGATTGTGGTCGGGTTGTGGGAAGCGTATCGAGCTGTCCGCCATGTCCAACCATTCTATCGTGACGCGGTCCAGATGGGGCAAATTGAGTTGGAACAGGCAGGCCGCGAATTGGAGACGCAGGCTAGCTCGCTCTATAGTAACGTCGAGGAGGCTGGCCAGTGGTCCGCCGTCTTTACTCAAGAGCAACTTAACGGATGGATGGCTACAGAACTCTCAACGAATTACCGCGATTTTTTACCGGAAAATATCCGCGATCCGCGGATCGCGATCTCCCCGGAGAAAATCCAGGTTGGCTTTTTGAGTACCCAGACAGGGTTCGATACCGTGATCTCGATTGATGCGGAAGTCTTCCTCACCGAACCCGGCGTACTTGCCATTCGCTTACTGTCAGTACGGGCAGGCTCACTCCCGTTGCCGCCAGGGCAAATCGCAGCGGAGATACGGGCCGCCAGCCAGTCGTGGTCACTACCGGTGCGATGGACACAATCGGAAGGTGCCGTGGTGGCGCTGGTTGACCTGGCTGATCCGCTGTCGTCCGAAGACGAGGTGGTCACCGTCGAAGGGTTTGAACTCCTGCCAGGAGAAATCTTTATCACCGGTCAAACGGAGCGACCCACAGACTCGACTCTGCAAGATCCCGAAACCGAACCGCCAACTCCACCCAACAGCGATGAACCAGCCACCAGCAACTTCAATCAGCAAGGTATTTCGGAAGACCAATCGAGTCGCCAATAAGAATCCTTGCCCGTCTGGATACGAATCTCGACCATCCCTGCAATTTTCCTGCCAGATAAACGGAACCGTACGCAGTCGGCATCCTCCCTGAAGCATTCGTAGATGCCGCTTTCAACTTGACGGACCGATCCACGGTCATTCCCCAAGGGACCTTCGAACTCCAAGTAAGTAAGCCGATGATCGCCAAGTGGCTGGGCCTTGGTTGTCATTGGCCCCGTACTGGTCGGTTGATCATCAAGCGCCCAAGTCCTCAGCACACCCTGCATTTCCAGCATCAGGTCCCAATGCGAAGGCCTTTCATAAGAGGGGGGGCAGTTGTGGTGCAACAACACGAAACGGGGCATGCAGTGCAGCATACTCGATTGTGGTGGACCCGCTACGTCTAGGGCTTGATTTTGATCGCGTTGGTGTAGGCTTCCAGCGGAGCGGTGAGATTGGGGCTTTCGACGCGGGCCCAAATCCGTGGTTCCTCTCCCTGGGCAAGCGCGGCGACGCTCACAGGAATCAGAATGCGAATGAGTTCACCCGATCGGATTTCGCTGATCGGCTCAAATTCGATCTCGTTGCCAACAAGTCGATACCGGGACGGGACTCGACCCGGTATTGGCACTGGTTTCATTCCCTC
Source organism: Planctomycetota bacterium (assembly GCA_963578605.1). Classification (GTDB taxonomy): domain Bacteria; phylum Planctomycetota; class Planctomycetia; order Pirellulales; family Lacipirellulaceae; genus JAKVCB01. The sequence continues at coordinate 22,505 of CAUZEA010000063.1, forward strand.
GGGTAAACGAATCCGCAACGTCAACTCTTGCTGGGGTGTGGCTCCCTGGTTCACCAATTCGACGGTGATGGTCATCTGACTACCCACCGTGGGGATGGTGGTCGACTCGGTCACCGAGAGTTGTAAACCGCCAGGTGCCGTTCCCAGCGGCGTCGCGTTGCCTGGAGTGGACCCGGCTCCTGGGGTTGTTCCTACCAGCGGCAAGATCTCAATGCATTTTTCGGCGGCATAAAACCGAGGACCATCCGATCGCACGTTAGCCAGGTTACAAGCACTGCGAGTTGGGGCGGTGCACTTGTATTCCAACTTGAACTCGCGTCGCTCGCCGACTTCCAGGCGATCAATTTCCCATTGGAGCTTGTGGTTCTGCAAATGTTCGTGCCCCGGGGCAACTCGAGTCGGGACCAACTCCTGGGGATACTGGTTCTCGACACTCACATTGGTCACCGGCACCTCACCCGTGTTGCGAATAATTATCTTGAACAGGGTGAGGTCGCCCACGACTTGTTGTGCGGGGCCTTGCATGACAACGTCGAGAGTAGGTTGTACCGTGGGGGGGGGCTCGGCGGCATCAACACACGCTTGCTCAAAGGCACGCGATCCACTCGAATCACTCACCGTTACGTCATGACACAATCGGCCCGGGCTAATCACCTCAAAGCTCAGATATTCCACAGCCGATTCACCCGGGGCAAGGTCCCGGACCGATTTCTCGACGGCCTGCCCCAACACATTAGGTACCCGTAAGCCACTGCCAAATCGGTCGCGAATGACTACCTCACGTGCCGTGCCATTGCCACGGTTGAGAATCTGGACCTCAAATCGTACAAAGTCACCTACCTCCACCGTAGCTGAACCCACGTTGCTGAGGCGAACTTCAAGGTCTGGCTGGCCGGCGGGAGGCTGGTCGGCTGGAGGTTGGAACGAACCGGAAGCCTCACTGGGTGGCGCTGGTGTGGTGGGCGAACCTGCTGGTGGAACCGCAGAGGTTGGTTCCAAAACAGGAGGCGTGGTCGCCACCCTGCCGGCAGCACCCCAGGTAAGCATGACCGTTCCACGTCCCAATTCGAGTTCGGGTCCCGCGGCAACACCCGACTGGGGCGGACGTAAAATCGTGATGTTTATCGTGCTGGTCCCGCCACGATTATCGGACGGACGCACCTCGACGCTGGCCCGACCTTGAGTATCGGTCGGAACCTCCGAAACAGTGCCTTGGTCATAACCAAGGCTGGCAGTGCCTCCGCCGACCACCTCGTAACGAACCAGGTACCCTGCCAGGGGAGCACCATTCGATCGTCGGGTGACTATCGTATTCAAAACGTGGCTTTGCCCTATTTTAACCCCGGTTGATTGGGGAAACACCCACTGCGCATCGACCCAGTAGATCGTGGCAGTGGCCCGCTGACCGGGGCCTGAATCCAGCACGGGCGTATAGGCCGTCACGTAACTTGTCCCTTCGGCTGGCGACGTGACGCTCACCCACGCTTCCCCGCGAAGGATCTGGACGTCGTCTGCGGGACTGGCCGTCCCGCGGTTCAGACATCGTGCGTACGTAGCCGTCGCACCAACAACATACGTGTTGTCGATCTTACGGGGCGTATTCCACGGCCAGCGGAAAATATCCAACTGTCCACGATCGTTCAAAGTCACGAATTCGCCTACACCGTCCTGCGAGAGCATCCATTCAACTCGTTGATTGGCCAATAAATAACCTTCCTGGCAACAGACCCCTGCCCGCAACACCACTTCGCTACCTATCGGCGCCAAAACCCGTTCCGGTAACACACGGATATACTCTCTCGGTCGCATGACGACCGTTTGGGCCCCACCTCCAGCAACCAGCGGGCCAGCCGGTACCCCAAGAGGGCTGACGACCTGAGCCATCGCAAACGGGTTGGTCTGGGGCGGGGTTCCGGCCGGCAAAGTGGGTGGTGTGGGTTGCGCGTAAACAGGCGGTACGTCAATGTTTCCGGACGGGGGAGGAACAAACGTCGGCGGCACCGGCGGGGCAACATAGGTCGTGCCCCCCACGACAGCCGGCGGCGTTGCCTGCCCGGCAGGCAAGAAAAAATGCTCACCCGTCGGGTCGATTCGAGGCATTCCCGCGCACCCACTGGCAATCACGACTACTACCAAGGCAGCTACTATCGGGCGAAAACCTCGGTTTGTGGGCGGCGAGTGAATCATGAACATTGCCTGGTCTGGCAAGCAAACCTGGCATGGGAGAGACGGTCGACACGAGCAGCCTGCAGGACCCGGGCAGGCAGATTTCCACGTTGTTAAACTCTACCGCCTGGGAAAGAGGGTGTTGGATTTTTCCAACATTCAATGTGGCCTTTTTGCAGCAGTTACGTCCATCTGCACCGGTTGAACCGAAAGTCGCAATGCGAGGGGCGAATGGCCCCCATCCAGCAGGCCTGATTTTGCCTCTGGGGGCGTTTTTAAGGGAATAAGTGAGGGGCTCTTGGCCCCCAATTTCTTGATTTACCTAAATTGTCTAGTTATCATGAAAATTGGGGACTGTTCCGCACCTGGCCTGCTCCCGGATGGGGCCTGCGCTGAGATGGAACGTTCCCCCGTGGCTTTGGCTCTCGCTGAGAAGAGGCGAAACGGGTTGAAGCGGTTCGGTTGTTTTAGACGTCCCGTTGTTTTAGAGGCCCCGTTGTTTTAGAGGCCCCGTTCTTTTAGAGGCACTAAAGAGGTCCGCCATGATCCGTCTCGGCTCGTTCATTTTCATTAACCATCGCACCTTGGCTCGTTACGTAGTCATCGCCACCGTGAGCCTCGTCCTAGCCAGTACACCCGTTGCCTTTGGGCAATTCGGCATGGGTGGCGGCGGCATGGGTGGCGGCGGCATGGGTGGCGGCGGCATGGGTGGCGGCGGCATGGGCGGCGGCGGCATGGGCGGCGGCGGCATGGGCGGTGGCGGCGGCATGGGTGGCGGCGGCATGGGCGGCGGCGGCATGGGCGGCGGCGGCATGGGCGGCGGCGGCATGGGCGGCGGCGGTGGTGGTGGCAACACCATTGGCGGGAGCAATTCAGCCGGTGTGACCGTCGATGCCAATGGTGTGCTCCGCACCACGATTCAATCCGACCCGACTGGTCAACTGTCCCTCCAACGAGCCCGACAAGCATGGGCCCAGCTGGATGCGGATATTCGCGAATCGAGCAAATTACGCAAAGTGTCGTTAACACGGTTGGAAAACGTGCTTGCCCAACGCCTTCTAGAGGGCGGAGGTGCCGATGACGAAATGCAGCATCTGGCCGGTCTGACCCGAATCGAATATGTCTTCTGCTATCCGGATACCGGTGACATTGTCATCGCCGGACCCGCCGAAGCGTGGGGTCAGGCTCCTTCGGGACGTATCCTTGGCCTGCAAACGGGGCGACCGACGTTGCTACTGGAAGATTTGGTGGTCGCCCTGCGGCTCTTTGCACCGGGAGAGCATCACAATTCACCGCTTATTTATTGCTCGATCGACCCGACCGCTGATGGACTGGCTCGGATGCAAAGCTTCCTGAGACGGTTCGGATCTCGCGCGACACCGAATCAGACCCAGTACATTGTGGAACAACTCCGCGATCGCCTTGGCAAACAGGTGATCACCATCGGCGGTGTCTCGGCGAACACCCACTTCGCGCAAGTGCTCGTGGAAGCCGACTATCGTATGAAGTTGATCGGAATTGACCTGGAGCAACCCCCTGTCCGCTTGAAGAGCTATGTCGATCGAGCCAACCCGGCCAAAGTCGCGCGGAATGCCCTGGTGCGGTGGTATTTTGTTCCCGATTACGAATGTGTCAGGGTGAGCGACGATGCGCTGGCCATGCAGATCGAAGGTGACGGCGTCAAACTCGTTGGCGAGGATGAGATCATTCACGGTAACGGGCGCCGCCAGGGTACCAAATCGCAAAACCGTGCGAGTAAGGCTTTCGTCCGGGCATTTACCAAGGTCTATCCCAAACTTTCTCAAAAAGCCCCTGTGTTCGCCCAACTCCGCAATTGCATCGATATGGCCGTTACCGCCGCATTTATCCAGCACCAGGACTACTACGGGCTCGTTGGCTGGAAACCAGAAATTCTGGCTAACGAACAATCGTACGCCGTGGAGACTTACATCGCGCCGCTTGAAGTTGCCTCGGCGGTAAACGGCATGTGGAAGGGAACCAGGTTGGTAACACCCATCGGCGGGGGTGTACAGATTCGCGCAACCGAGGCCGTTTCTCCCACCAACATTCTCGCAGATGAAGACGGTTCGCTCGACGCAGTCCGCCTGGCCGTCGGCTTGGGTGAACTCGATCCGCAGCAGTGGTGGTGGGACTAAGAACCAGCCGCTGGGAATGACAACGGCGGGCGGACCAAGCTAACGAGAAACCGTCACGACACGCAGGTCGCACACGTTCGTGTGGGTAGGACCCGTCTTGAGAAGTCCGCCAGCCTTCTCAAAGAAGTGATAGGCGTCGTTCCGTCGCAGGTGATCGGCTGCATCAAGTCCCCGCAACCGGGCGGCCCGCACCACCTGCTCGTCGATCCATGCCCCGGCCGCGTCGGTAGGACCATCTTCACCATCGGTCCCACCCGCCAGCAGGACCACACCTTCGCATGGCTGCAACTTTTCGAGGGCGGCAAGCGCTAATTGTTGATTTCGGCCTCCCTTGCCCCGGAGGCTCTCGTCCACCAGTTGCACGACAGGCTCACCTCCGGTGATCAGGCAATCTGGTCCTGGTTGGCGGCACATTCGCTCAGCCATTTCCGCCAGGTGTCGCCCAATCTCCTCCGCCGGCCCTTCAGCGGCTGTGGCCGCGAGCATGGCATGAGCATAGCCCCGCCGCTCGGCCTCAATTCCAGCCGCGTCGACAGCGGTCGCGTTGTTGCCGATGACGAAGTTCGTAACCCGTGTTTCGCTCCCAGCTTCAGACGAAGGTTGGTCGTGTGGCGAACCGCTGCGAAGATAGTTGGCAATCGATTGGGCAGCAGGATCGTTGAGCAGCTTGAACTCCTCGAGCACGTCGAGTGCATCCTGTGCGGACCTGTCGCCAGGGACTGTTGGACCCGAGGAAATCGCTTCCAGCGGATCACCCAACACATCGGAAATAATCAGGGTGATCAAATATCCGGCTCCGCAAGCGCGAGCCAGCCCCCCTCCTTTCACCTGGCTGATCTGCCGCCGCACGGTGTTGAGTTGCTCGATGTTAGCCCCCGCGGCGCTGAGCAACTGCGTGATCCGGATCTTCTCCGCCAGAGAAACCTCCGGCACGGGAGCCACCAAGAGTGCCGACCCACCACCAGCAATCAAGCAAATACAGAGATCTTCGGGCCCCAACGCCGAGACGATCTTGAGAATCTCCCGTGTCCCCTGCAAACCTTCGGGGCGAGGCTCATTCACGCCGCTCGGCCGGCCGGCGTGTAGCCGAATCTGACGGGTCGGTACCACGCAATCGGCTGGTACATTGACCCACCCGTGAACATCTTTTTCGGCCAGCAAGGCCGTGCCCAGGCTCGCTTCGCACGCCACAGCCATGGCACCGGCCGCCTTGCCAGCGCCAACAATGGCAATTCTCCGCACTTTGCCCAAGTCAAGCACATGTTCGCCTAGCAAGAACGCGTTCCCGTCGACATGCAGGTGGGCGGGAATGAGTCGCTCTGGCAACACCGCCTCAACACCTGCCTGCCAAATGTGTTGGGCGTCTTCGAGAAGTTGGACCGGCTCGCGTTGCATACGGGCAATTATCTCAACTTTGGCCCGTCAAACAATGGCGGGGCCGGTCGTGTGGCTGTCGGCAACGGCCGGGCAGTGACAGGCAGCGATTCTTGAAGGGCCGGCGGAGGGGTAGCCGGGCGCACGGCTGTCAATGACTGCACCATGATCGCGTCGAGCCTTGCCTTTCCGAATCCGTGAAGGGCAAACGTCATTCGAAAGTTTGTCGACGTGGGAACCTGCCGGACGAGGCGAAAAGGTTGCCACCCATCGGTCTTGCGTATGCGAAGCGAAAGGTCCGTTCCACCGAGGTTATCCACCACCTGTAAACCATCGGCATGACCAGTGATCGGTTCGTCAATTCGAACCCAGCCAGTCACCTCCAACAGCTCACCTTCCTGAACGGGAACGGGTGGAGACGTGACCCACACGGGTGTTTCGACAAGGAGCGTAGAAGGTTCTTCCTGTGAACTCGGCCAGGTTGTCATGGCAAGGCAATACGACCCTTGATAGGGCTCATCGCCAACCAGTTCCACATGGGAAACGGCACCTGGCACATCTCGTGTTACGTGCTTCCAGCCAAAACGGACAATTTGGTCCAGGTCCTCAAAATCACCGCCGTAAAGCTGGTTAGCTTCTTTTTTTCGCGAGGCGATCGTCGCCCTCAACGTCGAGATGCTTCCCAGCGTGTCGAGCCCAGTCGTTATCGAATCGCTCGTCACAGTGCGCCCCGTACCGTTGGCGGCAATTCGTTGCTCAAGGGACCGGTCAAGTTGCTGGCCAGCCGCAGTTGCTGCGGCATAGGCGGCAGGATAGTTCTTCCGCGTCGCCAAAGCATTCGCTTGACTGATGTGCTGCTGTGCAGCAACCAGAAATGTGTCCTGCGTGTCTCCTGCCAGCTGGCGGAGAGCGACCAGCCGGAGTGTCGCCAGTTCACGACGCAACCGCGCGGTATCAGCGGCCATCCGTGCGGTCTGTTGCCGTAAGGATCGAATCGCGTGAGGGTCCTCGCTGAGCACAATCAAGCCCTCACTGAGCGGCGCAAACTGAACCTGCATTCCACCCGCAACCCGTTTGTGAACCAATGGTAACAAGTTGGCCGGAGTGAGCTGGAAAACTTTATTCGATTCGGGTACCCCGGGCACAATAAGGGTCAATTGCGGGGAGTTCTGATTGCCGGCGCGGGCATTTGCCGGAGACGACCATTGCATCGGAATGACCAGGTGGGCCTGCTCAACTTGTATGACGGTGGCCGTCCACCCGGGAATGCTGCAGCTCGCCGTTCCCATGACTCGACCACCCGCCAGCCACGGCTCGATCAATTGCAACTGCAAATTCATCAATGTCAAGGCCGCTGCCCTCCGTTGAACCGCTGGCACCTCTTGATGGAGCGAATCCTCTGAACGAATCACCAAACCACCACAGCCACGGGTTATGGCGAGCCTCACCAGAGACTCAATTTGCCGCTCGTCCAGGAGCAAAGCAGCACGGTCGACGGCTCCTCCCACCGTGGCAATCGCCTGCTCGCGGGCAAGCTGATTCGGCGTCAAATCGAGCCGACACCAACAAGGAACACCCGGTTCAACCAGGGCCAATTGCTGCCGAAACCATTCCGCGTGTTCCTGCAACATCACTTGCGAACCAGAAAACCAACGCCCCAAGACCAATGCATCGATGAAGCGACAGTCATATTCTCGGACACCAGGAGGTTCCATCAAAACGGGTCGGTTCAGCTGGGAATCCCAATCGCGCACACTTTCGATCCACGGGTGTCGCTGCCCGGGTGGGAGTGAAGCGGCCTCTAAATCAAAATACCACCCCAGAACCCGGCGCACGTTAGCTGCGTCGGGAATCTTCCCCTCGGCAAGTTGATCAGGTGGAGGTGGCGGACTCAACAGCCAAAGATTTCGAGCACTGGCTTCCCGTTGCATTGCCGTTGTGGGAAAAGTGTCAAGCAAGACCGTGTTGAATCCCAGTCGGGCAAGCCACGACAATGGCTCCCCGTTGTGCGTAATGACGCGGGGAAAAAATGGCCGCCCGTCTACCAACAACCGCGTCCCGTGTAATTCCACGTGTCCTGCCGGGCGCCTGCTGGGTGCGGCAGGCTGTTGTGCCTCAGCCGACCAGCCAACGCGCAAAATTGCCGGTTGCGAATCAGGTGCCTTTTGCTCGTCCATCGAAAGATCTGGGGGCATTTCCTCTGGCCGATCGTCGAACAAAACTCCCTCAAGCTGCAGGTCATTGGTCACTACCCGGGTTCCACCGGGGCCGCCGGAAACGATCAGTCGTAAATGGCTGAGGTACGCTTCGTGTGGGTCGATCTCCCGGCGCCTGGTCACGCGCAACGTCCGGACCTGCCGTTTCAAAAGTTCAGGCAGGTTGGTTAGTTCCAAACGTTGCCACTCTCCCACATCGTTGTACTGCGAACCGACTACCTCCAATTCATAAGGCAACCCGGTCTCTGAATCATGTTCTCTGGGTAGCACTACGGTAGCGGCAAGCGCCAGCCCCAGTCGATTAGATCGGACCCAAACTCCAGCCTTTAATTCGTCGAGAACCGGGGCTCGCCCCACCGCAATTTGCACACGGACAAATGTCCCCCCGGAGGCAAAGACCAAAATGCGTTCCACCCCTGTAGCCAACTTTTGTTGATCCTCGACAGCAACGACACTTTGCTCGGCGATGGCGTTGCGTGCCGCGACATCGACTGCCTGCCAGGTGACCTCCGGCCCATCGAAACTCTCCTGAAAGGCAGGATTCGCGGCGTGGACAAACCCCACCAGCAGGAAAAGCTGAATCGGCCCGCTGAGCAAGCCGACACGACCGGGTAGACTTTGTTTCGGCCCGCGAACCGACCGTCTGGCGGAAACCATTTTCATGGCGAATACCATGGGACGGATCCCATTTGCCAGCCACCCCAAGAACCCCACGGTTCGAGGGGCCACAGCAGGGTGCGGGGAATGAACGAGGGACATAATCGGGTGTTGTCGTAAAACGACATGGCCAGAATCGACGTAAACCGGCCTTGTAACAGCATTTCCGACATCCGGCCAGGGCGGTCGTCTTGTTTGAACATCATCGAATCCTGACGGAATGTCCCGGCCCTCAAGGACTGAATAGTTGTAAGTGCTTTTCCAATAATGAGTTGCGGGGTGGCTGGATGGTCGACCCTTCTCTTCGGCGCGCCATGTGCGGCTAAAGGGTGTCGTTACGCACCCTGGAGATCCACCCCATGACCGAACTATCGAAGCCCCTCCGTGACAGCAATGAGCAACTTCCGAACGATGTGCAGCAGTTAATTCGAGCCGCAGGTCGACTGCCAGAGACCCATCAACAAGAGTTCGGCCGGCTGTTGGACAGCGTGATTGAAAGCACCACGCGGCGTCGGCAGGTTATGACCCTGGTACAAGATGCCCTTAGTCAATTGCGGCTTGATATGAAATACTTGATATTCGATTTGGAAGCCACCCGGCGAGAGCGAGACCAGTACCTCACGAAACTTGATCAAGAGGCGGACAACTAGTCGCGGCTATTGTAGCATGTCGCAGTGCTGGGGCGGATTTGAGAACCAACCCAGAGACAGCCATACAACAGCAATTGCAGTGAAGGAAATCCCTCGTAAAATAAAGGATGGAACCTGTCCTGAGCCCCCTGCGTGGCTGGCCAATCTATATCCACACGCCGGCAAGATATCGGAGCCAACGTGTCTCCTCAACTTAGGTAAGATCATCGTATTTTCCAGGCATTCGGGTCGCAGTGTGTCATGGCCACTATCACGTCTGCTGAGCAATTAGGCCAGCGTATCATCGATCTAAACATTGTCGACGAATCACAGCTCCAGTCGGTCTGGAGCGAGTTGGGTACGCGTAATGTTTCGTTGACTGATTTCCAACAGGAACTTCTCCGCCGCAACCTGTTAACCAACTATCAACTCGACCGACTCCGGCGGGATCTCCGTACAGGTTTTTTCTACGGTGATTACAAAGTTCTCTACAACGTGGGCTCAGGTACATTTGCCCGCGTATTTCGTACAACGCATCAAATTACAGGCGAACTTTTTGCAGTCAAAGTACTCCGCAATCGATTCAGCAACCCAAAGGCACATCCCCAAAACCCTGAAACCATTGAGTTCTTCCACCGCGAAGGCAAATTGGGTAGCACACTGGTACACCCCAACATTGTGCGAATCCACGAAGTCGTTTCGAAAGCAGTAACGCACTACCTGGTGATGGACTTCATCGAGGGACGAAACCTGCGCGAGTTTCACCGCGTGCGAAGACGGTTTGATCCGATCGAAGCGGCAAGCATCATGGAAGGAATTGTGTCTGGTCTGAGCTATGCGTTTCAAAAAGGTATTACCCATCGCGACCTGAAAATGTCCAACGTGATTGTTTCCAGCGAGGGTAAACCAAAGCTTGTTGACTTTGGTTTGGCGGGCTGGAATTCCAGCCTTAGTGAAGAACGGGTGGTGACACAACGAACGATTGATTACGCTGGACTTGAACGAGCCACCGGCGTTCGCAGGGACGATACGCGGAGCGATATATTTTTCAGTGGCTGCATCTTGTACCAGTTGCTGACCGGATTTCCACCACTGTCCGAAACAAGCGATCGGGTACAACGGCTCAGTAAATCGCGGTATCAGGACATCAAACCGATTCGTGAACTGATGCCTGACATATCACCAGCCCTGGCGATGATTCTCAATAAGGCAATTGATTTTGATCCGCAACGCCGCTACCAGACTCCGGGAGACATGCTGATCGATCTGAAACTCGCCTTGAAACGGGCCAAACGTGAGTCCAACCTTGAGGCAGTTGAAAGTAAAACACCTGCGACCGATCAAGAGGGAATTGGCGAAGACGGACAACCACGTCGTATTATGGTCGTCGAATCCGATGGGAAAATGCAGGATGTCTTCCGCCGGTTGTTCAAGAAGAATGGCTATCGAGTCCTCGTTTCGAGTGATCCGAATCGGGCTCTGGAACGCTTTTTCGACAATCCCAATGCGGCCGACGTGATGCTTTTTTCCTCCGCCGCGATCGGTCAATCAGCCGTCGAAGTCTTTAATCGCTTCGGGCAGGAGATTGTTACTCGCGATGTGCCTGCCGTCCTGCTCTTGGGACAACAACATCACGACTGGGAAAGCGAAGCCAAGTTGGGAGAGCGGCGAGCCGTTGCGAAAATGCCCATCAAGCCACGTCGACTTCGTGAAGTTGTTCGAAACGTCACACCAAGACAAGTCAAACCGTGAGTTGGTCTTGCAGCCGCCTGCCGATAGCAACGGCCGGCCAACAGAGCCACATTCGTTGCCGCGGCTCGCTACTTTGCCCGCTCGATTTCACGAATCTTCTCGATTCGTCGTTCGTGCCGACCACCCTCAAAG
>CAUZEA010000064.1:0-33190 GCA_963578605.1 Planctomycetota bacterium
TTGCAATCGCTGTGCCAGTTGCACCGGACCAGAGACCCCTTGATATGCCACAAGTCACCCATTAAAGATCACTTGTGCTTTTTGCGAGAGACCAGCTACAGCACCACTTGGTATCTGGCTGGACCGCCTGTGTCATCAGAATGACACGGCCTCTTTCCAGAATGAGACCGACTGAGAATGAGCCCAACCTGGATCTGCTAAGCGACAGGGCGGAAGTAGCGATAAGACATCAGCACTTCGTACAGGTCGGCCGAAATCGTGATTTCATCGCCGGAAAAGTCTTCGACCCACCCACGGCCGCTCTCGACGGCATCGGCAAGTGCTGGAAGCACTTCGCTCAAAGCCAGGGTAACACACGGCCGAGCGGTAGCGGATGCATTGACGGAGTGCCGTGGCTCTTGTTCTTCTGGTCCGTTAAAAATCCGTAGCTGGGTGGGAACCATAGCTGCTTCCTTACATGCCAAGGGGGGCAAAGGCAATGACTGCAGCGTCGTACTGCATCTTCAAATACGTAAGCTCCCCCCTCCTATCGGGCTGTATCGGCATTTTGCATCTTGCGGGTTTGACCAATTTGCGGAGAATTTCAGTATTTGCTGAGTGCCCGTGCTATCATGTCTGCACGGTTTGCTTGCATTGCTCCTGTTGTTCGGGGGGAATCACCAAAACTTGACAGCCTGTTTTGGTTACAGAACAGCCTGTTTTGGTTGCAGAAAAATGCCAGCTTGCTGAACCAGCCAATAGAAACGAAGAACCGGTTGTTATGAAATGTAAGGCAGTTGGCGATATATTTCCATAAAGCCGCAGCCTGGGCGACAATGATAGCATTGGAAAGACCACCACACACATTGTTGGTGGTCAGGTTTGAAATATCGGACCCACTGGCAAGGGGCTACTACGGTCCCCCTGGGGCGCGGTCTGCACGAAAACGTTCAAACTTTGCTGATTTCGATTGTGTTATTCCCTCCTTGTTAGAGAAACGGCGTTTTTTCAGCGGCGGACATCAAAAAAACCCTGTTTGACGAAGTATCTCTCTTTTTCAACAAAAGTAACTGTCGGTTCGAACCGAACTCTTGCCCACTCCCATGTCAGACTCCGCTGCGTTGGATATCTCTCAGCTCACGCGTAAATTGGACCTACCTGAACAGTCGGTCGCAGAAACGGTGCGTCTGCTTGACGAAGGCAATACGGTGCCGTTTATCACACGTTACCGCCGGGATCAAACGGGGGGACTCGACGAGCAACAAATCGATCGGGTGCAAACTGTCTTGAGACAGCATCGACAGCTCTCCGATCGCAAACAAACGATCCTGCGGTCGGTCAAGGCACAAAACAAATTGACGGAGGATCTCCGCTCACAAATCGAAAAAGCGGCTGATCTCAAGCGGCTTGAAGACCTCTATCTTCCCTTCAAACCGAAAAAAGAGTCGCTGGCAAGCAAAGCCCGCGATGCAGGGTTGGGTCCCCTGGCTGGAGAAATTCTCGCCGAAGCACCCAACTGTGTCGATCTCGATAAACGTGCTGCCGACTTCGTGAATGAGGATAAGGGAGTCAACGATATTGCCAGCGCACTGCTTGGTGCGGGACATGTCCTCACCGAGCAGTTCAGCGAACGAGCTGACGTACGAGGGCGGATCCGCAAACTCTACCGCGGGAGTGGGCAACTCCGCAGCACCAAACTCGAAAGTAACGAAAAGAAAAACAGGCAATACAAGGACTATCTGGACTACCGGGAACACATTCATCGCATTCCTCCACACCGAGTCCTGGCAATCAACCGCGGTGAAAAATCGAAAGTCCTCCGTGTCAAGATCGAAGTCGACGAAGGTGCGATCTCCCAACTCGCGACGGACCTGCTCGTCAAAGCGGATCATGAACACAAAGATTTCCTGACCGGCTGTACCAAGGACATGGTCAACCGCCTGTTACTGCCAAGTCTTGAGCGGGAAATTCGCCGCGAGATGTCGGAAAAAGCCGAGACGCATGCCATTTCGGTGTTTGCCAAGAACCTTCGAAATCTGTTGTTGCAACCACCCCTGCCGGGTCGTCGCGTGTTGGCTATTGATCCGGGGTTCAAGGCAGGATGTAAACTGGCGGCGATCAACGAAACGGGCGAACTCCTCGACCATGGTCTGGTTTACATCGTTGGCAGTGAAGAAAAAACGAAAACGGCACGCGAAAAAATCGTCGAGCTCATCCGGCAACACCAACTTCAGGTCGTCGCCATCGGCAACGGCACTGCTTGTCGACAAATCGAGGAACTCATCGCCACGACTTTGAGCGACGAACTACAAGGCCAGGAAGTGGAATACATCATTGTCAACGAGGCAGGTGCAAGTGTCTATTCGACAAGCGAAATTGGCCGCGAAGAATTACCCGATTGCGATCCAATGCAGCGGAGTGCCGTTTCGATAGGCCGCCGCCTGCAGGATCCCCTGAGCGAATTTGTAAAAATCGATCCTGCCAGTATTGGGGTCGGGCTCTACCAGCACGATGCCAAAGCAAAGCATTTGAGCGACATGCTCGATGAAGTGGTCCAATCGTGTGTGAGTTATGTGGGTGTCGACTTGAACACGGCTAGCGCAGCACTGTTGCGGTATGTTTCCGGCATGAATCAATTGACGGCCAGAAAAGTTTGCGAACATCGCCGGCAGCATGGCCCTTTCCGTAATCGAGCCCAGCTACTTGAAGTCAGCAGTCTGGGTGATGCAACGTTTGTTCAGGCTGCGGGCTTCCTGAAGATCGAAGGGGGAGATAATCCGTTCGATGGAACCTGGATCCACCCCGAAAACTACGCGGCTACCACAAAATTCCTGGATAAACTGTCGATCGACCATACAGAACTCACTGGCAAAACCTTTATAGAGCAGTTGCAAAAAAGGTCCGAACTCAACCGGGAAGAACTCGCCTCGGAATTAGAGATCGGAAAATTTACCCTGGAAAGCATCCTCGATTCGCTGTCCAAACCAGGCCGTGATCCGCGCGATGATTTGCCCCCGCCAATCTTCCGCCGTGATATTGTCAAGTTTGAACAACTCCAGCCTGGTATGGAGTTGCGCGGCACCGTACTGAATGTGGTCGATTTCGGAGCGTTCGTTGATGTCGGACTCCCCGACAGTGGTTTGGTGCATATCAGCCAACTTAGCAATGGTTTTGTTCGCGACCCCCATTCAACAATCGCAGTAGGAGACCAGGTGAGAATTTGGGTCGCCTCGATTGATCAGGAGCGCCATCGCGTAGCCCTGACCATGATCGAACCCGGTACAGAAAAACCACCCGAACAGCGATACCCAAAACGCAAACAAACCCGTCAAAGTTCAACTGAAAACCAAAAACCAGAACGTCCTGTCCAGCGCGGCAAGAAACGCTCCACCAACAATGGTTCAAAGCGGCCCTATGGCAAAAAAGGCCAGCGCCAACCATCCCGCCCGACCGGGCCACGCTCTTACGAAAAACGGGCCACCAAGAACCTCGTACCCATCTCCAAAGATATGGAAGAAGGCAAGGAATCGATGCGATCCTTTGGCGACCTGTTGCAGTATCGCCAGAAGAAAACCGATCAGGATCCGCCCGACCCGTCTAAAAAATAGACCTCTGCGCCAGAATTCATGGGTGAAATCGCCCCGGATCCGCGGCTTGACGGTGCTGTTTTCTCAAGCATGCAGCGCTACCAGAAAGAGGTGCTACCAGAAAGAGTTGGTAAGAAATTGCAAAGCTCTGGTCGACCAGTCGAGTCAAGGCCCAGCAGGACCAAGTGACCATTTCCGCCAGCATCGCCCGACGAGCAGTCGATTTCACCCATCGATACTCGTGGCGAGACCAGGGTGACTTTCCAGCCTCGTTACGGTTGAATCTTGCCGCATTGCATCGACCCCTCTTCCAAACCCGCACCAAGGTTAGGTCTGTCTTCACAAGGGGACGCTCGGCTAGGGCTTCCCCCTACCCGCAGGATCGGTTATCCATGGTTCTATGGATTTTCGATCACGACTTCAAAAAGCGGCAGAGCGGGGCCAGCGGACACGGGATGAAAAGCTCCGCCAGGAACAAGCCAAAGCACTCAGTGAAGAAGAGTGGAAGCGGCTCCACTCCAACCATCGACTCGCCCTGACCGAACATATCGAAGTTTGTCTCAAGCAACTCGCTGACAATATCCCCGGATTTCGCTTCGAAACAATCGTCGACGAAACCGGTTGGGGAACTGCCGTCAGTCGAGACGATATCAAGCTCGCCAAAAGGCATCGCGAGAATTATTTCAGCCGACTTAAGCTCGTCATCAGCCCCTCCAACAAATACCATGTTCTGGAATTGATCGCCAAAGGGACGATTCGCAACCGCGAATCGTTTAGCCGCAAAAACTTCCAGCGGCTCAACGAAGTCGACGAAGAGAGCTTCCACAAACTGATCGAATTGTGGGTACTCGACTATGCCGAAATGTTTGCCGCAGCCGGGTAGTCACCCGGGCACTGGCAAACGGCCCTGCCGGTGCTTCGGGGCTCACGAACTGTCTCCGGGAATCAGAGCCAGTTCTTTTAGCGCATCAAGGCTCGCCAGCAGGTCGTCACGTGAAATATCGCTCCAGTCCGTCATCTTATGGGCCAAGATCACCAACTTGAATTGCTCAAAAGCCTCGGCGATATCGTCCGGTAAATCAGGGAGATTCGCAAACGGACGCTTTCGCGCCGGCTTTGCACGTTCGTGAGTGTCTCCCGTTGGGCTCTGGGCTTTGGTCCGTTTGGCTGAAGAACCCGCGTCTTCGCCCTTGGACTGTGGGTTGTCCTTGGGGGTTGCACTCGTATCGTCAGGATCCCGAACGCTTGCCGTCGTTGCAGTGGCGGGAGTCAACCAATCGCCAGATACTTCCGCACCTTCCTCCATCTCGGTGAAAATGATCTCCCCTTCTCGAGGCTTGAGTTCCTCGGGCGCGCCGTGAGCTTCCCAACGGCTCGCACGCATTTGTGAAACCGACCAGCCGTGCTGAACCGCCCCTTCGAGCCACATCTCCGAGTCATCCCATTCTGTCGCTACCTGAAAATGACTCCAAAACAAGCCGGGGTATTCTTCCCACACTTTGCCAAACTCTTGATGAACCCGCCGCAATCTGCCAACGTGCTGGCCTGTGACGCCGCCCACCAAGCTGCCCCACTTTTCATCCGCATAATCGGTTGCGGGATGACCCCCTTTTTCAAGCGTTTCCCGCCACTGACCAATAATCTGGCCTTTTTCCCAGTTGGTCGTGCTCACCAGCCGGTTCCACTGGTTGACGTATTGGCCCGATGCGTTCGCAAGCGATTCGAGAGTTGTCGCGTCCGCAGGTGCGCTGCTTTGATCTGCAGAATATTTTTCTAGTTGGGGCATCCGTGCAGCACCTCCAGAGATGTTTTCTTAAGGATGAAGAGCAATACGCCAAGGCAAAACCGAAACGACCTGGCCCGGCAGCAAAGCTATCCCTTCAATCAACAAACGCCGAGTCAACGAATGGTGCACAACTGGGTGCGGAACCGTCAACCGGTGCCCGCTGACCCGTTGGAATGTTGTCGTAGCCAGCGAGCCAGATCGACGATTACCACGGGAAAACAGCCCTGCTTACGGCGCAACCCTGCCGATCACACCACGAGGAACCCTGGGGAAAAGTTGTCGAATGCACTCGACCCGTGGCCAACAGAAAACGGCAGACCGATCTCCACGGCACCTTTTTTTGCTTTCGCAACAACGCAGCGATCCGCAATCCGCAAAATCAAAAAGGTTGTGCCGGGTCACGTTTCAACCGTCTGGAGCCCGCTCATCCGACTCGAATCCGCTCGTGCGGTGCGAACCGTCACAGAAAGGTCGATCCTTCGAGTGCCCGCAACGGCACAGGGCAATGGTCGGCTTGTCGGGGCTCAAGGGATAAGCGTTACCTGCCGAATCGGACAGCTCGACCGCTCCCTCCACAAGCAACGGGCCATTGGGTCGCATCCGAATTTTTACGTCGGCCATGAATCACTCCTGTTCTTCCGCTGGATTTTCCCGGCTTCCCACCCAAATCAAGACCGCTACCCGCAACTTCACTCTTGCTGAGCCGCTTCACCGGGAGATTCTTCCCGCAAATCCGGTTGCGTTGAAACCGATTCTGGTAGGGCAGTCGTGCCGAGCACAAAGACCACTTGGATCAGATTGTCGCCGACCAACCGCGATCGGGCAATGGCCTTCCGCTCGGCTTTCGCGGCGCTCGACTGGGCAGCGGACAGCTTGCTCGCCCCCTGCAGCCCAGCTTTGGCAGCCTTGGCCAGAGAGGGTGAACGAACCGCCGGTTTTACTGGCTGACGAGCCCGTTGCGCGGGGGAAATTTGCCCGCGATTGAACTGCTGCAGCCCAATCCAGGACGAGTCTTCTGCCAACTGGCTATCGACCGTTTTGTCCCTGCGGGCGACTGCGTGGCGGGAATTGAGTTGTCCTTCCGGCACATCCACCTCAATCGCCAGGAAGTTGTGTTCATCGCTTTGGAGTTTTTCCAGACAGGACAAAACATTGGCCTCGGGTGCTTCGATCATGATCACCTCCACCGATTCTCCGCCGTCGGCGCGCGATTCACCCTCAGCACGCGGATCGACCAGTGTCCCAGCAAGCCCCGCGGCAGAATCGGCACTCTTGCCTGAAACACGATCGAGGCTACGCTTTTGATTTTCAACACTTTTTTCGTCAACATCGTCAGCACCCACGCCGAATCGACGTCGAGCCCCTTGGTCGGTCAAGACACGATTTGCCGCCCTCAACTCCCGGACACCATCCAAATCAGGACGATCGATCAACCCTTCGCTCTCCAGTAGGTTTTCGAAAGCACGGTTCCGACGTGCACTAGCAGGCATAACGACATGCACGACCAAGATCGGGGTGTCGGCCGACTGGGCGAATTGGGAAGGTGTCTTGAAGAGTTCCTCCTCCTGCTCATCTGACTCGGCAAATTGGGAATGGGAATATGTCTTGAAGCGTTCCTCTTCCTGCTCATCTGCCAGCAGTTTCGCATTCCCGGTTGGTGTTTTGTGTGACGAACTCAAATCGGCGGCGATTTCGTCGAAGGCTTCGTTCCCGGGATTTTCTCCCGCTTGAGGGTTTGTCCACTCCGAATCGTGACTTCGATTTTGTAGCCCCTGCATGGAACGGCGCGCTATGTCCGGATTCGGCTGGTTGAGGTTCGATCGCTCCTGGTAGATCATCAGCGCGATCGACGCGGCAACGGCTAGACCTGCCCAAATCCATCCGCGGGACGAGCGACCAATCGTCAGCTTTGGGTTTGCGATGCGTTCGG
The DNA here is from genome assembly GCA_963578605.1 of Planctomycetota bacterium. GTDB lineage: Bacteria > Planctomycetota > Planctomycetia > Pirellulales > Lacipirellulaceae > JAKVCB01. Next base: position 7,283 of record CAUZEA010000064.1, read on the forward strand.
TGCCACCTTGCTGCTTCTCGATTCTCTTCAGAACCGCGTCGCGCAAATCTGCCCGGGCCGGTTGCGGTGGAAGTCGGCGCACTAACGATGAGACGGCTCGCAATTGCTCAACCTGCTTCTGTGCCTCTGGGTGAGCAAGCAGATGCCGCTCGACTTGTACCCGCTCTTCGCTCGAGAGTGCATCATCCAAGTACGCACTCAGCAGTTCATCGGGAAGTTCGTCAAGTGAATTCGGATCAGCCATCTTTACTATCGCCGGCAGCGGCGGCGACCCATTCATGTGGTGTTGCTATCGTGCCGCTTTTCTTGAAGTTGCTTGTTGTTGGTCGGTTTCGCCCAGCTCCACAGTTAGCCAAGGAGCCAGCAGATCGCGGAGTTGAATCCGTGCCCGGTACAAACGGCTGCGGACCGTCCCCACCGGAATCTCGAGAATCTGGGCAATTTGCTCGTACGCACACCCTTCCAACTCACGTAACACTATCACTTGTCGAAACTCCTCATCAAGTTGACCCAATGCCGTATGCACCACACGGGCTTGTTCCTCTCGCAGAATACCCGTTTCGACAGTTGCTCCCAAATCGATTGGCTCATTTCCCAAGCTGTCTTTTGCTTGATCAAGGGACTGCATCGGACGGCGGCGGCGGACGCGGGTCATCGCTAAATTGAATGCAATCCGGTAAAGCCAGGTATAAAATGCCGCCTCGCCGCGAAACGATGCCAACCGGGTGTAGGCCTGGACAAACGCGTCTTGCGCCACGTCGTGGGCATCTTCGACCGAACCAAGATATCGGCTGATCGCATGGATCAGGCGGTCCTGATACCGCTCCACCAGCTGGCCAAAGGCTTCTTTTTGCCCAGCAAGCGCTGCCGCTACGAACTGGAAGTCATCTTTCACGCTACTATTGTCACTTGAGACGCGATCCGGGAGCGAAAAGTTCCTTCACATTGTTCCGCTGGGGGCCATGAATGTCAAATTGGGGCGTGAGCTACTCGCGGCGCTCGGGTAGAATCTCAGCGAGGTGCTAACCGACCCGGCTTGTTTTTTTCTCGGAAGTCGCCTGGCAAAACCGATCGGTCGCGATATCGGCCGTGGCACACGTTCAAATCAGAACCTCTCAAGCTTGAGCATGCCAGCCTGGCAACAAGACCCGTTGATGTGGATCGACACAGAACTTGCCCGGCTCGAACGGGACGGGCTGCGGCGTCGTCTGGCCGTGCGGGAAGGTCCCCGGGCTGCCCGGGTAACGATCTGTGGAAACTCGCTCATCGATTTCAGTTCGAATGACTACCTCGGGTTGGCCAGCGACCCGCGTCTCGCCACGGCAGCCAGGGAAACCATTGACGCTGCCGGGTGGGGCAGTGGGGCCAGCCCGCTGATCACCGGTCGAGCGACCGCACAGGCCGAATTGGAAACCGAACTTGCACGTTTTGAAGGGACCGAAGCCGCACTTTTGTTCCCCTCTGGATTCGCGGCGAACAGTGGAACCATCGCCGCCTTGGTCGGCAAAAACGACGCGATCTTTAGTGATGCGAAGAATCATGCCAGCATTATCGATGGCTGTCGGCTGTCGGCCGCGACCTGTTTCATTTACCCGCACAGCGATTGTGATGCGTTGGGCCAACTCCTCTCGAAATGCAACGCGAAAGGTCGCCGACTCATTGTCACGGACAGCCTCTTCAGTATGGATGGAGACCTGGCCCCGATTGAAAAACTGGTCGACCTGGCAGCGCAATACCAGGCGATGCTCATGATCGACGAAGCCCATGCGACGGGAGTCTTTGGTCGGCGTGGGCGCGGCGTTGCCGAACACGTCGCCCAGCAGACCGGCCGCGGCGATCTTGAGCAGAAAGTGCATATTCGTGTTGGTACCCTGAGCAAAGCCCTCGGTTCGGCAGGTGGATTCGTCTGCGGCCCGCAGAAACTCATTGATTGGTTACTCAATCGGGCCCGCTCTTACGTGTTTTCTACGTCCCAACCTGAAGCCGCCAGTGCTGCCTCTCAGGCGGCGATTCGCATCGTAGAAACAGCACCCAAGTTGCGCGAAGCGTTGCTCATCAGGGCAGCCCACTTTCGTGAGGAGGTGGGCAAACTTGGTTGGAATACCGGGAAATCGACGAGCCAAATTGTGCCGCTCATGGTCGGTTCGGCGAAATCTGCCGTTGAACTTTCCACAGCCCTGCGAAACGCTGGCTTCCTTGTTCCAGCCATTCGCCCACCAACCGTACCCCCGGGAGAGTCGCTCCTGAGGGTCAGTCTTTCGACGACTCACACACCCGAAATGATCGACCGGTTCCTGGAAACACTGGCTAAACTACGACCCTAGTTGCTAGTAGCGAGTGGTTGTGATGCTTGTAGGGATCATGCGAGTCATTGCCAGTTTGGTTGACCTTCGGGAAAGGCCCATTTATGATCGATAATAGTAGTTCCTTTGCTGCCACTACGATCCATGTTTTTGAGAAGAGAAGCATTCGATGGATTTCTGGGCCTGGATAGTTATTCTGTTGCTGGCGATCGGAACGTTTGTCGCTGCCTATTTTGCATCGCGCACGTGGCACTGGACAAACGTCACGCTCATGGTGCTGGTGTTTCTGTCGACGATTCTCTATGTCGTCCTGGAGGCCGAAGTCGTGCGAATTCGCGCGGTATATGGCAGGCAAATTGTCAAATTGGACAAAGAATTGACTGATTACACCGAACGCAACCGGGCTTTGGAAAACGGCACGCAGGATTCCCTGGTGCTCAGCCGCTTGAAAGCAGGCGAGGTTCGCGTACCCGATGATCCCAGCGAATTTAAAAGCATCCGATTTCTCGACCACAACCTCCACTTGCGGACCCGACTGCGCGGCCGTGTTTGGCGCAACACCGCTCCAGCGGGACCGTACGATGCCGAAAACGGAACTCAGGCAGTCCAGGTCGAGTCTCCCAAACCGCACGGAATCGATCCCCATACGATCGTCTACCTGTTCGAACAAGGGAATCCCTCGAGCGGCCCCCTGTACTTGGGAGAGTTTCGTGTGGCAGAAGCCGGACCTGATGTCATTTCCCTGAAGTCCGTCTCGCAATTGGACAACACCCAGCTCAACCGCATCAACGCAAGTCAAGGGCCCTGGGTCATCTATGAAAGTATGCCGGTCGACGAACACCAACCGTTTGAACCGTTTGCGGACGAACAACTTGTGAAATTATTACCCGCCGAATCCGTTGCCGAGTACATCCGGCATGGCGGTGAGCCAACCGCTGACGATGACGAGTGGCATCTTGCAAATTTTGACGACACGGGACAAATGCTCGGTCCCGAATCCGCCGAGGGGGTCATCTCCGACCAACGTTACCAGCGGGCCCTGCGTGACTACAGCTATCTCTTTCAGGAGATGGCCCGTGATCGTGTGAGTTTGCTTGCCGAAACGTCAGCGGTTGAAAAAGACAATGAAAAACTCGCCACGGCGCTCACTGGCGCCAAGCAACTGGAAACCTCTCGTGAAGAAGTCAATGAAAAGCTGACCTTCGACCTGGCCGGCACGAATAAAGACCATAATGTGATCGAAAAACTGCTCGCCGCCCTTCAGAACAAGGTCCAGGCAGGACGCAAGCTGTTCGAAGATACGCTTCACAACAATCGTCAACGGGCCGACGAACTCGCCCGCCAGCAGCAGGCACTCCGCGAATGGATTGATCAGCAAACAACAGCGGAACCGGCTGCCAATACCCTTGGCGCGACCCCTTGACCGGTTTTGACGAGGGAATTTCTTTCTAAGCCTGGTGGCGTATTGCGGTCTCTGGAAGACCGATTCTTTTTGCTGCACTTTTTTACAGCGACCGCATACACTATGGTTAGGGGCAGTCAGGTCGCCTGTCACCGCCCGGCAAGTTCGTACCGCGCGCCGCAGTGTCTCTGGCCACGCCGATTTCCATTCCCTGAAAAACGCAAAATTCGCAACGAAAACCCGTCACAACTGCACCACCCTTTAACGATCCCCATGGGTATCTACGATCGAGATTACGGACGCGAGACCCACAATCGGCCTCCTGGGGTTCACCTGGGCGGAACATGGTCCCTCACGACCAAGATCGTAATCTTCACATTCTGTATTTACGCGGTTCAATTATTCCTCGGCGGTCGGTTCACCAACGTGTTCATGCTGCATGCGAATTGGTTTCACCAGCCGTGGAAGGTCTTCGAATTGTTGACTTACGGATTTCTGCACAGTCCTGACAATATCAAGCACATCTTGTTCAACATGTTCGCCCTGTGGATGTTCGGCCGCGCCGTGGAACAACGCTATGGGCAACGCGAGTATTTGTTGTTTTATCTTGCCGCCATCATTTTTGCGGGAATCTGTTGGAACAGCACGGCTTTGTTTGCCGATGGAAACTCGTCGCTGCCGATGCTCGGCGCCTCAGGGGGAATTAGCGCAGTTTTGATTTTGTTCGCCTTCTCATTTCCCCACCAAAAACTGTTGTTCATGTTCGCCATTCCCATGCCTGCCTGGGTCTTTGCGGTCATTATGGTCGCCCTGGACCTGTTGGGAGCAACAGGTCGCGCAGGTGAAAGCAATGTTGCCTACACGGCCCACCTCGGGGGAGCACTCTTTGGGTTTCTTTATTTTTGGCTCCACTGGCGCTTCTCGAATTTTTTGTCCGGCAATTTTTCACTTTCCAAAATGCGGCGGCGACCCAAGTTGCGCGTGCACGATCCAAGCGGTTCTGCCACGGGTGACTCCAAAACAGAGGTGGATGACATTCTCCGCAAGATCCAACAACATGGCCAAAGCAGCTTGACGAATCGTGAACGCCAGATCCTCCAGCGAGCTAGTCGCGAATATCAGCAGAAACGGACATGAGCAGCCGCGAGTTCGTTTTTCGCAAAGTCAGCCGCGATTCATGAAGCCCCAGGTCACTCGCTCACTCCTTGGCCATGCATCTCGCCACAACCATTCTCGCCTTCCTGCTTGGCTGGCAAGCCTCGGTTTACGGCGCGGCCCAAGACCTGCCATTCCTGGGACCGGGCGTTGTCGCCGTACTCTTAATTGTCAACACGTTCACCTGGACCAATCCGCTGCCGCAACTTCGCGTGGTCTGTACCTTCGGTGTCGTCGGTACACTGGTTGAAAGTGTGATGATTCGTGCAGGGATTTATGTTCCTGCCGAATCGTTTCGGAGCCAGCTCCTCTGCCCCTTGTGGATTACGGCAATTTGGGTCCAAGCAGGACTTTCGGCTTCGATGCTTGCCCGCTGGACCCCAAATCGGCTCCTCGTAGCCGCCTTGCTCGGTGCCGGTGGGGCGGCAATCGGCTACCCGCTCGCCGCCTGGCTGGGCGCAATCCGCCCCCTCGTCAGCCCGCTCGTGGCTATTCCCCTTTGGACCCTTTCCGGGGCTGCATTGGTCCCTATACTGCTGAGGATCTCCACGAAACAAAACGGGCAAGTGATGAAACCATGAAACCTGATAAAAGCATCGTGAGGTAAAACCCATGCAAATTGCCGTCACGGGATCGACCGGTTTGATCGGTACGGCTCTGGTTAAATCTCTGGAGGCGAAAGGTCACCAGGTTCGGCCGATGGTTCGCGGTACCGTCCACGATCATGATCGAGAGATTCACTGGCATCCCATCAGCCGTGCCATCGAAGCTTCCAAGCTCGATGGCATCGATGCGGTCGTACATCTGGGTGGAAAGAATGTGGCTTGCCGCTGGACGGACGAGGTCAAAAAGCAAATTCGCGACAGCCGCGTGGAAAGCACCCGCCTGCTGGCAGAAACGCTCTCGGGCCTGACACACAAACCAGCGGTGCTGGTGACAGCATCGGCCATTGGCTACTACGGAGACACCGGAACCGACGAGGTTTGTGAGGAGGGGCCAACTGGCACCGACTTCCTGGCCCGGGTTTGCCAGCAGTGGGAGGTTGCCAACAAACCTGCCTGGAAAGCAGGAATCCGCGTTGTTGAACCACGCATTGGAGTTGTGCTCAGTGATCGAGGCGGAGCACTAAAAAAGATGTTGCGGCCGTTCAAGTTCGGAGCTGGCGGTGTGATTGGCAACGGCCATCAGTACATGAGTTGGATCGCGCTGGACGATGTGGTCGGTGCCATCGAGACCGCGATCGAGAATGACCAGTTGCACGGCGCCGTGAACGCGGTTGCCCCGCATCCGGTCACCAATCGCGAATTCACCAAAACGCTCGGCCGGGTACTCGGTCGGCCAACCCTGTTTCCCATACCCGCCTTCGCAGCCCGGCTCGCTTTTGGTGAAATGGCCGACGCTTTGCTGCTCGCCAGCACCCGTGTGGTCCCTCATCGGTTGCAACAAGCGGGCTATCCGTTCGCCTATCCGGAACTTGAGCCAGCTCTGCGACATCTGCTGGCAAATTAGCCAAGGGGCGGCTCAGGCTGGTAACCGCCCCGCCATCACATCGCTGACCATCTTCAGCGAAATGAAACGAGAGGTGACAATCCGGATCACCGCGGTGATCGGAACTGCCAGGATCGCTCCCATGGGACCCCACAGCAGTCCCCAGAACACCAAGGCAATCAAGATCACAACGGGATGGAGTTCCAATCCCTCGCCCATCACTCTAGGTTCAATCACATTGCCAATGAAAATCTGTACGCCGCCGGGAATGAGCAAAATTGCCAAAAAACGCAACCACCCCGATTCGGTCAGGAATTGCCACCAACCGCGTTGCGCGGTCGACGGTGACTCCCCTCGAGGGGATGGAACGTGATCAGGCATGTTATCCTCCGCCGCAACAGCCGCCACGGCCGCCACGTGGCTGGGGGGATCCTGGTGCAAGACAAATTCGGCATAAGCAATCGGCAAGGGCAGCAATGTGGCAATAATCGACCCGATTGACGGGATGAAATTCAGCAGGAACGTCAGTACACCGAACACCACCGCAAGTGGCATCCCCAGCACGCCGAGAACGACACCGACGAAAATACCGGTCATTGCCGAAATGCTCGTCTTGATCATCAAGTAACGACGCATTTGACGTTCGATGACAGCGTATCCGCTGAGCTGTAAACGACTCGGATCGCGAGCAACAAGCAGGAAAAAGACAAAAATCGTCATCAGGAAAAAGGTCGACACGGTCGCAACGATCGTTTGGACTTGGCCAAAGACCCAGGCGATTGCCTGCGGGACGTAGCCTTGCCAGTCCCGTTTTGCCTGCTTCAAAGCGTTCGCCACAAACCTCTGGAGCCAATCGAGGTCAAAAAGCGAAGAGTCGCCGTCAAGATCGGCGCCGTTACCAAGATCAGCCTTGTTGGGCTCGATCGCATTTGGCTCCCGCCTGCCGCCGTTTTCTGTCCCTTGCTCCACGGTGTGCAATGCGGGGCCGGTTGCCCGCCCCGGCTCAGCGCCCGCCGATGAAAGGGTCGACTCTTCTGGGGTGGTTGTCGATGTTTCCGGGATGTCTGCCGGGAGTTCGTTACCACTGGTTTTCCCCAGACGATCTCCGGGATGCACTGCCCGATCCTGTTCTTCCAATTCCACGGCGGCAACCCACTGTTCGGCAATCGCAAACACGTTATTGCCATACTGGGGAATCACTTTGACCACCTCACCGGCTGTATAAGTCAACAGCAGCAAGACACTCACGGTCGCAATAAGCACCAACACCATGACAAGCGGCACCGACAACCAGCGGCGAAACTTCCCCTTCACCTCCAACCAGTCGGCCAGTGGAGCTACAACCGCAACCACAAAAATAGCCAATACGAACGGAATCATCACGGCTCGGGTGAACCACAACACGAACCCCAACGCAACTGTCGCCAGGATGATCAGCGAGGCGGTAATCAACATCCAACGTTCACGGCGCGATTCCGACATCACCACATTGTAGCCCGCCCAGCACCCTACCGTCAGTCCCAGCGCCGCTCGGGGCGTCATGATCCTACCCCAAGCTGCAGTTAGCGATTACAATTATTCCCTTCGGACCACTTCGAAATCCTTATCAGCGATCAACACATTTTTCTGAATTGCAAACGCTGCGAGGTAACTCCCGTGCTCTTCGATTCTCTTCCTGCCTGGATACGAGGCGATCGTTATGCGTTGCTGCTCATTTCGCTGGTAGCCACACTTTTCCTGCAGCCACTTTTTGCCCACGAGCAAACCAGTCGGGTTTTTTCCTCGGTTTGCCTGACACTCGTATTTCTGACGGGGGTGTTTGCCAATCGCCGCCGCAAAGCGGTATGCGCAGTCGCATTGGTGCTGGCTTCGGCAGCAATTCTCCTGGGGTGGATTTGTCCCCCCGACTCACTGGACTTCTTTAAAATCCACCTCGTGGTCGACCTGGTCTTCCTGGGATTCACGGCCATCATGATCTTTATTGCGGTCGTCAAAGACCGGATGCCTGGTATTCACGCCGTGTTGGGGGCCATCTGCGTCTACCTGCTACTCGGATTAACCTGGGCATACGGGTATCGACTCGTTGAGTGCGTTGAGCCGGAATCATTTCGCTTTACTGAGCGGTTGCTCGATACCACCACCGCCGGTGGGCAACCGCTGACAGAAAAGTCGCAGATGATTTACTTCAGCTTCGTAACCATGTCGACCCTCGGCTATGGAGATATCACACCCCGCACCCCCCTCGCTCAAACCGTCACCTGGATGCAAGCAGTGACCGGCCAGTTCTACCTGGTAATCCTGATTGCCAGGCTCGTGAACGAACTCCCCAGACGACACGAACACCGCTGATGCGCTTTGCGGAGATCAATTGGACCAGTAAACTTGTGGCAATAACCCTTCCTCCGCACGGCAATCCTTGATGCAAAACCAACCTGACTGGCAACGCGACGGTGCCCGCCACGTGTGGATGCCTTACACCCAGATGAAAACGGCTGGCGTCCCTTGGCCCGTCGTGGCTACCGACGGGGTTTATGTGACCCTCGCTTCGGGTGAGCGGCTCATCGATGGAGTGGCCTCGTGGTGGACCACCTGCCACGGCTACAACCACCCGCACATTATCGCCGCCATCGAGCGGCAACTCAAAATTATGCCGCATATCATGTTTGGCGGCATCCACCATGAACCAGCCTTGCGGCTGGCCAAACGGCTGAGCCAGCTGTTGCCCGGTGACTTGAACCATGTCTTCTTTGCCGACTCGGGTTCCGTCTCGGTCGAAGTTGCCCTGAAGATGGCGGTGCAGTATTGGTTGAACCAGGGCCAGGTTGGTCGCAGCCGGTTCATCTCTTTCGAAAATGCCTACCACGGCGATACCAGCGGTGCGATGTCGGTCTGTGATCCGGATAACAGTATGCACGCTCATTTCAAGGGGTTTTTGCTGGAGCAGTATCCGCACAAGATTCCCCGCAGCGAAACTGATCGCAAAGCTTTTCAGAAATTCGTCGCCGAGCGGGTCGACAGGCTGGCCGGCGCGATTATCGAACCGCTTATCCAGGGCGCCGGCGGGATGCGATTTCACGACCCTGAATCGCTCAGCATGATTCGGCAGGTCTGTGACCAGCATGGGCTCTTGTTGATTGCCGATGAAATCGCGACCGGGTTTGGTCGGACTGGCACTATGTTCGCGTGCGAACAGGCAAACGTGGTCCCCGATATCATGTGCATCGGGAAAGCGCTTACAGGCGGTGCCATTGGTATGGCGGCAGCCGTTGCTACAACTCGTGTGTTCGAGGCCTTTCTGGCAGATGATGCGTCTAGCGCGCTGATGCACGGGCCCACGTTCATGGCCAATCCGCTGGCCTGTGCAGCCGCCGGGGCGTCGCTCGACCTTTTTGAAACAGAGCCACGGCTGGCTCAGGTCAAGAAAATCGAGATGATTCTTCGCCAAGGGCTCGCCCCGTGCCGCGACCTGCCAGGGATTGTCGATGTGCGGGTCAAAGGGGCTGTGGGCGTCGTTCAACTCCAACGGCTTGAGCACCGGGAAAAATTGATGGAAAAGTATCGGCGGTTGGGTGTCCTCATTCGACCCACCAAGGACGTGGTCTACCTTACGCCGCCCCTGGTGATCTCTGAAAACCAACTCAAAATGCTTTGCTCCACCCTGGTTTCGGGGCTGCAGGACTGGTCCGCTGGCGATCGGTAATAACGTGGAAGTTGAAATTTGGAGCCGGGACCCCCATTTTCGACCGCCAAAATGTCCGCTAGACTGGTGGGTTTGTTGCGGTAACTACTTGACAGGCAATAGGTTTCGCACGCACCGTACGATTTGAACTCACTGGGCAACTTATGTCGCTGCACTCACAGATTGTTGTTTTGGGGGGTGGCCCGGGAGGGTATGCCGCCGCCTTCCTCGCCGCGGATTTGGGAATGGAAGTTACACTGGTCGAAGCCGATTCGCGACTTGGTGGAACCTGCTTGCTGCGTGGCTGCATCCCGTCCAAGGCACTGTTGCATGTGGCCAAGGTGGTAAGCGAGGCAGGGGAAATGGCCAACTGGGGCGTCGACTTCCCCAAACCCAAGATTAATATCGATAAGACCCGTGCCCAAAAAGAAACCGTGATCGAGACCCTCTCCGAGGGACTGGCCCAATTGGCCAAACGCCGTAAAGTCCGCCGTATCCACGCCCGAGGAGTCTTCGTCGATTCGCAAACCCTGCAGCTCGAAGGTGGCGATCCGGACAGTTACGACGCCGAGCGGATCACGTTCGACCATTGCATCCTGGCAACCGGCTCCGTGCCAGCCATGCCCAAAATGTTCGCCATCGACTCCCCACGAGTGTTCGATTCCACAGGTGCTTTGGCCCTGGAAGATCTTCCCGAGTCGCTGCTGGTAATTGGCGGCGGATACATCGGCCTGGAGATGGGCACAGTCTACTCGGAACTCGGCTCGCAAGTTTCGGTCGTTGAGTTGACAGAAGGCCTTTTACCCGGCGCCGATCGCGACCTTGTCAAACCACTCGAAAAGCGGATTCGCCAACGGTTTGCCAATGTCCATCTCGGCACCAAGGTCACCAGTTTGAAAGATACTGGCGAAAAAGTCGATGTGCAAATGGAAGGCCCCGAACTCAACGGCAGCTACCAATATGATCGGGTTTTGATCTCCATTGGGCGCCGCCCCGTTTCTTCAGGACTTGGCCTGGAAAATACCGGCGTTAAAATCAACGATCGCGGATTTGTGGTCATCAACGATCGGCAGCAAACCGATGACCCGCATATCATGGCTATTGGGGATGTGGCCGGAGAACCAATGCTCGCCCACAAAGCATCCCATGAAGGTAAGGTAGCGGCCGAGGTGCTCGCCGGTGAGCCAGCCGCCTTCGACGCGGCTGCAATACCGGCGGTTGTCTTTACCGATCCTGAAATTGCCTGGGCAGGTCTCACGCAGGAAGCAGCAAAACGTGAAAACTGCGAAGTTGCTGTTGCTGTCTATCCGTGGCAAGCCAGTGGACGCGCTATCGCCATCGGCCGGACCGACGGGATGACCAAGTGGCTCATTGATCCAGCCACCGACCGGCTCCTGGGCTGTGGCATTGTCGGTGCCGGTGCCGGGGAACTGATCGCCGAAGCGGTTGTCGCCATCGAAATGGGTTGTTCGGCGCGCGACCTGGCCGATTCGATCCATCCACATCCGACCATGAGCGAAACAGTGGCCTTTGCCGGAGAAGTGCATCTCGGGTTGGCAACCGAAATCTACAAACCAAAGCGGAAATGAAAGCCAACACAAGACGGTTCGGATAGCAAATCAGAGCCAACACCCAGCCAGATGAAACACCAAACCGACCCTTCTTGATCGGTGTCACAGGAACCATCCTTATGGCCAACGCTGACAAAACCAATTCGCCGATTGTCAACGACGCCGATTCCAACGAAACGGAGGAATGGCTCGAATCACTCGACTATGTGCTGGAAAGTAAAGGCCCTGAACGCGTCAAGCAGCTTTTGACGGTGCTCGAAGAGTCGGCGGTTCGCAATGGTGTGGAACTCCCTTTCACGGCTACCACGCCCTATGTCAATACGATTCCTCGGGACAAACAACCCCCTTATCCAGGCAATCGGGAATTGGAACGGCGGATCAAGAGCTTTGTACGGTGGAACGCCATGGCCATGGTCACCCGGGCCAACCGCGATCATGCCGGAATCGGGGGGCATATCTCAACATTCGCCTCGTCGGCTACCTTGTGTGAAGTGGCCATCAATCACTTCATCCGCGGTCGCGGTGAAAGTGGTTACGATGGCGATCAGGTCTACTTCCAGGGACACGCGTCCCCGGGAATGTACGCCCGGGCATATCTGGAAGGACGCCTCACCAAGGAAAACCTGATCAACTTCCGACGAGAATTAACCCCCGAAGGAGGCCTCTCCTCCTATCCCCATCCATGGTTGATGCCTGATTTCTGGGAATTCCCCACCGTCTCGATGGGCCTCGCACCCATCATGGCCATTTACCAGGCTCGCTTCAACGAATACCTCCGCGACCGATCGATCCTCGATACCTCGCAAAAACGCGTTTGGGTCTTTTTGGGTGACGGCGAATGTGACGAACCCGAAACCCTCGGTGCAATCACGCTGGCCGCCCGCGAACGTCTCGACAACCTGATTTTCGTGATCAATTGCAACCTGCAGCGACTGGATGGACCGGTTCGAGGGAACGGAAAAATCATCCAGGAGCTCGAAGGGGCGTTCCGCGGAGCCGGCTGGAATGTCATCAAAGTGATCTGGGGAGACGACTGGGATCCGCTGCTGGAGCAGGATAAACGGGGAGTGCTAGCCGCCCGCATGATGGAAGTTGTCGACGGACAGTATCAGAAATACGTCGTTTCCCATGGCGACTATATCCGCGAACATTTCTTCGGCAAACATCCCGAACTGCTCGATCTGGTCAAAAACTACTCCGACGAGAAACTGCAAAAAATGCGCCGGGGAGGACACGACCCGGAGAAAGTTTTCGCTGCCTATCAAGCGGCCATGGACTGCAAAGGTAAACCTTCGGTGGTCATCGCCAAAACGATCAAAGGCTATGGGTTGGGCGAGGGAGGTGAAGGCCGCAACATGACCCACAACCAAAAGAAACTCAACGAAGACGAACTGCGTGAATTCCGCACACGTTTCGGCATTCCGATCTCCGATGAACGTGTCGCTGGTGCACCCTTCTACAAACCGCCTGAAGACAGTCCTGAAATGCAATACCTGCGTGAGCGTCGCGAGGCCCTCGGCGGCTACGTGCCCGCGCGGACATCGAAGCACGTCCGGATGAAAGTTCCTCGCCTCGCGGATTACAAGAAAACGATGGCGAAGCTGGTCAGTCATGGCGAAGGCAAAGAAATGTCGACCACGATGGGCTTTGTTCGCTTGCTCAGCGATCTCTTGCGCGACAAGGAGATCGGCAAATTTATCGTACCGATCGTTCCCGACGAGTCCCGCACCTTTGGCATGGAAGGCCTCTTCCGCCAGGTCGGCATTTATGCCCACCAGGGTCAACTTTACGAACCGGTCGACTCCGATCAAATCGCTTTCTACAAAGAAGCCCGGGATGGGCAGTTGATCGAAGAAGGGATCACCGAAGCTGGTTCCATGGCATCGTTCAATGCGGCTGGTACCGCCTACTCGTCGCACGGTGTGAATATGATCCCGATGTTTATTTACTACTCCATGTTCGGCTTTCAGCGAATCGGTGATTTGATCTGGGCTGCTGCCGACATGCGGGCCAAGGGCTTCATGCTCGGTGGCACCGCCGGCCGAACCACCCTCAATGGCGAAGGTTTGCAACACCAAGACGGGCATAGCCTGATCAACGCAATTGCTTTCCCGACGGTGCGGGCCTACGACGCCGCATTCGCCTACGAAACGGCCGTGATCGTCTTCGATGGGCTTAAACGGATGTACGAAGACGGTGAAACAGCCATCTATTACATCACGCTCGAAAACGAAAACTACCACATGCCCGAAATGCCCGCCGGCTGCGAAAAAGGTATTATTCGAGGCATGTATAAACTGGCAACCGTCGACACCGACGGTCCCCACCGCGTGCAACTTTTTGGTTCCGGGGCAATCTTGCGCGAAGTGTCTCGAGCCCAAGGTCTGCTCGCTGAAAAATTCCAGATCTCCAGTGATGTGTGGAGCGTTACCAGTTGGACAGAACTTCGTCGCGACGCAGGCGAATGCCAACGGTGGAATATGCTCAACCCATTGGCACCACCGCGCGTCTCTTACCTCGAAGAACAACTCGAAGGGGTCGAGGGGCCCTGCGTTGCGGCAAGCGACTACCTCCGCTGCCTGCCTGAGCAAATCAGTCCTTGGATCCCGGGCGGACTGTTGACTCTCGGTACCGATGGGATGGGCCGCAGCGAAACCCGCGAAGCACTGCGCCGCCATTTCGAAGTTGATGCCGAATGCGTCGCGCTGGCTGCTCTCCACCAACTCAGCCAACAAGGACAAGTCGACAAAAAAACCGTCGCCAAGGCAATCAAAACACTGAATATCGACCCAGAAAAACCGTCGCCGCTGTTCGCCTGAACTGTTCGCCTGAACTGCCTGTGGCCGGTCACTCCATTTTCCAAGTTTTACCCCTGGTTCGCTGCTATGACAAACCAAATTACGCTGCCCCATTTGGGAGAGAATATCGAGTCGGGTGACGTCCTCGCGATCATGGTCAGTGTGGGAGATCTCATTGAGGTCGAGCAAGATCTGATCGAAGTCGAAACCGATAAGGCCACCATGCCCGTTCCCAGCCCCGAAGCAGGCAAAGTCGCCAAGATTCTCGTTGCCGAAGGAGATACCATCACCGTCGGCTCACCCCTGCTTGAACTCGAGCCCGCTGCCACGCCCGCTGCGGCCGATAGTTCTGAAGACACGCCAAGTTCAGCAGCTCCCGCGCCGGCAGCGGCTCCAGCACCCGCTGCAGCGCTAGCGCCTGCCGCACCGCCAGCAGCTTCCGCGCCGTTGGCTTCCGCACCGCCGGTGGTTCCCGCAGCAGCATCCGTGCCACCACCGGCTGTTGACGAACCAACCGAAGCCGCCAGCGACCTTCACCTGGCCGCAGCCGCAAGTCCGGCAATCCGTCGCCTGGCCAGGAAACTTGGTGTCGATCTTCGCCGTGTTCACCCTACTGGAGAAAGTGACCGAATTACCGCCGACGATGTGCAGGCTTACGTCCGTTCGGCAAATCAGCAGGCAGCAACCGCAGCACCGGCCGGTATTACGCCACCGGGAATCCTGGAATCGGATGGTCAAGGGGCCGTTCGTGTCGAAAAAATGTCGCGATTACGGCAAACCATTGCCCGTAATATGTTCAAGTCTTATTCGACAATCCCACAACTCACCAATTTCGACGACGTCGACGTATCGGCCCTGGAAGCCATGCGGCAACAAAGTAAAGCCGACTACGCTGCCCAAGGACTTAAACTCACCGCGATGCCTTTCTTGATTAAGGCCATTTCCTCGTCGTTGCGGTTACACCCGATTGTGAACGCCTCGGTTGACACTGAAAACAATCAAATCATTTACAAGGAATATGTAAACATCGGAATTGCCGTCGACACACAGCGGGGCCTCATTGTGCCGGTAATGCGCGACTCCGATAGACTCACGATTTCGCAAATTACCCATGAACTCGCCCGACTCACCGAAATGGCTCACTTGGGAAGTTTCGCCGTGGAGGACTTGCGTGGGGGTACTTTCACTGTAAGCAACCTGGGCTCCGTGGGCGGAACCTACTCGACCCCAATCATCAACCCGCCAGAAGTCGCCGTCCTCCTGGTCGGTCGCAGCCGGGAATTGCCAATGTATGTCGATGGTGAAATCCAACCACGTTTAATGATGCCCCTTTCGTTGACTTACGACCATCGTGTCGTCGACGGCGCTGCAGCAGCGCGATTCCTGAACGAAGTCAAAGGCTTTCTGGCAGCTCCCGGCCGACTGCTCCTCGCCCCCTAGGTGGGCCCGCCGCTGAGGGTCGGCTCAACAACCCCTCCGAACGGGATCGACATCCCGCTACTGCTTCAATCCCAGGAGTGGAAAACACAATACGGGAATCGCCAGCGAAGCCACTCCGATCAGCCAGCGGACGTTGTCTAATTCGACGCTGTCGTCAGAGGTTGGGGGATGATGGATCCCCATCAGAATCACCAGAATCAACATCGGTGTCCAAATCGCTGCCTGGTCCAAATACATCACGACGTAAATGATTGCGACGATCAGAAAGGCCCGGGCTAACTTGTGCGCATCGCGGCCAAAGAGTGCGTAGATCGTATGCCCACCGTCGAGCTGGCTGATTGGCAACATGTTCAAACCCGTAATGAGCATTCCCACCCAACCTGCCATGAAAAACGCATTGAGCTGTGACACGGCGACCCAGGCCGATCGACCCGCCCATTCAGGGTGAATCCATTCAATCATCCAGCGGACCACGATGGGGTTATATAATTGAATATCACCCGCACGCGGGGGAACCCCCAGCTCGAGCTGTTGGATACCGAAATAGAGCACGGGAACGGCGACCGCCAGCCCCGCCAAGGGACCAGCAATCCCAATATCGAATATCTGCTTCCGGTTGGCCCGCATTCCGTCCATGCTGATGACCGCCCCCATCGTCCCGATCAAGCTGAATGGCACCGGTATGCAAAGCGGATAGCTAGCCGGGATTTGGTAGCGCAGCGTTTGCAAAAAGTGACCCATTTCGTGGGTCAGAAGAATGGCCAACACGGCCCCCATGTAGATCAGTCCCTGTTTCCAATTCAGCTGTATGACGTGTCCCATTTGGGCATACGTCTGCTGGTCCTGCGGTCTCCAATCCGCCGCGCCCACGTAAAACGTCGACAGACACGTGGCGACGAACAATGCAATCGGCAAGATCGTCCGTCGCCGCAGTTGTCGGGGCATCCCCAAGTCAGAAGTTCGAAGTTCCGGATATCTGGCGACCTCAGAATCCCTCATCGGGCGGTCAGGAGTTGGTACAGAATCCATCCTCAGATCATAGCAGAAGGCCTTCCCCTGGGGGAATGCGGAATGACGGTTCCCAGCCGTGACCCCAGGGTCCCGACTCCCGCTCCCCCCGCGCATCACACCTCGATACTCTTCACGCAGGTGCTGGCCGCCGCCCGGGCACCACCCAAACACCCTTGGGCACTCTCGATCAGCGTATCGGTGGTGAAATTCTTGAAAATGCCCGCGGCGGTCGCGACCGCCGCACTGTAGGTGACGGGCCGCAAAAGCTCCCTGTCGTCACTCTGCTCGGCATAGGACTTCATTTGACCGAAGATCTCCTGCACCATGCGGATACCCGCCAGACGATCACAACCAGGTGCCACCATCGCAAAACGGTGATTTGGTGCATGCAGAGGTTCTGTCCCCCGGGGAGCCAGGTAGCGACAATGTGCGCTCAAGATCCGAACCAGCTGATCGGCCACGCTGCGGCCGGCGGAACCAAGTAGCTGCTCGTAGCCATCGACTTCTACAATGACCAAGCTCAATTCTGCCCGCTGCATTCGGCAACTTCGGGCTGCCCGTATAACCAACTCGGTTAAGGAGTCGGTTTCCTGGGCTGGGGAACCTTTGCCCGCCGAAGCCTGAGGATCCGTTTGCCCTGGTGGCTCGTCTTCGCTGGGAAATGGCACTTCGACAGGGTGCCCGGCCGCGAGAAATGCCTGCATTGCATCGCCTAGTTCCTGCGACTCCAGCAGCAACTCGTCAAACACCGGGTCATCGTCCGCCTCGTGTTCGTTTTGGCTCAGCTCCTCTACCAGCCCGGTCCACTCTGCATCGGCCTCGTCCAGCACTTGCCGGTAATTGTGCTGTTGCGGAAGTTCGAGCGACAGCACGTCGGCTAGCTGGTCGACCTGTGGCTGAAGGTTCCCTACAAGCTCGAATAATTTGGCTTTCGTCATGCCCCGGTACAACTCTCCAGCATCGAGAAGCTCTGGCAGCACCCTGATTCGTCGCTGACCAACCAGTTGGGCCAGCAGCTCGGCCAGGTGCAAAATCTTGGCCAGCTCTGCCTCTGGCGACTTGAACCGTGCGAGTCGGGCAGGCAATTCGCGGATCGCAATAGCGCTAGTCAAGAGCCGGGGAAATTTCCAGTGATCGAGCATCGCTGCGCTCAGGTCGCGATGGTCAAAGCCCATTGCCTGAACTTCTGCCTGAGCCAAATCTTGCCGCTCTTCAATAACCGAGCCAAAAAGTCTGCCAAAAGACTCGCCCAGCTCACCCAGCAGGGCCAACAAGCCAATATCTTGCAAGAGGCCCGCAAGAAAGGCCTCATTCCCAGCGTCGTTCCACAACTCTTGACTCAACTGCCGGGCAGCAACGGCGCGTGTCAAACTTGTTGACCAATACCACGGTAGCTGATCTTTGTTGACCTTCGCCAGGAGCGCATCCGGAAGGCTGAATCCCAGAATCAACAGCTTCAATGGGCGCAAACCCAAAAGAGCAATCGCCTGGTTTAAACTGTGGACCGCGTCCCTCAACCCAAAGAGGGAGCTGTTCACAACACGTAGCACCCGGGCTGTCAACACGGGGTCCTTTTCCAGGCATCGGGTCAGGGCTTCGGCGTCGACCTCGGGATCATTCGTCAGTTCGACAGCCTCCATCGCGACCGCAGGTAAACGGTAGAGCCCCGTGACACGGCGTGAGAAGGAATGATAATCGATCATGGCCGCAGAGATTCAAATGTCGGTGGCTGGCGGGATTTCGTGGCCTGTTTGCAAAAGTGTAGCTCACCCGACCACCAGCCTCGGCCACTCGGGGCGGTTCCCAAAGCAAAAAAATGGGGCTGCCCGCGAAATGACCAAAAAAAACCAGTTTTGGCCGGTTGTTCGGATGCGGTGAAATTCGCCGCTCGCAGCTGTTGTTCAAAATGGTGGTGCCTACGCTATACTGGCTCCGATGTCATGGATGATCGGTGTTGATGAAGCAGGATACGGACCCAATCTGGGGCCACTTGTGGTCGCTGCCAGCGCATGGCAGGTTGAACCCAACCCTATTGAGCGCCGTGAAAAGCCGTCTCCCCCGGCGACTTTCGACCAATACCCGGGGTCTGGCTCAACGGCCGTCGCCACACAGCACAAACCTGACCTCTGCGGCCTCGGTGCAATCGATCTCTACAAACTGCTCGCCCCGGTGGTCGTTCCCCACTGGGATGGCGGGGAACACCTCGCCATCGCTGACTCGAAAACACTTTACACCCCGGCACTCGGACTCGAACGTCTGGAGCTTGGCGTACACACAGTATTGCACATGATGCGGAGGGCTCCACAAACATGGACTGAACTGGTGAGGATCCTGGACGCTGATTCAGACGGTCGCCGGGCACCACTCCCCTGGCACCAAAACTACGAGTGCCAACTGCCAGTCAGCGCCGCCGAAAGCCGGATCTTCGATTTGAGCAAGCGACTCCAAGAATGCGGTAACCGGGCCAGGGCAATTCCGGTAAGACTCCAAGCCCGACTTGTCTTCCCCGGCGAATTCAACGACCTGACCCAGTACTATGGCAGCAAAGGTGCTGCCCTTTCGCACGTGACACTCTCGCTGGTCCGGGAACTGGTTGACCTTTTGAAAAATTCGCATGGTTCATCCCAAACAGCCGACTCCGTCGACCCGGACGCAACTGCGATGTTAATCGTTTGTGACAAACATGGTGCTCGCAACCGTTACATGGCCTTGCTGCAACATCATTTTCCTGAACATTGGATCCAAACCCTCGGTGAAGGCAAAAACGAGAGCCGTTACCAATGGGAAGGGTCGGCAGCTGGGGGTGTAGAACAGCACCGGGAGGGAGAGGTTGCTGATGGGGGTCCCGTGGAAATCCGCTTTCGTACCAAGGGAGAATCATTCCTGCCCACGGCACTCGCTTCGATGACAGCCAAGTATCTCCGCGAACTCTCCATGCGAGCGGTGAACGAGTACTGGTGTGCACGCGTGCCCAACTTGAAACCTACAGCAGGTTACCCTACAGATGCCCGGAAGTTCAAAAAGGCCATCGATGGCAAACAGCGTGAACTCGGCATCGACAACCACATTCTCTGGCGAAATCGCTAATTCCCAGTGAAGTCATTCCAGTTAAAACCTGTCGACTAACCGTTTCACGTTAGCCTTAGAATCTATTGGTAAACTCGCTCGGGAATCCCCCTCCCATGTTTATTTACATCGCACGCCACGACTGAGCCGGTCAATTTAGCAACGCGGACCTGACCAATGACTTACTTCGTGAACTCACTCCCGAAGGGGCCGAGCGTTACATGCATGTTATCGAGGCGCTTGCCGGACGAGAACTTGCGCCGCTGCATATCGCCACGAGTCCTTTTGTCCGTTGTCGCCAAACAGCCGAAATCATCGCCAAATATGCACCCGGTCAACCAACGCTGGAGGAACTTGACGCGCTGGCACCAGGCTCAGACTTGCAGGCCCTCCTTGAATGGACCAGGCAAAAACAAGCAGATGTCCTTTGGTGTGGCCATAACCCCGATGTGGAAGAATTAACCTCTGTCTTGGTTAGCGGTGGAAACGTTGGTTTCGCCAAAGGCGCCATCGCTGCGGTTCAGTTTCATGGCCCCATTGAACCAGGCGCCGGCGAACTCGACTGGCACCTCACGGCAAAGTTACTTGGGGTATGAAAAACAACTCGACCTGCCGAGTGCAAGCAAAATACTGTATCGTGACTGCTGGTCGACGCTGGATCTTCGACTGCGATCCTCCACAAGCCGATTTGCAATGAAGCAACCCCAGTATTTAATAAGCAGCCCCAATATTTAGCTGTGGTGTTGCGGTACCGATGGTGAGTCATTCTGCAACCGTGATGGAGCACGTTGATGTCCATAGCTGACAAGTACGATGCCATCATCATCGGTGGTGGCCACAACGGACTGGTTTGTGCCAGCTATCTGGCCCGCGCAGGCAAGCGTGTTTGCGTCCTCGAACGTCGGCACGTGCTGGGAGGTTGCGCCACCACCGAGCAGCTCTGGCCCGGCTACAAAGTCTCCACGGCTGCTTACGTCATTAGCCTCTTCCTTCCGCAAATCATCCGCCAACTCAAACTCAAAGAGTATGGGCTGACGATTCTACCGCGATCCCCCTCGTCATTTACCCCGCTCCCGGACGGGCGAAGTTTGCTCCTGGGGCCCGATGCGGCACTTTGCCAACGCGAGATCAGCAAATTCAGTTCCGACGACGTCGTAGCCTACCCGAAGTACAACGCCTTTCTGGAACGTGTTGCGGCCGTGCTGGAACCAGTCCTCAGCCAGGCGGCCCCCGACCCACTACCCATGCCCGCAAGTTGGCGCCGCATCGGCATCGGCAAGAAAATGCGCGATGCCAGGAAACTTTGGTCGCTTTACCAGGCGATGGGCAAACTCGGGGCTGATCAACCAGAAGCTATTGAACTGCTGACCGGCGCCGCACGCCCAATCCTCGATCGTTGGTTCAAGTCCGATGTCCTCAAAGCCACACTCGCTACCGATGCGATTATCGGTGCGTTCCTCTCCATCAGCTCACCCGGTAGTGCGTACGTCCTGCTCCATCACGTAATGGGCGAGGCCGGCGGAGCACGAGGCGTGTGGGGTTACGTGCAAGGTGGCATGGGAGGTCTTTCCGATGCTCTCGCCGCGGCCTGTGAGGACATGGGCGTTACCATTCGCCGCGAGACACCCGTCCAGGCAATTCTTACCAACCGACAGCGAACCTGCGGTGTGCAACTGGAAGACGGGACCCAACTCGAAGCCAAGGTCGTTGCCTCGAGTGTCGATGCCCACCTGACCTTCGAAAAAATGCTGACCCCCGCGGAACTACCCGCAGATTTCTTGAAGGCCATTGGGCGGATTGACTACAGCTCCGCCTCGGCCAAGGTGAACCTGGCCCTTGCAGAGCCCCCCCGCTTTACGTGTGCCGATGTACCCGGTGTGGGGCCGCATCACCACGGCACGATGCACGTGGGCCCCTCGCTCGACTACCTGGAGCGGGCTTACGACGATGCCAAGTATGGTCAACCCAGTGAAAAACCTGTCTTGGAAATCACCATGCCCACCAGTGTCGATCACACGATTGCACCCGAGGGGAAACATATCTTGAGCATGTTTGTCCAATTCGCACCCTACAAACTGGCAGAGGGTAACTGGGACGACCTCAAAGAGTCGTTTGCCGACCGTTGTGTCGATACACTCGCCGAATTCGCACCGAACGTGCCGGCAGCCATCGAGCACCGCCAGGTGCTCAGTCCGCTCGATCTGGAACGCACGTTTGGCATCACCGGGGGGAACATCATGCAGGGAGCGATGAACGCCCACCAGTTGTTCTTCTTCCGCCCGGTACCCGGCTGGGCAGACCATCGCACGCCAATCCGAGGCCTCTATCTTTGCGGCGCTGCCAGTCATCCTGGCGGTGGGGTTATGGGCGCCTGCGGTAAGAATGCGGCTGAAGAAATACTCCGCGACATCCGCTAAGTCCGTTGCGGTTGGTTGTCGTCACCGATGGCACCATGCTTGTCTGATACCATGCTGTTCTGGCAATGCACAGCTAACCAAGCAACGCACTCTGCCAGGCAGCCGAAAGCTCCGCAACCTGGGCCAGCAGCTGTTTTTCATCCTGCCTGCCCCGTGCGTAAAACACCTCGTTGGCACGCGCAATCGTCCAGTCGCTACAGGGCCGCTCAACCAGCTCAATCGGGTCGCCCGGCGTGAGCGTGCCCTCCTCCAAAACGCGCAAGTACCAGCCGGTGTGGCCCGAGTTCACAACTTTTTTAACCAGGTCACTCCTGCGCCACCGCCGGGCAAGCTTCCAACAAGGTTGCCGTGGCTGGGAAACCTGAAACAAAACCTCACCCCCGCGCCACATGTCGCCAATAGAAACATCCCCCTCGGTCAGTCCGCCGATGGTCAGATTCTCGCCGAACGCCCCCGCCACAAGTTCGCCGATCGCCAACTCTTCCCGCCAGGGGTCGTAGTGGTCGGCCGAGTACGCCAGGACCGCCTTGTCCACCCCGCCATGGTGCTCCTGGTCCGCCTGATGGTCCCCCTCGATGTTCGTGCGGGTCACCCACACCGGCCCACCGACCGGCTGCTTGAAAAAAGCGGTGATCCAAGGCTGCTGGTGGGGATCTACGGCGCCCTCGGTCCCATATTGCCGGGGACTCCCCACCTGGATTGAAACAATCGTACCGCTGGAAATAGGGTTCACCGGCTCTTGGAAGCTGCAAATAATAGAGTGTGGTAAGCTATTGGGTATCGTGCGGGGTTCACCCCTGCAGAGCTTAGGTATTTTACCATGATTACGGGCCTGCGAAACGCAGGACCGCGGCACCCACAGGAAGCACGGTGTGCTGAGAATCGCGATTGATTCCCCGGCTGGTGAAGACCTCCGAAGGTCTGGCCAGTCCTGTGTGTGGCCGTCATGTTGTACCGAGTTGAAAAATGGTTGAAACGAAGACGCATCGATGGCCCCGCTTCAGGCTCCGCACCCTGTTGCTGATGGTGATACTCTGCTGTTTGGTACTCACCGCGCGACATCTCTGCGTGGTTCCCTTTCGGCATACGGCCCGAGTTGTCGACCAGCTGCATCGTCTTGGTTGCTCTCCACAAACTCAACTTGGGAAAGGTCCAACCTTCCTTGCCTGGCTGGTCGGCAAAGACGACTTCGCCACCTTGACCGACGTTTTGAATTATCCGATCCATCTACGCGATTCAGCCAGCGACGGTAGTTGGAGCCTGTTTGATTTGCGCAATCGAAAAGTCGATGACCGCGTACTCCAGCAGTGCGCCGGCATGCATACCCTGCGCAATATCTCTTTGATAGACAGCCAGATTACCGACGACGGGCTCCGTTACCTCGAGGGCCTCAGACGACTGAAGAGTCTCACGTTGTCCGGCACCCAGGTCACCAGCGCCGGCATGCAGTCGCTGCGGAGCATCACCAGCCTGGAATCGCTCGCACTGAACGACACCCGGGTCGACGACCAGGGGCTGGCCGCTTTGAGCGGGCTTCCCAACCTCAAAGCGATTTACTTGAGCAACACCCGGATCACGGCAGCCGGTCTGGCGCATTTGAAAAACTTGCCAAAGCTTGAGAAAGTCGCCCTGAAATTCGACGATTGCGGTGACAACGGTGGGCACCAACTGGCACAACTGGAGAACCTTCGTCACCTGGTCCTTGAGGGTTCCGGTATCACGGACAACTGGTGCGAGGGACTGGGTAAACTCACCGAGTTGGAAACTTTCTTCCTGAGCGATACCGGCGTGACCAGCGACGGCCTTGCCAGGCTCGCCAACTGGCAGCAGCTCCGGCAGGCGACTCTCTGTTCCAACAAGATTGATGACCGGGGATTTCAACACATGGCGAACTGGAAGTCGCTGGAGTCACTCACGATGTACTCTCACCTGGTCACGAACGCAAAACTATCCGTGCTGGAAAAACTGCCAAATCTCCAGTGGGCCAAGGTTGACGGACCGGCGATCACGGTGGAGGGCTTGACCCAGGTTCTTAACCAGCTCCCCAAGAAGGAAGTTCGTACTTTGCGACAGGAACCAGGAAAACCGGAGAAAGCCCTCCCACAACCGACGATAATTCCCCCATTGGAAGGCGAAACGGGCAATGCCAGTTGAGCGTCCTTTGGTAAGCGACCGCGCGTTTCGGATCGTCACCAACCACAAAATCCGGGCAGCCGGGACCGAATTTCCCGAATCGACCCTCCGCCGATGACGTCACGCCAGCAAGCATGACATCCGGACCAAAATTTTTGGCTCACTTTTCTCAACGGGCCCGGTCGAATAAGATAGATCTTATACAGTTACGCACGATTCGGGGGCGAACTGGGTTCGACCGGGTTGATGAAGCGTAAGTGGCGTGTCGTGGTTGATCAGCATGTGCCACGTAAAAAGCTGATCACTTTGTTAATTGCCAATAGCAATTACGCACTGGCCGCCTAAATAAAGGCGACCCGGGCTAGGGGTCATAGCCGGATTGACCCGGACGCCCGTCACCAAATCCGGACCGCTGCCGGTCACGTCGAGCACGTCGGTAGCTAAATCCGTTCTCGTCTAGCCGTCAGGTAACCCGGTCGGCAGGGGTGCCAGAGGGCGAAATTTAAAGAGTCCGACTACACACGTAGAAGCTTGCGTGGAGCGGCCACGGGACGCGGGTTCGATTCCCGCCGCCTCCACTGGGCACCGTCTGTGACAGGCGGTGCCTTTTTTTGTCTCTGTGTGCCTGAAGGTGACATCTCACAAGGGCTTGTGTCACCACTCCCCGCAGCATCCGAGTGACAACCCGTGTCGTCAGTGACCCTCTGGGACACCCGAGATGCAGTGCATTTGCAGCCACTTCGGGTCGGTGGGTAGGTTTTGAACTGCCTTAGCCCGATCTTCAAGACCGATGTGGGTATAGTTCATCGTCATCTTCACATCGGCGTGACGGGCCAGTTCGCGTGCTTCCACGAGCGATGTACCGTTTCGCAGAAGCTCTGTGATGTAGGTGTGTCGGCCTGCGGCGTGGAAGTCGGCTACGCCGTCCTTCGTACGGTACGGAATGCCAGCGGCCTTGAGATCCAGTTTGACCATCAACCACGTGCGACGATTGGCTAGCTTGGGGAAAAGTGGCTCGTTGGGAGCCAAATCTGCCAGCCACTCCTTCAGCATTGCGACCAGAACGTCGTGGAGTGGTAAGACATCTTTTTTGCGGCGTTTTGATGTTGCTGCTTCAACAACCAATGTGGGCGGAATTGCCTTTAGGTCAAAACTCTCAGGAGTCAGACTAGCGATTTCGGCCCGGCGGAGTCCTGTGAGGAAGGACAATAGGTAGATTCTGCTCCTTGTTTCCCCGTCGTAGTACTGGATGGTCCGCTTGCTGTTGCGAGCGGTTTCGATCAGACACGTGAATTCTTCTGGACGAAGTGCTCTTCGTTGATGGCGGACGTCAGTTTCTGCATTCCGCAATTCTAGTTCTTGAAGGGGATTCCGAGGCATTCGTGAAGGGACCATCCAATTGACGAATCCCTTCATTGCCAAGCTGTAGTGATTGACGGTCTTTA
>CAUZEA010000065.1:0-33122 GCA_963578605.1 Planctomycetota bacterium
GTGTAACGGTGCGGTGTAACGGTGCGGTGTAACGGTGCGGTGTAACGGTGCGGTGTAACGGTGCGGTGTAACGGTGCGGTGTAACGGTGCGGTGTAACGGTGCGGTGTAACGGTCTTGCCGTGGCCTCCCCCAGCGGTGCATACTGCCCCCTGGCGGTATTCGTGTTGCTAGCTTCCCTGAGGACTAGCTTTCCATGGTATTCTGTAGGTAAGGCAGTCGAGCGTTCCTGGTATTTTTGGGCGTTTCCATGATTTCGGTCATCATACCCGTTTACGATGAGGCAGAGAGCATCGAGGAGCTTCATTGCCAGCTCGCGGAGCTTGCTTCGTCATTCGAGGATACGTTGGAAATCATCTTTGTGGATGATGGCTCGCGAGATGGGAGCTGGTCGCTGATTTCTCGACTGGCGGCCCGGGATTCGCGGGTGCTCGGCATTCGCTTTCGGCGGAATTTTGGCAAGGCGGCTGCCCTGGCCGCTGGTTTTAATGCCGCCCGGGGAGAACGGATCGTTACGCTCGATGGCGATTTGCAGGATGATCCGGCAGAAGTCCCCAAGTTGCTGGCCCACCTCGGTCAGGATTGTGACGTGGCTTGTGGTTGGAAGCAACCTCGCCATGATCCCTGGCACAAGGTGATTCCTTCCTGGATATTCAACAGGTTGGTTGGTTGGCTGACGGGTGTTTGGCTCCATGACCACAATTGCGGGCTGAAGGCTTTTCGGCGAGATGTGGTTCATGAAATCCGTCTCTACGGCGAATTGCATCGCTTTATTCCGGTTCTCGTCGCGTCACGTGGATTCCGTGTTGCCGAGGTCGTGATTAACCACCGACCTCGGAAACATGGGAAATCGAAATATGGCGTGGGGCGTTTTACCAAGGGATTCCTCGACTTGCTGTCGGTCAAATTCATTACTAGTTACGGGGACCGTCCCCAACATTTCCTGGGTACCGTGGGGCTCCTGTCGTTTGTCTTGGGGGGGCTCGGTATGCTCAGCCTGGCGGTGCGATGGTGTGGCAGTCGCCTGATCGATGGATTGCAGCCTGTGCACTTACACCAAACTGCAGCCCTTTATTATTCTCTGGCGTTATGTATCGTAGGGGCCCAGTTTCTATCGGTCGGGTTGCTCGGCGAAATGATTGCTGCATTCCTGGCACGAGATATGGATACGTATTCTATCGCCGAACATACCGAGCCTGCGGCTGATTCCAAGGCGGACCATGCCGGCTCGCGGACCAAGACGCAATAACAGCGGTCATTTTCATGCCGACTCACGACAACACCGGGCGCGAAAAACTTCGCTGGAGTGTCTACGCGTTGTTGATTGCCGTGGCGGTTGGCAACCTGTCGGGTCGTTTGCTGTCGGTCAATTCGGTCGATCGCTCTCGCCTGGAGGCCTATCGCATTGCGCAGCGGTTAAAAGAAGATCGTGCCCGATTCGAGGCAACAGGTTTGGCCGGCTCACAGTTGGAGCAGCGGTTGGCCAAGCGCAAGACCGAACTCGAGGAAAAGCTGAAAATCCAAAGGCCTTTTCTGAGCAGCAATGACCGGAGTCGTTGGTTGACGGTTCGGGCCCTGGTGGAAAAAGGGACCTATGAAATCGACGATTTTATTGGCGTGCCGAACTGGGACTCGATCGACAAAGTCCAGCATCGTGGCCGCGACGGTCAGTTACACCTGTATTCCAGCAAGCCACCCCTCCTGTCAACGTTGCTGGCTGCTCCGTATTGGCTTATCCATCGCCTGACGGGGGCCACGTTGGGGACGCATCCCTATGAGATCGGGCGGTTTTTGCTGCTGTGCGTCAACATCGTGCCGTTGGTGTGCATGGTTGTGCTGGTCGCCCGACTGGCGGAGCGATTCGGCCAGACCGACTGGGGACGAATTTTTGTGGTTGCAGTTGCCACGCTGGGAACCTTTCTGTCGACTTTTGCGACGGTTCTTAACAACCACATCGTGGCGGCTGTCTGTGCGACGGTGGCCCTCTATGCCGTCGTGCAGATCCGGTGTGCGGGGAAAGAGCACCTGGGATGGTTTGTCGTTACTGGCCTGGCGGCGGCCTTGACCGCAGCGACCGAATTACCCGCGATGTCACTGTTGGTGTTGCTGGGGCTCTACCTTTTCATCAAGGCTCCCCGCGGAACTACTTATGGGTTCATACCCGCTGCGCTGCTGGTCGTTGTCGCTTTTTTTGCGACGAATTACGTGGCTCACAACAGTTTGCGTCCACCCTACGCGCATCGCAGTGCCACGGATTCGGAGGACAACTGGTACGAATACACCTATGAAGTGAATGGTAAACAGCGGCAGAGCTACTGGTTGGCACCACAGGGAATCGACAAAGGGGAACCTTGTCGTGAAATCTATGCGCTGCATGTGCTTGTGGGGCATCACGGTATTTTTTCGCTCACACCGGTCTGGTTGTTGAGCATCGTCGGCGCCTGCTTGTGGCTGTGGCGGGGACCCGGGCAAATCAGGGAACTGGCAATTCTAGTCGTCTTGTTGACGGTCATTTGTCTCGCCTTTTACATCGGCTTTCGCCCCCAGCAGGATCGCAACTACGGCGGTATGACCAGTGGTTTTCGGTGGATGTTTTGGTTTGCCCCGTTGTGGCTGTTGGTGATGCTGCCAGCGGCTGACGAGCTTGACAAATCGAACAGCGGAAAAGCTTTGGGCCTGGCACTGCTGGCTTTGTCGGTGATGTCGGCGACCTATCCGACCTGGAATCCCTGGACCCACCCCTGGATTTACCATTGGATGGGGTATTGGGGGTGGGCAGGATTAACTTAGCGATGCAAAGCACTTTCTTTGGCCTGCGATGGCCTTCGTGAGGCGGGAAGAACTCCCCAAATGGAGTCAAAGTATCGACGATTCCAGGCGGCAGAACGATTTGGAGGATCGTGGCCGCGGGTTCCGACAATCGATAGTTTGGGTCATTGGAGCGGCTGACCGCAGGGCCATTGGAGCGGCTGACCGCAGTGGTGTCGTCGCGGGTTGGTTTGGGGCGAAAAGGGAGTTGAAAATCCCGATTCCCGGCAAAAAAATTTGCCGTAGGGGACATGGTCGGTTGCCGGTTGAGAGTTGGTTTCAGCCCAACTCTGCCGAATGCCTGCTGGTTTGTCAGGTCCCGTTGCCAATCCCACCGAAACGAAGATAATGACAACGTTATGCTTTGCACGATTTGCGATAAACAATTCGAAGCCACCAGTCCAACTGCCGCCATGCCTTTTTGTAGTGAGCGTTGTCGAACCATTGATCTGTCCCGATGGTTAGATGAGAGATATTCGGTGCCGCTGGTTCTCGATCCGGAAGACGAGGAGCTACCACCTGAGGTGGTTGGTGATGCCGCACCGCGGGCTGGCCAGTAACTGGGGCCACAGGTCGATGGCTTTGGTCTTCTGCAGTGGACGGTACGGATTTCCGCGAGGTGGGGCCCAACGTTTCGGAAACTTGGCTGTGACACAACCATATCTGCAACGGTTCACAAACAAGACAGGTATCCATGCCCGATCAGCAAGGTAAACTTCGTGAGATCGCCTGGAATGAGATCTGCCCGTGGTTCATGCTTACGCGTTGTATCCGCATCGCGTTGTTTATTCGGGTGCTGATGTTAGGCACCGTGGGTCTGATTGTCGTGACTGCGGGTTGGCAATTGATTGCCTGGTTTTTCATCGGCATCGACGACGAGGTGCTTCACGAATGGCGGACTTCAGGTTGCCGGTGGGTTTGGCAAAACTCCACTGATTTCACGGTGTCGGCTGCCCAAACTCCGAACAGCGCTGGTGAGCTTTTTAAAACCGCAATGACGGGCTTGACTGAGGCCCCAATTGACCTCTGGAACCACCTGACGCGTCCTTTTGTCGACCTGTTCGACAACGATTTGACCTTACCCGGTTTTTTTTGCCTGCTTCTTTGCGGGGTTTGGGAAATCATTGTGTGGGGGCTGGTAGGTGGGGCGATCACCCGTATTGCAGCTTTGTCTTTGGCCCGGAATGAGGTTCCTGACTTGGGGCAAGTGATTCGTTTCGCCTGGAGATCTCTCCTCTCCTATAGCCTGGCTCCGCTGATGGTACTGGCGGCTGCGGCTTTGTTTGCAATCCAGTTGGTCGTTTTGGGCCTGGGGATGCAATTGGATTGGCTGGCGTTTATCGCTGCCATCCTGTGGCCATTGGTGTTGGTCTACGGACTGTTCATGGCCTTGATTCTGCTCGGCCTGCTGGTTGGCTGGCCGTTAATGTGGGCCACCATCAGCGTCGAGGGAACCGATGCCTTTGATGCGGTGAGTCGCTCTTACGCCTACACCTATCAACGGCCTTTACGACTCATTTGGTATGTTTTCTTTGCTGGCCTGATGGGCACATTGGGGATGTTCATGGTCAAAGCATTTGCTCTGGCCACCATTGGCTTGGGGGATTGGGCAGTCAGTTTTGGCCTGGATCAAGAGACAATGGCACAAGTGGTGGTTCAACACGACTCTCCCATTGGCGATCAGGCGGCTGCCCCGGAGGGCTTGTTGCGAATTGCGCATCGAGTGATCGGGTTCTGGAAGAGCGTGCTGACGGCCGTAGCAGCCGGCTACCAGGCAAGCTTCCTGTGGGTCTCTGCTGTTGGGATCTATCTCTTGTTGCGCCGCGACATCGATGCCGCAGAGGTGGACGAGGTCTTCGTTGACGACGACGAGCCCGACTTTGGTATGCCGCCGCTGGAAGGGGGTGAAATGGACATTCCTGAGGTCGCCGTTGATCGACCCGCCGAGGCCGGAGATACGACGTCGGGCGACTAGCATTGGCTGACCTGTGGGTCTGACTGCCGTCAGCCGGCCTCGCCGGAGGAATGGTACTCTTCTAAAATCGCATCGGTTTGTGCACAGAACTCCCCACGACTCAGCACGCAATCGCAGCCTGCCGCACGAGCTGCGGAGAGCTTCGCCCGGTGAACGTGCGGACCGAAGGCGACAATTCGCGGTTGCGGATCCAACGCGTGGATCTGCTTGACTACCAGATCTATGTCAAACCCGGCTGTGGCAAGATCGATGATCACCAGTTTGACCGGTTCCGCTTCAGCGGCTGCCAGAAGTTGGGCCGCATCCGATACCACCTGTAAATCGGCATTGCACCGCCGAACTGATCCGGAGATTTGGGATCCGACTAACAAATCGCGACTGAGCAGGAGAATTCTCACGCCGATTTTGGCTTTCTTGAAGCAAGACTCTGCGGTCGGCCAGCCCGCTACAAGGCAATTCGGCCACGCAAACCGTCGTTGATTTGCACCGCGTCGTCGATGGGGACGACAAATATTTTTCCATCCCCAATGTGCCCTTCGGCACTGGTTCGGGCAACTTCTTCCAGGCAGGCAATGACAGCTTCGAGGTTGTCGTCGCTCACCGCAATTTCCAGGGCGACTTTGCGGAGCAGGTTCGTCTTGTATTCGTGGCCGCGGTAGATCTCTTTGTGTCCCCGCTGCCGGGCATAGCCCATGGCATCTGTTACCGTCATGCCATGAATGCCAATCCTGGCCAGTGCCTGCTGGATGGCGTCGAGTTTGGTCGGTTGTACAACGGCGATGACAAGCTTCATGAAAGTGAGTCCACTTGCGTAAATTGGGAGCTGAGCCCTTGGATTGGAGCAACCACCCAAAGTCTGGCAAAAGATCCTACGGCTAACGGGTTCGGGCCACTTTCCCTGGGAACCTGCCCAGGGGAAGTGGTAAAAAAATAATCCACTTCAGATTAACGTGCCGATGGCCTTGAACCAAGTGCTGAATTCAACAAGCGACCTCAGAGTGAGATCATCATCTTGGCGTCGAGCACTTTGGTGATTCGGGCCGAGGTTTCCAGCAGGTGTGCGTGGCTGTAGCTATCCAGCTTTACATCCCTTGCCAGGATTTGGTCGATCTGGGTTTTGAGTCGCGTAATTTCCATAAATGAAACCGTCTGGCAGTCCTCGGGGGCCGCAGTACGGCCCAAAGTCAGTTCCGAGAGGCGGCGCAGGTAGGCCCGTTGCAGGTTTCGCCGCAGGCTGGAGATGGCCGGTTTGCGATTCGTGTATTCCACCTCGTCTTCTTCTTTGCCGAGCGATTCGGTTTCCGAAAAGACCGAGCTGGTCAGCCGCTGAAGCAGTTCAGCAGTTGTCAGCGCATCTTCGTCTGCGGGAACTTTCAGTTCCGAGTCATGGATCCGCGTGAGTGTAAGTGAGGACATGACCTGGTGGAGAATCATGTCCTGCCACATCAAAATAACCTCGTGGGCAGGGTAGTCTGCACGTTTGGGAAGGTTGGTTCCCCAATGGGACCAATGGGATGCGGCAAGGTGGTTGTAGAGTTCTGGTGGGAAGTTGAACGGGGAATCGCTAAAAATCTGTTCTTCAAGAAGCTGCAGAGCACCCCGTTGTTGATCGGCGGTCACGACTTTGAATGGCGGTGATGCGTTGTCATCACCTTTATGGCTGCGGCTTACGTGCAATCCACCGATGTAGCGGGCGGCCATGTGCATCGCTCGGCCATGCGTTGCCAACAGCACGCCAAACGCCCGGCGGGTCCGTTCGTAGCCTTCCCCTTCGTCGGTCATTTCGTTGATGATGCCAGGCCACGCTTCGGCGACGAGTTGGGCTTGTTGTTGGGCATACTCGACGAGATTCTGGCCAAAATCGTAACGGGAAGTGTGTGGGTCTGGATCAATGCTGCGGGCGTCTTCGTCAGTGCCGTAGGCGAGTTCCGGTTCACCGCTGCGCGAGGCGATTTTCTCCAACTCTTCAACTTCGGCTGCTGGCGATTTCCCTTTGAGTGATTTGTAGCCGTACTCGATTGCCCAGTGGTCGTAGGGACCGATGGTGGTGGAAAAATAATCGCCCTGCGTAACACCTTCGGGTACCAGGTTAACCGGATTGTAATCCATGACCGAAGCAGAGAGTCCGGTCTCACTCGTTTTGGTAACGTCATTCGTGTCGGCCAGCGAATAGAGAGTGCTGGCCTTAAAGTTGTGCCGCAGGCCCAGCGTGTGTCCCACTTCATGCATGGTAACTTCCTTAAGTCCCTGCACGATCAGTTTGTTCATATCTTCGGGACTCCGCTTGCGGGAAGCCGAAATCGTGGCGCCGAGTGCAAATTGGTGCGATAGCCCTCCCAGCAGGTTGCAAGCGCACCGCGAGCTGTGGAAGTGTTGCAGGTGGTAAGGGAGTTTTTGCTGCTGTGTCTCGTAGCTCTCCAAATCGAGGGGCCCACCGCAAAAGATTTCGATGCCTTCCGGGGTGAAGGTCTCGTACCTTTGCTTCCAGTATTGCAGGAAGCCGGAGTCAAAAATAATGTCGGCGTCGAGGATTTGTCCGGTCGTGGGGTTGACACGTGAAGGCCCCATGGCGAATCCCGTTTCCGAGGTAATCCAGCGGAAGGTGTTGTAACGAATATCACCAGGTTCCCACTCGTCGTGGTCGCGTTGTTGAATGACGTTAATGGCATCGTAGTACCCTGCTTTTTCCAGGGCCTTATTCCATTCCAGGATGCCGTCGCGAATTGGTTTCCGGTACTTGAACGGAATCGTCTTTTCCAGGTAAAACGTGATCGGTTCGCGAGGGGGTGAGACTTCTGCAGCTGGATCCGACTTCTCCAAATGCCAGCGATTGATGTAGCGGTTGAATCGATCCTCAGGATCTTTTTTCGAGAAGTCTTTGATCACCGTCAGAAAATAACCCACCCGGTCGTCTGCGAGTCGGGGTTGGTACGAGGTTTTCGGAAGTTCGCTAATGGAGTAGTGGACGTTGATGGTAACGCCGCGACTATCCGGAACCGAGTCGATTTTAGCTTCTCCCCCCGAGGCATAGGTCGCTGCGACCTGGATTTCGAGATTCTTTTCGAAGCCGTTGATTTTCGCCCAAGTCGACTTGGTGGAAGAGAAGTGGTATCCCGACAGGATCAGGGAAATCTGCGGGAGGTCGCTCATGAACACGGGAGAAATGTCGACGACGTAATTGCCATTGGAGCTTTTGGTCACGATCGGCAAACTGAACAGCACGCTGTCGGTGTAAGCCAGCTGAACCGCCTTGGAAGTGGGACTGCCAGCATCGGCCGTGAATCGCACATTCCTGCGAACCAGGTGCAGACGTTCCCCTGCCTTGCGGAATTGCCACACCCAGTCGTCGCCAAATCCCCAACTGAATCCGCCAATGAGGGGTCGTTGGCCAATTCCGCGCGCGATTGTAATCAGTACGATGTAGTCCTTGTTCAGTTGCTGGGGACGCAACTCGGCGTACAGCTTGTCGTCCTTGCGATGCAGGGTGACCAGCCCGTCGATTTTTTTTGCGTCCTTGAGGACTTCCGAGTAAGGTTTGTATTTGGGCTTTGCAGTTTCTTTTTTTTTCGGCGAGGATGGCGGGGTGGTGCCAGCCTCTTTCACGACCGCCGTCGCTGGAGCCTCGGAAGCATCGGTTTCTTTCCCGGGTGCGCTTTCGGGAGGTTCTGGTTTTACCGGTTCTTCGGATAGGGCCGCCGAAACCATGAATGTTGAGAAAACAAGTGCCGCAGCGATAATCACGTGTCGCGATGGGAGGCAAAGCATAATAACGTCCTTGGATACCAAAAATTACAACTCACCCTGGCCGCACGGTACGGGCGAAACCGGCCAACCAGTATAATTTGCCAGATAACTATACCCTATTTTCCGTACTTTGACTGACCCTTAAAGTGAATTTGGTGGGGTCGGGCGATGGACCAGCCCCCCTGTTTTGGGCGCAACGGCATGGATCACGACCTCGTTGACTTGCTGGCCCTCTACCCCGAACCATTTCAGCCCTTGCGGGTTGAATCGTTAGGTGGGGCAGGAGGATTTAGCGGAGCCCAGTTCTGGCGGATTTCCACAACCCAAGGCGAATTTGTCGTCCGGCGGTGGCCGCATGAGCACCCGTCGCGTGAGCGACTTGCCCTGATCCACGCCGTGCTTCAGTTCGCTGGTCAGCGGGGAATGCAGATTTTGCCGATTCCGGTCCAGGGACGCGGAGGAACGTCCTTCGTTTCTTACGCAGGTCACCTGTGGGAAGTTTGCCCCTGGCTGAACGGAGAAGCGAATTTTCATCGGCAGCCCAGCGATGAGAAACTGGTCGCTGCGATGAAGAGCCTGGGGACGTTTCATCAAGCGACCCGCGATTTTTTGCCCCAATGGTCAAAGGTTCAGACAATTCCGCCGTCGTGGGAGCCCCCAGCCCAATCCGCCCTCGGACACCGACTTGACCGACTGACGGCCCTGAACTCGGCTGAGATTCGGCGCCTGTCAGAGCAGGTGACTGCCGACACATTCCCGGGGCTTGCTCCGCTGGCCCACAAATTTCTCGCGCTCGTTTCGAAAGTCATTCCGACGGCGAAGGCCGACCTGGCTCCGTTGGCACGCCTGCAATTTCCCCGACAACCTTGCATCGGCGATATTTGGCACGACCACGTTCTGTTTGTCGGGGACCAGGTCACGGGATTGGTCGATTTTGGTGCCTTGCGGATCGACACGCCGGCAGTCGACGTGACGCGACTGCTGGACAGTTTGGTGGGTGGTAATCTGCAAAAATGGCAGTTTGGGGTAGACGCTTACCAGACGGTCCGCCCACTTGTGACACTCGAGCAGCAAGCAATTTCGGCGTTGGTCCCGGTCGGAACGATCCTGGCGGGCTGCAACTGGATCCGCTGGATTTACGTGGAACATCGCACATTTGAGCCTCAGCAAGCGGTTTTGGGCCGGTTTGAGCGGCTCCTGGTTCGAATTTCCCAGCTGGCGACCGGGGGTTCTCCTGGGTCGCCGTAATCGGCGGCGAGTGATGGCCCCATCACCGCTGCCGGATACAATTGACCCGTGCGGCGATTTCTGGGAATCTTCGCAGGCTGTAGGCCGGGTAGAGGTTACCGCTGTGAGATTTGGTTGGCGGATAGGCGGTGACGCCTTAAAATTACCACTTGTTTCAAACGGTGCTGCCTGTTTGCGAAGGGACAACCTGCAAAGGGACACACAACCTATGACCAACCATCGGTTACGTTTCGCGACGGTTTGTTGCCTGGTGGGGATTTTGACCACGCTTTTCACCGGGCCCGGTTTTGGCCAGTTCAAATTGCCCGGAAACCTGGGCAGCGGATTCGGAGCGGTGGATGGTGGTACGGATACCAGTCCAATTTCGGTGACGGCGGAGTTCACGGCTGCCGATGACGACCGGCCTACGGTACTCATGATCACGGCAGACATTGCCACAGACTGGCATCTCTATTCCACCACACAGCCGCCAGGTGGTCCCCTAAAGACCGAAATCGACCTTGTGCCATCCTCGTCGTACCAGCTCCTGGGGCCATTTCTCCCCAATCCTCTTTACCATTCAACCATCGACGAAATTGCGTGGGTTGGTTTGGAGATTCAAGAACATACCGGCATAGTCACTTGGTATGCACCGATCAAACTTGCCGCTGGAGTGGATCCCAAGCAGTTGCAGATTGAGGGCGTGCTTCGCGGGCAGGTATGCAAGGACTCGTGTATTCCGGTCAGCCTACCGTTTACCGCCATGCTCGGTCCGGGAGTTCCCATTGGGCCCTTAAAGTACGAACCGACGAGCAACGCTGCTGCGGGAACCTCGGGTGTGGATGGTGCGTCGATCGATATGCGAAACGAGGGTACTTTTCAGCCGCAGGATTCCTCGGTTGTGGTCGCAGGAACCTTGTCGGCCAAAGAAGTCGAGCCGGGGGGATCGGTGACCTTGGCGTTGAGTTTGCGACCATTGGCCGAATATCACGTGTATGCCTGGTCGGACCACGTCAGCGAGGTTGGTCCCAAGCCAACCCTGATTGCCTTCAAAACGACGTCGGGGCTGCGGGCGGAACCACCTACGACCACGGCCCGCGAGATTGTCCAGGATCAATCCGATATCGGTTGGGGGTTGGCTCGGATTCATCCTGGCGCGGTGACCTGGTCCATTCGCCTTGATGTTCCCCCTACCGCGAAACCGGGGCCTCACCAGATTGCCGGGTTGATCGGTTTTCAGGCGTGTGAGGGTGAAGCAGGTGGCGGGAGTTGTGAATTCCCGACGGCGGCCGAATTTCAGGTCACGGTGGACGTTGGCAACAAGAGCGGTGGGTCCTCGATCCCGTTACAGTTTTCCACCGCCAAGTATTCTGCGGCGGAAAAGCTGGCAAATCAAAAGTCGGAACCAGTTGCGGGCGGGTACGCTTACGATCTCGGTCAGATGAAGATCATGGAGTCGGGGGGGTCGATTCTACACTACCTGTTATTTGCCTTTGTTGGTGGCGTTGTGCTCAATCTGATGCCATGTGTTTTGCCAGTCATCGGGTTGAAGCTGATGAGCTTTGTCGAGCAAGCTGGCCGCAGCCGGTCCCATGCACTGATGCTTAACATTTGGTATTCGTTGGGAATCGTGGCAGTATTCCTGCTCCTCGCCGGCCTTGCGATCACGGCCGGTTTGACATGGGGAGGGCAATTCAGCAGCACCGCATTTAACGTCGTGTTGGCCGGACTGGTGTTTGCGATGGCGTTGAGTTTGCTAGGGGTATGGGAGATCCCAATTCCGGGGTTCTTCGGGAGTGGTGCTACGCACGAGTTGGCTGCGCAGGAAGGCCCGCTGGGCGCGTTCCTCAAGGGAGTGGTGACGACGATCCTCGCGACCCCCTGCACGGGCCCGTTCATGGCCTCAGCGATTGGCTGGGCGGTGCGACAATCGCCCAGTACCACGTTGCTGGTTTTTGGCAGTGTGGGCGTTGGGATGGCGAGCCCCTATTTGCTGATTGGTGCGTTTCCCCGCTTGATCGCTTTCCTGCCAAAACCGGGCAACTGGATGGTGACCTTCAAGCAGTTGATGGGGTTTATTCTGTTGGGGACGGTGATCTTTGTGCTCTCCTTCATTGACGAACAAGCCGTCGTTCCCACCCTGATATTGCTCCTCGGTGTTGGGCTGGCATGTTGGGCCATCGCAAAAACCCCACTGACCGCGAGTCTGAGGGACCGCTTGGAAGCTTGGGGTACGGCTAGTGCCATC
The DNA here is from genome assembly GCA_963578605.1 of Planctomycetota bacterium. Classification (GTDB taxonomy): domain Bacteria; phylum Planctomycetota; class Planctomycetia; order Pirellulales; family Lacipirellulaceae; genus JAKVCB01. The sequence goes on from CAUZEA010000065.1 coordinate 12,001, forward strand.
GTGTTGCTGGCCGGTTTGATCGGTTTCGGTAACCTGGTTTCGGTGTTGACGGATGTTGTGGAGTTGGGAGGTGCCGAGTCGGTCGAAGTGGAACCGTGGCCGCCGTTTAGCTTGGAAGAACTTCAGCGGGCCGCTGTCGTCGATGGACACACGGTGCTGGTCGATTTTTCGGCAGAATGGTGTGTAAATTGCAAAGTGTTGGAAAAAACCGTGTTGCATACCGAACCGGTGATGGGTGCCATCAAGAAGGCCGGTGTGGTCACGCTCTACGGCGACTTCACCAAACAACCGCCTGAACTCACGCGCATGATCAAGGCGCTTGGCAGCGATGGTGTGCCGGTCATCGCAATTTTCCCGGGCGGCGATCCTTATCATCCGATCGTTTTCCGCGATGGCTACACGGTGGGGGGGATCGTGGACGCGATTCGTCGTGCGGTTGCCAGGTCTTCCCCAGGTAGCGGGCTTCCCACCACGCAGGTTAGCGCCGTGAAAGTTCCCGCTCTGGATTGACCTGGCTGCTCAACCAGTTCGTTGTGCGGCCAGTTCGTTGTGCGTCAACAAGGGCTGCCAGGTCGTGTTGCTAGGCCCAGCCAGCCGTACCGGTGCCTTCGACGACCGAGCCTAAAATCCAATTTTCGTGCCCGAAACTGGTCAGCTGTTGTTGAATGCTTTCTGCAAAGTAGGGGCTTACCAGTAAGACCAGCCCGATTCCCATATTGAAGACTCGATCCATTTCTTGCTGATCGATATTGCCAATTTCTTGCAACCAGTGGAACAGGGGCGGGACGACCCAGCTGCCGGCTTCAATTTGTGCATCGACGCGTGGGTTCAGCGAGCGGGCAAGATTTTCGTGAAGGCCCCCACCGGTGATGTGGGCTATTCCGTGGACCACACCTTTGACCTTGTAGTGGTTCAGTACACTTCGAACAGCTTGGACGTAAATGGTGGTTGGCTCAAGAAGTAACTTTCCTACGGTTGCCTGGCAGGACTCAACCCAATCGTCCATCTCTAAGCCTGCTAATTCGAAGACGACTTTTCTTACCAGGCTGTAGCCATTCGAGTGAAGGCCGCTGGAAGCCACGCCGACTACCGTGTCTCCAGCTGTCACAGCAGAACCGTCGAGGATTTTTTGTCGCTCCACCACTCCGACACAAAAACCGGCGAGATCGTAATCATCGACCTGATACAAATCAGGCATGATGGCTGTTTCTCCTCCCACCAGTGCCATGTGGCTTTGCAAGCACCCGGCGGTAATGCCCCGCACGATATCTTCGAGTCGCGCCGGATCGTCTTTCGACATCGCCACGTAGTCGAGGAAAAACAAAGGTTCAGCACCGGTGCAGAGGGCGTCGTTAACACACATGGCGACCAGATCGATGCCGACGGTGTTGTGGATACCAGCCTTCTGGGCGACTTTGAGCTTTGTGCCAACTCCATCAGTTGCCGAGACGAGGACCGGGTTGACATAGTTGCGCGAGAAGAGTTGGCCGGTGAAATCGAGTTGAAACAGCCCGGCGAATCCCCCTTCGGCGGGCAGAACCCGGGGCGAATGCGTCTGCTTCAGCAGGGGGGCCAGCTGGGCCATCGCCTTGCTGTAGAGTTCAAGGTCGACTCCCGAATCTTTATAAGTTGTTTTAGCCATTGGAGATAGGAGGGAAGGTGGAAATCAACGCGAGGTTTCGATTCTACGAGCGGCGGGCCATGACTGGCAAGTGGCAGTCCGGCGGTTGGTGACTTGGTTCGATTTGGTTCACTCTGCCGCCGGTGCGTTTTGCAATGGGGGAATGGCTCGAACCGACAATTCTGAGGATGCTGACCGCCCAAGGTCTAAGGTACGATGTCCCCTTGAGTGAAGTGATTCGTCGCGAAATGTCGAAGGTAATGTCGAAGGTAAAGAGCGTCTTTAGCCATCGTTACCGTTTCACAGAAACGGCACGTTTGCTATTGCTTCCGGAGACATTCGGGCTCTGGCCCGATTGTCAATTTGTACCTGACCCTCCCGACCCTCCCGACCCTCCCGATGCTCACACAAGCGACCAATTTCCTGACCCGTCAAGCAAGCGTGGTCATGCCCAAAGCCATTCCACCAATGCAATTCAGCTACCCGATTCCCTACGGGGCGATCGTGCGCGAGGATGGTGTGCAGTTTGTTGTTTTCAGCAAATCGGCAACCGCCATGCGGGTGCTCTTGTATCGCCGCGTCAGCGACCGTGAACCAACTCGCCTGATTGAGTTCAATCCCGCGACCGATCGTTGGGGTGATGTCTGGAGCATACTTGTTCCTGGGCTCCGCCCGGGACAACTGTATCACCTGCAGGCCGACGGCCCGTACGATCCCGCCGCAGGTCATCGCTTCAATCCGCAAGCAAGGCTGATAGATCCTTGCGCCAAGGCGCTTGCGGGTCGGTTTCAATCAGCTGACGATGGTATTGTGCGGCCACCGAAGTGTGTGGTTGTGGAAGACACGTTCGATTGGAAGGGAGATCGACATTTACGCCACCCTTTCTCCGAGACAATCATCTACGAAATGCACGTTCGTGGTTTCACGCGCAGTACCACCAGCGGTGTTCAACACCCGGGAACTTACCTTGGCGTGATCGAGAAAATTCCTTATCTCAAATCATTAGGGGTGACCGCTGTTGAATTAATGCCGGTCCACGAATTTCCGATCCTGGAGTCGGATGGGTCGAGGTCGGACCGGCCAAATTATTGGGGCTATGACCCGATTGCATTCTTCGCACCACACCGCGGATACATGTCCGGCAACAAGCCGGGTACTCAAGTCCGCCAGTTCAAAGAGATGGTGCGGGCCCTGCACGCCGCAGGCATTGAGGTCATTCTCGACGTCGTCTTTAACCACACCGCAGAAGGAAATGACCGTGGGCCCACGTTGTCCTTCAAAGGTTTGGAAAACAGTGTCTATTACATGCTCAATGACGATGGAACCTACAAGAATTTTTCCGGTTGTGGCAACACGGTGAACGGCAATCATCCCACGGTCCGTGAAATGATTTTTCATTGCTTGCGGCATTGGGTTTACAACTATCACGTCGATGGATTTCGTTTCGATTTGGCGTCGATCTTGAGCCGCGATCGCAGTGGTGAATTGGTCCCGAATCCTCCGATGGTGGAGATCATCGCCGAGGATCCCATGCTCGCCGACACAAAGATTATCGCGGAGGCTTGGGATGCGGCTGGCGCGTTTCAAGTCGGCTGCTTTGCCACCTCGCGCTGGGCCGAGTGGAACGGCTTGTATCGTGACGATATCCGTCGCTACTGGCGAGGCGATCCCCAAATGACCGGAATGGTGGCGACACGTTTGTCCGGCTCCAGTGATCTCTATCAACCCAGTGGGCGGCAACCTTACCACAGCATTAACTTCATTACCTCGCACGATGGCTATACGCTCAATGATCTGGTTAGCTACGAATGTAAGCATAACCAGGAGAATGGTGAGGAAAACTACGACGGCGATAATAACAATTACAGTTCGAATTACGGTGTCGAAGGTCCCACCAGGCGTCGCTCAATCACGAAGTTGCGAGTCCGGCAAGCAAAAAACCTTGCGGCATCGCTATTGCTCAGCCAGGGGGTGCCCATGATCTTGTGTGGCGATGAAGTGCTGAAGACGCAACGAGGCAATAACAACGCCTATTGTCAGGACAATGCTACAACCTGGTTTGACTGGCGACTGTTGGACCGAAATGCCGAGCTGCTGCGATTCTTCAAGGGCCTGATCACCTTCCGACTGCACCAGCCGAACGTCCGCCGAGCGTCGTTCCTGACCGGCACCTCCAGCCGTCTGCACAAGTTACCTGATGTAAGTTGGTACAGTGCGTCTGGGGAATCCATCGACTGGCAAACGACCCACCACAGCCTCATCTGCATTTTCGGCACCAGCGGGATAGAGGACCCTGCCGCCAGGGCGGTCATGATATTGATGCACGCCGGACAAAGTCCCCAGACGTTTAACATTCCCCCGGCAGTAGGCTATCTCCGGTGGCGATTGCTGCTCGATACCGAGGCCCAAACCCCTGCCGACATCTATCCGGAAGCCAACGGGCCGCTGCTGGAAACCGGTTGTGCCGTGACGCTCAACCATCACGCCATGCGCTGTTTTGTGGCAGAATGACCAACCGGTGGAAATCGTTGGTTGACTTACTACTAGTCCCCTGGTGGTTTTCCTCCAGCCACTCCTGCCGTAGAATCAGCGGCAGGTCTACGGTGTATAAATGCTTCCCAAAATCCACATCATCGGTATTGGCGACGACGGGCTCGATGCGGTTTCTGCGTCGATTCGTGAAATTATCGAACGCGCTGAACTACTCCTGGGGACCGAACGGGTACTGAGCCTATTGCACGACTCAGGTTCCGATCGCAAGGTAATGGGTGGCGATCTCGATGACCTGCTAAAGCAAATTGAGGCGGCCGGGCAACGTCGCACCGTGCTGGTGGTTTACGGCGACCCAATGTTCTACGGGTTGGCACGTTACGTTTGCGAAACACTTGGGAAGGAACGATTCGAAGTTGTTCCCCACGTAAGCAGCATGCAGTTGGCCTTCGCCCGTGTCATGGAAAGCTGGGAAGAGGCCTACCTCACCAATCTTGCTAACCATCCACTTGATGCGGTGTTGGAGAAGATTCGCATCGCTCAACGGGTCGGGTTATTTACGACCGACCTGCATGGTCCAGCTGAAATTGCCCGAGCGCTGTTGGAACGCCACATCGACTACTTTACAGCCTATGTTTGTGAAAATCTTGGGGCACGTGACGAACGGGTAACGCGGGGAACGTTGGCTGAGATCACCAACATGCGGTTCGATTCTCTCAATGTGATGGTGCTGATTCGTCAGCCCGATGCACCCGATCGACCACGCGAAGCAATCGGCCAGCGACTTTTTGGAAATCCCGATGAAGCATTTCTTCAATCGCAGCCCAAGCAGGGCTTGCTGACACCGGCCGAGGTGAGGTCCCTGGCGCTTGCCCTGCTCGACATCGCACCCTCGAGTATCGTTTGGGATGTGGGTGCTGGGAGTGGTTCGGTCAGTATCGAAGCAGCTCAGTTGGCGAGCGACGGCACCGTCTATGCGATTGAAATGGACGCCCAAGATCATGGTCTTATTATCGAAAATGCCGCCCGTTTCAACGTTGCCAATGTGGTCCCCGTGCTGGGCAAGGCTCCCGAGGCCTGGGAAACATTGACAGATCCCGACGCCGTGTTTGTAGCCGGCAGTGGGCGTGAAGTGATGCGCATCTCTACCCTTGCGTACCAACGATTACGCTCCGGGGGGCGGCTCGTGGTGAATGTCGTTTCGATCGACAATCTCGCTGAACTGCGACGGGCGATGGGAGAATATGCTTCGGAAGTTAAGATTTGGATGATCAACGTCGCCCGGGGGACCGATCAGCTGGAGAGGCTGACCTTCGAGTCGCTCAATCCAAACTTCTTGCTGGCTGTGACCAAAGTGTAAGCAGCCGCCGCGGTTCCCGACACATCGGCTTATGGGGTTGGGCTTACTGGGAAGCAACCCGTGAACACAACAGCGGGTTACGACAAAACCGGCTGGCCAAAACCTCCATGACTCCCAGGGGCTTCTTTCTCCTCTTTTCGAGGAAGGATGCAATGTCTGAACAGTCCCACGAGAACCCGTTTGCTACCTCAGCGATTGCCGAGGACTTGGTCGATCCCGCGATCGAAAACATGGACCAGGCCGAGCAGATCCGCCGCGAACATCTTAATCGTGAGACGAGTGTTCGCGGAATCGGCTGTTTGTTTTATTTGGGTACTCTCTTTTCGATTCTGATCACAGCATGGTCCATCTTTAAGCTGTCAGACGACGGTCGACCAGTTACGGTACAGCTCTTTAATTTTGGCATGTTGGGTTTGGTCGCGTTGTTGGCCGTGGTCCAGGGATGGGTTGCCCACGGGCTGCGCGCCCTCAATGGTTCGGTTCGCCTGTGGGCCGTTGCGGTCAGCGGGTTGGGATTGATTAACTTTCCAATCGGTACGGTGATCAGCATTTATTTCATCTATGTGCTGGTCAGTGCGAAAGGCCGATTTGTGATGACGTCGGAATACGCGGCGATTCGCGCTGCCACGCCGCATATCCGCTACAGATCGCCAATTTGGCTCTGGATCGTGCTCGGGTTCCTGGTCTTGTCGCTGTTGCTGCTGTTGGTCGTCATCCTGGGCCACGATTGATTCCATTTCCGCATAGCGGGTTCTTGATCTTGTTGCTGTTGTTGCTGCCGGTTTTGGCAGTTTCAACCCTGTATATCCACGGGCTTGCGCCGCTCCCGGAGGTCGACCCGCTGGACAGATTTGTTATCATGAAACTTGGTTCTGGGGGGGCTTTGCTGGTTCCAAGTGGGGTAATTATGTGATGGAGGCAGTCAAGCACGTCGCCATTGAATTTTATGGGTGAACCCATGGTAGCCATGACGCGAAAATTCACCGACAATCACCGACCGATACAACCACCAGTTGCATCACCAGCTAGAAGGTAAGGGTCTTGCCATGACTGTAAAAAAACAGAATCGACGCCAATTTATCCAAGGGACCATCACGACCACCGCTGGATTAGCCGCAGCTTCTTCACTGGGTCCGTTTGCTTATTCTGCAACCGCCCAGAAGGGCTGGCAGGTCCTGTTCGATGGAAAAACGCTCAATGGGTGGCACAAGAACCCGACCAAGATAGGTCATGGGACGGGTGGGCAATGGCAGGTCGAAGACGGCACGATCACGGGTCAACAGGATCCTCCCGGTTCGGGTAACGGCGGAATCCTTCTGACCGACGAAAAATTCGGCGACCTGGAATTGGTAATCGACATGAAACCTGACTGGGGTGTTTGTTCCGGCTTGTTTGTGCGTGGCACAAACAAGGGGCAGTGTTTCCAGATGATGGTCGATTACCATGACGCCGGCAACATCGGGCACCTTTACGGTGAGGGGACCACCGGCTTCAATACCAGCGCCTTTTCGATCAACGGCAAGTATGACAACGACAAGAACCTTGTTGGGATCACCACAGATCGTCACAAGACGGCCAGGGATGTTGGATTGCTTCACACATGCACTCCCACAGAGTGGGTCAAGGCATGGAAAATCAACGACTGGAACACCGCGAAAGTTCGAGTCGTGGGAAAATACCCGCGGATCACAACGTGGATAAATGGGCTGAAGGTGTGTGACTTCGACGGTGAAACGGCCGACACCTCAAAGTATGACAAGGAAGTTATCAACCAGACTCTTGGTGAAACCGGTAGCATCGCGGTTCAGGTTCATGGTGGCACGGGATGGCCAAACGGTGCCAAGTGCCGCTGGAAGAACATCAGGGTTCGTTCGCTTTCCTGACGCTACGGTTCTACCTACATTCCGCATGTCCCACCCAAAAAAATTGTGGTACAAACCCCAAACCAGCGATAAGCCGGTTTCGAACCACGCTCCGCCACACCGCTCGCCAAACGAACGATCGGTGCAAATCCAATTCGATTCAACCAATGACCCAGTGGGAAATCCGGGTCAGGTGTGATACTCGGCGTTTAACCGCACGTATTCTGAGGTCAGGTCGGTGGTCCAGAAGCGGGCGGCCGCGGCCCCTTCTTTGAAGATCATCGCGATATGGGTGTCGTGATTCGAGGCGATCGAATGGCTGACCCCAGCAGCATCGAAAGGGACGGGTGCCCCATGTTCGTACAACAGGATGCCGTTCAGGTGAAGCGACATATGTTCAGGGTTGAACGGGATGCCCGCATAACCGGCTGCCGAAACGATCCGCCCCCAGTTGGGGTCGGCACCCGCGACGGCTGTTTTTACCAACGGACTGTCCGCGATGGTCTTACCGATCTTCAAGGCATCATCACGCGATCGACAGCCGTGGACCTCGACCGTGATGAGGTGGGTTGCCCCTTCGCCGTCAGCCGGGATGGATTGAGCGAGGTCTTCACACACCTCGACCAGCGTCGCACGGAACTCATTCAGGGCCTTTTCCGCAAGCGGTAGGGGGCCTGCTGCTCCGTTGGCCAACAGTAACACGGTATCATTCGTGCTCATGTGACCGTCGACACTGATGCAATTGAATGACTCGGCGGTTGCTTCGACGAGGGAAGCCTGGGCATCGTCGACGGTGAGCGCGGCGTCGGTCATGATCACCGCCAGCATGGTGGCCATGTTCGGTCCAATCATGGCAGCACCTTTGGCAAGGCCTGTGATGCGAGTCGTTTTGTGAGCGATGGCAACTTCCCGGCCACAGATCTTGTGGACCGTATCGGTGGTCATCATCCCCCGGGCCGCCCGGATGAGGGACGGTTCATCCGCGGAGAGTTGCCCGGCTGCCGCGCGAATCCCCTGCTCGATGTTTGCCATCGGGAGCTGTTTACCGATAATTCCCGTCGAGAGCACCAGTGTTTGTTCGTCGTCAATGTTGCACTGCCCGGATACCCAGCTCGCCATCTGGCGGGCATTTCGCATTCCCTCTTCTCCGGTACAGGCATTGGCGCAGCCAGAGTTGATCACGACCGCACGAATCGAATCGCTGGGCGTTCTTTGACGGTCAAGTTCAACGGGTGCAGCCGAGACGAGGTTTTGTGTGTACACACCCACCCCGACGGCCGGGCGGTCCGTGGTGATCAGAGTGAGATCTTCCCTGTTGGCGTCACTCTTGAGCCCGCAGTGAACGCCAGCGACAGAAAATCCTTGGGGAACGGGTGGAGTCATGGGTTTTCAGAATCGCAAGTTGCAACCGCTCCGTCGTTTCGGGCACCGAGGGTTCAGAGTAAGGCTGTCGTTTCTGGAAAGCCGTGCATTAAGTTGAAATTCTGGACCGCGGCTCCCGATGCGCCTTTAAGCAGGTTATCGATCACACTGACGACAACCACGCGACCTCCTACCACGCGGGCCGTAAGATCGCAGAAATTGGACCCGACCACCTGTTTGGTCATGGGGAGTGATTCGGTGACCCGGATAAAAGGTTCGTTTTGGTAGGCATCGCTCAGGGTGTCGAGCACCATCTCACGCGACGTTTCGCCCTGGGGTACACCATAGCAGGTGCTTAAGATGCCACGATCCATGGGAATCAAGTGGGGCACGAAGAGTACTCGTATTGGTTTGTCTGCCTCGCGATGGTCGCTGGCCATTTCGCACAATGCTTGATCGATTTCAGGCGTGTGCCGATGCGAGCCAACGCTGTAGGCGGTGACATTCTCATTGCATTCGGGAAAATGTAGATTCGGTTTTGGCTGACGGCCTGCCCCGCTCACGCCGCTCTTGCTGTCGACAATGATCGTGTCGGGACCAATCAAATTGGTGCGGAGCAGGGGGGCAAGTGCCAGAATAGCCGCAGTCGGATAACAGCCGGGATTGGCTACCAGGCGGGCAGACTTGATACGTTCCCGATAGAGTTCGGGCAGGCCATAGACGGCTTGTGGAAGCCGCTCTGGATCGGGATGCGTTACCCCGTACGTCGCTTCATAAACCAAGACATCTCGAAGCCGGTAGTCGGCACTGAAATCAACGACCGAGCAACCGGCGTCAAGTAAGGCAGCCACCGCCGCCGCACTAGCACCATGGGGCAGGCAGCTGAAGACACAGTCGGCCCGCTCAGCCACCTCCGCCGTCGTGAGTTGTTCCAGAGCCAGATCAAGTCGACCTGCCAGGGCAGGGTGTACTTCTGCCAGCGACGGGCGGCCTTGTTGCCGCGTGGTGAGGGTGGTGATCTCGACTTCTGGATGGCGCAGCAGCAACCGGCATAACTCGAGGGCCGTATAGCCCGAGGCACCTAAAATTGCGACACGAATCATGGAAACGATAGGGAGTAAGCAGGGCCATGTCGAAGTTGACAAGCACAGATTCTACCTGCCACCCGACTGGAACGCGAGACATGGCTGGGGGTGCGAAGGTTCGCTCTCAAAAAGCGGCTGGTTGCCGTCGGCCAGGACCTCGCAGGCAGCGCCGGGCCGTGGGAGCTCTTCAACCTCAGGTTTTTGCCCTCGGTTCGACGAGTTTTGTTTGAATCACCGCCAGAACCCCGCGGCCAACTTCCTGCTTGGGACCCGAAAGCCGCGCCAACACCGTACCGTCGGGGGCCAAGACCTCCACGTTGTTGGTTTGCGACCTCATCGCCGTGGCATGGTTGCTGACCATCAGATCGCAACATTTGTGTTCCAACTTGGCCAGTGCCCTCAGGCGGACATCTTGGGTTTCCAGTGCAAAACCGACCACCCAGCGGTCTTTTTTCTCGCTAGCCAGCGTTGCGACCACGTCGTCGGTTTCGACGAGTTGAAGCGTAAGCGGCTCGCCCGTCTTGGTGATCTTTTGCGAGGCGATGCGTCGAGGCCGGTAGTCACAGGGGGCTGCGGCGCCAATCAACCCGTCGCAACTGGCAAAGACTTCGGTTGCAGCCGTCAGCATTTCTTCGGTCGAGATGACCGGGATCACCTTTGCCTGACTTGGGTAATCGACTTCGACCGGCCCGCTCACGATGACAACCTCGTGTTGGAGCCCGAGGGCTGCCTCGGCCAGGGCGTGGCCCATCAAACCGCTGGAGGCATTGGTTAAATAACGTATCGGGTCGAGGTACTGTCGAGTTGGCCCGGAAGTGATGAGGATTCTTGCCATCGCAGCGACCCACACTCAGCGGAACGGCCCTTGGCACGCACCAGTCCGCCAATGTTTTGCTATTAGTTTCAGGGTTTCGGATAGCCTGTTTGGGATCCCGATTACGATTCCAGCAGGTGACCAATGGCCGCTTGGATTTCCTCGGGCTCGGCCATTCGCCCAACACCACTGCGGCGACAACTTTGCCAGCCTTTCATGGGGCCGATGAAATGGAAGCCATCATCACGTAGTGTGGCTACGTTACGTTGAACGGAGGGTCGTTCCCACATATCGACATTCATCGCCGGGGCCAGCAGAACTGGGCCCGCAAACGAGAGCAGCAGCGTGCTCAACAAATCATCGGCCAGCCCGTGAGCTGCTTTGGCCAACACGTCTGCAGAGGTTGGGGCGACACAGAAGAGCTGGCGGTCTTGAGCCAATTCAATATGAGCTCCGAGCGGAAAGTGGGTATCAAACAATTCGGTGGTCACGTGTCGCCCGCTCAGCGTTTGAAATGTGGCTGGGCCAACAAACTGGCACGCCGCCCGGGTCATGACGACATCGACCGAGTGGCCGTCTTGTACCAAGGTGCTGACGAGCCCCGCAGTTTTGTAGGCTGCAATACCACCACTTATACCGATCAGGAGATTCATGTGCCGGGTTGGTAGGTTGAGGATTGAGCCCAACGCGTTGCCGTGTTTGACAAGTGTCCCCCAAGTTTCTTGCCGCAGGCGCTCAGCATCAACTACAGATTTTCGAGATCGAGCTCGGGAGGACGACCGATCGGCTCGCTCGGTTGACCTACAATCCCAAGGTGATTGGCGGTGTCGAGATAAATTTTGTCTTGCAGGATTTCCTGCACCACGATTTCCATTTTTTCGTCCGTTACCAGTTCGACCAGCGGGCGGGCACCGCTGTTCAGCGCGACCAATCGCTTCTGGATCAATGTGGAGAGCTTGAACCGACCACCGACCTTGTTGACAATCTCTTCCTCTTTCAATGCTTCGATCATGTTGGATTCAATCCTCGACTGGTGAGTATGTCACAGACTTCGTCGACGGCCTTTGAAACCGTCTCATTAATGACCTTGAAATCGTAGAGGTGACTCTGCTGTAGTTCTCGCCGTGCCACCTCAAGCCGACGGCGAATTGCCTCCTCCTGTTCGGTGCCTCGTCCCCGCAGGCGACGCTCAAGCTCCGCCACGCTGGCGGTGCGAATAAAGATAGTCACCGCATCCGGATAACGTTGCAGGGCCTGCCTGGCACCAGCCACGTCAATCTCCAAAACGACCCATTTGCCCGTTGCCAGGCCAGATCGTACTCCCTCTAACAGCGTACCATACCAATGCCCCCGACCGTAGACCTCCATGCATTCCAGGAAATCGTGCGACGCTTCCCGTCGCGCAAATTCCTCGGGGCTGAGGAAATGGTAATCCCTGCCGTCGACTTCTTCCGGCCTGGGGGGGCGGGTCGTAGCCGAAACGCTTAAATTGAGCCGATTTCCCAGCCTTTCAATCGCTTCTTTCAAAACAGTCGATTTTCCAGCCCCCGAGGGACCTGACACTATGACGAGTTGTCCCGGAGCAGCGTGAGTCACGAGGGTTGCAGCGGAGTGAATTGCGGAAAGTGGGATCGTCAAGGGATGAACCTGTCACCTGCAAGGCGGAACAGGTCTGTTTGCAGCGGATATTGCCTGTTTTTTCCAGTTACTCCACATTTTGAACTTGTTCGCGAATCCGTTCCAAGGCGGTCTTGATCTGGACCACATGCTGCGAGATTTCGGTGTCGTTTGACTTCGAACCAATCGTGTTAATCTCGCGGCCCATTTCCTGGGCAATGAACTCCAGCTTGCGGCCAGTGCTTTCGGGCAGATCGATCGCCTTGACAAATTGTTCCAGGTGACTTCGGAGTCGCACGATCTCTTCGGAAACGTCTCCCCGTTCGACAAACAGGCTGATCTCCCGCACCAGATCGGCTGGACCGATCGAGACGCCGAACTCCTGGAGTACTTTGTTGACTCGGTCCGTGAGTCGCTGGCGGTAGCCCTCGGCGATCAGGGGTGACCGCTGGACAATGTGCTCAAGGTTTTTCGGAATAGAGTCGCATTGGTTGAGCAGGTCGCTGGCCAGTGCCCGCCCTTCTGCTGCCCGCATATTGGCCAGGTCCTCTACGGCGGCGCGGACGACCGGTTCGATGACGCCCCAATCCTTATCGGGGTCAGAGTCAACGGATTGCTTCTCGGTGACGACTCCCGGCAGCATGAGCAATTTTTCCAGGTCGATTGCGGTAGTTTTTCCACTTTGCTTTTGGAAGGTCTCCAGCTGGTGCCGATAGGCTTCGAGTACTTCGGTGTTGATGTGATAGTCCTCAGACGACGTCTCCCGATCAACCCGCAGGTTGAGTTGAACGGTTCCACGACGAATGACGTTCCGGATAATCGACTCGACGTTCGATTCGAGGCCACCGTATCTGTCGCTGCAGCGGAAAGAGAGTTTAAAGTGTCGGCTGTTGACCGAGCGGATTTCGACAGCGATTATCAGCCCCTGATCGTGGGCGTGGGCTTCGCCGAATCCGGTCATGCTCAGTAGCGTGCCCCGACTCGTTGCTTTGTTTGGTCCAGACATCGACAGGAGCGGTGGATTTCCCCGCCTCCTTGTTTCTTGTGGATATGCACGGTTTCTTGCGGATTTTCACGGCTACGACGCGCCAGCCGGAATGATCCGCTCAGCGGCTTGGGTACGCCAGGTTACGGGCGACCAACACCGCCGCGAAAAGCGTTATTGGTCAGTACTGCTACTGTTTGCAGAGGGGTCGCTGGTGGATGCATCAGCCTTTGAAGCGGCTTGAGTATCGCCGGCAGGTGCGGATGCGCTACCCTGTGAATCACCTCCGAGTGGCGCGATTGTTTCACCCGTCCCTGTTGATCGATCGGTTGAATTGATGGTGGGGCCGGCCGTACCTAGCGAGTCACTGCGATGTTTCGACCAGTAGGCGGCGCAAACACAAATGATGATCCAAATCGTGGCAACCACGATCGTGATCTTGGTGAACACGTCTCCCGCCTTGGCTCCGAATGCGCTAGACCCCCCCGCGCCACCGAACGCACCGGCCAGGCCACCGCCACGTCCCCGCTGAACGAGGACTAACAAAACTAAGAATATAGCCAGTAGCGACAGGACGATTGCCAGTAGAGAACCCATGAAAAGCATGACTCCAGTTTGATTGATTTGCCAGGTGTTTGTTGGTTTCGATGTTTTGAAATTGGCTTTGCGGCACGCCGTCAGGAACGGTTCGCCAGGGCCGTTCCGATTTGAGCAATGCCCAGGAAATCATCGGCCTTGAGGCTAGCTCCTCCAATCAACCCGCCATCCACGTCGGGCTGCTTGAGCAGGTCCCTGGCGTTGCCCGGTTTCATACTCCCCCCGTAGAGGATTTGCACTTGATCTGCAACCGTTTGATTGTACCGCTCGGCCAGCAGCCTGCGAAGGTCAGCGTGGACTTCTTCGGCCTGCTCTGGGGTGGCCACTTTTCCAGTGCCAATGGCCCAAACGGGCTCATAGGCAATGACGATTTGCAAAACCTGCTCGGTGCCAAGCCCTGCCAGGGAACCTTCGATTTGGGTACGGTTGACCTCGCTCGTGCGGCCCGCCTCGCGTTCGGCGAGCAGTTCCCCCACGCATACAATCGGGGTGAGGTTGACCTGGAGTGCTGCGATGACCTTGCGGTTTACGTCGGCATCGGTCTCGCCCAGAATATGGCGCCGCTCACTGTGACCCAAAATGACGGCTGTGGCCCCCACGTCGACAAGCATCGCGGCACTCACCTCACCAGTAAAAGCTCCTGATGGTTCGTGGTACATGTTTTGACCGCCAGCCGCCACACGACTCCCCGCCACGGCCTGTGCAACCACATTCAGGTAAACCTGGGGTGGGCAGAGAAGTAGGTCAACTTCGTCGAATTCTGGTGCACGTCGGCAAACTGCCAACGCGAGTTCCCTGGCACCGTCACAATCGAGGTTCATTTTCCAATTCCCAGCAATCAGCAGACGACGCATAGATCCCTCGGTCAGGTAGAAAGTATTGCTTGGATGGGCGTTATTTCCCGCTTGCAAGTCCCATAGTGAAACTCACTTTACCCGATTGGTTCCACCTGCGCATAGGAGCCGAGAATCTCCAGGCGGACAGATCTTTTTTCTATCGAAGCGATCGCCTTGCGGCTGCGGAGTTCTTTCTGGTGGCCCACGAATTCAACAAAAAAGAGATACCGGCCCCGACTTTCCGGGATCGGAAACGATTCAATCCAGGTCATATTCAGTTTGTTCCGTTTGAACACATTCATCGTGTCGGCCAAAGCGCCCGGTTGATGGGGGATTTCGAACATCAGGGCGGTTTTATCGGTGCCCGTTCGATCGGCCGGGGCCACACCAACCACTGCGAACCGCGTGATATTGTGGGGGTTATCTTCAATGTTGTGAGCCAGAATCTTCAAGCCGTAGTGCACTGCGGCCCGCTCGCTGCCGACTGCCGCGATGCGCCGATTGGCCCGCGCCGAAATGGCCGCTTCGGCAGTGCTGCCGACGGCACGCCCGACGGCGCTGGGCACGTGTTTGGCGAGCCAGTTGCGGCACTGGGACAAAGCCTGTGGCTTGCTGTGGACAATTTCAAGCTCGTTTTGCTGACCAATTCCCATCAGGCAGTGGTGAATTCGCAAAGGTAATTCACCACAGACCCGCAGGCTCGACCGCGAAAAACAATCGAGTGTGTCCGTGACACGGCCATCCGTGGAGTTCTCCATCGGCACCACGCCGAACTCCGCTTGTCCCTGTTCCACCTGCTCGAATACCGTACCGATCGTTGCCACCGGAACCAATTCGGTGCTCTCTCCAAAACGTTCCAATGCTGCCAGGTGGCTGAATGTGAATTCGGGTCCCAGGTAAGCCACTCGCGTTGGGGCCTGGACCGCCCGCGAACCACTCACCACCTCGCGAAATATTGCCCGGATCGACTGATCGTTCAGCGGACCGCCATTTTTCTGCACGACGCGTTGGATCACCTCCGCTTCCCGCTTGGGATCATACACCGGCTGCGTTTCTTTTTGCTTGGCGTTGCCAATCATCTGGGCGATTTTTGCCCGCCGATTGAGCGCATCGAGAATCTCACCGTCAAGCTGGTCAAGTTCTCGTCGCAGCGCGGCGATCGGCTTAACCGATTTGCGGGTGGCTGGCGAATGGGGGTTCGCGGTCGCCCCCTTGGGGGATCTCTTTTTTAGCTGGGTTTTTTTCTTCGCCATGGGATTCCTGACATCGCAAAAGGTCAACCGGTGATCGTGACACCTGGTGTGACGTGCCTAAGCCATTATGACGCATCAACTTGCCCCTCCAATGCTGCCATTTTGGCAGGGTCGGGTGCCTGGTTCGGCGGGCCAATTCGCGCTGGTGCAGCCAATCTGACAGAACGCCGATCGGCCCCGCCCGGGTCCCATCAAGCTGGTTAATACCATAAGTCGTTGCTGTTATATAATTTGCAGTAATCCTCGTCGAGGGTGCATGTTGTCGGCACAGGCTTTGCTCCGAGGCAAGGCATGGTCCTGCGCGCCGGTGGCACGCCGCATTCCGATTGAAGATAAGGAGTATAAGTCATGGGAACTGGGGAAAAAATCATCGGCATCGATTTAGGCACGACCAATTCGGTCGTCGCGGTGATGGAAGGCAATGAAGCCAAGGTCATCCCGAATCCAGAGGGGAATCGGCTGACCCCAAGTGTGGTTGCCTTTACCGACAAAGAAGAAGTGTTGGTGGGTGAGCCGGCTCGGCGTCAGGCCGTGACGAATCCAAGCCGCACTGTCTATTCGATCAAGCGGTTCATGGGTCGACGGCACAGCGAGGTTGCCAACGAAGAAAAGATGGTTCCCTACGAAATTGTGGGTGGTGTCGAAGATTTTGTAAAAGTGGAGGTTGATGGTAAAGAATTTACACCCCCTGAAATTTCTGCGAAGACACTCCGGAAACTCAAAGAGTCTGCCGAGGCCTACCTTGGTCACACCGTTAACAAAGCGGTCATCACGGTACCGGCCTACTTCAACGATTCCCAACGTCAAGCGACCAAAGATGCAGGGCAGATTTCCGGTCTGGAGGTAGCCCGGATTATCAACGAGCCAACCGCCGCTTCGCTGGCCTATGGTCTGGACAGGAAGGGTGAAGAGACGATTTGCGTCTTTGATCTTGGTGGTGGGACGTTCGACGTATCGATTCTCGAAGTGGCTGATGGGGTTTTCCGGGTCATTTCTACCAACGGCGATACCCACTTGGGCGGCGACGACTTCGACGAGGTGATAATCAATCACGTTGCCGACCAGTTCAAACGTGAACAAGGCATTGATTTGCGCCAAGACCAAATGGCTTTGCAGCGATTACAGGAAGCATGTGAAAAGGCAAAGAAGGAACTAAGTTCGCTGCAAACGACCGACATTAACTTGCCATTTATCACGGCCGATGCGACCGGTCCCAAGCATTTGCAAACTTCGATCTCGCGAGCCGAGTTCGAAAAACTCGTCGACGGTTTGGTGGACCGAGTCAAAGGTCCTGTGAAGCAGGCCCTGGCGGATGCGAAACTCGATCCCAAGGCCATCGATGAGGTGGTCCTGGTTGGCGGTTCTACGCGGATTCCGAAAGTTCAGGAAACCGTCAAGGAACTCTTTGGTAAAGCCCCTCACAAGGGAGTTGATCCTGACGAGGTCGTCGCAGTCGGCGCCGCCATCCAGGGTGGTGTGCTTTCGGGGGAGGTCCAGGACATCCTGCTGTTGGACGTGACGCCACTTTCGCTTGGTATCGAAACGCTCGGCGGTGTAATGACGAAACTCGTCGAACGCAACACGACCATTCCCACCGAGCGGAAGAATGTCTTCAGTACGGCCGATGACAGTCAAACTGCGGTCACGGTGAGAGTCTTTCAAGGTGAGCGGGAGATGTGCGCTGACAACCGATTGCTGGGCCAGTTTAACCTGGAAGGCATTCCACCGGCGCCCCGTGGTGTTCCCCAGATTGAGGTGAAGTTCGATATTGATGCCGATGGAATTCTCAACGTGGCGGCGAAAGACCTGGGGACCGGCACCGAACAGACCGTGAAGATTGAGCAGTCCAGTGGTCTTTCGGACGACGAAATCGACCGGATGCAGAAAGATGCCCAGGAGCATGCCGCTGAAGACAAAAAGAAGCGCGAACTCGTCGAAGCACGGAATGAGGCCGATTCGCGTTGCTACCAGCTGGAGAAGCTTATCAAAGATCAAGGCGACAAGTTGAGTGAAGCCGACAAGACTTCGCTCGAAGCAGCGATGGAAAAAGTCCGCGCCGCGGCCAAAGAGGACGACGTGGAAGCCATCCGGGCCGCACTTCAGGAACTGGAAACGGCCAGTCACGCAATGAGTGAATCGCTATACAAAGCGACCGCGGCCGCAGGCGATGCTCCCTCGGCAACTGGTGATGACGGTGCCGGCCAGGCGCAAGCCGAGGCCGACGACGACACCATCGATGCAGAGTTCGAGGTCAAGAGCTAGGCAAGTCAAAGTCGTAGGGCAACACCCGTCGCGTACAAGGCCTAAGACCTGTTGCGTGGTAGGGTTTGTAAGTCCCGGTCATCTTCAATTTCAATTGGCATTCTAGTGGGGTGAGCCTTGGTGAGGAGCCCTTGGGCGTTTGGTTCGCCAACCGGACAACAGAACTATGGCTTTTCGATTTGACAAACTGACGATCAAAGCCCAGGAAGCCGTGCAACGTGCGCAGGAGTTGGCGGCTGATGCGGGAAATCCCCAAATTGAGCCGTTGCATCTGCTCGCTGCGCTGGTTGTACAGCAAGAAGGAATTGTGCTCCCGCTGCTCGACAAGATCGGTGTCAATGTCAGCCAACTTCAACAGATGGTCGAAGCCGAACTGGGCTATTTGCCCAAAGCGACCGGTGGTACCCAGCCACAGATTGCCGGTTCACTGACAAAAATCCTGGAAGGGGCGCAGAGTGAAGCTGCGACGATGAAGGACGAGTTTGTTTCGACCGAACACTTGTTGCTGGCGCTGGTCAAGGTCTCTTCGCCTGCCCAGGAAATGCTCAAGCTCAATGCCGTTAAGGAGAAAGACGTTCTGGAAGCTCTGCAGCAGGTCCGCGGGAGCACCCGGGTCACCGATCCCTCCCCGGAGGGAAAGTTCCAGGCGCTAGAGAAGTATGGTATCGACCTGGTCGAGCGGGCCCGGCAGGGCAAGCTCGACCCGGTGATTGGACGGGACGAGGAAATTCGCCGTGTGATTCAAGTCCTCTCCCGCCGTACCAAAAACAATCCTGTGCTGATTGGGGATCCGGGAGTTGGCAAAACGGCGATTGCCGAAGGGCTCGCCTTGAGAATCGTGCAGAGCGATGTGCCAGAGAGCCTCAAAAATCGACGGGTCGTTGGCCTCGATCTCGGTGCGCTGCTGGCCGGGACCAAGTACCGGGGTGAATTTGAAGAGCGGCTCAAGGCTTTACTTCGAGAAACGACCGATGCCGGAAATGTGGTCCTCTTTATCGACGAACTGCACACGGTTGTCGGTGCCGGGGCTGCCGAAGGTGGCAGCGATGCAGCTAACTTGCTCAAGCCTGCCCTGGCGCGGGGAGAACTCCGCTGCATCGGCGCGACGACGCTCGACGAATACCGCAAATACATCGAGAAAGACGCAGCCCTCGAACGGCGTTTTCAACCGGTCTACGTGGGAGAACCCTCGGTCGAAGATACGATCGCGATCTTGCGCGGGTTGAAGCCACGCTACGAAGCCCATCACAAGGGAGTACGGATTAAAGACTCGGCCCTCGTGGCAGCGGCGGAGCTTTCCAGCCGGTACATCAGCGATCGCTACCTTCCCGATAAAGCCATTGACCTGATGGACGAGGCCACCAGTCGTTTGGCGATGGAGCTCGAGAGCGTTCCCGAAGAAATCGACAAGGTCCAACGGCGAGTGATGCAATTGGAACTGGCAGCCCGCCAACTGGCCGAGGAAACCGAGGAGCATGCGCGTCAGCAGTTAGCCGATATCAACGAAGAAATGGACGAACTTCGCCGCGAGTTGGCGAGCTTGCGCGAGCAGTGGGAGGCAGAGAAAATTGGACTCGGGGATGTGGCGGAAGTCCAGCAGCGGCTGGAGCAGACAAAGCTTGAATATCAACAACAGGCGAACGCGATTAAAGAGAAACAGTCGACCAGCCAGGTCGTGGGTGAAGCCGAGTACCAGAAGCTCTATGAACTGGACACCCAGCTGAAAAAACTCGCTCAGCACCTGCAGGAAGCCGAGGCCCACCAGAGCGCAGCGAAAACATCGCCCCAAGATTCTTCAAAACGCCTGCTGCGACAGGAAGTTGGGCCTGAAGAAATTGCGGAAGTCGTCAGCGCGTGGACCGGAATTCCCGTGACCCGCATGATCGAAACCGAACGGGCCAAGCTGCTGGTGCTCGAAGAACGGCTGCACCAACGCATTATCGGACAGGATGAGGCGGTCACCGCGGTGGCCAACGCCGTCCGCCGCAGCCGGAGTGGTCTGCAGGACCCTGACCGTCCTATTGGTTCTTTCGCCTTTTGTGGGCCAACCGGGGTGGGCAAGACAGAACTCTGCAAAGCGCTTGCCGCCATACTGTTCGACGACGAGCACGCCATGGTTCGGCTCGACATGAGCGAATTCATGGAAAAACACACGGTCAGTCGACTGATTGGTGCCCCTCCCGGATACGTCGGCTTTGAAGAGGGCGGAAAACTCACTGAAGCTGTCCGTCGGCGACCCTATTCGGTCATTCTCCTCGACGAGATCGAAAAGGCCCATCGCGATGTTTTCAACATCCTGCTGCAAGTCCTCGACGACGGCCGCTTGACCGACAACCACGGGCACACCGTCGACTTTACCAACACCATCGTCGTGATGACTTCCAATGTCGGCAGCCCATTGATTCAAGAAATCGCCTCCGAAGGCGGAACGGATGAAGAAATGCGGACCGCTGTGACCGAGGCCATGCAGACCTGCTTTTTACCCGAGTTCCTCAATCGCATTGATGAGACTATTGTCTTCCATCCATTGAACCGGAAGCAGATTCGCCGCATTGTTGATTTGCAGATTGGGTCTTTGGCGAAGTTGCTGGCGGCACAGCAACTCCAGCTTGAAGTCACCAATGCAGCCCGGCAGGAGATTGCCAACCGCGGTTATGACCCGACTTTTGGCGCCCGACCGCTCAAACGCATCATCCAGCAGCAGTTGCAGAATCCGTTGGCCACCGAGTTGCTCAAAGGCAGTTTTCCTGAAGAGAGCACCGTGGAGGTCGATTTTGACGGCGACCAGTTTTCGTTCTCAACTGCCGGCCAGCGCCAGGAAACTCCGCCCCTCTCCGCGGCCCTGTAACCAGCGGCCCTGTAACCAGCGGACCTGTAAAGCAGCCCAACTCGTTCCCGCTTGAGAGGGGGCAGGCACAGACTGCCGACCGCCCCATGGTTCAGCCGAGATCGCCACGGTAAACAAGGTTCCTCACCGT
>CAUZEA010000066.1:0-32889 GCA_963578605.1 Planctomycetota bacterium
CCTTGGGCCAACTGGTTGCCAATTCCGTCGCGTTTGCCGATCAGTTCAATGGCTTGCGTCAACGCGTCGCCATCTCCGAATTGCAACCACGGTTCGGCAAGCAGTCCCCGCTCGACACACTCCATGGCAAAGGCGATGGTCCCCCCGGTACTTATCGTGTCGAGTCCCAAGGCATCACAACGCTGGGACGCACCTAGCACGGCAGCCGGGTCGTCGATTCCACACATCGGGCCGAGAGCGAATAGATTTTCGTATTCAAGGCGCACACCTGCTGGTTGTTCCGAAGCTGTTGCGTTGGGAGATTTCAGCCCATAAATGTGCTCGCATCCAATGGTGCAGCAAGCACACGAAGCTTGTGTTTTCGAATAAGTTGTGCCGAGTTGTTCCGGTGATAAGGCAGCTGCGCCTGCGAAGCTTCCCTGTTGGAAATTGCGGGTCGGTAGGGCATGGAACCGGTTGAAGGTGAGCAGATTGGAGGCCGTGCCTAGTTCACGATATTTGGCCGTGGCGGGTCCGAATGATTTTCGTGACAGTTCTTTCGAGAGGGCAATCAGCGCATCGGGATTTGCCCAGGCGGTCTGTTGCCTACCGCGGACACCGATTGCCTTGACGTTTTTGGAGCCCAGAATCGCCCCGCTCCCTCCCCGCCCGGCATGACGGCGGTCATGGGAGATCGTGGCGTAACGGACAAGTCGCTCGCCAGCGGGACCGATCACCGCCCACCGAAAGTTGTCGTCAAATCGCTGGTGAAGTTCAGTTTCGGCCCTGGGAATTTCCATGCCCCATGTTGAACCGGCAGGCTCCAGGCATACATGTCCATCGTCGATTACCAGAATGGTGGGTACTGCCGCCTGGCCTACCAGGACAATCGCATCGCAGCCACATGCTTTACCGGCGATTGCAAAGTGGCTGCTTGCCAGCGAGTCATTGATGCGGTCCGTTAAAGGGCTTTTAGAGACGACTGCGAACTTGGCGGATGTCGTGAGCGGGCTACCGACCAGAGGACTGAAGACGAACGCAATTGCTGCTGCGGGCAAAAAGGGATTAACCGTTGCCGAACCTTCCAGCGTGAGTAGGTGGACTCCGAGGCCACTCCCGCCCAGGCAGCTACGTAGCAAATCCGCACTCAGAGGAACAAACTCCGCAGTCTCTTCCGATAGATTAATCCGCAAGTAGCGGCCATGATAACCAGGAATTGAACTGCGAGATTTTCGTGTCATCAACAGCAATTTGCTTCATTGGCCGTACTACGGCAACGGGAGGGAAATTCTATAATGGTCAAGGTCATTCCTGCATTGCTTACCCGCCGGCGTCGGCTGAAAGGATGAGGAGACAATCGCCTTCGACCAGTGGGGTTTGGGGATCGCTAACGAACCGGTCTTCACCCAGGCTGGCGATGAATAATCGATTCAGGGTCTTTACGCCAGACTCATTATCGCCGGTCGAGAGACAGTCCCGGGCGAATTCCGGGAATTGTGCACCCAATTCGCTCAAGACTTCGCTGAGTGAATTGCCTTCAATATCAAGATGGTCCCTCCCCACTCGCTCTCGGGCAATGCCATAAAATTCTACAGTTACAGGCATGGGTGGTGGTCAACTGGCG
Organism: Planctomycetota bacterium; assembly: GCA_963578605.1. Classification (GTDB taxonomy): domain Bacteria; phylum Planctomycetota; class Planctomycetia; order Pirellulales; family Lacipirellulaceae; genus JAKVCB01. The sequence goes on from CAUZEA010000066.1 coordinate 1,604, forward strand.
GTCAATGCCGTCCAAATCATCGAGAATATACTCATCACGACATACAGGCACATTGTACACCACCAAATCAGGACAAGCTGATCGGGAGGTTCGTATCCGGCGATATGAACACCGATCCCGATAGCTGCGAACGTGCCCAGGAGTAGGGCGGCAACAAAGGGACCACCGGTCCAAGTGCATAGTGCGACGATGATTAAGGCCACGGTAAACGCGATCAGAAGCTGCCTTGGGGAGAACCTGAACTCGAACGAGGATTCTTGCTCAATCGCCTGTTGCCAGGTTTTGTCTGCTTCGTTTGGTAAAGGGGGCGGGCCGGTTCCAGTTGAAGTTCCCTTTTGCTTTGCCTGCAACTGAGCCTTGAAGACTCTTTTTCGCTCTGCGAGGCGGTTCTGGTGCAGCCTTTCTCGATGATTCATGTAGTAGAGCGTGCCGCTAATTCCCGCGATAAAAAGCAGCAGGGTGGCGATTGGATAGCCAGTCACATTGCCAAACGCGAGGTAAAACGCCAGGATGGCCGTTGCGATGAGCAGATGCTTCGTTTGGAAGCGAAACCCACCGTCGCGGACGAATTCTGCCAGCATCTTGTCGTGGTCGAATCTACCCTCTTCCCGGAACAACTCGTCCACGTCGATCTGGCTTTCGGCAGCGGATAGGAGTTCCTGTGAGGCACGCGCTTCGAAGGCCAACACCTCGGTGTCGGGAGGTTCTAATTCGTACTCGTCAACGTCGAGGTCGTTTTCCTCATCGGTTGCCGAGATGGAATCCTCATGATTTGATTCGCGGTTCGAATTTTTGTCGGTAGTCATGGTTCCATTGTCCGCCGGTTTCCCTATAGTGACAAGCGATGAAAAACCAATTTTAGCCTGGCGATTTGGCAGTTTTTTTCTCAATGCCAGCTGGCGCATCCTTTTTTGGCGTCTTGCGGGAATTCCTCCCGCCGCAACCTGAAAGGCGGGTAGCATAACCGATCCGTTTGCCCTGCCAGTCGAGACGCACTGTTTCCCAGGGAATGACTGACCATGCATTTTTTGATTACCGCGTTGGGGAGTTACGGCGACGTTCATCCCATGGTTGGCCTTGGCGTGGCGCTGGCCCGACGGGGGCATCGGGTGTCGCTGGTGGCGAACCCCTACTTTGAAAATGTGGTGCGAGATGCAGGCCTCGACTATTTGCCTCTTGGTACCTGCCAGGAGTATATGGAACTGGTCCATCATCCTGATATTTGGCACCCGGTACGGGCGCCGCTGTTTGTGTGGAGTTATGCTTGCGGCTCTGTTCTCGAGAGACTCTATGATTTGCTGGTCGACCAGGCGGTGCCTGGTGAGACAGTCATTGTTGCCCACGGTTTGGACCTCGCGGGGCGAATTGTGGGCGAAAAGCAAGGTGTTCCAGTCGCGGGTGTGCATTTTGCTCCGGCGATCTTCCTCAGCAAGTACCAGGCACCACGGTTGCCGCGCGTACTGTGGCACGAGAGAGTCCCGTCATGGATCAAGGGGGCGCAGTACTGGTGTGCGGATCAGTTTGTGTTCGATCCCCTGGTGGCTCGTCCGATCAACAAACTCCGCAATAAGGTCGGTCTCAAGCCAATCGGTCACGTGCTGACCCGGTGGTGGCATAAGACCGATGCTGTTATCGGTTTGTTCCCGCCCTGGTTTGCCGAGCCGCAGCCTGATTGGCCAGCGGGAGTTGCACTGACCGGTTTTCCCCTCTGGGATAGCAGCGACCAACGGGAACTGCCTGGGGAAGTGTCGCGTTTTCTAGATGCTGGCGAGGCACCTCTTGTTTGGACTCCTGGATCTGCGAACGCGACCACTCCGGAGTTTTTTACCACGGCGGTCGAGGTGTGCCAGATCCTTGGTCGGCGGGGAATTTTGTTAACGAAATTTGCGGATCAGTTGCCCCACAGACTACCCGAAGAAGTGCAGCATTTTGACTTCGTTCCACTGAGCTACGTGCTCCCACGTGCGGCTGCATTTATTCATCACGGCGGCATTGGGAGCTGTGCCCAGGGACTATCGGCCGGAGTGCCGCAGTTAATCCGCCCGATGGCGTTCGATCAATTCGATAATTCGATCCGGCTACAGCGACTGGGGGTTGGTCGCGAGGTTTCAGTCCGTCGTTTTCGTGCGTCTCGCGTTGCCAAGGTACTTGACCGAATCCTGACTTCAGACACGGCAAAAAAGCAGTGTCGCCATTGGGCTGCCGAGTGTGACGGTTCGGTCTCGCTTCGGAACGCTTGTGAAACGTTGGAGACTCTGGCTTCCTGAGTCCCGCAATGCAAGGGGCCACACCGCGATGCGAGACGCAAGCAAATTTTCACCCCGATGGATCCCGGGCGACTGGTTTGCCTGCCTCAATACCGGATTGCCGGTTTCCAAGGCGTGGCAGTTCGCAGGCCGCTTGGCATTTGCCCGGCCACGCGAGATGTTCCGGCAGCGGCGTGAAGTGTTGCGACTCGGCTTGCAACCTGGGGTTGGAATCGGTTCAGCTTAAGCGACCTTTGGTAATTAGCAAGTGCCTGCGCATGGTCTCCTTCGTGATCACGGAGCCGTCCCAGGGCAGTCAATGCCCGCGCGTTATGTGGGTCCCCCGCCAGAGCCTGGACCAAATGTGACTTGGCCTGTTCTACTTGGCCATATTCTTCATACAGCCTGGCGACTTCGATCTTGGGATCGGCTGCCCCCGGGTTCTTTGCCGACCAGTTATGTAAAAGCGAGGTCGCCTGCTGTTGACGGTTGGTTTCGCTAAGGAGCACTGCCAGGCCGCGATGACATTCAGCATGATTCGGATCTCGTTCCAGGCATTGATTGTAAAGTTGCTCCGCCTGAACCAGGTCGTTTGGCCGTTTGTAAAGTGTGCCCGTCTTATGCAGTGATGAAGCTAAATTGTAGTAACCGCTCGCTGAACCAGGATTGGTGGCGATCGCTTTTTGAAAGCGATCCGCCGCGAGTTGGTAGTTGCCTTGGCGGAAATGCTGAACCCCCTCGATGTTTGCTGCCGAGGAAGAAAAATTTTGGCAACCTGCCGACGTCAGCGAGACCAGGGCGGATAGGCCCATGACCCACCACAAGTTTTGGTGTTTTGCGAAACGTAATGCGAACACGACCGGTATCCCTTCCGCACGCGCGCGTGATGAGTGAAAAGACTTGTGGCACGATCCTTGTGCCACCGTAAAACTTGTGCCACCGTAAAAACCGGCGAGAGACTAGTGGCGATGGCCAATTTGTGCAAGGGAGAGTTGACTTCTACCCCATACGTTGGGGTCGGGGCTGGCAACCGTGGTTTCGGGCAGGATAACCAGAATAACCGGACCTTTTGTGCAAACCCCCCATCTTTCTCAAACGTTTTTCCTTCGGTAGGCCTGATTTTGCTTTCATTTCATATCAATGATGCAATTGTTCAACAGGACCCAAACGACAACCTTCCCGCACCGCCGATTGATTTTTTCACGGGTAGGATTTTGGGGACATTGAGCAATATACGTGTTTTTAAGATCGGCCAAGTTTCGCCCTATAGCGCAAGTTCCATCCTATTAGAAGCATAGCCGTTATTTCCAAGAAAGGAGGTATCGCGGTGGCCAAGCGGGTATCTACCAGCAAAACTAAATTCGCCAAGACCTCCAAGTCGAGGTTGCCCCAGGAGAAGAAGGGCAACAAGGCGGAAAGGTCCCATGCGACGTCCGCAGACTCCCAGGTGGGCGACGAGGAGGTCACGATTGACCGGCGCCACGGCGATTGCCGCCAGCAGGAACCGGAGGACGGAGCAGATCAGGTCAACGATTCGGTCATGCCAAAACTAGAGCGTCGTAAAAAGGTCAATCGGCGCCGCCAAATCGATCCCACAACCTGCGAACGCGATTATTCAGAACAGGAAGTGGAATTCATGAACGCGTTGGAGAAATACAAGCGTCGAAGTGGGCGCATGTTCCCGACCTGTAGTGAGGTGTTGGAAGTTATCCGAGACCTGGATTACGTGCAGCTAACAGCTGCCGAAGTGCTGGCACGTCAGGAAGACAACCCAGCGGTCGAGCCGCCGGAAGATTCCGAAAGCTTTGCTAAACAGGAGGAAGCCAACTTGGAAGAATTGGTAGTCGTAGGGGTCGAGAACGACCTCTGACTCCGATTGGCCCAACGTTGCCTCCACGAACCGTCAGCACAATCTTCAACTCCCGAATCTTGTGATGATAACCAAGTAGTCACCCTGCCTTGATCGTCACGATTGCACTACGCAAATGGGCGGGGATTTTCAGCGTTGCTAGCGATATTTGACAAAGCTCGTGTCCGGCATTTTTTTGGCTGGTCACCGTTGCTTAGGCGCGAGCATTGTCAAATCTGCGACGTCATATGAAAGCCGGCGGCGAAGCGGGTTCATGGGAACCCGGTTCGCCGTTCGGCATTCTTGCTGGATGGGTCCGAGCGGTTCGTCTTTTCGTCATCCTCGAGATAGAGTCAGGATGCTTCCAGCAGCGGGCGAACAGGCGGCGTTGGACTAACTCGATCGCCCGTTTGCCGCCACGTCAGCAATTCAACTACGACGTAACGTCGCAAAAGATGTCGCGAAGTTCGCTGGGCGAAACTTCGCCAAGTTGCTTACCCCGCTCATCAAGCTGCTCGTTGACCTTGATTACCGTCTCTTGCATACGACCATGAGTTTCCTCGCAGCCGCCGGCCAGGATAAAGTTCTTGCCGCGGGTCAGCCGTTTGGTCCCATCGGTTGCGTCGAATGCGATACCAAGCAGGCCAGCCTGGGGAGGATTAGGGCAGTCGTTCGTGCGCATCGAATTAAATGTAGGTCATTTCGTTGGAGGTCATTGGTTCGCCGAGAGGAACCGATGGCATATCAATTAGCCGTTTATAACTTGACCGGGGTGTACATTATCTCCGGCGAGTCATTTCCCGCAGGATTTCTGCCGCCGCTTCACAGCTATCCTTGGTTTTATCCTTAGGAAGTTTGGGGAGTTTTCCAGGCTTGACATGGGAGGGCGTCTCTTTTTCCTTGGTGCCGAAGAAGGCCGTCCAACTACGTTGTTCTGAATTGGTTTCTTGCTCTTGTTCGGTAGTTGCCGACTTCTCTTCACCGGCTACGGAGCTTTCTACAGCGGCTTCTTCGTCGACTGGCTTCGCCGCTTCTTCAACTTCCCCTCTCTCGGTGGGATTGTCCATAACCAAAACGGGGGGTACCGGGGTCGTTTCGTCCACTTTGAAACTGATCGTATCATGCGTCGGATTGGTGCTGGTTTGGGTTTCCAGCAACCAATGGCTGATGTCATCCTCCAATCCGTCTGTTCCAGTCGGACCAGCCGTACGGGCTGCCACATCGGCCACGTTTCTGACGGGAGGACGCTTCTTATGCTTCAGCCCGTGCGAATTGGTCTTGGAGCTTAATTTCAGATGTTTTTCCGCGCTAGTGGGTTCAACGCAATTGATGCGAAAGCTCAGTGGCCCAATTCTGATTTCGTCTCCATCTTTCAAGAGGGTCGCTTCCTCAATTCGCTGGTCATTCAAAAAGGTGCCGTTACGACTTCCTAAATCAGCAGCGAACCAGCCAGTCTTCGTACGCACAATCGAGCAGTGGCGGCGACTTATCGCGTCGCTGCCAGCTCGCAAAGTGCATTCATTGGACCTGCCAATAATGAACTCGTCCTTCTTGAGCGGGATGCTTTTACCCTGCTTAGCCCCCGCTAATACCGTAAGTTTAAATTCCATTCGCTTGTCTTGCCTTGTTGATGGTACGGTCTGACAACCCGACCACGAGAACACCGCGCACTCGAGGAGACAAGCAAAGAATGGCTGCAATAGAATCAAGGGACACACGACCAATTCAGCCTCGTGGCCCGATATAAAGAGTGATGATCAGCCTTCTTCGCGACGAGACTCTCTTAAAACCATTTCCAAATGAAATTGGGACTATCTAAAAATTATCTCTCTTCCATTGTGATTTATCTCTCTTCCATTGTAATTTATCTCTCTTCCATTGTAATGGGGTGACTCAGAAATTCCCATACCCTTCTAGGAGGTTTATCGCGTCTGGGGTGCATCTGGGCCAGGCTGGTTTGATGAACTTACCATTGGGGGTGGTGCCTTGAGGCCCCCCCCCTGCTGGGTGTCAATTCGCTGCGTTTTGGGTAATTTTTACGGTTGGCAACGATGTCGTTAACGTCGTTTTAACCAGGCTGCGGTCCCGTATTTTGACGCTACAAGTGCCTTCGCTGCATTTTCAAAGAGTTGGGTGGACTCGCAGATCGCCGCACCATCATTGGGTATCGTCAGGGCCGTTGGGAGGAGTTTCCGCAATCGGTCCACAAGTGTGGGTGCATCCATTTGGGTCTGCGCTAATTCTGTCAAGCCGGGTAGTTCCGGGGCAGCTGTGGAACGGGCAAGCAGAATACTGCCATGTTGTAAAATGGCTCCCCGCCGTCGCCGCTGAGCACTTCCGATGACCTTTTCTTGAGTGCCATTGGAGCGGCCAAAGACCACGTCGCCGCGCGACCGTCGCTGAAAACAAAGAAAAGGTTCCTCCGCTCGTGAAAGTTGCGAATCGTGCTGCCAGAGCGCCAGTGACTGTAACCGTTGTAGCGATCCTTCCTCTGCCAGCAGTGCGTCGATGATCACTTGGTGGACCGCGAAGTAGAGTTGCCGGGTGTTGCGGGCGAGTTGATGTGCGGGAGGCACCACGAGGCTGTAGGTGAGTTCATGGTCGTGGAGAATTGCGCCACCACCGGTTTGGCGACGCACGACTGCGCAGGCGGAGCTTGCTTTGTGAAGCTGGCGATCGGCATATTGCTGAAAATAACCGACCGACAACGTCGGCTCGTTCCACTGGTAAAATCGCAGCGCGACCACGTTGTGCTCAACTGCATGGTTCAGCAGCAACTCATCGATTGCCATATTCCGGGGACCGGGCAACGGCGGATCGACAATCAAACGTAGGCAAGAGGACTCACTCACCTGATACCGTGTTGTGCGGGTCGGGCCGCAAAGCGGAACAGATCATTCAATTTTCCAGCGCGGTTAATTCGCCAGATGACAGAGCACGGGTTGTCTGGCCGCCTGGACTTCATCGGGGCGACTTATGGGTGTTGTATGCGGTGCGTCACGCAACAGGTCGGGGTCCTCTTCGGTAATACGAAAGAGCGTTTCAGCAAAGGCATCGAGCGTTTCTTTACTTTCTGTTTCCGTTGGCTCTACCATGATCGCCTCTTTGACGGTCAGCGGAAAATAGACAGTTGGGGCGTGAAAACCATAATCGAGGAGCCGCTTGGCGACATCCATTGCCGTGACTTTTTTATCGTTTTTGAGTGCTTGGGCAGAAGCCACGAACTCGTGCATGCAACGGTTTCCCTGTGGGACGGGCAAAAAATGTTTCACTCTGCTGAGCAGGTAATTGGCATTCAGTACGGCATTCTCGCTCACCTGGCGGAGGCCGTCCGGGCCATGAGTACGGATGTAACAATAGGCCCGCAGCAGGACACCAACACTACCAAAAAAGGCCCTCACTCGACCGATCGACTGGGGCCGCTCGAAATCAAGGTAATAACGTGCAGACTCACCCGCTTCCTGTTCGCGAACGACGACGGGTGACGGCAGATAGGGAGCAAGTTTTTCGACAACGCAAATGGGGCCGGCTCCCGGGCCCCCACCTCCGTGAGGCCCGCTGAAGGTCTTGTGTGGATTGAAGTGCTGCATGTCGACACCTTCACTGCCCCAGTCTCCAGGCCGGGTGATCCCGAGGATGGCATTCATGTTGGCGCCATCCAGGTACACCAACCCCCCGACGGCATGAACGGCCGCAATCATTTCCTGTATTTGTGATTCGAAGATCCCGACCGTATTCGGGTTGGTGATCATCAAAACGGCGACCTTTTCATCCAGTTTGCGCTGAAAATCTTCCTGGTCGACGATCCCGGCCTGGGTCGTCTTGATCGTTACGGCTTTAAAGCCTGCCATGGCGGCACTTGCCGGATTGGTGCCGTGCGCACTGTCGGGGACGAGGACTCGGTTACGTTTTTCATCGATATCACGGAAATAGGCAGCGGCAACCCAAAGTGCGGTGAGTTCCCCATGGGCGCCTGCTGCCGGCTGCAGGCAGCAGGCGTCGAGTCCGGAAATCTCTTGCAGGTAGGTTTGCATTTCGTACAGTACCTGCAGCATGCCTTGGAGTGTTTCGACAGGTTGATACGGATGCAGGTCGGCAAAAGCGGGCATGGCGGCTGCCCGTTCGTTCCGCTTGGGGTTGTATTTCATCGTGCAGCTGCCGAGCGGGTAGAAGTGGGTGTCAACACTCATGTTGCGTTGCGACAAGTTGATAAAGTGCCTGATGACCTGGGGCTCTGAGAGTTCGGGTAGCGGAGGAGGGGAGCTGGCCAGCGACTCTCCGGGCAGGAGTTGCTCGGGTGGTTGTGCTGGTACGTCACAGGCGGGGAGTTGCATGGCCCGGCGTCCAGGCTGGGAGAGTTCAAAGAGCAACTTGGTGTCGAGATTGTTACGCATGATGTTTGATTGAGGTACTTGTTTAAAAGAATGCTGGAATGCATTCATGGTCAGCTAATCGACGTGGTCACTGCATTGGTTGCACCAATCAAGGCATCGACCAGCCCGTCGATTTCGGCTTTGGTTCGTTTTTCGGTGACAGCCACGAGAAAACAATCCGCCCTTTCGGGATACCAGGGGGCGAGAGGGATTCCCGCAAGGTAGCCTGCAGCGAGCGACGTTTCCATCAGTTCGCCGACGTTTGCCTTCCGATCACGGATGACGAATTCTTTGAACGTTGGCTCTGGGAATGCCAGTTCAAAACGTTGGTGTTGGCAAATCTGGTCAGCTGCGTAACGAGATTTTTGGAGGCAAAGATTTGCAGTTTCCCGCAGTCCCTGGGGACCGAACAACGACAGATGGGCGGTGGCTCGCAACGCGAAGAGTCCTTGGTTCGTGCAAACATTGCTGGTCGCTTTTTCGCGACGTATATGTTGCTCGCGGGTTTGTAGAGTGAGCACGTAGCATGGCTTGCCACGACGATCGACCGTTTGACCGACAATCCGGCCGGGCATCCGCCGCACCAAGTTTTCGCGGCAGCACATGATTCCCAGGAAGGGGCCTCCGTACGACATGGGAGTTCCCAGGGTATGCCCTTCGGCGACGGCAATATCTGCGCCTTCTCCCGGAGCTGACCAGTCCCCCGGCCGCGCTAGAAGTCCCAGGCTGATCGGGTCAAACACGCCGACCAGCAAGGCGCCTGCCTGGTGAGTGGTTTGGACCACCGAACTGGCATCTTCAAGGCAGCCAAAAAAGTTTGGTTGTTGCAGCACCACACAGGCCGTTTGATCGTCGACATGGGCAGAGAGGTCATCGGGCTGGAGCAAGCCTGACGGTGTGGCGACGGTTTCGACAGCAACGCCCAGGTTTTCGACATACGTTGCAATCGTTTGCCGGTATTCGGGATGTAGGGTTTCGGGTACGACCACTTTACCGTATCGACGGGTGTCGGCGATCGCCATCAAGACGGCTTCGGCAGTTGCACTTCCCCCGTCGTAGAGGCTGGCGTTGCTGATATCGAGTCCAGTCAGGCGGGTCATCAACGATTGGTATTCAAAAATGACCTGGAGATTTCCCTGGCTGACTTCGGCCTGGTAGGGCGTATACGAGGTGTAAAACTCGCTACGGGAGCCAATGGTATCGACAGCGGCGGGTATGAAATGGTCGTAACACCCTCCCCCCAGGAAGCAAATTTTTTGTCCTGCGTGCTGGTTTCCCACGGCCAATTCCCGAAGATGCTGATCGAGTTCAAGCTCCGAGAGTGCCGGGGGTAATTGCAACGGGTGCTGGAGCTTAAGTTCTTCAGGAATGGGTTCAAACAATTCGTCGAGCGAGCGAGCACCAATCGCTTCGAGCATTGCTTGCTGGTTTTCGGGTGTGTTGTAGAAAAAAGTCATTGCCGCTGAGGGAGCCTAATGTGCTTCCTCTTCACATTGTTTCTGATACGAGTCGAAATCGAGCAGGTCGTCCAAGGGTGCCCCATCGGTCAGCTCAATTTTTGCGATCCAGCCATCACCGTAGGGGTCGCTGCTCAGCGTTTCGAGGGCATCGGGAAGGGTTTCGTTGACGGCGATCACGGTACCCGCAACAGGGGAGTAAACATCGCTGACAGCTTTGACCGATTCGACTTCGCAAAAAGATTCATCCATATCTACTTCCCGACCGACCTCGGGTAATTCGATGAAGACCAGGTCGGTGAGGGCTTCGACAGCAAACGCGCTGATGCCAACGGTGGCGATGATTTTCTCCTGGTTTTCCGAGATCGATACCCATTCGTGGGTCTTGGCGAATTTCAATTCCGCAGGATTCATGGTCCCAGTCTCCAGGGAGTAGAGGATGTTTTGTTCGGGTAAGGTGGTTTTGGCGTTGCTGCGGGGCTTCTCACTTGGGGCGTTGATAGAAAGGAAGGGGAACAATGCTTGCCGGGTAGGACTTACCTCGGATTTCGATCGAGAGCGGTGGATCGACACGGGCTAATGACGCCGCGACATAACCCATTGCAATCGGCTTTTCCAGCGTTGGCGAAAAGGTGCCACTGGTGACCTCGCCAACCGTTTGGTCCTGGTACCTGATCGGGCTGCCTTGCCGTGCGACCCGTTTGCCAGCCAGTTGCAAGCCTACGCGGAGGGGCAGCGTTTCGTCGCCCAGCGATTCTTCGATCGCCTCCCGACCGATGAAATCGCGTTCGCCCAAAGTTACCGCGAACTCGAGGCCTGCTTGTACCGGGTTGATGTTTTCTGACAGTTCATGGCCGTACAGTGGCATTGCCGCCTCGAGTCGCAGGGTATCGCGGGCACCGAGGCCGCAAGCCCGGAGCCCGTCACCGCCCCCCTGTGCAAAAAGCGTTTCCCAGATTTCAGCGGCGGTGGTAGCGTCACAGATGATTTCGCCACCATCTTCTCCCGTGTAACCGGTTCGACTGAGGTAGCATGGTTGGTCACAAAAACGGCCGGTAGTGCCACGGTAGGTTTTCACACTGCCGAGTGCCCCGTTGCTGCAGGAGTCAACCAGTGCAACAGCGCGAGGACCTTGCACGGCGATCATGGCGGTGCGGGTTGTGTCGTCGGTAACTCGGGCTTGAAATTCGATGACACGATCTTTCAACCAATCGACGATTTTGACGCGGTTACTGGCGTTGACCACTAACCGGAACTCGGGACCCTGCTCCGACTTTTCGAGAAAATAAACGAGCACGTCATCGAGGATTCCCCCGGTGGCATCGCAAATGAGCGTGTAGCGGATTTGACCTGGTCTCATATCAGCCACCTGCCGCGAGAGCAGGCAATCGAGGAACCTTGCCGCGTCGGGGCCCGTGACCTTTAATCGCCCCATGTGGGAAATGTCGAACATGCCTGCCCGCCGGCGTGTCGCGAGATGTTCTTCGACGATCGACGTGTACTGGACCGGCATCGACCAGCCGGCGAAGTCCACCATCCGGCCGTGGTGAGCGACATGCCAGTCATTGAGAGGCGTCCGTGCGAGCTGTGTAGTGGCATTCATGGAGATTTCACAAAGAGCAGTAGTCCCTTTCATTCTATGGCAATTGCTCTGAACGACTAGGGGGGCAGGACATTCGGCGACATCTCTGTCAGCGTTTTCGTTTTTTGCGTCGTTTTTCTGAACTTCGCGGCTCTTTCTTTTTGCGTTGTTTTTCTGGACTTTGCTTCTTTTTCTTTTGGTGGCGTTTGAGCGGTTTCGGGTCTCGCGCCAGCAAGCGGAAATCGAGTTCTCTGGCATCGACGTCAACTGCCGCTACGGCCACGCGTACCGCGTCCCCCAGCCGAAACTCGTTCCCGGAGCGAAATCCGCTGATGACATGTCCCGCACGATCGTAGCGATAAGAGTCGTCGGCAAGGGCGCTGATATGCACGAACCCTTCGGCCGGCAACTTAACGCCGGTAATGAACAGGCCAAACCGTTCCACTCCGGTGATAATACCGTCCAGTTCCATGCCGATTTTATGGGTCAAAAAATTAAGCAATTTGACTTTGGTAAGTTCCCGCTCTGCCTGGGTAGCCCGCTGTTCACGCTCGCTGCAGTGGTCGCCAGTGGCAATGAGATGATCCATATTCTGCGCTGGTTTCTTGCCACGATTCAGGCCGTCAAGGAGGCGATGGATTGTGAGGTCGGGATAGCGGCGAATTGGCGAAGTGAAATGGCAGTAGCAATCGCTGGAAAGGGCATAGTGTCCTGCTTCATCGGGGCTGTAAACAGCCCGCTGCATGGACCGTAGCACCGCGTAATTGACTGCGTGCTCACGCGGATCACCCTGGATCGACTTCAAGAGTTGCTGCAACTCGAACCGACTTTGCAGGTTGTCTGCTTTCAGGCCCAAGCCACGTACGAACTCGGTCAAGGCTTTTAATTTGCGCGGGTCGGGATCACCATGCACGCGTCTCAAGAAAAATACACCCTGGTCAGACAACCGCTGCGCCACGGCTTCATTTGCTGCCAGCATGAATTCTTCAATGATCTGGTGGCTCTCGGTGTTTTCTTCGGTGTGGGCTCCACACACCTGCCCCTGGTCGTTGAGATCGATCTTGACCTGCAGCATCGTGATTTCCAACGTGCCTCGCTTGAAGCGCCGGTTCCGCAGAATCATGGCCAGTTCGTGCATCCGACCGAGCAGAGCATGGACTTTCTTGGTCATTTTGAGCGGAGATGCCGAGTTGGTGCCTGAGGGTGGGGACGGAGTTCTGCCGGTTTCTGCCAGATACTGGTCGACCTGCTCATAGGTAAAACGTTTTCGACTTTTGATCGCACTCTTGAACACGTCGGTAGCCACATGGATTCCGTCGGCGGTCATTTCGATCAAGACGGTCATGGCATAGCGAACTTTGTTGGGTTGCAAACTTGCCAAATTGTTGGAAATGACTTCCGGCAACATGGGGATGACCTTGTCGGGCAGATAGACGCTTGTTGCCCGGTCATAGGCTTCACGATCAAGAGCGGTTTTGGGGCGGACAAAGTGAGAGACATCGGCAATGTGTACTCCTAGCAACCAGTGCTCACCATTTCTGCCGGGTCTCGCGATTCGTTCGAGAGAGATGGCGTCGTCAAAATCGCGCGCGTCTTTCGGATCGATGGTAATAATGGTTTCGCCTGTGAGGTCACGCCGCCCCCGGCCAATCGATTCGTCGAATTTGTCTGCTTGTTTGTGAGATGTTTGCATTGTGTTGTCAGCAAATTTACCGGGCAGGTTGAATTCACAGACGATCGACATGGTGTCGACTCCCGGTTGTCCTTTGGCACCGAGGATTTCAACAATGACTCCTTCACCATCACGGACATGCGACGGGAAGCGAACCATTTCGATAACAACTTTGTCATCCGGCCGGACTCCTTTGGCACCCGGGTCACCAACGTAGATCGCGGTCGAAAAGACTTTTCCGTCGACCTGAACCAGTCCCATGCCGGCCTGTTCGGAGTAGGTACCAACGAACTGATTGGTAGCTCGCTCGACCACATCGATAATCCGTCCTTCGATTTTCCCCATGCGGCCCCGTTTCCCATCGAGCCGCACGCTCACAACATCACCGTTCGCGGCATCGCCCGTATTTTTGGCAGGGATGTAGATATCGGCATCTTTGTCGGCTGTTGCCCGAACTTCCTCGGGGCGCACAAATCCGTACCCTCCCAGGGCCTGTCGAAAAGTGCCGCGCAAATGCTGAGCGCCACGTGTGTTAGTCGCTACCCGCCCATCGGTTGCCAGTGCGGCAACCGGATGCTTGCGATCGACCGGGCAGATGAGGTGTCCGGGGCCATAGGCCAACTTGCCCGCTTGGACAAGTTTCTTGACAATTAAATTCAGTTGCCTGGCAGCATCGTCGACGAGCCCCAGTTTCTTCGCAATGACTTTGGGCTTGACGGGACGATAATTTGGCTGGTTGACGTGGTTGAGTACCGCGGCGCGGATGTCACTATCCATAGATGAAGGCTATCAAATTGCGGATGCGTGCTATGAGAGAGGGGGGTGGACTGGCAACCCGGCCAGGCTGGAGGGCGACTTCGCCGCCGGCGATCGTTAGGCCTTTTGAGGGTTGCGTGAGATTCGGGTTGATGTCGTGAGAGGCCATGTTAACTCGGAGTTCCATCTCGATTGGAGGTGACACTTTTCCAGAGTTTCCGGCCAAGAGATTGCTGGTACTGAGTCCAATTGCTGTCGATGTTTGGGCAGTTGTTGATAAGCTGCGACCAGCTAGCCATTTTGGCATCGAGGTTATCCAGAAAGTGCAGGGCGATTGCTTCGAGCGTCATCGGGAGCTTAGGGCTACCGTACTCGTATTGTCCATGGTGGCTGATAATCATGTGTTTGATTTCCATGATGAGTTCTGGAGAAGAAGGTTCACCAGATAATCGTTCTGCCTCGCAAACCTTTTCATCGAGCATGGAGATACCCATCACCATGTGCCCCAACATTTGCCCTTCGTCGGTGTACGCAATGTCGCGGTCGTACGACAGCTCGTTCGTTTTTGCTGCATCGTGTAAAAAGACGCCCAGCAGCAATTTATTCTGATCAAGTTGGGGATAGCGTGGTGCCACCACCAGTACCAGTTCGAGCAGGCTCAGCACGTGTTCCAGCAGGCCGCCCGGGTAGGCGTGGTGGTTTTTCATGCCGGCTGGAGCGCGGGTGAAATTTGCCATGAACTGGGAATCCATCAGATAGCATTCGGCCAGGTTGCGGAGTTCGGGTGTGTTGATTTTCCGCAGGATGTCAGCGACCCGTTTTGCCATGGTGTCGATTTGCGCTGGTTGGAGCGTGGTGAAATCGGCTTCGTCAAATTCATCGGGTCGTGCTTTGCGCAAGCTGGTAGCAATAAACTGCATGTTACCCTGAAAAAGTTGAGTCGCGCCTTCAACCATGACATAGTCGCCATTTTCAAACGCCTGATACTCGCGCTCGCTGGCATTCCACATTCTTGTCGAGATCGATCCGCTCCGATCTGAAAGCTCTAACTGCAGGTAGAGATTCCCGTTGCGGTTTGGGCGGAGTTGTTTATCCGAGGCGAGGAATGCCTGGTGGATTTGTTCATTGTGGTCCAACTGGCTGACAAAACGACGGGTATCGGTTGTGGTCATAGGTTTGTTAGATCGGGATTCAATCGCCCTGACCCAAGGAAGGTTCGTTGGCAACTAGTAAGGTTCGTTGACAAATTACCCGCGGTTGATGTTGGCCCACCACGAAGTTCCCTTGCCAGGCCACTTTCGGGCTGCGGCTGGCGTTTGGATCTTCGTGTCTCCGGGGTAGTGGCCGACAGGTTTCACCTGGCCCGACCGCCAATTGTAGACTGCCCGGTGAAAAGCGACAACGAGTCTTGTCAGAGCGGTGTTTCTCCGTTTGGCAAGTCCGCGATTCTCGCCCGGCGGTGTTTCGCGTAGAATAGTGCCAAATCCAGATCAATGCGAACGGACCCGAACCGGTAGCATGGATCCTCAGTTTCGGTCCAGGCTGGCGATCGAGGTCGCCGGTCGATTCACATCCTCACTGCCACATATTGTTCCTATGAAGACTGCGATCACACCCACACGAGCCGAAAACTATCCGGAATGGTATCAGCAGGTTGTCAAAGCGGCAGATCTCGCCGAGACATCTGATGTTCGAGGGTGCATGGTTATTAAACCATGGGGCTACGCGATTTGGGAGAATATCCAGCGTGAGCTCGATTGCCAGTTCAAGGCGACCGGGCATGAAAACGCCTATTTCCCCTTGTTTATCCCGATGAGTTTTCTTGAGAAGGAGGCCAAGCACGTCGAAGGATTCGCCAAGGAATGCGCCGTCGTCACGCACCATCGACTCGAACCGGATCCGGCCGGTGGGTTGAGACCGGCCCCTTCAGCAGAACTTGAGGAACCGCTTATCGTCCGACCCACAAGTGAAACGATCATCGGCGCGACCTTTGCACGCTGGATACAGTCCTATCGTGATCTGCCGGTGCTGTTGAACCAGTGGGCAAATGTTGTTCGCTGGGAAATGCGGCCAAGAATGTTCCTTCGCACGACCGAATTTCTGTGGCAGGAAGGGCATACCGTGCACGCTACCGCCCAGGAGGCCCAGCAGGAGACGCTCCAGATACTCGACCTCTATGCCGACTTTGCTGAGCATCACATGGCGATGCCGGTGATTCGAGGTGAGAAGACCGCCGGGGAGCGGTTTCCGGGCGCAGTGGCGACCTACTCCATCGAGGCCCTGATGCAAGATTGCAAGGCATTACAAGCCGGAACTTCACATTTCCTGGGCCAGAACTTTGCCAAGGCCCAGGAGATTAAATTCCAAAACGAGGCAGGTGAAGTGGTTTATGCCTGGACGACTTCCTGGGGGGTCTCGACCCGATTGGTCGGTGGGCTGATTATGACCCATGCCGACGATGACGGGCTGGTACTGCCACCGCGGCTGGCACCAGCCCATGTCGTTATTTTGCCAATTTATCGAAATGACGACGAACGGTCTGAGGTATTGCCGTATTGCAACGCGCTGAAAGCCGAACTTGAGGCGCAAGCGTTTGCCGGCGAACCGGTTCGCGTACGTCTTGATGATCGCGATCTTCGAGGGGGAGAAAAAAAATGGCAATGGGTCAAACGGGGTGTTCCTGTACGGGCCGATGTGGGGCCACGCGACGTTGACAGTGGTGGCGTGTTTGCCAGCCGTCGTGATGTGGGTGGGAAAGGGAAGCCATGTCCCCGCGACGAATTTGTGGCTACTGTTTCACAAACCCTTGATGAAATCCAACAGGGTCTCTTTGCACGGGCACAAGCTCACCGCCAGGAGGCTACTGTCAAGATCGATCGCTTGGAGGAGTTCGAAGAGTTCTTCAGTGAACAGTCCCCGGGCGGACTGGCGGCGTGCTATTTCGTCGATGTGCCAGAGATCGAAGAGAAGCTCAAGCCGCTCAAAGTTACGGCCCGTTGTATTCCGCTTAAGGGTGATGCAGAGTTTGATAACGACGACGGTGGTGGCACCTGTATTTTCACCGGCCAGCCAAGCCAACGCCGCGGATTGTTTGCGAAAGCTTATTGAGAAAGGGTGAAAAACCTGGCAGCTGAACGGTCGAGCGTCGACAGCGCGGTTCGGGTTCAAGCCTGGAGGGACGTAGCCCTCCGGCGATTGAGGCGTAGAACGTGGCGGTTGGTCTCTTTTGGCGTGTGTGGTGTGGTGCGGAAGGTCTGTTATGGGAGAAATTACCAAACCATCGCAGGTGCTTTTACTGATTGCCGTCAGTAGTTGCCATGAAGAAGCTTTTCATTGGGCACGCCAACGGGCGACGCAGCAGTTTGGCCAACTCACCACGGCGAGCACTGTTTTTGATTTCAACGAGACCGATTACTACCTGGCCACGATGGGGCCGAATCTCAAGAAGCAGTTCCTCGTATGCGACGAACCTTTCGAGCCAGGCCGCTTGTCTACGATCAAACAAATGACCAATGACTGGGAGGCAGAATACGCCGCTCTTTGCCAACATAGCGAATCGCGACCACTGAACCTGGATCCTGGTTATCTCACACTGGCCAAATTGGTGCTTGCTTCGACCAAGGATCATGCCCATCGGATCTATCTCAACGACGGCATTTATGCAGAAGTGACCCTGACATTTCGCCAAGGTGCCTGGCAGAAATTCGCCTGGACATTTCCTGACTATCAACGAAAGGATTACCAACAGTTCTTTTCCCAGTGCCGTAACGATCTCCGCAAAAAGTTGCGAAGTGGGTATCCTGGCATTTAGCCATGATGCCCTCGACCGGTTTACTTCCTTTTTTCGCCACTTGGTGCCATGCCTTGGTCAATTTTTTTTGCCGCGATACCCGGTCTGTTGATCGCATGGTGCGCCGTTTTTTTCATCCGCAGTCGGGCGGAAAGCTGGGGGCTTGTGGCGCAACCGCGAGAGGACCGGTTTCACAAGCATTCGACTCCCACCGGAGGCGGAATTGCTATCTGGCTGGGTGTCCTTTTGTCATTTGCCGGTTTACAGCTGGTGTTGGAAGCGATTCGGGACGACGGTTTTGGCGACGGCATCACGGTGCCCTTTCTAAACCAACACTTGGGTGGCCTGCTCCAACAATCATCCCGACTCTGGGTCCTGCTGTCCGCTGCCACCGCCATGTTCGTCCTTGGTTTGATTGATGACCTACGTGGCCTGGACTGGCGCTTGCGGCTCGTGATTCAAACCTTGGTGGCCCTGTTCGTTGTATGGTGGGGTTGGCGGTTGACGCTATTTATCGATCATCCCTGGGTGACCTGCGCGCTTTCGGTTGTGTGGATCGTGGGGATCGTTAATTCGATCAATCTGCTTGACAATATGGATGGGTTAGCAGCCGGGGTTACCGCGATTGCCGCGTTGATCCTGGCTGCGGTTATGCTACTCGCGCCCAATCCGGAATCGCATCAGCCACAGCTTTTTGTGGCTGGATTTCTGATCGTATTGGTTGGGGCGATCGGGGGGTTTTGGATCCACAACCGGCCCCCAGCCACAATTTTTTTGGGAGACAGCGGGAGCTACTTTATTGGGTTTTGCCTTGCGATAGCGACATTGATGGCGACCTTCGCTGGTGGTGATTTGCCGCGACATGCAGTTCTTGCCCCGCTCTGCGTGCTGGCTGTGCCGATTTACGATACCGTCTCGGTGATTACGATTCGTCTCCGCCAGGGGAGGAGTCCTTTCAAAGGTGATAAAAACCACTTTTCGCACAGGTTGGTCCAACTCGGTATGACTCCACGTCAGGCCGTGGGCACCATCTATCTGTTGACCGCTGCCTGTGGGTTGGGGGCATTGTTGTTGCACCAGGTCAATACCTGGGGAGCATTGGTGATTCTACTGATGGTGCTTGCCGTTTTGTGCGTGATTGCAATGCTTGAAGGGGTGGCGCGGGTAGGGCGAACTGACAATTAATCGAAGTAGTATGTCGCGTCGTCGCAAGGAAAACACGGCTTTACAAAAACCTTTCCCACTGCCGGGAACGATTTTCCTCGCCGTGCTGTTGGCACTCTATGTTGCCCGACTGTTCGTTCCTGAAGATCCCGGTAGCCGGCAAGGTCATGGCGCTCCGTACATCATGCTATGGCTGTTGTTGGCAACGGGTTGGTTCTTGATGCAGTTGCATCGTGGAAACGTTACGATTGTTGCCAGTTGGCCCGACGCTTTCGTGTTGTTCCTGGTGATTTGGGGTGTCGTGAGCGGTATTGTAGCGTTCGCTTCAGGCAGCCCCCGACCCGCGCTGAATGCAACTTGGAATTGGATTTCAGTGGGGCTAGGCTACTTCATGGCCCGACAGCTCATCCGCGGGCCGATGGCGGCCCGCTCGATCATGGCCATTATGATCGGAGTCGCGGTTGGACTCGCACTGCTTGGCATCTACCAGGTAGCCATCGAACTGCCGGAAGATCAAGCCCGCTACGAACGCAACAAGGACGATACGCTTGCCCTTTATCAGGCAACCGGTTACTGGCTGCCGCTGGACTCTAACCTTCGGCAACAGTTTGAAAACCGGCTTTATGCGGGACAACCGACGGCAACGTTTGCGCTCACCAATTCGTTGGCGGGATTTCTGACACCGTGGCTGGTTGCCCTTACCGGTGTCGTCCTTTCGGGCCGATGGCGGCAGCCAGCGGTCGTGAAGAAATCAGCCAGGAACGATCAATCCCCCGACTTCGATCGCTTCGTGTTGCGTTGCAGCTTTGCGGCTCAGCTCATCTTGGTGTTAATCCTGACTAGCGGTCTTTATTGGACGCACAGTCGGAGTGGGGTGATAGCCACTCTACTCGGGTGTGCCACCTTAGGCTGGCTTTACGGCCCATCGTACCGGCAGTTCAGCAGGCGCTGGCGCTGGGGGCTGTTGCTCTTGTTGTCTTTCTCGGTGATTGGCGTCATGGTTCTCATCAACAACCGTTTTTCCTTAAGCCATCTCGGTCAAGCTGCTTACCAATCGCTTCGTTACCGTTTCGAATACTGGTGGTCGACTTGCCAGATGATTGCCGAGAACCCTTTGTTCGGATGTGGCCCAGGCCAATTTCAAGATATTTACACCCGCTACAAGTTGCCGGGGGCCAGCGAAACGATCCAGGACCCGCACAACTGGCTGCTGGACGTTTGGGCCACGTCTGGCACACTGGCGATGTTAGCCCTGGTCGCATCGCTGGTTACCATTGCCTGGGCCGGTCGTCGTCGAGCAGCCCCCGAGAGCTGCGAGTCTGATCTTTCCGAAACAACGTCATCCGGACTTGCAGTGGCAGCCAATGGATCAAGTAACTTGCCGCTTAAAGGCGGGCTGGCCGGTTTGCTCTTGGGGATGGCTATTGCCTGGCTTACCGGGTTTTCGACCTCCAGACCAACGATGCTGCTTCTCCTGGCAGGTGTCGTTGTGACCTGGTTGGGACTACGTCGTTGGGTTCGCAGTGGGGTACTGCCGCACGGGTTGCCGATGGTCGCAGCTGGAGCCCTGCTGGTGAACTTATTGGCGGCAGGCGGTATCACATATCCCTGCATTGCCGACAGCTTGTGGCTATTGTTGGCAATCACCCTCAACCTCGTCGACTGCGGAAAACCGCCGATTGCTGGCCGGCAACCTTCGATCCACGCACTGTCACAAACCACTGGAATTGTGATATCTCTTCTGTTGGGGGTCCTTTTGTTGGGAGCGATGGTGACTGAATACCGGCCGGTTCTGGGTGCACGGCTACGGTTAGGTCTGGCTGATTCGTCTCTGGCGGATGGGCGCACCGATTTGGTTCGTCAAAACCTGGAAGCGGCAGTGGCGGCCGATCGTTGTTCAGGAGTTGCGGCGCAGCGACTTGCTTTTCGCCGACTGGAAGACTACCGGCAACAGCCGCAAGCAAGCGTATTGGCGTTGTTTGAACGGGCCAATTCCAGGATGTTGCAGCTGGCCCCCCAGCGGAGCCGATTCTGGCAGCAGAGCGCCGAGTCGTACCGTGAGGTATTTGACGAATCGTCCCGTCGAGCGGAATTGTTACGCGCTATCCGCGATGCCCAACACGCGTTGAGGTTGTATCCCACTCAGGCGGAATTGCACCTCCTGTTGGCAGAGCTGTACTGGCTCGACAATCAGGATGGGCTGGCACGCGGATCGGCCGAACGTGCACTGGAGTTGGATGATCAAATGCAAGCGGCGGGCCATGCAGACCGGCAGCTTGATGCGAGCACGCGGAGGGAACTTGAGGAGAAACTAGCACCGAATTGACGCATTTTGATAATCGGCGGTAAAATACTTAAGGCGCGACTTCAGTCCCGCCTGTTGATCCGGCCCGACCGGTTGATCCAGTCACGGGGTAAAATGACGGGTGCCAGGTCAGCAGCAGTTTTCCAGACAAGCTGAAAGCAGATGGAATTTGGAGCGAATATGCGTAGCATCATTGTCGTTATTGTGTTGTCTGCCCTGAGTGGCTCGATCATCGGCGCGGCCTTGGCCTATGTTCAAGTCGGTTTTCCACGAGAGGGTATGGCTGAGATCGGTGACGGGCCAGCCATGGTGGCGACCGATGTTGCGGTTGCGGGCGAGTTTCCCCGTGTCCAGGTCGATCAGTTGGAATACGATTTTGGTAAGATGCAGCGTGGCACTGAGCAATCGCACCGTTTCAAAATCTCTAATGCAGGTAACGCACCGTTACGACTGGAAACGGGCAAGCCCTCTTGCAAGTGTACCGTCAGCAAATTGAGCACCAATGTTCTCAAGCCGGGTGAGTCCATCGAAATGGAAGTTACCTGGAAGGCACAGGCCGAGGAAGGACCCTTCAGGCAGTGGGTGCCTGTCACGACCAATGATCCCAATCAATCGCGGTTTGAGCTGACGATGAAGGGTGAGATTACGCGCCCCACTGGACTCGTACCGCGTGAGTTTTATTTTTCAAAAATGCGGATTGGTGATACGCGGTCCGCAAAGGTTTTCCTCATGTCGTATCTGCAGGACGATGTGAAGATCGAAAAGGCGGAAATTGTCAGCGAAGATGCCCGAGAACATTTTGATATCCTGATCGAACCGGTGAGCAAGGAAGATCTTCCAGATAAAAATGCCGCTGCGGGAGTCCTCATCAAGTTGATTGCCAAACCTGGGTTGCCAATTGGACGCTTCTCACAATGGTTGGAACTTGATACAAATTTGCCGGATGTCCGCCATTTGGAAGTGCCTGTCAGCGGCCACGTTACGGGTGATATCGGAATCCGTGGCCAGGGTTGGAATGAAGAGCAGGGTGTGTTGCGATTCGGAAGCGTATCCAGCGGAAAAGGGAAAAAAGTCACTTTGAACATCATTATTCGTGGAGCACATGCGGCCGGCGTAGAAGTGGAAGTGGATCGTGTTCAGCCTCCAGAGCTTGTTGCCACTCTTGGTAAGCCACGTGAGTACAAGGATCAGTTGTTCCATGTTTCACTCACGATTGAGATTCCCGCTGGTACCAGGCCGATGGTCCACCTGAATCCAAATTTACACGAACCTGCCAGCGTGACACTCAAGACATCCCATCCCCAAGCTCCGGAACTTCAGCTCGATATTCGTTTTGCGGTGGAGCGTTGAGTTTCGTTGTCCGTTCATTTTTCAGGAGCATTTTCGAACCGATGACCAGGTCCACAGCCTATTTCTGTTCCGCCGTAGGTGCCTGCACGGTGGTCAGTTTACTTTGGGGCCAGATTGGGGAATTTCACCCCCGCGATGTCATAGTACGGGCTGAGTTGCTCAGTGATTTGGAGACGGGCGATGGGCGGCACTCGGAAAAATCTCCGGTTGCTTCACTCTTGTTCGGCAATCAGGTCAGCGGGTTCGAAGTTGGTCCCGCCATTCATTTCGTGGCTCTTCCCGCCGGCGTTGACAAGCATGCACCCGTGGATCCTGTTGAAGCCAACGGGCCAATCTTCGTCGACTGGCCAAAGCCAAACGTACTGCTGGTTTTTTCAGGTGATCAGGATGGATATCTCGAACCGTGTGGGTGTGCGGGACTGCAAAACCAGAAGGGTGGGCTGAAAAGGCGGCATACGCTTTTGAAGGAACTTGAGGCCCGCGGTTGGCCAATCGTCGCCATGGATCTCGGTGGGCAGGTCAGGCGATTTGGCAAACAGGCTGAGATGAAATTCGAGCGAACTTACCAATCTTTGGAAGAAATGGGCTATGCGGCCGTCGGTTTTGGTACCCATGACCTGAGGATGGATCTGCTGCCGGTGGCCATCAATCTCGATCCCGAGAAATCAATTCTCGTTTCGGCTAATGCCGGCATTCTTGATTTTGAAAGTGGATTCTCGCGCCGTTACAAGGTGATTGAAGTCAATGCCATGCGGATTGGAGTGACGTCCGTGCTCGGCAAGACAGAGATCGCCCAGTTACAGAACCTGGATGACGTGGTGATCGAGAACCCTGACCAGGCAATTTCCCAGATTCTTCCCGATTTAATGGGCGCACAATGTGACCAGATGGTGTTGTTGGTCTATGCCGATCGCAAGGAGGCAGAAGATCTGGCGCGGCGGTTCCCTGCGTTTGACTGGGTGGTTGCTGCCAAGGGAGCTGACGAACCTCCGAACGCACCAACCCCCATTAAAAACCAGTCAGGAAAGACGATGACCCAGTTGGTTGAGGTTGGCCACAAAGGAATGTATGTCGTAGCCGTTGGACTGTACAAGAATGCCACTCCAGCTTTTCGTTACCAACGTGTACCGGTCGATCATCGGTTCAAGGATTCTCCCGAAATGGAGGAGATCTTTGTCGGCTATCAGGACGAGTTGGAGACATTGGGCCTGGCAGGGCTGGGGCTCCACGCAATCGAACATCCCAGTGGCCGGCGCTTCGCCGGTTCACAAGTTTGCGCCGACTGCCATGGGACTGCTGCGCAAATCCACGAACACACCCCCCATGCTCATGCCACCAAGACACTCGTCGATCTTGACCCGTCAAGACAGTACGATCCGGAGTGCTTGAGTTGCCATGCCACTGGCTGGCATCCACAAAACTATTTTCCTTTCGTATCCGGCTACCGCAGCCTCGAGAAAACCCCACAGATGACTTCCAATGGCTGTGAAAACTGCCATGGTCCGGCCAAACGTCATGCCGATGCCGAATACGGCAATATCGACGTGGAGGAAAAAGAGCAGGAAGAACTTCGGGAAGAACTTCGTTTGCAGATTGTCGACAACGAAGGAAACATGGAAGGTCAAGTCTTCAAACCAGGTAGTGTCGTGGAAATGTGTATAGAATGCCACGATCTCGATAATAGTCCCGATTTCGATTTCCAGGCTTACTGGCCAAACGTCGAGCATCGGGGCAAAGATTAGCGGGAGTATCGATTTGGGGCCGCACCCGCTGGGCCAAGCTTGCCCCTGGAGGTTACTGTGCCTCAATTTTCGCCATCGCATCTTCAGGAATATTGAAGTTGGCTGCTACACCCTGGACGTCATCATGGTCGTCGAGACGTTCCATGAGATTGAGGACTTTCTTCCCCGTATCGACGTCGAGTTCGACCGTGTCTTTGGGGATCCGTGTAATCTCGCGCAGTTCGGTTGACAGCTCAGCTTGATCGAAGGCATTGCAGACTTCATTGAAGACCTCTACCTTGCAAGTGATCTCAAAGCCATTACTCTCTGAGTGGACATCATCCGCGCCGGCTTCCAAGGCAAGTTCCATGAGAGATTCTTCGTCGATCTGATCCTTTAGCACGATTAACAGTCCTTTACGCTCGAACATCCAGGCCGCGCAACCCGTAGGGCCCAGCTTTCCTCCCGCCAGTTCAAAAATCTTGCGAATTTCCGGGGCCGTTCGATTGCGATTGTCGGTCAAAATTTCACAAACCACGGCAACTCCCCCGGGGGCGTGGCCTTCATAGAGGATTTCATCGAAATTGCCGCCATCCAATTCGCCAGTGCCCTTCTTGATAGCCCGTTCAATATTGTCTTTGGGCATGCTCACGGCTTTGGCGTCAGTGATCGCGTAGCGGAGCGCGAGGTTCATCGCCGGATCACCACCGCCCGATCGGGCTGCCACGATGATCGACTTGGAGAGTTTGCTCCAGAGCTTGCCCCGTTTGTTATCAAGAGCGGCTTTCTTGTGCTTGATGCCGGCCCAGTGTGAATGTCCTGCCATGCTTCCTTCAATCGTCAAGAGATTCGAAAAAACCCCACAGTTACCATGATCATTTGAGACCACCGATTTGACAAGTCACCATCTCATTTTGAGGGCATCCTGCGTTGGGCACAAGACTTTAGCATGGCGATGCCTGGCTCATCGTGGCAGGCATTTCTGGTCGCGGCAACGGCCCTCATTTGCAATGAACCTTCCAGGGCGGGGTTATTCATTTTTTTGCCTGTTCGAGTGGCGTTCAATCTTCTGACGGATCGCTGCTGCTTTGTCGGGGTCGGTTTCTTCCAGTTGCGGCAGGGCGAGGGTCCAGGCTTGAATTGCCTCGGTGACATTTTTCGCCTTGAGCAGCGCGTCACCCAGGTGTTCCAGGATGATCCCGTCTGCCTTGCCCACATCATCTTTAGTCCGGGTTGTCTCCCGGTCCAGTTCGACTGCCTTGCGCAACTGGGTGACCGCCATCTCGACTTCGCCTGACCGCAACAGGGCCCAGCCCCAGCTATCACGATAGGCGGGGTTTTCCGGTTCGGCGGCAACTGCCGATTCGATCAAACGGCGGGCATGCCGCAAGTGCATTGCCTGGTCGACCCACAAATAGCCGAGGTCGTTCATTGCGCCAGCGTCTTCCGGAAATTCATCAAGAATCTGCTGAAGCCATTCTTCTCCCTCGGCAACTCGACCTTGTAGAACCGCCAAGTTCGAGAGCACGAAACGGGCATCTCGAAGTTCCTCTCGCGTGGCGACATCGTGCCGATCGTCGAATTGCCCGATGAGCTTCTCATACTCGACCATGGCTTCATCATTTCGTTGGGCGTGGTAAAGAATCCAGGGGACACGGGCGGAAAACTCCGCTGAATCAGGCCGCATTGCCAAGGCCTTGCGGGCAACCTTGAGGGCTTCGTCAGTCGCTCCGGTCATTTCAGCCGCGAGCGAAAGATAGTAGTACACGGTTGGCTTCTCGTTGCCCAATAGACCAGTGGCAATTGCATCTCTGAATACTTCGGCGGCAGCCACATACTGTTGCCTCATCAGCAGCTCCAACCCCCAACTCAAGGTCAGTTCCTGGGCGCCGTCATCAAGTCTTGAAATGGCACCGCGGAAAAAACGTGTCGCTTCGTCGCTGCGCCCGGCGGAAAGTAACAAACATGCCATGGCCAGCTGATGCTCACTGGTCACGTTATTGGTTTGCCCCGACAAATCTACGAGTCGATCCACCAAACCGGGTTGCTTCGGAACGGGTGCTACGAGCTCGACCAGGGTTGCCAGATCGGGGAGTTGCTCTGCAGCCTGCTGCAAGGTTTCAAACAAGTTCTCCACTTTTCTGCGCTGGCTATCGATCCGAATCAGCTTGTCCAGAGCGATGATCGTCAATCCGTCGGCTGTTTCCTGCTTGCGGTTCACAATCGATTGATACAAGGCAACAGCCTCATCGGTGCGTTGTTGATTTTCGCGTTGATATGCGAGGGCGAGCTCAAGAACCGGGTTGTTCGTGTTGGCTGCATGGAGCCTGGCCAACTCGAGGATAAGAGCTTCGTCGTGATTCAGCCGAGCTAGTACTTCACCCAGCAGTTCGTAAGGCTCTCGACCTTCGGTAGGGGAGCCTGCCTTGAAGTAATCGCGTAGGTGGTGCCATGCTGCCATCGGTTCATTCCGGGCTAGGGCAACCTGAGCGCGGTGGAATCCAAGCCTTCCTTTCTCGCTTGACGGTAGATCAATTTCTGCAAAAGCCTCTGTTGCGAGGTCGTACGATTTTGCGTCCAGGTGGACGATACCACAGAGTTCCCATGTAGCGGTGAGATTGTCTCCCAAAGCCCGGCGTAACTGCTGCGAGATTACCGCAGCGGGTCCCGCCTGTTTGAGGATCCGTTGAAATTCACCCAGAGCCTGCGACGCCTTAGCCGAGTTGCCAATGACAAACTCCAAACGCCCGATCTCCAGTTGGACCAGGAGCATGTCGAGCTTGTCTTTACCGAGCTGCCTGTCGGGGTGGGCAAGCCATGTACGATAGAGCCGCACTGCGCGGGGCCAGTCTCCCTGTTCGGTGACGTAGAGAGCTAACCGACGAATCAGTAGAGAGTCGGAATGACCATGCTCGGCCGAAAGCAGCGCGTACCGTACGGCTTCGGAAGACCGTTCGAGGCTGAATGCAAGTGGCACGATTTCCGCCAGGAGCGAGACGGCCGCTGGATCCCACCGCCAAGCCCGTTGGTAATGTCGCAGCGCTGCAGCAATATCTCCCCGTTGAAACAAGGTCCGACCGGTGGCGTAGAGTGCTGCGGCGCGGAGCCGGTCTTGCTGTGGGCCGGTCCGAGCTGTTTTGCGGGCCAGCAGTTGGAGCGGGTCTTGGAAGGACGTACCGGAATGGTCGTGCGCGGTTTGTGCTGCCAGTGGCGGGCCAACCAGCGATAGCGTAATGATGCACAGGGCCGCAAGCGGCAGGGGCAATCCTCTGAGAACCATCATTTGCGGGCCAAGCGTTGCGAACCGAAGCAACTTTGCAATCAACTAACGGGGTTTTTTCTTGGAAAGGCGGTGGGAAGTTTTCTTCTTTGTAACGGTTTTCTTTTTGACCACTTTTTTGGTTGGGCCGGTCTTTTTCTTGATCTTCTGTTTTGCCGCCGGGGTCTTCTTGGTCGTTTTTTTGGCAGGTTTCTTCGCGGAGTTTTGGGGGGCTGGTGTTGCAGCGGTTCCGGCCGATTTTGATTTTGCAGTCGGTTTGCTGGTTTTTTGGCCGTCTGTTTTTGGCAGTCTCTTTTTCTTCGATACTTCTTTTTTTTCTTCGGGAGGATCGGGTTGCTTTTCAGGTGGCTTGGGGGGACGTTTCGGCAGGCGATCTTTGCAGGTGGGGTTGATTTCCAGCAGCAACTTGCGGGCGACTTGTCCGTAGGGATTACGGCCCACCTCAACGCCTAGATTGTGGAGCAGCGAACCAACTTCAATTCCCTTCGACTTTGGGATTGCCCGTTCCAGGCCGGGCACGACTCTTTTTTTGACCTCGGAGTTGCTGATAACACCGATTGTATGAAGGGAAATCATCAAGCCACGGTTCACAGGAATGGAATGCCCACTGAGGGCCGTTTGGGTTACGTATGCTACGACGAAAGGAGTTGAACCGTTATATTTCTCAAGGGTTTTTACGGCTTGTCCAATGTTTTGCTTTTTCAGAATTTCAACGTCGAAGGCGTAAACAGTTTCGAAAATGCTGTGCAG
Source organism: Planctomycetota bacterium (assembly GCA_963578605.1). Taxonomy (GTDB): domain Bacteria; phylum Planctomycetota; class Planctomycetia; order Pirellulales; family Lacipirellulaceae; genus JAKVCB01. The sequence goes on from CAUZEA010000066.1 coordinate 29,899, forward strand.
TGTCTGTTTGAGCCGAGCGGCGGATTCGGTTGGATCGACGAGCCCTCGAAAGCTTTCCGACAGTTCTTTGACGGTGCTCACGCGGACCTCGTTCAGGTCGAAATAATCTTTTGTGATATTGGCAAAGGCTTTCTCCGCTGCTTCGTGGTTAGAGTTCTCTAACAAGCACGCAAACAGCGTATGTTCGAGCAGCGTACGGTCTATTGCCGGGGTATGGGGAACGAAATGTTTACGAAGTACTCGAACGGTTTTCTTGATCAATGCCGTGCGATTCGGTAACGCCATGAGAAATGATGGGTTGAATGAGGGTGTGTGTGAGAAATTTGGCGATGTGATTAGTTGGATTCAGTTTCGTCTAAAGTGTTATCGACGGCTGATTCTGCGGGCAACACGTCGTCGAGAATTTTTGAAATAGCAATGGAATTTTTCACACCTTGATCCAGTTCAAAGCGGAGCCGCGGGGTGTACCGCGTGTCAATTCGATTGGAGATCTTGTTTTGGAGAAATCCCGCCGAACTTCTCAATCCATGCAAGCACAAATTCTGTTTTATTTCGTTTCCCATGACCGATATATGGACTTTGGCCAGGCGCAAATCTGCCGAGACCTCCACGTAGGTGACAGTGACGTCTGCGATACGCGGATCGCGCAACTCGGCGATGATGGCCATACTGACCACTTCGCGAATCGCCTGAGCCACTTTTTGAACACGTCGCGATGTCATACGGTGGAAATTTTGCAGGTTTAGGGTGAACGACCAGAATGCCAGGCCGTTGGTTGACGATCAACGGTGGCGGTATCCAGCGACAGGCGATTGAACAAAAGGAAGGACTTTGCGGTTGTGAAACGGGAAGCATGTTTTCCCCAACCGTATTCTCAGCCTTGCCGCTCGTCCAATCAATCGTCAAAGGACCGGTCGATGGACTCGATTTTGTAGGCTTCCAGCACGTCTCCCTGCTTGATGTCGTTAAATCCGGATAATCTGATGCCGCATTCGAATCCTTCGCGAACTTGTTTTGCATCATCCTTTTCGCGGCGGAGGGTATCGATCGGATAATCGCCGATGACTCTGTTGTCGCGGATGATGCGGCAGCCGCCATTCCGTTCAATCGTACCGGACAAAACCCGGCAGCCAGCAATGGTACCGATGCGGCTAATCTTGAATATTTGTTGGACCAGGGCGCGTCCGAGTTCAACCTCCTTTTCTTCCGGTTTAAGCATCCCCTCGAGGGCTGCTTTGAGATCTTCAGTGATTTTGTAAATAACGGAATAGGAGCGGATTTGGACCCCTTTTCGGTCGGCCATTTGTCGTGCGCCTTCATCCGGTACGACGTTGAAGCCAATAATGATGGCATCGGAAGCATCGGCTAATGTGACATCGGCTTCGGTTACGCCGCCGACCGTGGCTTGCAGGATCTTGATGCGTACTTCCGGATGATCAAGCTTTTGAAACTCTTTCTGGATTGCCTCGATCGATCCGCGGACATCGGCCCGCAGAACCAGGTTCAAGGTTTGCACTTCCTCGGTTGATTCAAGCCGGTCGAAGAGATTTTCGAGAGTGACATGTTGGAAACCGGCATTGGAAAGCGACGCGGTCCGTTCCACCGTGATTCGCGACTCGGCAATCGAGCGAGCCTTGACAATATCGTCGAGCACATAAAAGTGTTCCCCTGCATTAGGTGCCGTATTGAGGCCAATCAAATTAACGGGAACGCTTGGTCCGGCTTCCTCAACCCGCTTTTCAGTATCGAGGGTATCGTACATAGCTTTAACGCGGCCGAATGCATGACCACAAGTCAAGATATCGCCCACGCGAAGTGTTCCGTTTTGAACAATCACTTTGGCGACAGCACCTCGGCCTGCTTCTTGTTGAGCTTCCAGGCAGGTACCCAAGGCCAGTCGATCTGGATTGGCCTTGTACTCGTTGAGCTCGGCAACTGTGAGCACGGTTTCCAGCAACTCATCCAGGCCGAGACCAGTTTCGGCACTCGTTTTAACCACTTCCACATCTCCGCCCCATTCGCTCGGGACCAATTCGTTGGCCGTCAGGCCCTGCAAGGCTTTATTTTCGTCGACACCAACTAGATCCATCTTATTGAGCGCGACAACGATTGGTACACCGGCAGCTCGGGCATGGCTAATCGCTTCCTCGGTTTGCGGCATCACGCCATCATCGGCGGCGACAACAAGAACCGCGATATCGGTCACGTTCGCCCCGCGGGCCCGCATTTCGGTAAAGGCTTCGTGCCCCGGCGTATCGACGAACGCAATTGAGCAGCCCGCTTTTTCGATGGTGTAGGCGCGAATGTGCTGCGTGATCCCACCGCTTTCCCCGCTTACAACGTCGATCCCGATGATCCGATCCAACAGAGAAGTTTTGCCGTGGTCGACGTGTCCCAGGAAGGTAACAACCGGTGGTCGTTCGACCAACTCGGAGGGATCGTCTTCGAGGACACGAATTCCTTCCAGAATCTGCTCTTCAATACTAATTGCCTGCTTGAATTCGACATTGATACCCAACTCGACGGCGACCAATTCGGTCATTTCCGGATCCATGGTATCGGTGATGCGTGCCATGACGCCTTCTTCCAGCAGGATCCGTTGAATCTGCGACGCGGCCACACCGGCTGCCTCCGACAACTCGCGGACACTGCAAGGAAGCTGGAGAGCGACTTTTTCTTTCCGCGGCGCGGCGGTATTGAGCCCTGAAGAACGTCGAAATCGCCGACTTGGGCGTGACGACTGTTCGTCGTCAGCTCGTTTTGGGGAGCGTCGTCGTTGGAGTTGGCGCTGTTCACGCCCACCCAATATGGGGCGGTTTTCTGTCCGCTTGCCTTGTGCATTCTGAGTACCCCGCCGCGCCTTATCCTTATCCTTATCCTTATCCTTATCCTTGTCCTTGTCCTTGTCCTTGTCCTTGCGACCGGGCCGTCCATCAGTCGTTTCTTTTGCCGGTGGAACCGACTTATCTGTTTTGGTGTCATGTGCGTGTG
>CAUZEA010000067.1:0-32824 GCA_963578605.1 Planctomycetota bacterium
GTCAGATTCGGCTATTGGTAGTGATCGACGAATTCACTCGCGAATGTCTGGCGATCGAGGTTGCTCGGTCATTCACAGCCAGGCAAGTAGTGGAAGTCCTGCGTTATCTGTTTGCCGTGCGTGGGACTCCCCAGTTCATCCGCAGCCGACCAACGCTGCGCGTCGGTGCCCGCGGGCCGGAGTTCGTGGCGAAGGAGGTACGCAAATGGCTCGGCCAAGCCGACGTCCAAACGTTGTTCATTGCCCCAGGCAGCCCCTGGGAGAACGGCTACGTGGAGAGCTTCAACGGCAGGCTTCGTGATGAGCTTCTCAATGGTGAGTTGTTCCTGAGCTTGGCTGAGGCACGCTGGGTCATCGACCGCTGGCGACTTGACTACAACCACCGCAGGCCCCATAGTTCATTGGATTACCAGACCCCCGCCACGTATGCGCTTGGCTGTGTTCTTCCAGCTTCGGCTACGCCTCAGCCTCCAGAACACAGCCGAGTTACTTAACCCCGATTCTCTCACTTAGGCTGGTACTAAAAGCGGGGTAAGGTCATCAGGCGAAGGGTTCCTCTGGGGTGACTGGCAGTTTCAACGATTGTCTGAATTTCGTGGATGGCATGCGAGTTGTTCGTTATCGTCCGGTTAACCAATTTGCAAAATAAAAAAACTGGCGGATACTGGCGGTCGGTGATAAGACCCGTTCATCCGAGGTTGCTTGATTTTCGGATTGATCTTCACGGAACATGGATTGTGCTGAAGATCCTTCAGGGGCATCAACCGCATTGCCGCTTAGGTCTGGCGGTACTATAGAGTTTTGTTCAACCCCGGCAATGAGCTAATTCGGAACAAAAACCAATTTGCAAACCATGTCTTGCTGTTGTCGATTCGGCTGCCCGCCGCTGGTAATTTGTATTACTACCGGACCCTTTGGAAAGGAAATACCTTTTCGCGTCGATTTGTCGATTGGAGCGTGTGGTGATTGGTGTGGAGGGCTGCGAGTTGAGGGTGCCGTGTTAAGTGGTTTAGAAATGGCAAAACAAATCGTAACGGCCAGTTCCGAAAAGTTGGGTTAAGTAGTGGAGCTTGAGTGGTGGATCAACAAACAAAAAAATACGGCACAACTTCTGAAGCGGTGATTCTGTTACACGGTTTGGCAGCCAATCCTTTTGTCATGTGGCCAATTCAACAGCATTTGGAGCGATCCGGGTTTAAAACTGCGAATTGGGGTTACCCGAGCCTGTGGCGTTCGATCGAGTGGCATGCCCACCAGTTGAGAGCGCGCATTCACAACGTAAGTGCTGACCCTCGATTTCCCCGTGTGCACCTGGTGGCGCACAGTATGGGCGGCATTGTGGCACGTTCTACGTTGGCAACTGGGCCTCTTCAGCAGCTCGGGCGAATTGTCACCCTGGCTTCACCACATCAGGGTTCCCATACAGCTACCAAACTGTCCCAGTTTATTGGGTTTTGCAAACCGCTCTGTCAGATTTGCGACGTGGAAGACAGCTAGGTACGGCAAGTTCCCGGTTTTGGAAAGCATGAGGTTGGGGTAATTGCCGCTACCCATGATCGGGTGGTCCATTTGTCCAGTACGTATTTGGCCGGCATGTGTGATTTCGTCGAGATCGACGCCGGACACACTTCACTGCTGTTTCGCAAAGAGGTTGTATCCATGGTCAAGAATTTCCTGCTCACAGGAAGTTTTAGAAACGATTGTGGTTCGGTAATCGCAACGAAAAACATTCATGATCGAGAATGCCAGACGGTTTGTGATCCCTGTCCAAGTTCGACTGCCAGATCATCCTGAAGATGTGTTATGCTAGAAAATAAGACGGTCAGGTTGTTCGTGGGAACCATAGCATCAATTGTCATTTTCCTGTTCTGTGTACAGCTGCTGAATATGCGGACGACAAGATCTCTAAACCTTGGTGTGCGAGACAGTCGACTATCAGCTTGTCCGGACTCGCCAAATTGTGTATCCAGCCAGGCGGCTGATCAACGGCACGCGATTGCCCCACTTTTTTTCTCGGGTGATGGGCAAGCTGCTCTAGAGAAGATTCATAAGATTCTACAGGGTTGGCCTGGGGTAAGAATCATCAGCCAGACCCCAGGTTACTTGCATGCCGAGTTCACAAGTACTCTGTTTCGGTTCGTCGACGATGTCGAATTTGTTGTTGTTCCAAACGAAGGTGTGATCCACTTCCGCTCTTGCTCTCAGGTTGGCTACTCGGATCTTGGTGCCAACCGACATCGCATGGAGTCGCTGCGAAAAAAACTAAGTGATTTATGACGCGGAGTTTGCTGGTACTCTTGGGTTAGCCTTTTGGTGGGATGGCAAAGGGTTTATCGGCGCACAAGCGCGGCGCAATCTCTTTAGCGATTCTGATTTGTGGACCATCTCGCAAGTCATGCATGGCCATGCAATACAGCGGGCACCACATTGAGGGCAACGCTGCGGTCGTTCCAGACGACGAGAAACGATAGCGGCCGGGCGAGGGATCGTACCATCCCAGACTTTTATCACAGTTTTCAGCGAAACCTTCGCACGCTGAGCTATTTCTACGTGTGATTTCTGTGGATTCCCGATCAGAAGTTTTGCAACTCGATCGTAGGTCGTAACGTTGATAGGCGAGTTCTTGTCTTTCATGGAATACCAGATTCAAAAGGTCTTTGCGTCAGTTGGATTATACGGCATCGACTCGTTCTGGTCCCCCCCCGCTTTGGTGAGGAATCATGATTTTGAGCTATTTCCGGTGGTCCGGGCAGGTTTATAGCCCCTTGTATTCCAGCACTTCTTGTACCTCGCCAGTTTTGTCCAAAACGGTGCAAACGGTCAGCAAATGGCTGCAAAATAACAGGACATTAGGAGCCTTTGACCGCACGGAAATGGAGATCAAAACAGATCTCAACTACCTCTGAGACAGCACGAACCTCGCAGGTGTTCTCGCCGAGAAAATTAACTATAAAAAAATAGTTTTCCGAATAAACCACTCATGCACACCAGTTGGGGCAAAGAACCAAACAATGCTACGGCGTCTTGCCCGGTTTAACTCAAGTGCCGCTGGGAAGCTGCCAACAGACCCGCAAAATCAGCCAGGAGCCAGAGGATATTGATCCCGTGCGGCAGGACCTGTGTATTGGCCCTCGGCGGACTCGATCGCAAAGACGCGATAAGATTACGACTCGACGCTGGGAAAAAGTGTTGCAGCCAGCGAAAGCAAAAGGAGTCCTGTCGGAAATAGCCTGCTGACAAGTGGTGGTCCACTGGGGAAAACGATCGACGAAGGCTGGAAGGTGAACGAGGAGCCCAGAGGGCCAATTCCTGGCTGTCATTCAAGTTCTGCCCACGCCGTCGCAGAGCCATTCTCTGCGACTTCGAGATGAATCACGTTAGCTCGGCAGCAAATGGGACAGTCTTCCACAAATTGCTGATGGGAACCCTGAGAAAGATCAACCGAAATTACGATTTCTTCGCCACACGAATCACAAATGTAAACAGTGTCATCCATATTGATGTTTTATAGCAAAGCGACAAGCGATACTGCTGTGCTGCTGTGGCACAATCGGATCGATTCAGCGGGACCCGGTGGATGAATACAGCAGTTCATGGGAGGTGCACAAACCGTTCAAGTGACTTGCGGAATAGTTCTTGCCAGCTTTTTCCGAAAACAGCTGCAAGCAGCATCTTGGCAAGGAGAATGCTGATAACTACGATTTTCACGGACAACTTCCGACAAGATAGCATTAAGATAAGTTCTAAACGGGTAAGACTTCAGGTGGTTGTGAATTGCTGAGACGGTCAGAGTACGGTTTGCGGGCCGTTTTCAGTCTCAGTTATGCATAACTGCCGGGCGATAAAGAGAGGGATTTTCGGATTGCCCGCGGTAAAAGTCGCAACACCCCAGGCTGCACCGCGGGACTTCCTTTTTCAAGAGGTGGGGCAGGCTTTTTCAAGAGGTGGGGCAGGAGTTGCAGGCATTGACAGTTTTATCACGGTGATACAGGCAGTTATCTGGATTTCCCTGCCGACTGCATTAACATATCGGGTTTGGGTCAATTTGACTTGCGAATGGTTTCAGTCGAACGGGTCCATGGATCCTCGTAATTTCCAATCACGTCCCTCCACCATTGGCGACATATCAAACCTCGGAAGCGATCCTGTGCCTGAATCCGACATGGTCATCGTTGGTGGGAGGCTGTGGACCAGCCTGATCGTTAATTGCCCCGAGTGATTGCAGAGTTAAAGTCACAGCCGCAAAAAAATGACAGGCCCGTTGGTTTTCCTGCGGGAAAGATCACGACCTCCACTGGGATCAACATGATGCTGACGGTTTTTTACAGCGACCATATTCCTCTACCTTTGCCCGACGGACATCGCTTTCCGGCGACGAAATATAGCTCCTTGCGTGAACGGGTCGCTGAGTTTGGGCCTGAGGCACCCGTTCGTTTGCTGCCGGGTCCGCCCGTAACGAGCGAGGAACTAAGCCGAGTTCATGATGCGGATTATTTGCGAAGGGTATTCATCGGAGAACTTGATGCCCATGACCAGCGGGCAATTGGGTTCCCATGGTCTGAGGGTCTGGTTGAGCGTTGTTTGACATCAGCTGGAGCAACCGTTGCTGCTGCACGATTTGCAAAAGGGAATCACTGGTCAGCGCACCTGGCAGGCGGTACTCATCACGCGTTTTCGGATCACGGGGGAGGCTACTGCATATTCAATGACGTTGCCGTGGCCATTCGAACTTTGCAGGCCGAGAATTCGATTGAAAAATCTTTAGTCGTTGACTGCGATGTTCACCAGGGTGATGGGACAGCCACTATTTTTTCAGACGACAATTCGGTATTCACGCTTTCTTTACATGGGAAGAAAAACTATCCGTTGCGAAAAACAGTCAGCGATTTGGATGTCCCGCTTCCCGATCGGACGGATGATCTTTCCTACGAGGAGGCCTTGCGATCTGCTCTCCGAGAAGTATGGGCTTGTTTCTCACCAGATTGCGTTTTTTACATTGCTGGAGCCGACGCTTTTGAAGGCGACCGACATGGTCGTTTAAGCCTGACCAAGGCTGGACTTCAAACTCGTGATCAGATTGTATTGAAAGCGTGTTCAGATCGTGGTCTTGGGCTTGTGACCGTCATGGGCGGAGGCTATGCGCCTGAAGCGTCCGATATCGTTGATATTCATGCGACAACGATTCAGCTCATGGCCCGTACTGTTCACGGGCATCAAGGCCTCACTTCATCCTGATACTGCGAAGACATACGGCTGACCGACGTGACGTGGATTTGCAATGCGTCGCTTACTGGTCGCTGATGACGACGGTTTCCATTTTGTCGCCTTGCTGGATCGCATTGACCACTTCCTGCCCATCGTCAAGCACTTGCCCAAACACGGTGTGCTTGCCATCAAGCCATGGTGTGGCGACATGAGTAATGAAGAATTGAGATCCGTTGGTGTTCGGTCCCGAATTGGCCATGGAGAGCACGCCGGGACTACCGTGAGTCAAATCGGAGTGAAATTCGTCTTCAAACTTGTAGCCGGGCCCGCCGGTTCCGGTACCCTGGGGGCACCCTCCTTGGATCATGAAATCCTCAAGCACGCGGTGGAACAGGAGCGTATTGTAAAAACCTTCGTTTGCCAATTTTTCAAAATTGGCCACCGTGTTGGGGGCTTTGTCGTCAAATAGTTCGATGCGAATGCTACCTTTGTTGGTGGTGATCGTGGCTACTTTCATCGTAGAGAGCCTTTCAAAACTTGCCGGGAACGTTAAACAAATGACCGCACAATTTGGGGATTGTCTTCAGTTTCCAGCTCTTTGTCTATGGCGCCATTCTTCAGGTTCGCAGAGGAACGCTCAGGTTCGCAAAGGATCGACCATGCTAATGGCCACGGGACCGAAGATCATCAGTGGCAACCATGCAGCCAGGGCGGGCTGCATCCAGCCACTCGACCCGAGTGATTGGCAGCCGATCACGACGACCATGAAGACGGCAACCACCGCGAGGCAAAGGCCAATTGCCACGAAGGGATTTCGGTTCGCGCGCGACACGATCAGGGGCAGTCCCAGAAAAAGCAGTGTGGTGTCCAGAAATGGGCGGAGCAGGCGATTGTGTACCGCGACGCGAACCCCGGCCCCGAGGTCGGTACTGGGGCTACGCAGTTCCCGTACCAGTTCACTGGTTGAAGCAAAATCACGCCAGGTGGAACCTGCTGCCAGGAACTCGAAGGAAACCCCACTCACAATGAACACCTGGTCACGTTCCAGCGTGGGGTCGTCTTGTGGTGTGATTACCACCGGTTGGCCATCGAGTTCAAGTGACGGCGCAGCCAGCAAGGTTTTTGGTGATTTCACGCCGCTAAACAAATAACCGCTGGGGCGGTTTGGTTGGGCAGCAAAATATTGTGCCTTGTCAGCCGAGATTTGTTTTCCGTAAGTTGTCAGGTTGGCCGGCATCACAAAGTTAGGGTGTTGAATAATCTGGTCTTTCGGCACAACTTTGTCGCCAGCGAGCAGGATGCTGGTTGCGCTGTCGAAGCTGGGTTGTAAATCAGCACTTTTGTCGCCACCCAGATTTTTGGAATCGAGTGCCAATTTGTGCCGAACATTTGGCATCACGAGTTCGCGGTTGGCGGCTGCCAGAAAGCTGACACAAATTGCAGCAATGAGTACCGGTAGGAGGATTCTAAGGCGAGGGATTCCTGCGGCTAACAGGGCGGTCATCTCCTGGTGGCGTTCAATCCAAGTGACGGTAAACATGGCCCCGATGAGTGCCAAAATTCCACTGGTGCGATCGAAAAATTCAAGCGTGCGATAGCCATAGTATTCAGCCATGATCACTAACAAATTGCCGTTCTCATCGGCGAAATCAGTGAAATGATCGAGGTGGCCGAAGGCGTCAATCACTACATACAACCCAGCCATGCTGAAGAAGCAAATCCCCAGGACCTGTACAAATTGCTTGAGAAGATAGCAGTCAATGATGCGTGGCATAGGACGTGGCTATGAGGGGATGGTGGCTGGAGTTGGGAGAATACTCAAGCAGATGAAAGCAGGTCAACATGACGTTACAATAGGGGGCAGTGCTAGCTGAGCGGAATGGGCCGCTCATGAGTTGCCGTTGTGATCGCGACTCTGAGGGAATTCGTGAACCAGACAGGCGAAACGACTGCCATGCAAGGGAGGATTCAGACTTTTTGCGACGCGGCCCTCAATTTGGTGTTTCCTCCATCCTGTTTTGCATGTGGTCACGAGTTAACACCCAATTCGAGTCGCGAGCGAAATCTGTTTTGTGCCGAATGCCTTGAGCAACTACAGATTTACCAACCCCCGTTTTGTTCTCGCTGTGGTTGCGGGCAACTGGGCAGTTCAGGTGCCTGTCCCCACTGCTCCGGTTGCAAACTCGATTTCGACAGGGCAATTGCCTTGGGGCACTACGGCGGTCGTTTTCGGGATATTGTGCTGAGGATGAAAAAAAGCTCCGGGGAATCGCTCGCGTTGGCAGCCGGTGAACTAATGTGGGTGTACTGTCGTGACCGGCTGCTTGAGGCGCAGCCAGATTTCATCACGCCAGTCCCGATGCACTGGTTACGGCGAACTCAGCGCGGCACGAATTCAGCCGCGATTTTGGCCGAAGTTCTGGGGCGACGACTCCACGTGCCGGTTCGGCCGGGGATTTTGTGTCGACATCGTAACACGTTGCCACAGTCCGGTTTATCGCCACAGCAGCGGGTTCGGAATTTGCGTGGTGCGATGGCTCTAGGGGTAGGCTATGGTTTACAGCGTACTCGGGTACTTTTGGTCGATGATATTATGACGACTGGCTCGACATGTAACGCGGCCACCCGGCTGTTGAAAGCGGCTGGAGTGGTACACGTGACCGTGGCAACTGTCGTCCGCAGCGCCGCAGCATAGTTGCTGAAATGTCCTCATTCGGTATTTCGCGAAACAGGTCGTTGACGAACGGCGATTTTAGCGAATTTGATCCGGAAAAGGGTTACGGTACCGTTACTCGGGATCTGCTGTCCACTTGTCTTCACCCAGCCGGTTGCAAGAATTAATACGTCCAGCCAAGGTCGAACGAATGGTTCCTCCCAACACAAAACTAGGCAAGCGGAAAAAGAAGCTCAATCCCTTCCGCCGCGCTGTGCTGCGGGGGTTGGGGATACTTCTTCCGCCCCTGCTCACCATTGCCATCTTTTTGTGGATTGGCAACACGATTGCAGATCGCCTGCTTGAGCCATTGGAAGATTTTGCGCGCTGGGCCTTTGTTGAAACGGCCGACATCCAGCCGGCAGGCAACATTCATCTCGATCAGTTCGGCTTGGCGCAGATCGATGGCGCCGACTATCATGTCGCCGTGGACAATCGCCTCGTTCCGCTGAAGGTCTACGACAAGGTTGAGTCCCATATCGGCAAACAGGCAATTGAGACCGCAACGGCCAAGGAGATCTACCTTAACTACATCGAAAGAGAATGGTTGCGACGCGAGTATGTCATCCCGGTCTTTTTGAGTTTTTTCGTGCTGGTACTTTACCTGCTCGGGAAATTCATAGCTGCAGGTGCGGGGCGGTTTTTCTGGAATCGGTTCGAGCGATTGATCCATCACCTTCCGCTTGTACGCAACGTTTACACGTCGGTTAAACAAGTCACAGACTTCCTGTTTACCGATTCTGATCTGGAGTACTCACGAGTTGTGGCTGTCGAATACCCTCGCAAGGGTATCTGGTCGCTCGGCCTGGTTACCGGCGAGAGTATGCTTGATATCCGTTCTGCCGCCAATGAACCGGTTCTCTCGCTTCTTGTTCCAACTTCGCCAATGCCCTTCACTGGCTACACGATGACGGTCAAGAAAAGTGAAACCGTCGATTTGAACATCACGGTTGAGCAGGCTTTCCAGTTTATTATCAGTTGCGGTGTCGTGGTTCCGCCCCAACAGTTGATGGAGGTTTTTGAAGCCAGGCAGGAGACCGCGGTACCCGCGCCCCTTGGACAGACGCCAATTTCCAACACCTCAAACGTGTCGACCACTCCTTGACTTTTGCTCCGGGGACTCTCGCTCCGGGCTCCGCCACTTGAGCATTGGGGGTTGGATCATGGTCTGTGACGCCGGTGGGCTTTGCCAGACTTGTCCCGGTTAAACCGCGGTTGGGGCAGCTTGAGGCGATATTCTGCGAGCCTCGATCGTTGGCCGGGAATAAACAGCCGCTGCCACCTCCGACCGGTCCCGGCCCAAATCTCGTTTTTTCCGGGATGAGTCACATCGACAGAATTACCGGAAATCGAGTTTAATATTTAGATGAATTCATCGCCTTCATCTCCGCTTCGGCTTGGCACTCGCAGCAGCAAGTTGGCCCGCTCGCAGGCGGACTGGGTTGCCGGGGAGCTGCGGCATCTTGGTCATACCCTTGAACTTGTCGAAATCACGACCCGAGGGGATCAACAAGCAGGAGCCCTTGGCACCTTCGGTGGGGAAGGTCTCTTCACCAAAGAGCTTGAGCGTGCTCTCTTGGGCCACACCGTTGATTTTGCCGTTCATAGCCTCAAAGATTTGCCGACCGAGTCGGTTGACGGACTGAAACTGGTCGCCGTCCCCCTGAGGGCCAGTGCGGCAGATGTTCTTATTTCAAATGTTGCCGATTCATACCAACAGCTTTCTGCAGGAGCGCGCGTAGGAACCGGCAGTATTCGAAGGATCGCGCAGTTGTTGAATTTGCGGCCTGATTTACAACTGGTTGGGATTCGCGGCAATATCGATACCCGATTGGCGAAACTCGATGATGGCCAGTACGATGCAATCGTACTGGCCGAGGCTGGTCTTCAGAGGCTTGGTCTTGAGCATCGAATCACCCAATCATTTTCGACAGAAATGATGTTACCAGCGGTGGGGCAGGGTGCACTTGGACTTGAATGCCGTGTTGACGACCAACGCACGACCATGGCACTTGCCGAGTTAGACAACCCTGATTCGCATGCCGAGGTTTCAGCGGAACGATCGCTCCTGGCCCATTTGCGGGCGGGCTGCTCGGCGCCGATTGGCGCCCTGGCAACCATCCAGCCTGACGGAGAGTTAAAGCTGGCTGCAGCGGTTTTGAGTGGCGACGGGCAGCAACGCACGTTTTCGGCAGCGGTACGGCCACTTCGGTATGCCTGCGAGCTTGGCCAGCAAGTTGCGGAGCAGTTGCTGGCTGATGGAGCCGCCGAGTTAATTGCGACTGCCCGGCCTCCGCAGTAAGCCAGCGGTTCTTCCAGTCTTTCTGGTTCTCTGCGGAGCAATTGCCGTTGACCCTACGATGACCGGCATGTCTTGCCGATAGCACCTACCAGCCGACGTCGAGCCGGTTTCAGACCTCTCAGCCAGACAGTTTGCCCTGGGGGCATCGTTGCGAACCGGGGCCAGCTTGTTACGGCTCAGCGTTCTCGATTTCGTTTTCATGGAGCCCATTTTCGATGTTGTCGTACCCGGGCAGACGGGAACGATTTTCTCTCTGGAACCTGCATTCCCGATAAAGTGAGGGTTCCAGGGAAGAAATCGACCAATCGTATCGCCAGTCCACGACGGGTTCTAAAACGGCTATAGCCCGCTCCGCGGTGTCTGCTGGCACCACGGCAGTTCACCCTCTGGTTTTTCTTGCTATGTGATTGCCGACTGGCCGATCTTAAAGATGGTAGCTTGGTGCCCGGTGCTAGCATGTTCTCGCAAGAGACTTCAAAAAGTTCCTGTTCCGGCCCGGGACAACTGATTGTCGCGATGTTTGAGGAGATGTTCCAGTAAGATCCTCCCTGGGAGGAATCAACATGGCTATGCACCGGAAGGTGAATGAGGGCAGAACCGATGCAGATTGAAACAACGCGTTTTGGAAAAGTTGAATTCGACGAGACTGACGTGATCACCTTTGACAACGGACTGATCGGCATGGAGTCATGTTGCCGTTGGGCGCTTTTGGCTGACGCTGATAATCCTCTGCTGGGCTGGTTGCAAAGCCTCGATCATGCCGACGTGGCACTTGCTGTTGTGAGTCCACGTCGCTTTGTGAATGATTACCACGTTCGTGTGCGGGCGCGCGACTTGGAACCGCTCAAGCTTCCTACGCCAGAGGCTGCACAAGTCCTTGTGATCGTCAGCAAGTCGGGTGGTTCATTGGCTCTGAACCTCAAAGCTCCCGTGGTGATTAATCTTGAGCAACGCGCCGGACGCCAGATCGTTGCCAAAGACGACCATGCAGTTCAACATCTTGTCAAAGCAACGTTACCGTTGCGGAGAACTGCGTAGCGGTCGGGGAGCGGACAGGAAGCGGTTTTCTCGTTGTCGGGCTCATAACAACTGAATCGACTGTAATGCTTTTGCTTTTAATTCTCTGCTTTAGACGTCTATCGCTCCCCTACAACCGGTACGTGGCGCGGTGATCTTGAGTTGCCGACTTCTTGCGGCCGATGCTGCTAACAGTGCGAAAACCGGTGAGCAGGGATTCGGGTGAAGTAACCCGGATCTTCGGTGTGACCGGAACAACAGGCCATTTTGCACCCAGCTGGTCTGGTAGGCGTAACGCAGTGTCCGATCCTCAGTCAATGATGGGGAGCCAAACATGCTTGTCTTGTCTCGTCAACGTGATGAGAGCATCGTCATCGGCGATAACGTCGTGGTGACGGTCGTTGACGTTCGCGGAGATAAGGTGCGACTTGGAATTCAGGCTCCCAGAGAAATCCCGGTACACCGTCGCGAAGTGTATGAGGCGATTCAGCGTGAGAACCGTCAAGCAGCGAAAATTGATCCTCACGAAGCCCGCCAAATTGGCAATGGGCCGACGACTGGCGAAACGGCTTGACGCCGACCTCCAATCAGGCAAATTCTTGCCATCCCAGTTGTTGCTGTTTGAGGGGCTCTCTTACTAGGCGTTGCCTGCAGCAATTACCTGTCTGAGGCGGTCCCACTTCGTTCTATCGATCCGGGTGGTCGGAACTCACCTGGTAGTGCGTTGGAGGCATTGAAGCCTCTTCGTCCGATGGGTGGAGGTTATGCCATGCCATGAGCAAGGGGGCGATGATCATTGCCACCACACTGATTAACTTGATCAAAATATTGAGCGACGGCCCCGAAGTATCTTTGAACGGGTCGCCCACGGTATCGCCGACAACGGTTGCATTGTGCATTTCTTCAAAATCATTGCCCCATTTGGCGCGCCCTCCTTCCTTCACCTGTTTCTTGGAATTGTCCCATGCACCACCTGAATTCGATTGGAAGATTGCCAGGCAAACACCAGAGATGGTAACGCCGATCAGCAGCCCTCCGAGCATGTTGACGTTGTAGAGGCCAATTGCCACCGGGACAATGACCGCCATCAGGCCAGGCGCGATCATTTTTTGGATCGCCGCACCGGTCGCAATTTCAACGCAATGGGAATACTCGGCCTTGCCATCGGCAGCTTGAATTACTTTGGCCTCTTCGGGCGAGGGATCGCGTTCTTCGCTTTCGGCTTGCTTGGCAGCAACCAGTGCCGGTCGCAGTTCCGGAATCTCCTCAAATTGGCGACGAACTTCTCGAATCATATCCTGGGCAGCTTTGCCAACCGCTACCATGGCCATGGCAGAGAAGCGAAACGGCAACATGCAGCCAATCAAGAGTCCCACCAACACATACGGATTGGCCGCATCGAGATTAACGTGACCTCCCATTTTTGTCAGGAACGCCGCAGTCAGGCTGAGTGCCGTCAGAGCAGCTGAGGCGATGGCAAACCCTTTGCCAATCGCCGCGGTCGTGTTGCCCACCGAATCGAGTTTGTCAGTTCGGGCACGGACATCCCGCCCGAGTTGGGCCATTTCCGCAACGCCACCGGCGTTGTCGGCAATTGGCCCGTAGGCATCGGTAGCAAGCTGGATCCCGATCGTCGAGAGCATGCCAAGTGCCGCCATCGCAATCCCATAAAGACCGGCGCTCGTATAGGCAACGAGTATGGCCAGGGCGATTACCAGGACGGGGTACGTTGTAGAATTCATTCCTACAGCGATACCTTGGATGATCGTTGTGGCCGATCCAGTTCGTGAAGAGTCGACAATGGATTCGACGGGTGCCCGGTTCGTAGCCGTGTAGTATTCCGTGAGCAGGCCAACGGCAATACCGGCAATCAAACCCGCCACGACGGCGGTTGCAATCCCAAACCAGGAATAGGTCTCGACGTTGCCCGTCATAATATCTACGACGTCAACGGGACCAGGAATCATTATTTTGATGGCGACAACCGTGGCAATGATCATCAGGATGCCAGCCCCAAAGGTTCCCCGGTTGAGTCCTTTTTGGGGATCGCCCCCCTCTTTGGTTTTCACGAAAAAGAAGCCGATGATCGACGCAATAATACCGATCGTGGCGATCACCAGCGGCAGATAGACGGCGTTCATGCCCAGGCTGGCCTCGGGATCGACAGCGGTCAGCCCAACGTACCAGGTGGCGCCGAGAATCATGGAGGAGATGATCGCCCCGACGTACGATTCGAACAGGTCGGCTCCCATGCCAGCCACATCACCCACATTGTCTCCCACGTTATCGGCAATCGTGGCCGGATTGAGCGGATGGTCTTCAGGGATTCCCGCTTCGACTTTACCAACGAGGTCTGCGCCCACATCAGCCGCCTTGGTATAAATACCACCACCAACACGAGCAAAGAGTGCGATCGAAGAGGCCCCCAGCGAGAAACCGGAGAGAATGTTCAAGACCAGCATTAAGGGACCATGCCCGTCAACGGCTGTGGGATATATTTTGAGATAAATGAACAGCAGCGAACCAAGTCCCAAGAGTGCCAGCCCGACGACCGAAAGCCCCATTACCGATCCACCGGTGAAGGCGACTTGCAGTGCCGTGTTGAGGCCTCCCCGGGCTGCTGCCGCGGTGCGGGTATTTGCCAGCGTGGCTGTTTTCATGCCAAAGAACCCAGCCAGTGCAGAACAAAAAGCACCCAGGACAAAGGAGACGGCGATCAGACCATTGGTATCTTCTTTATCACCTGAGATGGCTTGGTTGGTCACACCCAACAAGATGGCCAGTACCACGACAAAAATGGCAAGTGCGCGATACTCCCGCGACAAGAACGCCATGGCGCCGTCGGCAATCCAGGTGCCGATCATCTGCATCCGCTCGGTGCCCGGGTCTTGAGCCCGGACCCAAGAGGCACGGATCATCGCGTAAATCAAGGCAAGCACAGCAACGATCGGAACAATATATACGATTGGATTCATAGCGTACTTGCGTTTCTCCTTGGTAATAATTGTTGAGATTGGCTGAATCAGAGAACGGGGTCAGCTGTGTGCTTGATCGCAACTCAAGAATACAAGGGGTCGTGGCGTCACCGCAACGTGGTTTTCTACCGCCGCAACTTTCCAACCGCTGGACCAAGCTCCCCGTCTACGGACGACGCCTCCCGCCCGGTAAAAGCTAGGAGTCTAAACACCGTCGGTAGGCATGTCAACAAGAGGGATCGAGCGTCCCAGCAGGATGAGCAGGAGTCGATCTGCGGAGCCCTAATTGGCTGGCCCACCATTGAATGAGGGTTGCCTGGTTGGCATTGCGATCGATGTATTCGGCGGCTTTCAGGCAATGGTCGAGTTGACCGATGGTCTCGACCCGGTGATCATTTCGCATCTTTTCCCGATAAAAGTCGGCGGCAAACTGGAGAACCGTTTTCAGGCGTGCTCGTCGGGCCGAAGCCTCTTTACCAGCCTTGTCCACAAAATCGGATACGAGTTCAGCCGTTCCGACGGCGTCTATTTCTGGTTGATCAAGATATCGGGATAAGATCCCGCGGAATTCCCACAGTTCCGGGGCAGCGAGTTGCCGGGCCCGCTCCAGGCTGCCGTTGCTGATTCCGGCGAGCCGCTGGGCAGCGGCCAGATCTTCCACAATCCCGTTGGCGATTGCCAGACGCAGGAACGTTTCCTGTGAGAGGGGGCTAAAATGGACCAATTGAGCTCTTGAGCGGATGGTGAGGAGCTGTCGGCTGGGACTGGTCCCAATGAGAATCAGCAGTGAATCCGGGGGCGGCTCCTCCAGCGTTTTGAGCAAGCAGTTGGCGCTCTCCTGACTAAAGTGGTCTACATCATCAATGACCGCAATTCGGCGATTTCCCAGAAATGGCTTGAGCGAAAAATGGTGGCAGAGTCCCGTCTGGTGGCGGTGATCACGATCACCAATAAAAAGTTCGATCGGGAGCGTGCTTTTCCCCTCAGGCAGTTGAGCAACCAGCAGATCGGGATGGGTGCCGGCCGCCGCGAGACGGCACGATTCGCACTCACCACAGTAGGTCAGCTGTTCGTCGGGAACCTGTCCGCACAGTAGCGATTGCGCCAAGCGAAGTGCAAACGTCCGCTTGCCGATCCCAGCTGGGCCGACAAACAGGTAAGTGCTTGCCAGACGGCCATGGCGCAACGTTTTACGGAATCGATCAACGACTTCGTCATGTCCTTCAATACCTTGCCACATAATGCGCTAGTGGTGTTCGCTGTGATGTGCTGTGGGGAAAATTTGAGTTCCGGCTGGTGGTGGGGAACTACAGGAAGTAACGGACTGCGTTTTGAAAGAGCCGCAGGCCGTCCCCCTCTGTGGGCATTTTCCGACGTGTCCAGCTGGGGTGTTGGGTGGGGTCCAGGAACCGTTCCGGGTGTGGCATCAGGCCAAAAATCCGTCCCGTAGCGTCGCAAAGCCCGGCCAGGTTTGCCTGAGAACCGTTTGGATTTTGGGGATACGGTACGTCGCTGGCTTGCGGGTCCGATTGGGTCACGTACCGTAACACCAACTGTTGACTGGATGCGATCGCTTCGAGCGTGGCGGAATCACGCGTCACGAATTTACCCTCTGCGTGAGCGACGGGAAGCTCGATCGCAGCAATACCGCTAAGGAAAACGCACTGGTCTCCGACCACCCGCAGTTGCACCCAGCGATCTTCAAATTTTCCTGAATCGTTCCACGCCAGGGTCGCGACCGGTCCGACAGCATCTTCGGGGGCGAGCAAACCTGCTTTTAACAGCACCTGAAATCCATTGCAGATTCCGAGAATTAGTTTACCGCCCGCGTGGAATTCGGTGAGCATTTCTGTTACGTGGTGGCGCAATTGGTTTGCAAAGATACGGCCAGCGGCAATATCATCACCGTAACTGAATCCGCCTGGCACACAAAGAATCTGATACTTGGCCAATAAGTGTGGTGCTTCCACCAGCTGATTGATATGAACGGATTCAGCCTGGCCGCCGGCCTTTTCGAAGGCAAACGCAGTTTCGTTGTCGCAGTTCGTCCCTGGCGCACGGAGAATAATCGCACGTGGCGGAGTCATAGGCCTGATTCAAATCCAGGTGATCTTGGATATGGATTGTTTACGGGTTACGCACGATTTCATTATGGTACGGGCGAGCTTGTTACCAGCTGAAGGGCATTTGCCATGCCTCCTTTGCCGCATGGATGTTCAACTGAATTCGTGGGGATTCTTCCTGGTTGCACTCCATGACGAATTCTTGGTCATGGCGAACTTCGCCAATACGGCAAACCGGCAAACCGGCAAGTAACTCCTCAAATCTGGCGGCGCAATGCGGCGGGACCTCACACAGGAAGCGACTGTTTGACTCGGCAAACAAAAGGACCACGGTCGGGATGGTCCCGTTGCGATCTGAAGCCAAGCCGGGGGATACCTGGTCGAGATCAATCGAGGCTCCCAGTCCCCCAGCAAACGCCATTTCTGCCGCCGCTACGGCCAGTCCTCCCTCACTCAAGTCATGGCAGGAAACGATGCATCCGGCCTGGATCGAACGATGAATTGCCTCGAAAGTTTGCCGCGCCACATCAAAATCAACCACCGGGACCTGGCCTCCGGTGAGGTTGTTCACCAGGGCAAAATGCGAACCACCGAGCTCATTCTTGGTTGTGCCCACCTGATAGAGAAGATTGCCAGCCTGCTTGAGATCCATCGTGACACATTTGGCCACGTCGTCGACCTGTCCCAGCGCGCTGATCAACAACGAGGGTGGGATGGCGATTGTTTGCCGCTGGCCGTTGGCATCTGCGAAACTGAATTCGTTGTTCAGGCTGTCTTTTCCGCTGATGAAAGGGGTCCCCAAGGCGACGGCACCATCATGGCAAGCGAGAGCTGCCCGCACGAGTGTCCCGAGCGTTTCCGGTTTTTCGCAATCTCCCCAACAAAAATTGTCGAGAACGGCAATCCGGCTTGGGTCAGCGCCCACGGCGACACAGTTACGAATTGCTTCGTCCAACGCACTGGCTGCCATGTGGTAGGTATCGAGATCACCGTAGTACGGATTCATCCCGCAGGCAATCACAATACCGCGGCGCGAATCGAGTACGGGTCGCACCACTGCCGCGTCACTCGGCCCGTCGTAGGTTGTTCCCACGAGCGGCTTGATGACACTGCTCCCTTGTACTTCGTGGTCGTACTGGCGGATAACCCATTCCTTACTTGCCACATTCAGTGACCGAAGCACGCGGAGCAGATCATCGGTGTAGTCCAGTTTTGCGGGTGGCGCGAGCGGCTTGACTTCGGAGACTTTGTACGTTGCTTCGCGCACCACGGGTGGTCGGCCGTGGTGGAGGAACTGCATGTCGAGATCGGCGACCTCATGGTCGCGATACTTGAGCTTGAGGCGGCCAGTGGGGACGTACCGCCCGATCACGGTCGCTTCAACTCCTTCGGATTGGCAGAGTTCTGCGAGTTTTTCCCAACGGTTTTCGGGGACTGCCAGGACCATCCGCTCCTGGGCCTCGGAGATCCAGATTTCTGTATAGGAAAGCCCTTGGTACTTGAGCGGGGCCCGATCGAGCCACACCTCCGCACCGATTGTCTCACCCATCTCGCCGACGGCACTGCTGAATCCGCCTGCCCCACAATCGGTGATTGCAGAATAGAGCTCTCTGTCGCGGGCGGTCAACAAGATGTCGAGTACTTTCTTTTCCTCGATTGCATTGCCAATTTGGACGGCCCCGCCAGAGAGCTCTTCACTTTGGCTGGTCAACTCGGCGCTGGAGAAGGTGGCGCCGTGAATTCCATCGCGACCGGTCCGCCCACCAACGGCAACAATCAGATCATTGGGTTGTGGTTCCTTGTGGGACTTTTCTTGCGGTATCAGACCTACATTTCCACAATAAACGAGTGGATTACCCAGGTAACGTTCATCGAAATAGATGGCTCCGTTGACGGTTGGGATTCCCATCCGATTGCCGTAGTCGCGAACCCCCTCTACCACCCCACGCATGACTCGGCGTGGATGCAAGACTCCTGGTGGGATGTCATCCTCGGGTGTATCGGGCGAGGCAAAGCAAAACACGTCAGTGCTGCAAACAGGTTTAGCACCCAGCCCAGTTCCCATGATGTCCCGAATGACCCCGCCGATGCCGGTGTTGGCACCGCCATAAGGTTCCAGGGCGGAGGGATGATTGTGGGTTTCGACCTTAAACGCCACGTTATACCGCTCGTCGAACCGTACGATTCCCGCATTGTCTTCGAATACGCTAACGCACCAGTCATCATTTCCCAGTTGGGCGCGAATTTGCTGGGTGGCAGCAAAGATCGTTTCCTTGAGCATGTTTTCGAATCTTCGCGGGCCATTTTCGTCGTGATATGCAATGCGGCCGGCAAGCGTCTTGTGGCTGCAGTGCTCACTCCAGGTTTGGGCAATTGTTTCCAGTTCGATGTCTGTTGGGGCCCGGCCGAGGTCGGCAAAGTAGTGCTGGATGGTCTGCATTTCGGCCAATTGCAAGTACAGCTGTCCCGTACGGCTGAGTTGCATCAAACCTTCGTCGTCCAGATCGCTCAAGGAGACTTTCTGGAGTTGAAACTCACAGGTGCTGCCAATTTCCAGACGGTTCATGTTTAGAGGTCCGAACACCACCTGCTCGATCGCGTCGTTCGCTAGAATGCGAGAAGCGACCGTTTGAACAGTTTGCCTGCTGGAATTGGCGAACCAGTACTTCCGGAGTGTGCGAACGGCAGTGGTTTCGATGCCTTGATCGACGATAGCCTCCTGGGCACTTTGCGCAACCGGATCCATCACTCCGGCCTTGGGCAGTACCGAGATGAGTTGTGCCGGGAGGTTATTGTCGTGGGAATCAATATGGGAAGGAGTGGCACTGAGGCAGGCGTCGCCAACCTTGCCGACAATCGTTTGCTCAACGACGCCGTCTGCGAGAAGTTCGCTCGCCACGCGGCGTATGGTTGCGGCGTCGAGTCCGTCTCCCTGGATCAGAAATCCACGAGCTGTCGCAACAGCCATTCCGGCCAGCAGATTCATTTCTTCGGCGGCAGCGGCGGTCCGCTGACCTACCAGGTCGGGTTGGCCTTCAGCAGGATGAATGTCAACTTCCCAAAGCATCGCGAATCCGTTTCGCCTCCTGTAGCAAATCCACCAAAGCAACCTTGTCGTTGTCGAGAATGGCACGTTTCAAGGAACTGACCATCGCCTCAAAATTATCGAGTGCCTCGAACAACGCTTGATCGTTCGACGCAAAGATCTGCTGCCATAATTCGGGCTCGGCAGCGGCTATCCGCGTTGTATCGTACCATCCGCTCGCGGCCAAGGGTCCAGCCGATTCGGGTGTTGATCCGGCCAGGGCAAACGCGACCAGGTGAGGCAGATGGCTGGTCACCGCCACGACCTGGTCATGTTCGGCGGGGCTCATCTTCAGCACTCTTGCACCGAGTTGCTGCCAGAATTGGCTGACCTTTTCAATCGCTTCAGCAGGTGTCGTTGCTGTTGGAGTGACGACGGCCACACGCCCCTCAAAAAGGTCGCCGCGGGCGTGCTGTGGCCCGGCCCGATGGTCACCGGCCAGGGGATGGCTGCCAACAAAACTGGGGCCGTTCAACGCCGGCGCCAGCCGTTGCTCAATCTGGGCAACAATCTTTGCCTTGGTGCTGGCCGCGTCGGTGATCAGGCAGTCGGCAGGGCACGATTCTGCCACCTTGCTCACCAGGTCGGTGATGGAGCATACCGGTGCACAAACGACAACGAGGTTAGCCTGGTCTACGCCGGCGGTCAGGTCGGTGGTGGTGCGGTCGACGGCACCCACAGCCCGAGCGGTTGCCAAACTCGTTTCCCGCCGCCCAACCCCTACAATTTCGGTCGCCAGTCCGTGGGCCCGCAAGGCCAAACCGATAGACCCGCCAATCAGCCCTACACCGATAATTGTGACGTGATCGTAAGCAGCCATGTTTGGTCGAACCTTGCGGGAAATAAGGTATGCCGTCTCGCATTCTAGCAAACAGTCCCTACATCCGGTCAGGGGTACGTTTTCTTGAGTTGTCTCACCCCTGTAGGACGATTAGCATATAATGCAGTTTGCAGGAGGCTTTTCTCGTCAAGATGTCACGTCGAAATGGGCGGTTGAACGCGATTTGTTGAGAAATAGTGACCCGGAGAAGGATGGGGGAACAGACCAATGTGTAAAAATTCCTTCTGCTACGTGGCTTTCTCACTGATTCTGGCAGTGGCTGGAGTCACGAATGCCCAACAATGGGCCAACGAAATGTTCGTCGCGGGCCGGGAGCATGACTTTGGCACGGTGGCTCGGGGCGCTGATGTCACGTATCGGTTTCCCGTCAAAAATCCGTATCGGCAGGACATCGAGTTTACCGGGGTGCGTTCCAGTTGTGGCTGTACCACGCCGTCAATCGAAACGAAGCTCCTGAAAACACATGAAACGGGCTACATCATCGCTAAATACAATACCCGTACGTTTACGGGTGTCAAAGGCGCTACCCTGACTGTCAAAATGAAGTGGACCGACAACAAGGGGGTCAGACGTTCTGGCGAGGCACAATTACGAGTCAATGGCGAAATACGTGGCGATGTGGTCTTCAAGCCGGGGGCCGTACGATTTGAGTCGGTGGATCAGGGAACTCAGGCCGAACAGCGGATTAATGTGAGCTATGCCGGGCGCAGCCGTTGGCAAATAACCGATGTGCTTAGCCGGAGCGAAGACCTCGAAGTAGAGTTGATACAACGCGATCGAAACTCGGGTCGCGTTTCTTACGATCTGCTGGTTCGCCTCAAAGATACGGCGCCAGCTGGGAACTTGCGGGATCAGTTGGTGCTCGTTACCAACGACAGGAGCGAACAGCGGATTCCAGTCCTTATCGAGGGCAAGGTTGTCCCGGTTATTTCCGTGGCGCCAAATTCGGTCGTTTTTGGCGAAGTTGCTCAGGGACAAGAGGTTTCAAAGAAAGTGCTTGTTCGCGGGAAACAACCGTTTCGAATCGTTGATATCTATTGCGACGACGACTCTCTCAAGTTTCAAACCCCTTCTGAACCTGCCACGCGGCATATTGTTAAATTCCAGTTTACAGCCAACGGAAAACCGGGCAAAGTTGAGGACAAGGTCAATATTGTGACGGACCTTGGCAAGAACTATGGGGCCCACTGCAACGTTTACGCGACGATCCTACCTTCCGTCACAGCCACGGACGATGTTAAAAAACCAACCGACGATGCTGTTTCCGCTAACACTACAAATCGTGTGATTGTCGGGCAGTAGCCCTGCTTCATGCCCGGTTTGCATTCACAGGTCGGAGTGATCCCACAACAATCCCACCGTTTTTCAGTCTCCTTTTCTTTGGGTCAACCGCTTTAAGGCAAGTCCCTTCACTTTGCCTGTGGGGCTGAGAGTGAATTGGCCCGTACGCAGATGGTTGGCGGCTCGGGTCGAACTGATGGATAACCTTGTGTTCGTGGATGACTCGGCCGACTTTCACCAAAACCTGACACTCGCGTCAGGATTGGAGTATCGTCTGGGCGTAAAGCCAAAATCGTATTGGCCTTGGAATCCAAGTCGGCATTTCAAATGACCCTCCGCATGGCTCGTGGACCGTGCGACAGGGACGCTGCACCAAGATTGGTTGGCCATGAGTGTGCCTGATCGAAAGCAGGAGCCATCAGCGGCCCGGCGAGTCGCGGTTGTCGGTGGGGGAATCACCGGCCTCGCAGCGGCACATCGACTTTCCGAATTGTTGCCGCATGGCCAAACGGTACTCTTTGAAGCTACTGGGCGCTTGGGTGGCGTGTTGGAGACGGTCAACACCAGTGGTTTTCTTATCGAACGCAGCGCCGATAGTTTCATCACCAAGTTTCCGTGGGCAGTCGATTTGTGTAGGCGCGTGGGTTTGACGCCACAGTTACTGCCGACGCATGAGTCGGGACGTCGGGCTGCGGTGGTTCGGAACGGTAAACTCCACCGTATTCCCAAAGGTTTTTTGATCATGGAGCCACAGCAACTCTGGCCCATTTTGACCTCCTCGGTGTTGAGTCCCTGGGGGAAATTGCGATTGCTCGCCGAGCCATGGGTTGCCCGGAAACCAACAGCAGAAGACAACACCGCTCTGGATGAAAGTGTTGCCTCGTTTGCCACCCGTCGACTCGGTCGCGAGGTGTTCGAGCGACTTGTACAGCCACTACTCGCGGGTATCTACACAGCGGATCCGCAGAAGCTTAGCATGGCAGCCACCATGCCTCAGTTTCTCGAATCGGAAGCTCAATTGGGAAGTTTGCTGCGCGCCCAATGGGACCGGAAACGGAACCGTAAGGAAGATTCACAAGCAACTCCCGAAAGCGGTGCCCGTTACGGCATGTTTCTCGCACCAGCCGGAGGGATGGGAAGCCTGGTTGAAGCCATCGAAAAGAAGCTCAAGGTTGTTACTATCCGTCGCGGAACAGCGGTTGAAAGAATCGAAAAACAAGATTCGGGTCAGTGGCGGCTTGCATTCAGTACTCAGCCTGCTGCCGAATCCTTCGATGCCGTTATCTTGGCCCTTCCTGGCCCTTCCGCCACTCGACTGCTGCACAAAACCAATGCTGATTTAGCCAACCAGTTCGACAAAATCGAGTACGCCAGCTCGGTGGTCGTCAGCACAGGTTTTCGCCGTGACCAGTTCTGCCAACCTCTCGACGGGTTCGGATTTGTGGTCCCGCAAATCGAAGCACGCCGTATCATTGCCACCAGTTACGCAAGTGAGAAATTCCCCGGCCGAGCCCCCAGTGGGTATGTGCTGGTGCGCACCTTTGTGGGCGGCGCGCTGCAACCTGAACTGGTTGCACAATCGGAGCAAGATTTAATTGAACTTGTCCTGCAAGAGTTGTCATCTCTGCTCGGAATACGTGGTGATCCACAGGTCGTTGACGTTGCCCGGTGGGACGCGGCAATGCCGCAATATCACGTGGGACACCTTGACCGAGTGAACCGCATTGAACAGCAAATCGCCAATCAACCCGGTCTGGAGATAGCAAGTAATGCCTTTCAGGGAGTTGGGATTCCTCAGTGCGTTCACAGTGGTGAGCAAGCAGCCGAGCGGGTCGCAGACTGGTTGTGCCGGTCATAGAAAAAACCGCCACCAAAAGGTGGCGGTTTATGATTCCACCATCAATTTACAACTAAACCGCGCTACATCCCAACGGTGTACGTGAGCGACTGTTCATGAGCCGCACTCGCCTGACGGGTGACGAATCTGAGATCGGCCTGGCTGAGACGGCAAAAAGGAACGGTGGTTGTATTACCCGTCTCTTTGAGAATTCGTACATGACGGTTTAACATTCGAATCATCCGTCCACGGCACGCGAAGCGGCCCGTGTTGTCGACCCAAAACCGCAATTTGTCACTTGCCAAACCACCGGGCTCGCCGAGAATCGCCCCATACCCATCAGGTAAACCTGCGCCATCAGATTGCGCTGACTTGTCATCGGCCGCAGCGGTGTCTTCGGCCTCTTCGGCCGGCTGGTCGTCAAAGAGGTTATCGATCGTAACGGCCTCATCGGCCTCTTCGGCTGGCTGATCGGCAGCGGCCTCTTCGGCTGGCTGATCGGCAAAGAGGTTATCGATCGCCGGGGTGTCATCGGCCGGCTGGTCGCCAAAGAGGTTGTCGATGGTAACGGTGTCTTCGGCCTCTTCGGCTGGCTGATCGGCAAAGAGGTCATCGGCCGCAGGGGTGTCATCGGCCGGTTGGTCACCAAAGGGGTTATCGTTGGTAATGGTGTCTTCGGTGTCATCGGCCGGCTGGTCGGCAAAGAGGTTATCGATCGCAGGGGTGTCATCGGCCGGCTGGTCGCCAAAGAGGTTGTCGATGGTAACGGTGTCTTCGGCCTCTTCGGCTGGCTGATCGGGAGCGGTGTCATCGGCCGGTTGGCCGGCAGAGAGGTCGTTTATGAACGGTGCGGGTTCTTTTATAGGAGGTGCCGGTGCTTTGGTTTGGGGGGTAACGATATCGCCAATTGAGTCTTTTGTGAGGGCACTTGCGATGTTTTCTGAAGCTGCGGGCGATTTTTTTGTGTGATCTTGGGCCGCTTGTGGAGTTGCCGGTGGGACTTTTCCACCGGCGGGTTTATCAATGTCCACGACTACGGGTTGGGGTTCCAGATCCGAAGGAGAGGTTGTCACGGGGAGCGGCTCGACTGGCGTTGGGGTCGGAGGTGGTGTGGGCCGAGCAGGTACAGGGGAGTTGGGCGGCGGCGGCGAGGTCGGTGTGCTGCCAAGCGGAATCGGTTGGCTCGGCGCCTCGCTGTCGACGGTGGCGGCATGTTGTGGAGCTGCAACTTTGTCGCAACACGAAATTGCTTCGCCAGTCATTTCCGTGCACGAAAGTTGAAAACCGCACGGCCTGCCACAGGCTGCTGGTCGACAAGGCCTGTAGCAGGTATTCCTGGGCAAGCGATAGGTGGGACAGCAGGCGGTCCCACTTTGCCAAACCCGACCCAGATATCGGCACGCGGATGCCGAATCGAAGAACAAGTTACCTACTAGAAAGCCCACCAAAGCAGTTTGCACAAACTTTTGCATCTTCTCGCTCCTGTCAACCGGACGGCTGGGTCAGTTAGGTGGCTGAAGCCCAGTCGCTTGTTCACAGCAATGGAACATTCCGGTCGTAAAGACCCCCGGATCGCTAAACTTCGACAGAGTTGCCGGCGCACGCCGGTCTGATGATCCTTTCATGGTAGTTTCCGGAAAATGGGAATGCAATGAGTGCAAGTGAGGGAGAAACGTGGTAAATGGGCCATTTATAGGGAGAAATCAGGATCTATGGGTTCGGAGCATTAGTGGTCCAACCTGAGGAGTTGAATCTGGATAAGTGCGGCTGAGGGATGACCGCACAGTTGCGACCTTGTTGATGAGCAGTTGGGCTTCATTGAGAGTTGGGCTTCATTGAGAGTTGGGCTTCATTGAGAGTTGGGCTTCATTGGTAAGTTACTGTTCAGCTGTTTTCCAGCGATTGTTCAGTTGGGCAGCACTTTGTTGGGCGTTTTGGTCTACCCAGAGCTGGGCGACACGGTCGAATAAAGTGCTGCTGCGGTTGGACCAGCTGGTCAAATCCTCTCCCGGCTTGAGAGCTTGTGGGTCGACGGGCGTGGTCGAGTTCGCGGTATAACGGTCGTGTCGAATACTCTACCCTGGTCACAGGATCGAGGCATACGATATGGGTGAAGCTGCTTTTCCTCCTGCCCAGTGGCCGGGATGGCCGTTTGGCATGCGAGGTCCTGTTGGGCTGTTTATTCAGATGGGTTGGGGCGGAGAGGTTGATATGGACGTGGTTGTCCTCTGTGAGTTACCGCGAAGATGTCGGGTGGCAGGCCGATCTCAATAGCAGGTAAATATGTCTTCTATTATTTTCAGTTAATGGTTGTTGGTTTTTTGAGAGCAACTTATAATTCTGTAACACGTTGCGAGTGACAGAAAAGGCACTGCGACAGTATTTTCTATCAAACTGTGCACCGTTGACGGGACAAATCCCCTCGGTGCCCACGCGGAGCCAAACGGTGTCCGAACCCACTGCATCTCGCGGACTTGCCCCTACGCCGGTGGCAAAAGAGGCGGATTCGCCACCGAAGATTCTCTATCTTGGTGGTACGCACTATGATTCCGCAGATCTTCAACGTCGGCTCGGGAGTGGTGTCGAGCTTGTGAAGGTTGATACACCAGTGCGTGCGTTGGCTCTGCTGGCGCGCGGTGAGTACGTTGGCGTGTACGCCGACGTCCAGCATTTTTCTGATGCAGTTGACGTTGGACGGCTTGTTCAGAACGAACGCATCCTGCAAGAAATGCCGGATGGTATCGTACTGTTGGACGCGGACAACATCGTCATCTGGGGCAATGGACGGCTGCGGGAATGGACGGGGGTGTCGGAGATCGTGGGCACAAACTTTTATTCCGTACTGGGAAGCCCCGAGATTTTGGGACCCGATTTTTGCCCATTTCATACTGCACTTTCAAGCGGACGCCCGAGTGCGTCGACACTCCGTTGTGGTGACAGCACATTCTATCAAGTTCATGCAGCCCCGGTCATTGAAAAGGTCGGATCTCCACGGCACTTAATCGTGACAATCAGGGATGTGACCGACGAAATGCTACAGCAACTAAAACTGGCTGCAATTCACCAGGCTGGTATCGAACTGGCAGATTTGACGGCCGATGAAGTGGACAACCTGGATGTCGAGCAGAGGATTGAGTTACTCAAGTCGAACATCCTTCATTGCACTCAAGATGTGATGCAATTTGACATGGTTGAGATCCGAATGCTCAATCAGGTAAACGGGGTTTTGGAACCACTGCTCGCCGTGGGAATGAAGCAAGAGGCAGAGCACCGCCAATTATTTTCCAAACCGATCGACAATGGTGTTACCGGGTTCGTGGCAGCCACGGGTAAGAGTTACCTTTGCGAGGACACGAGTGAGGATCCGCTTTATCTTGAAGGTGCCAAAGACGCCCGGAGTTCGCTGACCGTACCGATCATGCAGCACGAACAGGTGATTGGCACCTTCAACGTCGAAAGTCCGGAGCCGCGGGCATTTTCGGAAAGTGATTTGCAGTTTCTCGAGATTTTTACCCGTGATGTTTCGGCTGCCCTGAATACGCTAGAGTTGTTAGCTGCCGAGCGGGCAAGTACGGCGGCTGCCAGCGTCGAAGCAATCCACAGTGCAGTTGCGTTGCCAGTCGATACGATCTTGAACGATGCCGTCAACGTCATGGAGCGATACATCGGCCATGAACCCGATGTCGTTGAACGGCTGCAGCGGATCCTCCGCGGTGCCCGCGATATCAAGCAGGTGATTCAGAAGGTTGGGCAGTCGATGGCACCCGTTGAGGCTCAGCCAGCGGCAGTGCGGGTTGAGCAACGCCCGGAATTAGTCGGCAAGCGAGTTCTCGTCGTCGATGCCGATGAGTCAGTTCGGAGCGCAGCTCATGCATTGTTAGAGCGATATCAATGCATTGTCGAAACAGCACATGATGGTAGCGAAGCTCGCTTCATGGTCCGCAACCTGGAGAAAAACCAGCGTTACGATATTATCATTGCCGACATTCGTCTCCCGGACATGTCGGGTCACGATCTTTTAGTAAACTTAAATAGCATTCTCCAAAACGTGCCCCTGGTGCTAATGACCGGCTTCGGATATGACCCAGGGCACTCGATCGTTAAAGCTCGTCAGGCTGGGCTCAAAGCGGTTCTTTACAAACCTTTCCGACTTGACCAGCTTCTCGAGACGGTCCAACAAATCGTCAATCAAGAAGCACCGTAACCAGGGAATCCCAGCAGGGTTCGATTTGCGATTGACTCACGCTTGGATTCGTTAAACGAAGAAATATTTTGAGCAAGCTTTAACTTTCAATGACTGTTGCTCTCGCAACTCTGTTGTTAATCTTCGGCTTTTGCGGACACGTTGTCTTCTGGGTCATCCTCGTGAATCGGCTCCGCGCCGTGTCGTGGAACCGGTTGTTGCTTGACGGTCTGACCAGTTTCTGTGGGATAGCACTTGTCACCCTGCCATTGATCGCAGCAGGTATCTTTTGGAAGCGGGGAACTTCTGCCTGGATCGGACCTTGGGATGGCATCCTCAGCATCGTCTGGGGATGGATTATTCTCATGAACGTGCTGCTAGTGGCAGCCGCATTTCACAAACTTTGGCTTGCACGACATTCAGAAAAGCGCGGTGGGTTACTCGCTAATCACACCAACGTTGTCGACATTCGAAAACATCTCAAAGAGCCCCTCACGGCTCCAGGCTTTCCCAGGCTACTGGGATGCTTGCCTGGTAACCAAATCGGGATGCCCCGGTTTCACGAAAAGCAAATCTTAATTCCACGCCTCCAAGACGAACGTGCCGGAATCAAAATTGTCCACCTCAGCGATCTTCACATGTCGGGACGAATTACCAAACGCTATTTCAGCGAGGTTGTTGAACGTGTTAACCAGTGGCAACCAGACATCATTGCGCTGACTGGCGACCTGATTGAGTGCCCTGCTTGTATCGACTGGATTCCTGATACGATTGGCCGGTTGCGGGCTACCTATGGCGTCTTTTTTGTACTGGGAAATCACGATCGCAATATCGACGAGGCAGAGTTGCGATCCGCGCTGACCGCGACTGGTTTGCATGACCTGGGTGGCAGGTGGGATGATTGCGTGATTCGCCAGACTCCAGTTGTGCTGGCTGGAAATGAGTTGCCGTGGTATCACCCGGCAGTCGATCTTGCCGACTGTCCACGGCATGACGAGGACGGTGTGCCAGTTCGCATTCTCTTGGCGCACACACCCGATCAGTTCCGTTGGGCACAACAGCAACACATTGACTTGATGCTGGCTGGGCATTGCCATGGCGGACAGGTTTGCTTGCCGCTGGTTGGTGCCGTGCTGGCCCCCAGTTGGCACGGAACCCGGTATGCCGCGGGTGTCTTTCAGGCAGACCAGACCATATTGCACGTCAGTCGTGGGGCAGGGGAGTTCACCCCATTCCGTTGGAATTGTCCCTCCGAAGTCACTCTCTTGACGCTGCGTGGCAAACCGACTGACGAAACCAGACGAGATGCTTGATGGCAGATTTCATCACCTCGGAGCCTGTCGGAATGGGCTCTGCGGGAAGGGCTGCGTTGGTTACATGTGTCATGCTTAAAGGTGGACTCGACGATTATAGACGTACCATTCGACCAGTAGTACGATTAGCGCGGCGATCAGTATCGGGCGCCAGAGTTCTTTTCGCGACGTTGTGATACCGGTCATCGCGGCGATGTCGACGTTGCCGATATGAATGTCGGCAGCCAGTTTTCCCGCAGTCGAGTCTTGCGACGGTGTCACACGGATATCGCTCTCATTTCGATCAAACAGGTTCACCGCGAATTGTTGCGTGACCTGATTCCCATCAGAAACTTTGTAGATGCCAAGTTGCCGGGTATCGTGAAATAGAAAAACGTCATGAGTACTGTGGCGGATTGTCTGCTTTTTTCCTGCTGGAGTTTGAATCGTCAACTGCGCTGGGTTACCTGTGGCCTTCAACTCGACCGGCTTGCCGGGCGGCACACTCTCGGTTCCTTCTGTTCCTGAGGCACCCGCCAAATACTCGATTGCATTGAACCAAAAGGTCGGGAAGCTGTGCATCCGCGGCCAGTTGGTGTTGATGGTCGTTTCTTCTTGTTCGTTACGGCCAACCAGTTCAAAACCAAGCACTGCATCCTGAAACTGGTCGCGGGGCGCAATTGCAGCAAGCGGTCCTGCCGTCGAATCGATGAGGATATCGCCACCGGCAGGCGGGGTGATTACTGTACTATCAATGATTACGACGTTGCCCAACTCGACATGGGCCATCAGCGGGTGAGCCCGGTTCCAGTCGATGATTGTCGGAACCGAAACGTGTCTGCCTGTAACCGATGGTTGTGGTTCATTTTCAGCCGTTTCGTCAGTCTCACCCATTTGAGCTTCCTGCCAGGAACGGTCGGGTGGAATGCGGCCGATAAACAGGGTATTGGCTCGGGGCATTTTGCGCGGGACACACTGATCAAAAATCACCAGCCCGTATTCGCCGGTTTGCGCCAGTTGTTGGTACCGATCAGTATCGAGGAAACCCGGTTCTTTCAGCTCAAAACTTGCCAGGCGACCAGAACGCTGTGTGGCCA
The DNA here is from genome assembly GCA_963578605.1 of Planctomycetota bacterium. GTDB lineage: Bacteria > Planctomycetota > Planctomycetia > Pirellulales > Lacipirellulaceae > JAKVCB01. The sequence continues at coordinate 29,892 of CAUZEA010000067.1, forward strand.
AGGCGGAATGGAGGGCAGGATTGCCCGGGGAAACAAACAAGACGCGTCCCGGATTCGCGTCATTCAGGGCAGCGTAGGCGTGGTCATCCAGGGGGAGAGCGTCCTGCTTCTGCTCATTGGCGAGTTCGTAGCTCAAACTGGCCCGGAGCGTCCCTGTCGAAGTGTCGGCAAGTGGATATACGAGCCCGGTTGTCTGGCCTGCATCGACCTCAACGCCTCGCGCATCGAGGAACTGCCCATTGAGAGAGAGTTCCACAACAACCTCATGAGGTTGATTGGTGAAGTTTGTAATTTGGACAAAGGCTTGTTGTTCTTCCGGCCTGGCTTCGTTACGACGGGTTGCGAACGAGGTGATCGCCAGGTTGTCGGCTGAATGCGTACCGATCGGAACATACACCGGTTTGAGGTTGCCTAAAGAGAACCCTTTGACATCTTCAAAGCGGCCATCGCTGAAGATGAATAGGGTTGCTTCCTGGGCCTCGACAACGTCGACTTCAATTCCTTCCTGCTGGACGGTGATGCGACCTGGATTGGCCAGCCCGTCGGCCAGTTCCAAAGCCCCTTTCAGTTTTGTTTGAGCGAAGGTCGGTTCGATGGTCTCGACACGATCTTTGAGCAACCTACGATTGTCGGTGAACTCCTGGATCACCCGGGGCGTGTTTGCAAAGCTGATGATCATGCCGGTCATGCCCGAATCCATCTGGTCGATCAACGCAGTTGCTTGTTGCTTGGCCACCGCGAGGCGGTTTTCGGCACCCGGCACATCCGTGGCTTGCATGCTGGCTGAATTGTCGATCACGAAAATAAAACGCTGACCGGCGAGCTGGGTCCCCTGCCAGCCGGGTCTCAAAAGGGCCCATGCAATCAACGCCAGTAACAATAATTGCAGGAGCAAAAGAATATTTTTCCGCATCCGTTGCCACAGGCTGTTCACATGGAGGTCTTCGATCGACTTTTTCCAGAGATACGTGCTGGGGACTTCCAGTGGATTTCGTTTGAGTTTGAGAAAATAAAGCGCGATGATTGCCGGAGGGATCACGGCCATAATCGCCCATTGCCACGGTGCAAGCGTGTTGCGAAACAGGCTGTCGACAACTTGAGCCAGGGCAATCATCGTACCAATCCTCGTTGCCGGAGATAGGTCGAGATCAGCTCTCCCACAGGTGTTTGATTGTTCGCCAGGAGATAATTCATGCCGCGCTGAGAACAAAACTGCTGAGCGCCACCCACAAACGCATTGAGTGTTTCCTGATAGCGTGAGAGCAATGGCACGCTGACCGTGATTTCAGCTTCATCCCCATCCTCGCAGTCAAGCAGTTTTAGATCGCCTGTGACGTCAGGTTCCAACTCTTCCTGGCTGAGCACGTGGATGACAAATGTATCCATTTGCTGGGAGGCAAGGAAACGTAGCGCCGGCTCATAGCCTTCTTTGTCCATCAGGTCAGAAACCAGAATGACAATCCCACGCCCCGAGTTGCGGGAGGCAAAGTTTCGCACACCTTCGGCCAGGTTGGTTATTTCACCGGCTTGGATCGTGTCCAAATGTTCGAGCATCCGCCACACACTCCTTCTCCCCCGGAGAGTGGGCCCGCGCTGATGGGGACCCTGCCCCAAGGTCTCGATGCACACCCGGTCAGCCCGAATCAACCCCACGAAGCCGAGCGATGCTGCTAACTGTTTTGCATAGGTCAGCTTGGTTGGAGTGCCGAAATCCATCGACCCACTGGCGTCGATCAGCGTGTAAAAGTGAAGATCTTCTTCTTCCAGAAAAAGTTTGATGATCAGCTTGTCGAGACGCGCGTAAAGATTCCAGTCGAGTGTGCGAAGGTCATCCCCCGCTACATAATTCCGAAAGTCGGCAAACTCGACACTTTGACCCTTGCGCTTGCTGCGCCGTTCGCCCTTCAGACGACCTCGAAAAATCTTCCGCGTCACCAGCTCCAGGCGTTCCAGCTGGGCCATCAGGTCGGGAGAGAGGAGTTTGGAATCGGTGATCTTGGGCATGTTTGAATTCTAGGTGAAACGCACCGCCAGGCGGATTGCAAACGAACCGAGTTTGTTCATTTTCTCGTCAAAAAGCTTCCTGCAAGTCTCTGGATCTGCTCTGGAAAAGGAACTCAAAATTGTTTTTCCGGGGCGGCCAGTTGGTTTTCTTGACCCTTCCCTATTCTGAATATTCACTAACCGTTGGCAAGTGATATCGTTACGCAGGTCGTCGCGGTCAGGTTTGGGCGGGCAGCCCACTGGCAGATTCACAACACAGGTCGGCGTCAAACCGAGCACGGGCAGAAACTTCGAACCGCTGCCAATGGAGCAGGTTTTGATGTTCCTGGGGGGCGGGAATTCGTCGGAGAGTTTGCCGGAAATCATTACCAAAAGGATTATGGATAATATCCACGGTCCGTGGCAAAAGCCATGTATAATGCACTTTTCGGGGTAATTTGCGTTTTGGGCGACTGTTGTTTTAGGCGACGTGTTAGGCGACTGTGTTTTAGGCGACTGTGTTTTAGGCGACTGTGTTTTAGGCGACTGTGTTTTAGGCGACTGTGTTTTAGGCGACTGTGTTTTAGGCGACCATGTTTTCAAGTCACACACAAGGCTGGCGACCCGCAATTGCTTTGGTGATCCTCTTTGTGGTTGTGTTGTGCCATTCAGAGCAGGCGTTATCCCAGGCAATCCTCGACAACAACCTGCAGGTGGTGGATCTGTCGGACTTGGACGGCGACCTGCCGCTGGATGTGGTCTCCTCAACGCAAATCCTGTGGCAGACCCAGAACTGGGAGCACAGTACGTTGGGAAACCCGAACTGGCCGGCGGGCGGGCACGAGTCGCTGGGATACCCCACGATGGTCAAGAATACCCACGGACTGAATCCCGATGGCAAGTATTACCTCTACTACGCCCACCACGATCCTACGTCTGGGATCGGTAGT
>CAUZEA010000068.1:0-32619 GCA_963578605.1 Planctomycetota bacterium
GTGTGTTCTCCTTCTGGAGGGCCTTCAGCTCCTTGGCCATCTCCGGAGCCATACCGCCGTACTTCTGACGCCAGCGGTAGTACGTCTGCTGAGTGATCCCCAGGCGTTTACAAACCTCGGGGACCTTCTTTCCCTTGCCCAGCTCAACATCGGCCCGACGCAACATCGGGATAATCTGGTCAACTCCATGACGTTTCTATGCCATCGCAAAAAATCCTTTCCGGGCTAAAGCCCGGGCTGGATTCTTTCACATGCACTGGTACTTTTCACGGGGGTAAGGTCACACCGACCGGCCAATGGTCGGAATTTGACGCCGAGGGGTTTCGCCATCCCGTGAGCGGGGTTGTGTTCAGCCCGCAGGATAAAGTGTGTGCCGGCATGGGACTGGGAACCGGTTGCCTCGATATCGAAACCAGCGGAGTGCTGGGATTCTCGAGCATTTTTCGCCCCGCTTCAATGGTTGACCCCACGCCCTACCTCACCCTGCGCAACGCGCAACTCTTCACCCCGTTCCTGGGACTTGCCGTTGGTAATGACGTGTGGGTGCTTGCCACCGACAAAATGCTGCAAGGTGGCACCTTCCGAGGCTGTGTCGACCCGGTCGACCCGGGCAACTACACCGAAAACGAAACCTACATGTCGCATTGGCAGGTCCACGTCCCGCAAACCGAAAATGTGAAGCCGGCCAAAACGATTCGCTACTGGGGGCATTATCCGGTTGTCGATATCGACTACCAGACCGATGCTCCCGTTGCGGTCAGCCTGCGGGCCTGGGCTCCCTTCATCCCGGGTGACGCCAGATCTTCGTCCATCCCTGGGGCCGTTTTCGAGGTCCACCTCCGCAACCACAGTGACCAGCCGCAAGCTGGAACCCTCGCTTTTAATTTCCCGGGTCCTGCCACGAATGAATTTGATCACAACACCAAGGATGTCCACCTACCGGGCCGCAGCAAGTCGAGCCAAGCCGATTTTAAAATGGTGGAAGTCTCGGCCAGTCAAACCCACTACGGTCTTGGGGTTCTGGATGAAGCGGATGTTCGCTTCGGTGGCAACCTCTCGGTCGGCGGTTCTGGCTGGTCGCAAATTGGCACATCACTCCCAAAACCCGAGGTCAACGACCTGGACACCTCAGTCGCGGTTGATTTCAAGCTTGCCGCGGGGGAAAAGAAAACGGTCCGTTTCATCCTGGCCTGGTCCATTTCCGAATGGAAAGGTGGCAAGTACAACGAAATCAAGCACTTTGACGAAACATGGAACGTCAACGAATGGACTCTGAGCCACTCCGGGCGCGAGGACCAGGTCACCTACCAACCGATCTACACCACCCGCTACGATAATACCGAGGAGATTGTCCAGGACCTGGCAACCAATCACGCATCGCTGCTCAAGCGAATTCTGGCCTGGCAACAAGAAGTTTACATCACCAAGGAATTACCCATTTGGTTACGCGACGCCCTGGTCAACAACCTGGCACTATTCGGCGAAGACAGCCTCTGGGCTGCCCCTACGGGCCCTCTCGCCGAATGGGCCTGGCCGCTGGGGGCCTTTCAAATGACCGAGTGCCCCCGTACCTGTGCCATCGTGGGGTGTATTACCTCGAACTACTACGGCGATTTGCCCATTGCCTACTTCTTCCCGGAACTGGAACGCCAAATTTTGCGTGGCTACAAGGCCTACATTCGGCCCGATGGCGCAGTACCGTTTCTCTATCCCCCCAAAGACTTCACCAAGCCATGCTACGAGTGGCAAATCGGTCTGAACGGTGCCTGTTTTACCGACCTGGTTCACCGACTGTGGCTACGGACTGGCGATAACACGATCATTCAAGAATTCTATCCGGCGGTCAAAAAGAACACCGAGTTCACCGTCAATCTGGCCGACGGTGAGCACGGTATCATCAGCTTCCATCGCAAGGGCCCTGGCCAGGAGTGGTGGGAACATACGCCCGTGTTTGGCATGGTGACGCACCTGGCCGGCGTGCGGCTTGCCCAACTTCGGTTTGCCCATCGTATGGCCCAGCACATGGGTGACGAGGCGTTTGCTACCCAATGTGAAACTTGGATCCAGCAGGCCTCCCAGCTGACCGAAAAGTACCTTTGGAACGACCAGACCCAGTCGTACCTGTTCTTCCTCTACCCGGAAAAAGAGATGCGGTCGGCCGATATCATGTCGAGCCAACTCGACGGCCAATGGATGGTGGATCTGCACGGTCTGCAACCCGTCTTCCGAGGTGACCGCATTGACAAGACACTTAAGACGATCGAAGCGACCTGTTTTATCGACAAGGGACTGGCCGGCTTTGCCGAACCCGGCAAAGGCCCTGATCTGGCTCGCTACGGTACGTTTCCTCCCGAGGTCAACATTGTAGCGATGACCTACATGTATCATGGCCGCCGAAAACTCGGACTCGAGATTGCCCGCCGCAACATGGAAAATATTATTCTCGGGCAGGGTCTTGGCTGGGATATGCCAAACTTGATTCGCTGTGACACGGGGGCGCGGACTTACGGTGCCGATTACTACCAGAACATGGTTCTGTGGGGACTGCCGGCGGCCCTGGCCGGGGAGAACTTAAGTGGCCCCTGCCAGGGGGGAGGGCTGGTCGAGCGAATGCTTACCGCGGGAACCAAACCGATCGGCCAGTGGCCCGGGGCGAAAGCCACCGCGGCGAACTGAGCTGAACGCCTGTCGGTCGTTATGCGACATCGAGGTCAACCCTCAATAGGCGTTTTCGTTTCAGGTTCACCAGCCACTGACTACTGCTCGACAACAGCCCGCATCTTCTCGAGGCCAATACGAACGACCTCCAGCGGGTCCTGGGCCCAAAGATCTTCTCGAAAGAGTTCCAGCGATAAATACTCACAGTACCCGATTTCACGAAGCAGGTTCAAATACCTTTGGAGGTCGAAGATGCCTTCCCCCGGCATAACGCGGTGCTCGTCGTGCTGAATTTCCTGGGGAACATCGGCTGGGCAATCGTCAAAGTGACTTATCGCAATCTGCTCGGGGCGTAGTTTGGCAACCGCTTCGACCGAACCTCCACCACGATAGATGTGGGCAGGGTCGAGAACCGTCGTGGCATCTGCACGACCCGATCGCTCCATCACGTCGAGCGCATCTTCGATCGTGTTGAGCTGCTCGACAAATCCCAGGAATTCCATTGCGGGCTTGATTCCGATGGTGGTGCCAATCTCCAACAACTGCCGGTAGTGCTGGGCCCCGAGTTCGTAATCGGCCATTCCACGCGGTGGACCCGCAATCACAAACGGGGCGCCTAACTGGGCCCCAATCTCCATTCGACGTTTTGACTCCTCGAGGGCCTGCTCGTAGGACGCGCCGGTGGTGTCGAACCAGTCGTAAAGATAAATCGTCGTGGGTACAGTCAGGCCGTGGTCGTCGAGGGCTTGTTTAATCTCAGTGACCGTTCCCCCCGCGGCAGTGTGCTCGTCAATTTTGTCGAACCACAATTCGATCCCCACGTAGCCTGCTGCGGCCGCGACCTCAATTTGCCGCATCACACCAGTGGTGCGAATCGTACTGCCGTTCAGTGAATATTTGAAATCCGGCATGAAAAATGTCCCTTATGACAAAAGCAATCTTGCAGCGCCGACCAAGGCCAGTTGACTGCGCGACTTCGATCAACGGGAAGAGCGACTTCGCGAGGCGGTCGAAGGGTACCACAGAGCAGTCAAGGTTGCTGCAGCTAGAGTTTTCAATGATGGATCGTGGGTGGATTCTTGTGCCACAAGTAGAGCACCTCCTTTTGAGGGAGACGCAGGGTAGCTGTTGGTTGGTCGCGGGTAAGCCATTTTAGCGACAGGACCGGTAGCACGGCTACGGCCTTTTCGTTGGAACAAAATGAACTCCCGGCGCCAGGGGTGTTGGGTGTGGGAAGCGTGCCCGACGTCAGATAAGGAACCGGTCCAGCAACCCGCGACGGACCCCTGGCCGGAAGCGGAAGTTTCCCCACCACGTGGCGCAAAAAAACCCCTGACTCATCAGAGTCAGGGGTTTTGAGCTATTAAACAAAACCGTTTGCAAAGCCACCTGTGGCTTTACCGATAACCATTACAGGCCAGCAGCTTCCATATCGATTGGCTCGCGACCATTGCGGGTTATGAGGTACAGGTACACATCACCGTCGATGGTGTCGGTAATCGGTTTGGCGTGACCATCACCGAAACCGTGTTGAACGACACCGGGATGCTGGCTACTGGGCCCCCAATCGCGGCCCACCCCTTGATGCGGGTCGGTCGTTTGGGGCATGAACTTCGGGTTTACCCCACGACTATCGCCGTAGTTGAGTCCCGTCACTCCGCTGCTCAACGACCAACACCCTGCGTACCGACCGCTGCTTTGCACGCCAACGCTGGTGCCTGGCACAACACCCACGGTGTAAGCCGCGTTACCGCTGTACCAGTTGCTGGTTTTCTCACACTTCGACTCGGTAAAGACAACCGTTTTGGAAGTCCCATCAGACATGTTTCGGAAAGCATGCCCTTTGGTGGTTACCTTGGAGGAGGAACCGCTACCCATCTGTCCAGGGAAAACCAATATGCCATTGCCACAGTGAGACACGTTATTGCAGCTGCTGCTTGAGGTGCTGGGACTCCCGTTAGCCAGGGCGGTGGGGCGACCCGAACCAATGTAATGCGTGGCTGGCAGGGCTAAGTAATTGCCCGTAGCACCGTCCACGGACCCTCCGGTAACTTCTGACTCGCCAGGAAAGCTGGGACACTGAAGCACCTGAATTTGGGCTTGCCATGCGTAAGGATTCATATCTGATCCGGCAGCGCCTCCGCCCGGATTTACAACGTTGACGGGACTGAAAGCAGCATCACGCAGCTTGCCGGTTTTTCCGGCGGATGCCTGCGTAAGCTTGTTATAGAGCGTGAGCTCCTCGATGTAGGGGAGAATCTGTACGATCCAGCTGTAACCGTCGCCTTGCTGGCCAGCCCAAACTACAACCCGTCCTTGAGATGAAACGTTCGTACCTAGTTGTTTAAACCTCGACCCCCAAGGGGCCGTCGACGCGAGTGGAAAACAGAGCCGCGTATCGTGGTGGTTGTGGAGTCCCAAAGCCAGTTGTTTTACATGGTTCAGGCACGAATTCCGGCGGGCCGCTTCGCGCGCTGCTTGCACCGCTGGCAACAGCAGCGCGATCAAGATGCCGATGATCGCAATCACGACCAACAGCTCTATGAGGGTGAACCCTCGCTGCGCATTTTTTGGCGCACTCATGAACTTTCTCCTTCTAAAAAAGAATAACTAAAATAAATCCGCGACACAAATATTGTGCCGCTGCCTCTTCATTGGGCCGACAACCGACCGAGGAGGCTTGCATGCCTCCTACCTCTTGCAGCAAATGAACCGATAAACTGAAATACGATCTGCTGCAACCAATCGATGCTGCCTAAATAACTCTGCTCCGGATGATAAATACCAGATCGTACCCAGCCATAAGGCGGGCCGCGGAAATGCCGTAAATCATTCGGTAGCGTACGCTTAGTAGTTTACCTCGTATAATTGATGGGTGTCAACTATAGGGAAAAAATCAGTACCGTAGCGAACCCTGCGAACGACCGATCCTCTCCAAGGGAAGCCCGGTCCGGCGCGAATTAAAATTGACGAATCTTATTGATGTAAAACAAGTTATGGAAAAAATGGTAGCCAGATGCGTACCCGCTGAGGACCACGCTTACTGGCCTTGGGTGCCAAGTTAAATCAAGCGATTCTATGACTGAACTCGATCCCGATCGACAACGCGAATTCGCGCTGGAAATCGTCCAAACCCTTCGTAGCAAGGGGTACGAAGCATTATGGGCAGGTGGGTGCGTGCGCGACCACGTGCTGGGAATCGTGCCGCAAGATTACGACGTCGCCACGAGCGCAACGCCTGATGAAATACGAACACTCTTCGGACAACGAAAAACCTTGACCATCGGAGCAGCCTTTGGCGTCGTAACCGTCCTGGGACGCAAACCTGCCGGTCCAATCGAGGTTGCCACCTTTCGCAGCGAGACCAACTATAGCGATGGGCGACACCCCGACCAGGTCACGTTTACCAGTGCTGAAGAAGACGCCCGCCGTCGCGATTTCACGATCAACGGGCTGTTTTACGATCCCCTCGCCGACCAGGTTATCGATTACGTCCAGGGACGGGTAGACCTGGCTGCCGGACTAGTTCGCGCCATTGGGCAGCCTGCCGAGAGGATTCGTGAAGACAAACTTCGTATGCTCCGGGCCGTAAGATTCACCGCAACCTTTGACTTCCAAATCGAGCCCTCCACCTTGCGGGCAATTCAAGACTCAGCCCGCGACATTATCCAGGTGAGCTCCGAACGCATTGGAATGGAAATGCGGCGGATGCTGCTCGATGCCAATCGAGCCCGCGCCGTTGAGTTGCTGCGCGAGACAGAGCTGCTGCAGCCACTCCTGCCCGAGGTGGCTGGAGTGAGTGATTCGGTTTGGCAACAAACTTTGCGAGTTCTGGCCCAAATCAAGCCCTCCGATTTATCCCTCCCGCTGGCAGTATTACTGCATCCGGCAAGGGGCGAGGCGGCTGTCCAAAACGTGGGCCGACGCATGCGGTGGACGAACAAAGAAATAAGTCACGCCGAATGGTTGCTGAAAAAGTTCCCGGACGTACAAAAGTCGCAAACGTTACCCTGGCCTCGCTTGCAACGGGTGTTGATTCACGCTGGAGCTGGTGACCTGATCGCCATGGCCGAAGCGTTTGCTGGCAGGCTCGACCCCAATCTTGTGTCTTGCCGCGAGCATCTCGCCATGCCACCTGAAGTGCTTAACCCAACTCCCCTCATCGGTGGTGCCGACTTGATTGCGCACGGGCTTGTTCCCGGGCCAGAATTCGCGCCTTTGTTGGAGCAGGTCCGCAACGCTCAGCTGGAAGGAACGATCTCGACGTGCCAAGAAGCACTTGCCCTGGTCGATGGCTTGCGCGGGTGAGGAACTCGGTGTTCGCTGTGCAGCAATTGTGTTAGCATCTGTGTCGAATGAACCGTAGCGACAAGGCATAGTTTGGACCAGGGGCGAGAAATAAAATGATCGATGTCGCCTCTTTACTGCCACTTGTATCGCGCATCCTGCACATTGTGGGTGCCGTGATCCTGGTCGGTGGCATCGCCTACCTGCGAAAGGTGGTTGCACCGGCGGCGGTGCCTGGCGAAGGAGACCCCGTCGATCGTCTCTATTCCGGGCGGCGCGCTGCCTGGGCCAGGTGGGTGGGCATTGCGACGGGTCTCCTTTTAGCCACGGGTGTCATCAACACCGTGTTGGTGATGAAAACCTATCCCAATCTGCCCGGCGGCTACCATGCAATGCTGGGAACCAAGATCCTGCTGGCTTTGGTCGTGATGTTTCTCGCAGCCATCCTGGCGGGAACTACCCCAGCGGCCCTCGAGTTACGAAAGGCGACCAAGGGATGGCTCACCGTCGCGCTCGTGGCCGGCCTGGCCGTCATCATCGTGGCGAGCACACTCAGGTTATTCCACATGCCGACGGCGACTGGGGCTACCTCACGACCAGAAATCACGAATCAACCACCCCCGCGACCAACCGAACCGGAAGCAAATCACCAAAGCAACAGGCCGCCTTCCAAGGCAAAACTGACCTAATTCCCTGATCACCTAATCATGTGCAAACCATGGACAAGAAAGCCAAAAAGCGAATTGAAATCCTGAGAAAGAAAGTCCGGGATCTTCAGCCACGTCTGGCCGGCGCCAAGCGACAAATGGATGATCCTCAGGAGGTCGAGCAATTTGAGCAGCAAATCGCCGCCGCACAGCAGGAGATTGCAAAACTAAAGGCGTCTTAGCCATCACGACTTCTGACGCGACAAACTGCTGTCGGCAGATCGGTTGCCCGATCGAGGTTAACTCGCAGTGTGGAATCACAGTTGGTGCCGGACAAGAATGAGTTTGCATTCTCCCAGCGCACCGACAGTCAGCGCTGGCGCCAAAAACTGGGGATCAGAAGTACGAGAATGGCGAACAACTCCAGGCGGCCGAGCATCATGAGAAAGATGAACAGCAACTTCGCCCCGGGATTGAATTCCGCATAGTTCTCCGTGGTACCAACGACCCCCAGGCCAGGCCCAATGTTGTTGAGCGTGGCAGCTACGGCACTGGCTGAATCGACAAGTTTATTGCCCAGCGGGTTATCGCCGCCGACCCAGGTGGCATCGTCTTCGATCGCAATCAGGGCTACCCAACTCAACATGAAGATAAAGGCAATCAGACCGAAGTACAGCAGGATTTGCTTCCGCAAGGAGGAATCCGTCAGCACCTCACCACCGATGCGCATATGTCGCACGACGGAGGGGTGGAACGACTGTTCAATTTCCAACCTCAAGATCTTGACAAACAGAATGTGGCGAATCACCTTCAAGCCGCCGCCGGTACTACCGGCACAACCGCCAACAAACATCAGCAGGAATAACGTTGCCCGCCCGAAGTTATTCCAGGAATCAAAATCGTGGGTTCCATAACCGGTAGTCGTAAGGATCGAAACAACTTGAAACAAGGTGAAGCGAAAGGCAACAGCTGCTTCGTCATTGAAGGGAAGTATTTCGTTGTGGTCAAAATCGCGATACCAACTCACCGCGAAGATGACCAGTATGAGCGTCACCAGGAGAATCACAGCAAAGTAAGTCCGCCATTCGACATCGGAAAACAACCGCCCCGGCTTGCCGATGGAAACGAAGTACAAAAGCGTAAAATTGGTGCCTGCCAGCACCATAAAAAAGGTAATGGTGTAATCGATCACCGGCGACTTGAAGTGGCCGATACTATCGTTGTAGGTACTAAATCCGCCCGTTGCCATGGTGCCAAACGCATGGCAAATCGCATCAAATAGATCCATTTCTTCAAACGTCAAGACGACACACAGGACAACAGTGAGCACAACGTAGATGGCTGCAAATATCCGCGCCGTATGTTGCATCCGCTCTTGCGACCCTTCTTTGCTGGGTCCGGGCATTTCGGCTCGCATCAGCGCTTTTCCCGCAGAGCCGTGCCCGAGCACCGCGACAAACAGGACGATGATTCCCAAACCGCCCAGGAAGTGGGTGCTCGACCTCCAGAACAGGATGCAGCGGGGGACGAGATCGACATTTTGAACGTCGGTCAAGACGGTCGCCCCCGTCGTGCTGAAGCCCGATTGCGATTCAAACATGCAATCGATCAAGGTCATCTGTTTAACGATTCCTTGTGCTTCATCCTCCCACTTGTAACCTGTGCCGGCAAAATAAAAAGGCAACGCCCCCAGGACGGTCGCCAGGACCCAGCTCAGGCCAACAATCGCCATGGCCTCTTTACGAAAGAAGGCCCCATGGTTGTAACGGCCCATCTGCCGCAGCCCGAAGCCAACAATCAGACAAACGCAGGTGGCCCCCAACAGGGCTCCAATACCTCGGGTCTCGACTTTTGCCTGACCTCCCAGGGCGGGCCACGCCCATGGAATACTGAAGAGCATGGTGCCGCCAATCAGCCAAGCGACAACACCCAAAAGCCGGCAAACAAGGGAGTAGTTCATATCTCATCGGGCGGACACCCAGGGGCCCACCAGCAGAAAGCCATCAAGCTCATCCACGCGGGTCGCTAAATACCTGGACCACACTTTCCAGGTCGGCATCGTTCACCAGCACCACGGCAGTATCTCCTGCCTTGAGTCGATCATCTCCACCCGGAACTTCGGCATAGTCCTCGCGTACAACCGCCGCAATCAAACATTGTTCGGGCAACTCAAGATTGGCGAGCACATGCTCTGTAGCCGGGGCATCCGGTTGGACTTCGACCTCCAGCACCATGATTCCACCATCACCCAGCGGGGTCCGAGACACAACCGGGCCAGTGTTCAAGAATCCTAACACTTGCCTGGCAATCACCTCCCGTGGGCTAACCGCTTTGTCGATCCCGAGCTTCCCAACGACATGCGCATAATCAGGACGGTTGATCAATGCCATGATCATTTCGGCACCGATGTCTTTGGCTTCAACGGCAGCCACAATGTTGTTCTCATCATCTCCCGTACAGGCAACGAAAACGTCGGCACTGCCAACACGTTCTTCTTCCAGCGTTGCCCGACGCGTTGCATCGCTGTTCACGACGGTTGTGTATTTCAGGTTGCTGGCGAGAAAATCACACCGTGCACGGTCTGCTTCCAGCAACACGACCGTAAAACGTTGCCCCTCAAGAGTGCTCGCGAGATGGTAGCCGGTCTCGCCGCCGCCAGCAATGACGACACCTGTTTTCGCAGGAACTTCTCCAGAAAAATCGTGCTTGACCGCATCGATTTCGTCGCGGCGACCAATCAGTGTGAAGCGATCCTGGACCTCAATTTGATCGTCGGCACCGGCAATCCGCGTTTTTCCACCCCGTGATATCGATCCAATCCGCACCCCCTGCGGCAAACCGAGTTCTTTGAGCTTCCGACCAGTCGCCTTGGCTTTCGGAGATACGAACACCTCATGGACTTCAATTTCGCCGCGGGCCAGGTTTTCGACAATCACCGATCCAGGATGACGAATGCCACGCGCCAAGGCCATTGCCGAGAGATGTTCCAGGCTGATAAGGCGATCGATTTGAAAGTGACGTTGGTAGTCAAATGTGCTGAGATCCCGAAAGACCGGTGCGTAGACCCTTGCCACGGTACGGGGCGCCCCCATCGCCTTGGCCATGCTGGCAGCAACCAGATTCACCTCATCATCGCCCGTTACCGCCAAACAGAGATCGCAACTCGCCACACCAGCCTGAAAAAGTACGCTCGACTGAGAGGCACACCCGGAAATTGCCCGCACATCGAGGGTTTCGTTGACTTGGCGAATCTGTTCGGCACTCCCATCGACCACCGTCACGCTGTGCCGATTCAAACACAACAGGGAGGCAATCGAATGGCCCACCGTTCCAGCCCCTAGGATGACAATTCGCATGAAGAGGTCCCGGCAATCGTCCGGTCGTTAGGCTTCGTTGACTGCTGTAAAAGCCTGCGTGTTAGCCGACCTGGAGCAAAACGTCAAGCGGAGACGATTTTCTGGCCTGCAGAACCCCAGTGGAGAAAGCTGAAACCCCCATTTGAATTTGGCCCACGCCGTGCATTTTGGCCAGCTGCGAAGATTACAGCTTCGGGGCGTCCGCTCGTTGATGAGCGGCGTGCACACGCCGGTGACTGCGGTCTGAGAGCCGCAGCATCGAGCGTCCCGCCCAGGCCCCAGTCCTCCGGCTAGCCGATGTGGCCCCCGGGACCACTCTTGGGGCCGCAGGTCGCTGCCTCTGCGTTCTCCTCACGACGTCGAGAAAAGCCCCCAAAAAAGATGATCCAGACGCAGGGCAGCAGCGCCATCAGTAGCCCGATGATCCCCATGAGCGGGGAAGATGCGCGCCAGACGAAATGGCCGATCAACCAGGCAAATACCGTGGCCATCAGGGCCATCGTCGAGCCTGTCTCGGCCCCGACCATCCGGACCGCCCTGAAATTGAAGAGCTGGTACAGCGTCCCTCCGAGACCAACTACCAGGAAGAGGCCCAGCGAGGCAGGGTTCAGCCACGTCACCATCTCGGAGGCATCGGACCGGATGCCGACGAGCGAAACCGCTACGACGAGCATCGTGATGTTCAGATGCAGCGCCATGAACTCTGGATCGTGGCCTTTGCAGAAATCAATCGCGATGGTGGTGAGCGCTCCGAAGAGCCCAACCACGACGGCAATGATAATGATCCAGTACCCCGCCGAGAAGTTGCTTCCTTCCATCAATCCCACGCCGATGGCCGCGATCGCGACGATCGGCCAGAAGATCCACCGGACGGCGCTGCGGCCCACCACGAGATAGATCCCGGCCACCCAGAGGGGTCGCATGCTGGCCAGCGTGAACGAGTTGCCCGGGGATATTCGCTCAAGCGCAAAATAGAGCGCCGCCAGATAGATGACGGCCGACAGGTTCCTCGCCAGGACCCGCGGGTTACCCCACTACCCCCCTTTGCTTCCGGACAGGAAGGCCACGATCGCGAAGGGAAGGCCGAAAATGGCCCGAGCCAGGAGTGCCACATCCCAGCTTTCCTCCCCGAGCGCATGAACCGCGACCCCTGACAGAGCAAATGACAGGGACGCAATCGTCATGAAGAGCAAGGCTCGGTTCGTAGTCATGGCACCGGAACACCGAAGAAAACCTCGGCATCGGCTGCGGTCGGGTCTCCCGGTTACTGGGTCGTATCTTTTCCTGAGGCGGTGTCCTCTCCTGAAGCGGTGTCCTCACCAGCAGGGTCGGCCTCACCAGCAGGGCCCGCCTCATCAGCAGGGCCCGCCTCTTCGGGTTGCGTGTCCAGGGCTGCCTGATCCACAGCTTCAGCCAACTGCTGCTTGTGGAGGCGGAGTTCCTCGGCAAACTGGCGCTCGCCATCAAACGATTCGATGATATCCCAGAGTTGGAAATCTTCGCCAAGTGATTCGTCGAGCTGATCCAGGATTTCACGATATTGCGTGATGTACTCCATCAAGTCGTCACCCGTGGTGGTCTCGTCGTCCAAAAGCGCCGGGAACTGGTCCAGCACGTCACGCCAAGATGCAAAGCCCTCGTCGTACAGCTGCTGGGCCGCGACCAGGTCACCTTCATCTTCAAACGCCTTGCGTCCCAGATACATCATTTCTCGGGCATGGAGTGCCTCGGGCGTTTGCTCGAAATCACATCGCAGCTTCCAGTAATCGAAGTTACTGTCGCGTTTGTAGTTGACCGTGAAACGTAGTTGGCGCTCAACCTGCGCCAACTCACTCACCAATTTGAGTGCTTCGTTCGTGAGTTCAGGTTGTTGGCTGGTAATCTGATCGGCGACTTCGCGGTGGGTGACGTCCATTTCTTGCAGTGCCAAATAAGCAAGTTCCATCTGTTCGGAGGGTCGCTCGGCAGCATCAGTATTTAGGGCTTCCCGCTGTTCGTCAGAGAACTCGGCGATTTTTTCTTCGACTAAGGCTGCCCGGATGCCAGGTGCGAGGGCGTCGAGTTCTGCAGTCAGTCTGACAATTTCCGCTTCTAACTGCTGCTGGTCGTTCAGATGCAGTTTCACGCCCGTCGAATGTTCAATCGTGAGATCGCCAAAATCCCGCCACTGGTCGGCAGCGACGGCCCAGGCCCGCCGTGCTTTGTCAAAGAATCCTTCCTTTTCAATCGCCTCGGAGTAGTTGATCTGGGACATAGCCGGACTGGAGTAGAAGACTTTGGGACTTTTCTTGCCGATGCTACGCCCCTTGTTGTCAACAGCATCAATCGCCGTCAGATACCACTCTTTTCCTACGAGCCAGTTATCACGTTTTTCGGGGGGACGATCTTCGGGATGAAAATCGTCGTCGGCCTTGAAGAGGCGGCGATACTGGAGATGTTCATCCGCGCGACCTATTTTCTGTCCAATAAACCAGCCCAAATCCCAAAGCAGGTGTGGATTATCCTGGTTGTAGCTTTCGCCAGTTTTCAGGAAATCGATCCCGCGACGAACATAGTAGTAGCGGTCCCGGTAGTCATCGAATTCGACCGAAAGATTGTAACTAATGTTCCAGGACTGAAACTTCCAGAAGGTGATAAAGTTCGGTTGCAGCTTGGCGAGCTGGTCGAGTGTGGCCGTCAGATTCGACCAGTCTTCTGTTTTTTTGTAGTAGTTTGCCTTTTCCCAAAGCAGGTTCATAGCCACCCCGCGTAACCCGAGCGTAGCCAGTTTCATGGTTTCGCTGGCAGGATCGATTTCGCCCAGGTTGCCCTGCCCTAGCCGATATTCGTTCCGAAGTTGGGCAAGCTTGCCGCCCGGGTTCAACCCCTGCTCGGTCATGGTCGCGGGGGAACTCATCAGCGACAGGGGAAACAGTAGCGCGGCAATTGCGACACCGTAAGCGATTTTTCGATAGAAGGAATTGCGTGCGCTCATTTAGCCACCTCTCGTGTTCTCAGGCAGAAATAACCGACAATGAACAACCCCACAGTAAAAGCCAGACCCACGGTCAAATCCTGAAACATACAGTTCCATGAAATGTCAAACCCATACGACACGTAACTCACGGTATCAAGGGACCCAAAAGCAGGCAGCAGAAAGCCAATACTCCGCATAAAGACCTGCGCAACTTGATCTGCTGCATACATGAGGTGTGTGGCAAAATTCTCTTCCAGCCCTGTTGTCAGATTTTTTTGGGTTACCAGGCGAACCAGCGATTCTAGCGGCCCTCCTCCAACTTGTTCTCCGGCAGCAACCCGGATAAAAAAGTCCCGAAAGAATCCTAGCAGGATGAACGCCAAGGTAAACATCACAGCCACCGGACCATTGAGGAACGTACTGCAGGTCACACCAATCGCGATCACCAGAATCATCTGGATCCAAATGCTGGAAAACGCCTTGCCAAAGTTGATCAGCGGTGAAGCGTCGGGGCGACGAATGAAACAATCTGCCCGGGCAAAACCGTAATATTGCCCTCGTTCCAGACACTGGACAATGACTCTTATGTTACCGTCGGAGGAGACCAAATCATCAAGTAAATCGATCTCATTGTCGTCGCTGTCGTATAGTTTCCAATAGTAGCGACGTGAATCAATGGTCCAGTCCTTGGCAGTAAAGACATCGGGCTCGGTTTTGAGTTCGGTTTCGGGATTCTGCAGGACCACGCTCCCTTGAATCCCACGTTCAATTTCTCCCTTGTGGGTGCGGAACACCCGCACAATAATTTCGATCGGCAGGTAGAGATTGCCATTTTCATCGACTTGCAGCATCGACTCGTCGATGTCAGAAAAGGTCCAGACCGCGGCCGCGGCCGTTCCCCCTTCCACGAATTCACGGTAGGTCCACTCGGCACCAACACTAATGCCTTTGTCAACGGGTGTACCTTGACGGTTAAGGAATCCCAACGTCCCATACTGGGGTACCCGGGCCTTCATAATCTCCACGGGTTCGGAGGTTTCAAACGACTGCAGACCGTCTGGCCCTTCCTTTGTTACAAAATGTTCGTGACCATGTTCGGAAATTGCCAGCCCACTGCCTTCTTTATCGGTTTCGACAACATGTCGGTGGTAGGCGTCGCGGCTGGTGCGTCCCTTTTGCCCTAAAACCACGCCGTCGCTGTCGACAATATTCTCCAGGCTGGCCACTTCGACTTCGTGACGATGATTGAGCGCCCGAACCACGAAGATATAACTACAGATTCCCATCACCGCCAGCATCGCCGTACCCACGATGCCGAAGCCAACAATGCGTCCCAGGACGATGTCTCCTGCCCGCACCGGTTTGGTCACGATCGTGTAAATGGTTTTCGACTTGAATTCTCCAGGGAGGCTGAACGCGCTCAACAGCAAGGCGACCATCAAGATGAGATAGCGCGTCGCGGTAAGCACAAACTCAAGGTAGAGCTTGGCCGGATCTCGATGGTCGGTCTTCAGAAACCAGCTGGCAAACAACAGGATTAACAGAAACAAGACGAGCGCGACTACGACTCGGCGACGAATTGATTCCTTAACAGCCAGGCGGGCGAGTGCTGCAATGCGTCGCGCCGAGAGTCGCCCCAGGTCGGCAAAGCCCCCCGTTACGACGCGGTAGGTAAGATCGCCTGCCTTGAGTGGTCCATAACGAACCACCGCGACCAGATAGCCGATCACTAACGCAATCACGGCCGCAGCGAAGACGGTGATCAAAAACCGCGGCAAGGCACCAATATCGTTCTGCCCTCCGTAAATCAGCCAGGTGAAGTACGGAAGTAAATGCTGTTCAACAACCATGAGATTAAGACAATGAAAAATAACGAAAATGAAAAATCAAGTCGGCTAGTAGAGTGCGGAAACGTGTGTCAAGGCAACCTCACTTACAATATACACCACCAATCTGAAATCGCAGCGCAACCGGATGGAATTATGTTTCAACGGACTCGGTGGGTTTGGCATTCTGTACAACGCGCCGGCCAGGTCGCGCTTCGCTGTCATGCACAACCGACAGGAAGAGTTCTTCGAGCGTGGTCGAGGGGTTATCCATCTCCAGAAGTTTTCCGCCACGTCGCTTAATCACCTCGCCCAGTTCAGCACGGCATTCGGGGGTGAGCCCGCTGGCGCGGATTTGGGTCACGTCAGCGACCGTGAGCAAATCATCCACCCGTCCCAACTCTTTGAGTTCACCCTGGTGCAGGATCGCAATGCGGTCACACACGTCCTGAACATCGGCGAGCAAATGGCTGCACATCACAATGGTTTTTCCCTCATCGCGAAACCGAAGGATCAGGTCCTTCATCTCGCGGGTTCCGATCGGGTCGAGCCCGCTGGTAGGCTCATCGAGCAGAATTAACTCAGGCTCGTTGATCAAAGCCTGGGCAAGTCCAATGCGACGGGTCATGCCCTTGGAGTATTCTTTCAGTTGCCGTTTCCGGGCCTGTTCCAGACCAACCATTGCGATCAGCTGATCGATCCGTTGTCGCCGTACTTGCGGGGAAATATCGAAGAGCCGACCGTAAAAATCAAGCGTTTCTTCGGCATTGAGAAAGCGGTAAAGATACGACTCTTCAGGCAAGTAACCGATTCGCTCATTTTTTGCCACGTCGGTCGAATCTTTGCCAAAGATCAGTGCCTGACCTTCGGTCGGAAACAAGAGACCCAAGAGCAGTTTCAAGGTCGTCGTCTTGCCCGATCCGTTAGGCCCCAACAAGCCAACAACCTCTCCTTGGTAAATCTCCAAATCAAGCGATTTGAGGGCTCGAACCTTTTGCCGCCCCCAAAAATCACGGTACACCTTGGTGAGTGCCCGCGTTTCAATCACTGTTTTGCCAGTCATGAATTGCCTCGTGGGACCAAATTTTAGGTATCAAATTGCGGATTGGATCGATACAGAATAATGCATAATAGGGAGAAGCAACCATTGGTCCGCCCGTTCCGCTGGCGTTTTTTGAGAATTCATGCCGAGGTTAGAGAATTCAGTTAGAGAATTCACAGGACAGGGTATTCCGGTATGTGCTACGTCCCCAAAACCCCATCGGTTCGCAGGTCGAAAAACTAAACCGCCCACTATAAATCGGGGTGGCCCGCCCTGCAAGGAGTCCCGGTCAAAGGCTGCCTTTTTGACCCCGTTTGGGAAGGCCTTACTCAAAACGGAGGAGGCCATATTTTCGTTTTCCACTCCTGAGGACCATGACGGTTTCGCTGGCAAGGTGCTCTTCCGTGAGACGGGCGTGCGGATCCTCCAGCCGACGGTTGTTCACGTAAGCCCCGCCCTGTTGGACAATTCGCCGTGCCTCTCCCTTGCTCTTGGCAAGGCCTGCCTCGGCAAACGCGTCAACGAGTGTTAATCCCCCGTCACCAGCCAGCCGGGCCCGAGGTAAAGCCTTGCTCGGAACATCGGGAAAGACTTCCGCCAACTCGGCATCTCGGAATCCCTCGATTTCGGCTCCAAAAAAGATCTCGGTGGCCCGCTGAGCCTTCACCAACCCCTCAGGTCCGTGTACCAACTCGGTGAGTGTTTCGGCCAGTCGCTTTTGGCTCTGGCGCCCGGCGGGATCTGCCTCCCGCGACTGATCGAGAACCTCGATCTCCTCGGGTGAAAGTTCGGTAAGCATTCGCAGACAATGCCCGGCGTCGGCATCCTCGACGTTTATCCAATACTGGTAGAAATGGTAGGGGCTGGTCTTTTCGGCCGACAACCAAACCGCCCCCTGCTCCGTCTTACCCATTTTTGCCCCGTCGGACCGGGTCAATAGCGGACAGGTTAAACCGTAAAGCTGGGCACCTCGCATCCGCCGGCCCAGATCGATACCGGCGGTGATGTTACCCCACTGGTCACTCCCTCCGACCTGCAACTCGCAATGGCACGAATCGTACAAGTGTACGAAGTCAAAAGCCTGGAGCAACATGTAGCTAAACTCGGTGTAACTCAGCCCGGTATCGTCGTGGCCCAAGCGGCTCTTCACCGAATCCTTGGCCAGCATCACGTTGACCGGAAAGTTCTTGCCGACATCGCGGAGAAACTCGAGATAACTCCACGTCCCGGTCCAGTCAAAGTTATTCACGAGCTCGGCCGAATGGGTACCACTCCCAAAATCAAGGAACCGCTTCATCTGGCTCCGTAGCCCCTCGACGTTTTCGGCAATCCTCTCGGCCGCAAGCAGATTGCGTTCCTGACTTTTACCGCTGGGGTCGCCGATCATGCCCGTGGCCCCCCCCACCACGGCAATCGGTTTGTGGCCAGCCTGTTGAAATCGTCGAAGCAACATCAGGGGCAACAAACTTCCCACATGCAAACTATCAGCGGTGGGATCGAATCCCGCGTAAAGGGTCCGCGGTCGCTGTTCAAGCCAGTCCGAAAGTCCCAAGTCATCGGTTGTTTGGTGGACCAGACCACGCCAGCGGAGTTCGTTAAGAAAAAGCATGAAGGGAGTATGGAATGGGGGGTGATTCGGTACAAAACGCCCGCAAAAGCCTGCCGCCCACTGCAACGTTTGCAGGTCACTTGTCAGACTTTGTCAACAGGAGGCGACGCCAAGGTCGACAGGTCATCTCCAGAGGTCATCATTGGCAAAAGGATGGGCAAAACCTTGTTTGTGCGATTTGGGGAGTATTTTCATCAGTTGTTCCGCGAGTTTGAGATCCTCGCGTGTTGTGATTTTCCGATTCATCGCCGACCCTGGAACCACCGTCACCGATTTGCCAAGGTGTTCGACAAGCTGGGCGTCGTCGGTCCCTTGAACACCGGCACGTTGGGCGTAGGCATCCACCAGTAGATCGCGGCCAAAGACTTGCGGAGTTTGCGCTTCCCAAAGTTGGGTGCGGTCAACAGTTTGTACGATTTTGTGCCCGGCATCGGTCCGCTTGAGCGTTCCCGAAACGGGGGCGGCCAGGATCGCAGCACCGTCCCGCTGGGCTGCCGCAAAGACCGCGTCGATCCACTTGTCGGCAATACATGGCCTGGCGGCATCGTGCACGGCAATGAACTGAACATCTTCTGACACCACCGCCAGGGCCCTTTCCACCGAATCGGACCGCTCGGAGCCACCTTCGACCACATGAATCCCCAGAATGGCCACGTTGGCACTAAACTTCTGATTGAACTCTTCGCGATCTTCGGCAGCAACGATCAAAATTACCTGAGCCACGTCGTCACGATTGACAAACCGCTCGGCTGAATGCATCCAAACAGCCCGCCCGGCCAAAGGGGCAAATGGCTTTTTGTAGTTTTTGTCGACGAATCGCCGACTCTTGCCGGCAGCAGGAAGAACGACAGCAAATTTGGCCATCGGGTTAAGGCTCCACGAAACGAGGTTCAAACCAAGGCCACCACGCTGGTGGCTAGCTTACGGTCTTCTTGGGCCCACCGGAAGAGACAGGCGACGCGATTGGCCCAAATTGGCCTCCGGTCAGAAAAAGGTAAGACTCAAGTCAAGAATTATTTAGAAACTTGCCTGCTTTTCCTCCCCAAGCCTCCACTTTTACCGCAATATTAGGACTCACTATTTTCTGGGTTTGTCGACAGAGATGTTTCATCGTGGCGCGAAAAAGCGTTATACTCATGCTGTCAAATTTCCTTCTCGACTGTAGGGCGACCTTGTCGGACTCCTAGTCGGTCGTGGAAAACGGTTTGTTTGCTTGGAGCCAAGCATGAGGATTTACGTTGGAAACCTCGCATATTCGACCACTGAAGATACGCTCAGCGCCGAATTCGGCGCTCACGGTACCGTCGACGAAGTCGCCGTCGTCACCGACCGGGAAACCGGCCGCCCGCGGGGCTTTGCCTTTGTGACGATGAGTAGTAGTGAAGAAGGTCAGGCTGCAATTGAAGCCGTGAATGGAAAGGAAATCGACGGGCGCACGGTTGTCGTCAACGAAGCAAGACCGAAAAGTGGCGGTGGCGGTGGCGGTGGCGGTGGACGTCGCAAGTGGTAAGCCCGGGTGTTGCGACAGAAACCCTGAATCCGTAAGCCTACGGCCCGGCCAGCGGTATCTCATCAAGACCAGCTGGTAGAAACGGTGCCACTCTCGCGCCAACCCGTTAGCGCTGGCCGTCAGAAAGACCCATGAAGCTGCTGCTGTTCAGCGATCTTCACTGCGATACCGAAGCGGCCCATCGACTCGTCGAAAAATCTGCCGATAAGGATGTCGTGATCGGCGCTGGTGACTTCGGACAATGTCGCCGGCAAATCGGAAAAGTGATTGATGTGTTACGCACCATTGATCATCCGGCAGTTGTGGTTCCAGGCAATGCCGAATCAATCGAAGAACTCACAGAAGCCTGCCTTCCGTGGCCAACGGCGCATGTGTTGCATGGAAACGGCGTGACCATTGAAGGGGTTCAGTTTTTTGGGATCGGAGGAGGAATTCCCGTCACTCCCTTTGGCTCCTGGAGTTACGACTTCAGCGAAGACGAGGCAGCCGAGTTGTTGCGCGATTGCCCGCCCAATGCGGTTCTCGTCTCGCACTCGCCACCCCACGGCGCCGTCGATGTCGATTCCAGCGGCAACAGCTTTGGCAGTCGCGCGGTCCGCGACACGATTCTGGAAAAATCGCCCCGCCTTGTGGTGTGTGGCCATATTCATACCTGCTGGGGACAACAAGAAACCGTGGGCGAAACGCGGGTCATGAATGCCGGACCAGGAGGCGTTGAGTGGACTCTTGACCACGGGACCTCCAGCTAAGGCGTCTTTGTAACGCAACCGACCGGGTGCGGCCCGTCAAGCCGAGCCACGAACCCACGACCCGGCTGGTCTCCCGGCCCAACCAGTTGGCGCAACCGGCCGTACTGCGGTAAACTGCTGCCCCCATTCTTTCCTTTTTTACGGATTTCTCATGAGCAAAATTTCTAACGCAGCTGAATTCCTGGTCAACAACCGTCGCCTCGACCAAGTCGCTGACACTTTACCGCCCGATTTGCAACCGGCCAACTGGGAGGAAGCGTATGCTACGCAGCAAGTCCTGGTTGACCACCAGTTGTCCGATCACGGAGGCAAGCTGGTCGGATACAAGATCGCCGCCACGAACCCGGTCGCACAAGAAATGCTGGGGGTTGAAGGGCCACTGTTTGGGCGCCTGCTCTCCGCATTCGTGCACGCCGCCCCCGCTGAATTCGCGGCGAATGACTTTCAGACGCGGGTACTGGAACCAGAGTATGCCTTCCTGATGAAGGATGACGTACCCGCTGGCCAACAAGATTTTACCGCCGAATCGATCGCCAGCTATGTCGCTGGCGTGCTTCCCTCGATTGAAATCGTAAACCATCACTTCACCAACCTGAAACAAGCCGGTGGGATGGTGCTGGTGTGTGACAACGCGGTTCACGGTGCCTGGCTGCACGGTAAAAACCAGGAATCATGGACTGATCTCGATATGAAAAACACCGAAATCCGGTTGCTGGCCAATGGCCAAATCGACAGTACCGGCAACGGTACCAACGTGCTGAAACACCCACTCAACGCGCTCGCCTGGCTGGCCAACGAACTCCCTAAATTCGGTTTGCAACTCTCCGCAGGCGACTATGTGACCACGGGACTCACGACAGAAGTCTATGCGGCTACCCCGGGAGACCAGGTCACCGCTGACTTTGGCCCTCTCGGTAGCGTTGAGTTGAAGTTCAACTGAAAAGTTGGTTGAGCGGTCGGTCTCGATAATCTGCTGCGTGGTGGCCCCGGGCTTCCCCCAAATTGAAAACCGGGGGTTCAAAGGTTGCCCGGACCTGCGAACAAAGCCAGGCGAATAGAACTCAAATTCGGTCGTCGGTGAGTCATACGGGTCGCGTCGGGCTGATGTGAAGAGTCTCCCTCACGGTTGAAATCGGTGTTGGCTATTTCGGTTTTTCCCGGGTACTTTGCCGTGTGAGTCAAGTGACCAGTTCAACTAGAATAGACTGAGGGTCCCATGTTGTGATTGACTGGGGGCCTGTCGCTGCGGAGCAGTGGCCAAGTCACACCCCCAAGCTATGATATCTGTACGGCTTGCAACTTCAGCCAAAACTTGACGCTGCTGGAAATCACTCCACAAGACTTTTCATCCCTCGTCTATCTCCCCTAAAGCATCACGTGTCTTCATCAAGTACGGTTGAACCAGCTTCGTCGCAGGCAGCACAACAATACGCCGGAGAGCGCGAAGCCCGTTTCGTATCCTGGCTCATGATTGGCTGGAATGTCACCGAGGCCGTCATTGCCCTGATTGCAGCGATTCAGGCGGGTAGTCCCGCCCTGCTCGGTTTTGGTCTTGATTCGGTCGTCGAATCGATGTCGAGCCTGGTAATGATCTGGCGATTTCAAGATCCGCAACGAGGGCGACGTCGAGAAAAGCGGGCCCGAACATTCGTCGGAGTCGGACTGCTCCTACTGGCCGGTTTCGTGGCATGGGACGCCAGCCAGACGCTCATTCTTGGTGAAGCCCCACACGAAAGTTTGGTCGGTATTATCCTGGCAGTGGTGTCGATCCTGTTGATGCCACTGCTGGCTCGGTGGAAACGTCGTATCGCCCACAAAATCCAGAGTGGTGCACTTCATGCTGACGCCTCCCAAACCGACATCTGCTGGTACCTCGCATCGATTCTGCTTGTCGGTGTGGGACTCAACGCACTTTTTGGCTGGTGGTGGGCCGATCCGGTTGCGGCACTCTGCATGGTTCCGTTGATTGGCAAAGCAGGAATCCAGGCACTGCGTGGCAAAAACCCTTGTTGCCCGTAAACCGCGTTGTGCCCTTCCCACAATGCACTCTGTGGAAAACAGCTTGAAAGCAAGTCGATGAAGCTGGCCGTTGGGCCACATTGCAAGCGGGCACGTGCACCCCAGTACACCTCCCGCCGGTAACTCGCATGAAAGACCATGGTACACTTCAAAAAATGGTGGCCGGTCAAAAAATCGTGGAGGTCAGGTCAAAAAATTGTGGAGGTACTGTGGAGCAATATCACAAGGAATAACCAATCATGGAAAAACCAGAACTCATCGCCACCCTGCGGAAACTACACACCGAACTCTCGCAGACCGACCAGGCAGATCCCGAAACTGTCGACCGACTGCATGTTCTGACCGGTGAAATCCAACAGCTGTTGGAGCGGAGCGAAACGCCGCCCGAGGATGCCGGTACCACAACACACGGCCTCCGCGAACTGCTACTGAAGTTCGAAGCCGAACACCCGCAATTCTCCGAGTTGTTGGGGCGAATTACCGACGGCTTGTCCCGCATGGGCATTTAACGCAAGAGGCATTACCCGAGGGCTGGACGTCGAGCGTCGATGGCACGGTCGATAGCTGTGGTTACTTGTGGCGGTAACGACCGTTCTTTGGCAACGGCTGTTTCTTGAATCTGGGAAGGACTTGTCGAGCTGAAGTTCAACCTGACGCTGATTGGCATCCGCCTCGTGGCTCTTCAAACAGCGATCCAAGAGCAGTGGCTGAATGTGGAAGGTGTCGTCAATTTCCGAGGAGAGCCCGGTGTCCGCACATGCCGACAATGCCAGTCCTGCTACACTGCAGCATAAAGACAGACAACTTAATGCCAGTATTATGGTCGCGTTTAAATTTCATGCTGTCGTCAGTGAAGTGTGGACGGTGGGGGGTAATCTGTGGAAAATAGGGTCACTTGTTGGACACCACTACATCCCATCCGCCGGTTCCGGAAAGCGACCCAATGGGGTGCCCAGTTCAGGGTTGTACACCAAGGCGACAGAACTACATCTGCTCGGTTTTCGTTTGTCTCTATTTTCCCATCCATCGTTGGTTTTCACGAGGCCTTCATTATGAGATTGTGTCATTACGGTGTCGCCGCGGTCCTGTTTTTCAGTCCATTACTGCATGCTGATGACGCTCCGCTATTTGTCGCCACGCCGCTCACCGAGTCGGGTGAATTTACGGGGGGAATCGAGGGGCCGGCGTGCGACGCGGCTGGGAATATTTTTGCCGTCAGTTACCGTGACCGGTCGAACATCGGCCGAGTCACTCCGGCGGGCAAGGCCGAATTATTCGTGACGCTCCCCAACAACAGCGCTGGTAACGGCATCCGCTTCGACTCGCAGGGCAAGATGTTCGTGGCCGATTACGTCCGTCACAATGTGCTGAAGATCGACCCAGCTACACGAGAAGTCACCGTATTGGCCCAACACGACGGCATGAATCAACCCAATGACCTCGCGATCGATGCCGACGGTGTCCTCTACGCTAGCGATCCAAACTGGGGCGATAACACAGGCCAACTTTGGCGGATCGACCCGTCAGGCAAGGTCACGCGATTAGCGGCCGATATGGGAACGACCAACGGTATTGAAGTCAGTCCGGACGGCCGAACACTGTACGTCAACGAGAGCGTGCAACGCAATTTGTGGGCCTTCACGATCACGGCGACCGGCCTGCAGGATAAACGGCTCATCAAGAAGTTCGACGATTATGGCTTCGACGGCATGCGGTGCGACATCGACGGCAATTTGTACATCACTCGCCACGGCAAGGGCACCGTGGTAAAGCTGACTCCCAGTGGCGAAGTCCTTCGAGAAATCGACGTCCTTGGAGAGCATCCCACGAACATTTGCTTCGGTGGCCCCGACGGCCGCACCGCCTACGTGACCGAAGCGAAACAGCAGCGCCTGGTGAGCTTTCGTGTCGACCGGCCTGGCGCTGCGTGGCAACGTTGGCACCAACGGCAGGAATAAACTCAAGCTCCTTCCCGGAGTGAAAGTTGCTACGCGGAATCGAGGTTGTTCCTGACGATGGACAAAAAAGGCGTAAGTACATTGTCTCAGCCAGCGTTCCCCTCTGCCAGCGAGCCTTGTTAAGCGCGAGAAGATCACCATGAACAAACAGCTCCCACTATTTCCCACCGCGGTGATCGGTAGTATGCCACGCCCACAATACGTCAAGGATCTGCTGGTGGCCCGGACCACCGCCGAAGCATCTCCCTCGTCAGATCTACAAGCCCGTACCGATGATGCGGTCCGCTTCGTGATCGGACTCCAGGAGCAGGCAGGCATCGACATGATCTCGGACGGAGAATGGCGTCGCGAAACATACATCGACGTGATTGCCGAGATCTGTCACGGCTTTGATTGGATAGAGCGGGAGCTGTTTGGTTACCACCAGGTGGTGACCCAGGTCATGACACCCCGGCAACCAGGAATCGTGGCCGGGGAAGCACGATTTCTTCGCGACAATACCAACCGGGCCGTCAAGGTGGCACTTCCCTCTCCCTACTTGATTGGTCAGCGGATGTGGGAACCGGATCATTCAACCGCTGCTTATCCCACGCGCGATGCGTTTTGCGAGGCGCTGGTGCCGGTAATACGAGGGGAGTTGCTGGCGGTTCGTGAGATAGGTGTCGACCTGATCCAGCTTGATGAACCCCATTTGTGCGTGCTTGTCGATCCGGAAATCCGGGCCACTTTTGACGACCCCGAGGCCGAGATGCGCAAGGCCGTCGAATGGATCAATGCCATTGTCGAGGGCGTGGAGGGAGTCACGCTGGCGGTGCACCTCTGCCGGCGCAACTGGGGTCGGCAAGGTTGGGGGGCGGCTGGTGGTTACGAGTCGATCCTGGACCACATCAGGCAGCTCAACGTCGACCAGCTGATGATGGAATTCAGTATTCCGGCGGCCGGGGACGTAGTGGTGCTGCGGGAATTGCCCACAGAGGTGCGCATCGGACTGGGATGTGTGGATGTTCGCTTCGAGGAAATTGACACCCCGCAGACGATCGTAAAGCGCGTGGAGAAGGCACTTGAGCACGTATCCGCGGAGCGGTTGATGCTGACGCCCGACTGTGGATTCTCACCGGGCAAGGACCATGCAATCCCACTCGACGAGGCCTTTGTAAAGCTCAAGAGCCTGGGAGCGGCGGGCCGTTTACTCCGCCAGCGGGTGTAAAGATCCTGCCAAGCTCGTTACCCTGTGGAACCGACCGGAACAAAGTCGGAACAGCTGTCCGCGTTGGACTGGGAACGAAATTCCCCTGTTGAGAACGTTTCACCAGGACTGGTGTTAACAAACGAAACCGCCCCCGTCCATGTCGTCAATGGCAAGGTCGTCAATGGCAAAGTCGTCAACCGTTGCGAGAGGTGGAGAGGCCAGGTCGGAATGACCCATCGAAGAAATAGAGCCCACTGATCCGAGGCAAGATTGCCTTTCAGTCAATGGGCGCGGAAATTTTCTGCCGTAACATCAAAATCCAATGACTTGCAGAATCGTGGTGATCCGGTCTTGCGATTGAGATTGCCTAAACTCGGCCCGGTGTTGGCTGCTGATTTCTCCGGCTACCGCTGGTCGGCACGGGGAACCGTATCTCATTTTTCACCGCAAACAGCAACCACTGGCGTCAGATATCGCATTCCAGACGTGGTTCCACAATCGTTGAGTTACTGGTCGTCGTCGCTGTCATCGCGGTCCGCGTTGCACTGTTACTACACGCGATGAGTGCCGCGGGTGAGCCAGCGCCGGACGGTAGTCGATGCAAATTGGATGAACTCAATGCCAGGGACCAGAATTCCTATCCGTGGACCAGAGTTCCCACCGGGCGTTACCAGTGGCGGTAGCATCCGTGACCGCCACGGCGATAGTCGTAGT
This sequence comes from Planctomycetota bacterium, assembly GCA_963578605.1. Taxonomy (GTDB): domain Bacteria; phylum Planctomycetota; class Planctomycetia; order Pirellulales; family Lacipirellulaceae; genus JAKVCB01. The sequence continues at coordinate 26,521 of CAUZEA010000068.1, forward strand.
GGCCGGTCGAATGCCAATCCAAGTGGCCCGGATAATAATCAAAATGGTTGCGATGGCGGACATACTGGCCGGGATGCCAGTCGTAGTGGCTGGTGTTGTGCCAGTCATAGTGGCCGCCGTGGTGACGGCCGTGGTGCCGGCCACCGCCAATGGAAAAGCCGAATGAACCGGCTGCTTGGGCCTGGGAAATCCCCATGTCGGCCAATCCCAAGCCGATCACGACAGCAAATGCTAGTGCGATTTTCTTCATTTTCTTTTCTCCTGCGTCTCTGGACAAAAAACAAGGCGTTAAATGGGTCGTTTGCGATCCGAATCAGGTCTGCTGGCTTGAACAAGTTGCAAAGCGCGTTCCAAATCGAAAAACATCTCGAATCCACCGCGAATCGTCGGGTTTTCCAGGGGTTCCCACGAGAAACGCTCCCAGAAGCGCCCCGGTATCGCGACACAGTGTCATCAGTGTGACGACAGCAAGAGACGCCTTCACCTTGTTTCTCATGCCGGTGAAATTACGAAGGATTTCGACGTAATTGTTGGGTCAGCGGAGGTCTGGTGGGTTGCGTGATTCCACGATTGCGCAAGTTCCACACCTGTTGCAGATTTTTTACGACGGGACAATTAGACAGCAAAGGCTGCGAACATGTCACGATACCGACCAGGTCAAGCTGAATCAGAACTGATCCCAGCCGACATCGTGGCAGGGCTCCGTCAACCGGGAGTCAAATCCGGCGACGTCGTTCTCGTTCATTCTGCCATACGGACGATGGGCCGCGTCCAGGGAACCCCGAGCACGTTGGTCAAGGCGTTGCTCGAGGTCGTCAGTGACCGGGGAACACTCGTCGTCCCGACGTTTACATTCACCCACGAAGCCGAAGAAGATCCCATTATTGATCCTTACAACGACCCTTCCGAGATGGGCGTCACAGCCTGAAACCTGGGGACGCCACGGTGGAAACTGGGCAAAAAAACTCCCCAAAAATGTCCACGCATCCTGGTGACGCCCAACCAACGGGATTAGAATTCCTTCCGTAGATGTGAATCGCACAGCGCACGCTCGCGGCGTACAGGGACACTGGAATCACGAACGCAGGCACCGGTCACTTGCCGATCCAGCACGCTTAGGCTTGCGCCACGAAGGAGGTTATCGTGGACGAGTCAATTCGGGTACGAGTCGGATGCAAGTTTTGCGACTTGGCACCCGAGCGCACGCCCGCCGTATTCCAGGTACAGCCGCGCAAAGACGACGTGCACGAGCTGATCGAGGAGTCGTGGGAGACGACCCCCGATGTCGACCGCCACGAATACGTCGACTTGTACGGCAATATCTGCCAGCGCCTCACCGTGCCGCCGGGAGAATTCACACTGCGTTACGATGCGCTCGTGAGGACGCCCTCGACGCTGGACGCCGCTGACCCCGATGCGCCCGAACTCCCGCCGGCTGACCTGCCCGACGACGTGCTGGTCTACACAGCACCGAGCCGTTATTGCCTTTCCGACGAGATGGCAGCGACTGCGTATGAGCTCTTCGGCTCGACACCACCCGGCTACCGACGTGTGCAGGAGGTCAACGAGTTCGTCCACAACCACTTGGAGTACCGATACGGCAGCAGCACATCGCTCACGACGGCCCACGCCGCGTTCGAGAGTGGCGTTGGTGTCTGCCGCGACTTTGCTCACCTCGCGGTGACGCTCTGTCGGGCACTCGACATCCCGGCCCGCTACACGTTCGGGTATTTGCCCGACATCGATGTGGAGCCCATGTATCCGATGGACTTCCATGCCTGGTTTGAAGCGTATTTAGGCGACCGCTGGTGGACTTTCGATCCCAGAAACAACGAGCGACGTATTGGTCGCATTGCGGTCGGGCACGGGCGCGATGCGCTCGACGTGGCGATGGCGACAACCTACGGTAGCGTAATTCTCAACGAGCTGTCGGTCTGGTCCGACGAACTTACGGATTAGGTCTTGCGACTACAACGTCGCCCGGGACAGCGGTCACGATCACCAAACCGGCGATGGGGAGCTTCCTCGACCCCGCGGCTTAAGATGGGTATCCGTCCAGCGACTCCAACAGCTCAGCCCATTGACCACAACACACCGACATCTCGTGGTGCTTGAAGAAGTAGTCTCGCCCGGACTGACCAAGTTGAGCCGCGTGGGCTGGATTGTCGGCCAAATCGCGAATTGTCGCGACCAGCGCGTCGACGTCGTTCAGCTGGATCACATACCCGCACGCGCCGGCTTCGATGTGGTGCGCGGTATCCGAGTCGTCCGGCCCGACGTAGACCACCGCTCGGGCCGCGGCCATGATCCCGTAGGTCTTGCTCGGCACCGCCACGCCCGACATGCCCGCCCGAAGCGTCACTAGATGCACGTCGCCCATCGCCAGCGAAGCATCGAGTTGCTCGCGCGGGAAGTAGGGCAGTTGCGTGAAGTTCTTCAGCCCCTGGTCGTCGACGAATTGCTTGACTTCCTTGAGCCGCAGCCCGGCGCCGACGAACAGGAAATGCACACGTTGATCTTGCGACAGCCGCTTCATCGCTTCGCACACCGCGTCGAAGTCGTGAATGATGCCCGCGTTGCCCGAGTACATCACCACGAACTTCCCTGCCAGGCCATGTTCGGCAAGCAACGGCGAACTCCCGGGGGGCATCGGCTTCACCTCATCAGCCCTGTTCCACACGCTGATCACGTGCAGCCGTTCCGGCTTCACGCGTTTGGCTCGTATGCGCTTGGCCATCGATTCGCCCAGCGCCACCGTGGCCGTGACATGGCGGAAATGCAGGTTGTTGAGCCAGTAAAACGTCACGTACAGCGGATTCTTGCGCGACCACAGCCCGAGGTCGAACTCCAGGTCCGGATGCAGGTCCATCACCCAGCTCACGTGGCGCACCTTGCCGAACGAAAGCCACTTCAGCAACAACGGGTAGATACCGATCAGTGGCGGTGTGGTGAGCGTAACAATCGCCCGGTAGCGCCAGCCGAACACCAACAACCACAACCCGACAAGCAGGTGAAAGCCGGCGTAGTCGAGCACGCGGCCGAGATTGCTCTTTTTGCCGAAGCTCGGCGCGCGCAAGCGATGGATGCGTACGCCACGATGGGTCTCGCGTTTGGGTGTGCTGCGACCCGAGCCGGCGTCGTATTGCCCACGCGAACAAACCACCCGCACCTCGTGTCCGCGCTCGGCCAGATACTCGCAAAGGTCGGTCATCTGCTGCGCCGTCGCAGCCATGTCCGGCCAGTAGAACTGATTAACAAAGAGAATCTTCATAAGTCGTGAGGTCTGAGTCTCCAGTCGTGCGTGAGAAATCGACGTGCCGAATGCGTCGCTCGGAACTTACGACTTAGACGTCTATCCATACTGTACTTCACGCACAGTGTCCTGCGCGCGGTACCACTCGATGGTCCGTTTTAATCCCTCGCGCAGGTCAACTGCCGCACGCCAGCCCAGCAACTCTTCGGCCCGCTGGATATCGAGACAGCGGCGGGGCTGGCCGTCGGGCTTCGTCGCGTCCCACTCGATGCGGCCGTTGAAGCCGGCCAACTCGGCAATGAGTTTGACCAGTTGCTTGATCTTGATCTCGCTGCCCGTACCGAGGTTGATCGGGGTGGGCTCGTCCATTTGCTCGGTTGCCGCAAGAATGCCCTCAGCCGCGTCATCGACATACAAAAACTCTCGGCTTGCCGAGCCCGTACCCCAGCAGGTAATCGTCTCGTTCTGGCGGTCGACCGCGTCGCAGCACTTTCGGATCAGCGCGGGGATCACGTGGCTGGTGTGCAGGTCGAAGTTGTCACCGGGGCCGTACAGGTTGACCGGAACGAGCACGGTGCTGTTCAGGCCGTGCTCACGTTTGTACCCGTCGAGCATGACAAACAGTGCCTTTTTTGCCACGCCGTACGGTGCGTTGGTCTCTTCCGGATAGCCGTTCCACAGTTCCTGCTCACGGAACGGCACGGGAGTGTGCTTGGGGTAAGCGCAGACGGTACCGGCCTGCACGAACTTCTTGATCCCCCGCTGTCGGCCGTGCTCGATCAGGTGCATGCCCATCGCCATGTTGGCGAAGAAGAATCGGCCAGGATGGTCGCGGTTGGCACCGATGCCGCCGACCTCTGCCGCGAGGTGGATCACCACATCCGGCTTGCAGTCGTCGTACATCCGCACGACGTGTGCTTCCTGCGTGAGGTCGTAGTCCACCCGGCGCGGCACAGCGATTTGCGTACAACCCCGCTCGGCGAGCTTGCAACAGACCACCTGCCCGAGAAACCCCGCTCCGCCGGTGACGGTAACCCGCAGTCTTGTCCAGTCCAAGGGGACGCTCCAGTGTTACTGATCGTGCCCGACCTGCGCCGGAAGCTCGTGGCCCGCGTCGCGGAGTGTCTTCTCTTGCGCTGCCAGTTCCATGTCGTGTTCGACCATCATCCGTGCCAGTTCTTCCAGCGAGATCTTCGGCTCCCAGCCAAGCTGCTTGCGGGCCTTGGTCGGGTCACCCAGCAGGATGTCCACTTCGGTCGGGCGGAAGTAACGTGGATCGATCTCGACGAAGTCCTGGTAATCCAACTCCACCATGCCGAAGGCCAGTTCGAGGAAGCTGCGTACAGTGTGCGTCTGGCCGGTCGCGATGACGTAGTCGTCCGGCTGATCCTGCTGGAGCATCAGCCACATCGCTTCAACGTAATCGCCTGCAAAGCCCCAGTCGCGCTTCGCGTCGAGGTTGCCCATGAACAGTTTGTCCTGCAGACCTTGCTTGATACGGCCCACGGCGCGGGTGATTTTGCGGGTGACGAAGGTCTCGCCGCGGCGTGGCGATTCGTGATTGAACAGGATGCCGTTGCTGGCGTGGAGGCCATACGCCTCGCGGTAGTTCACAGTGATCCAGTGCCCGTACACCTTGGCCACGCCGTAGGGGCTACGCGGGTAGAAACGCGTCGTTTCCTTCTGGGGGTTCTCTTGGATCTGACCGAACATTTCGCTGGTCCCCGCCTGGTAGTAGCGGACCTGGCGGCGGGTGTAATCCTGGAACTCCCGGATCGCCTCGAGCAGCTTCAACGTCCCAACGCCATTCACCTCGGCGGTGTACACCGGCATGTCAAAGCTGACGTGCACGTGCGACTGGGCGGCGAGGTTGTACACCTCGTCGGGCTGGACCTCGTCAAGCACGCGGCGGAGATTGTTCGCATCGGTCAGGTCGCCGTAATGCAGCTTCAGCTGCGCATTGGTGACGTGCGGATCTTCGTAGATGTGATTGATGCGGCCGGTATTGAAAGTCGAAGAACGGCGGATGATGCCGTGGACTTCGTAACCCTTGCTCAGCAGCAGTTCAGTCAGGTAGCTGCCGTCCTGCCCGGTAATCCCCGTGGTCAGCGCGATTTTTTTGCGTGCCATTGACCCTTCTTTCGCGGCGAGGCGCATGGAGTCCGTGTTTCAAGCGAACCAGAATACTATCGGTTCGCGGTTCAGCGTATTTGACGGCCCGACACACCGCCCACTCGGACGATGAACGCCCCATAAATCGATGCGCGACCTGCCACACCGGCCCGGCACACATCACCACCAGCAGGTCGCCCCGCCAGGTGATCTTCCGGAGGTGCGCGACAATGTCCTCAAACGCTCCGACTCCTAGGAAGTTTAATCCGGCCGACTGGCTGTCGCAACGGTGTGGCCGGTAGTTTTGGACCGTTTTTTCCCGGTTCCCAAAGTATCGTCTCAAGGTTTCAGGCTGGCGGGGCGGGGTGCGAAAACGGCGGGCCATTGCTGGCCAGGCTACCGGCATCTCTCCCATCGACAAATACCCCCCCCCGTAGTGGAACAACCACCCTAAGCGATGGGAGCGAGGCCGGTAGCCTGGCCCACCATTCGTGCCTGTTTTGATTTGGGTATGAACCCTCTCGGTACGGTGGACCGGTCGGTGAAAGCGAAAGGCTCAACAGGCGCGCGGTTGCCGCCACCGGCCATCAATTAGGGCTGAGACATAGGAACACGAGGCGGCCAAAACAGTGGCTGCGAGAGAAAGGTCCGCGCACAATAGGCGCGCAGCCCGGCCAAGGGGCTTGCAGGGGCGTGATTCTGGTGATTGGCACCCAGGGATTGGGGCCTTCGGC
>CAUZEA010000069.1:0-32231 GCA_963578605.1 Planctomycetota bacterium
CACGTCCGCGATGCTCATCCGCATGAATGATGTCCAGTTCAGGGCAGCCTACTGCCCCGACTTCAACCCTCCCCGTGTCAATCCTCGCCAGTGCCACCGCGTACTGGTCACCTCGCAGAAAGCCTTTCGTGCCGTCCACAGGATCAAGTGTCCAAAAAGATTTGGGGGGATCACCAGTTCCCCGATCGATCCACTCCAGCACCAATGCGTCCGTGGCTTCAGGAAAACACCGTTGAACAAACTGGGTGACCGCTGGCAAAAGTGTTCGACCAGATTCGGTCTGCAGTGCAGCGGCACTTTCTTCCCCAATCAAAACTTCCTCAGGGAATTGATCGGCCAGGCGTTTGGCAATGACTGCCTGGGCTGCGAAATCGGCAACCGTGACCGGAGACCGATCTTCCTTGGTTAGTGCCGGCGAAACCAACTCATGCTGGATTTGCTGGACAAGTAGTGCCGCTTCATGCACAGCGGCCACAGTAAAGTTAATTCGCGGTGAGTTGATCATGATGACAAGCTGCCCGGCCAGGGCTCGAACCTGGACTGAGGGAATCAAAATCCCTAGTGCTACCATTACACTACCGGGCAAGAATCGTGGAGTGGTACACCTTCTCTAAAGGTTATTTGAGATCCTTGTGTTGGCTCCGAGCAGGCAGCTGTTGGCCACAAGCCAGGATATAACAGGACTGCATGTTCAATCGTACCTAACCCGATACGTCAGCGGCATACCAACAACGGAACAGCCCTAACGCAGTCTAGCGCGGTTGCTCGCGGTTGGCAACGAAAAACGATAGTTGTTCAAGTTCTGTGGAAAGATCGACGCTGACCGAGCTGATTTCCTCAGGAAGCGACAACGTTACGGGGGCAAAGTTCACGATGCCCGCCACGCCGGCCTCGACGAGCCGATCTGCTACATTCTGCGCCGTAGCGGCCGGCACGCAAATCAACCCCAGGCGGATGTTGTGCTGACGGACAACCTCGGTAAGCCGACCAATGTGATAGACTGGGACTTCTTCGATTTGTCCATTCAGCTTTTCGGGATTGCTATCGAATGCTGCCACAACCTGAAAACCCTGATCAACAAACCCTCGGTATCCTAAAAGCGCCCGGCCGAGGTTTCCGATCCCAACCATCGCCACAGTCCATTCCTGATCGGTGCCGAGAATGCTTCGAATTGCGTTGATCAATTCTTCACATCGATAACCGATACCTGGGTGACCAAAATGGCCAAAATAAGCAAGATCCTTACGAACTTGTGCGTCGGTAAATCCAAGCAAACTCCCCAGTTCGCTGGAACTGATGGTCGTCTTCCCGGCCCGCAACAAGTGCCGCAACTCACGTAAATAGAGACTCAGCCGGTTGACGACCGCTTTGGGAACGTCAAGTGGATCCGGTGTCTCGGTTTTCTGCTTTGGTGGCGGCATACCAACTGTTTTTGGGAAACGCGGCCCAACGCTGCTGGAGCAACTCTCGACGTGAGCGCGGCCTCGGTCCTCCTGGCCACGCCACTCGCCGCCCCTGGATCTGAATGTCAGGCCTGGATCTGAATATTAGGTAATTAGTGTAGGCAATGAATTGCGTCTCCTCAATCAAGACGAGTCCGAGAACGTCCGCCAAAAGGGCAATCCTTCGCTGAACCCGCTTGACCCAATCCTTCCGCCCGCAAACCGATCCGTTCAGTCAATCCGCTGGAATTCGGGCGAAAAACCGGACGAGGCAGTACGACTTCTGGCATTAGATCGACTGTTTCCTTCGGGTTGACGAGTACAGCTGCTGTAGCCACCCGAGGATCGCAAGCTAATTCAGCCCTCATATTTTCTATAAGTATCACATTATCAACGAGTTACAAAAATCAGAACCGTGCCAACATGCCACGATAGTCAATTGGGGTGTATGGGTAATTTACGAACTTAGGCTAAGGTGAGCAGCTTGCACTTTCCGAAGATGCTATCGACGGAGAACCTCTCTGTTTTGACCAGCCGACGCAGCAACCCAAAGTTCGAAAGGAGGCAAAGAGACATGAGAGGCCTTTTTTGTGCGTTCCTCATCGCCAGCGTGGCTCTGCAACTTGTTCCCGGACAAGCAGACGCCCGGTACTGTGGTGCAGCCCGTTATCGTTGTTGCTCCCCTTGCTGTCAAATGCGCAACCACGTTGTGATGAAGACTGTCCGATGCGTCAAGTGGGAAAAGCAGTGCCATACCTGTTACAAGACGTGCTACGACCGCGTGTGTGAAGACAAGGTCATCACCTGTACACGCTACGTTCCCGAAACTCGTACCAAAGAGGTTTGCTACACCGTTTGCAAGCCGGTTTGGGAAGAGCGAACTCGTGAATACACCGTCTGCAAACCTGTTTGGGAAACCCGCAGCAAAGACATTTGCTACACGGTCTGCAAGCCTGTCTGGGAAGAGCGAACTCGTGAGTACACCGTCTGCAAGCCCGTCTGGGAAGAGCGGACTCGTGAGTACACCGTCTGCAAGCCTGTCTGGGAAACCCGCAGCAGAGACATTTGCTACACCGTCTGCAAGCCCGTCTGGGAAGAGCGGACTCGTGAGTACACCGTCTGCAAGCCTGTCTGGGAAACCCGCAGCAGAGACATTTGCTACACCGTCTGCAAGCCCGTCTGGGAAGAGCGGACTCGTGAGTACACCGTCTGCAAACCGGTTTGGGAAGATCGCACGCGCGAAATTACCTACCACGTACGTAAGCCAGTGAAGTACACCAAGACGGTCAAGGTTCGCTCGGGACATTGGGAATCACAGAGCTACACGGTTCCCGGTCCGAAGTACACGAAGGTTGTCCGCACGCCTGGTCGTTGCGTTTTCGATCCGTGTACCTGCTGCTGCCGGTACGTACCTGGTTGCTGTAAGCGAATCTGCTGCCAGGGTTGCCCACGTACCTGCTGCAAAAAAGTTTGGGTACCGGAGTGCCATGAGAAGGAAATCTGTTGCACGAAGTACGTCTGCGAACCTCGCACCAAGACGTGTTGTTACAAGGTCTGCAAAATGGTCCCCGAGACCCGCACTTGCACCTACAAGGTCTGCAAGATGGTCCCTGAGCAACGCACGAAGACTTGCTGTTACAAGGTCTGCAAAATGGTCCCCGAGACCCGCACTTGCACCTACAAGGTCTGCAAGATGGTCCCTGAGCAACGCACGAGGACCTGCTGCTACAAGGTCTGTAAAATGGTCCCCGAGACCCGCACTTGCACCTACAAGGTTTGCAAGATGGTCCCTGAGCAACGCACGAGGACCTGCTGCTACAAGGTCTGCAAAATGGTCCCCGAGACCCGCACTTGCTGCTACAAGGTTTGCAAGATGGTCCCTGAGCAACGCACGAGGACCTGCTGCTACAAGGTCTGCAAAATGGTCCCCGAGACCCGCACTTGCTGCCACAAGGTCTGCAAAATGGTCCCCGAGACCCGCACTTGCACCTACAAGGTCTGCAAGATGGTCCCTGAGCAACGCACGAAGACTTGCTGCTACAAGGTCTGCAAAATGGTCCCCGAGACCCGCACTTGCACCTACAAGGTCTGCAAGATGGTCCCTGAGCAGCGCACGAAGACTTGCTGCTACAAGGTCTGCGTTCCTGAAACGTATGAGAAGACGATCAAATGCTACAAGTGTGTACCACGTAAGGTCCCTTACACGGTTACTCGCTGCGTACCCAAGATCGTTTGCAAGCAGGTTCCCGTTTGTGTTCGCCGTTGCTGCAAGTGTGCCAGCTGTGAAGAGCCGAGTTGTGAGGCACCCTCCAGCTGCGACTGCAACTGAGCGGTACCAGACATTAAGCCTCCCTTCCTACGTCTGGAAGAAGAGAGCTGGTCATTCATATCAAAGCAGTCCGACCCATCATGGGTCGGGCTGTTTTTTTGCGATGACCTCCCCACGGCTCATCTCCCAATCTCCACTTTCCGTTTGTCACACGACCGGATCGGTGAATAACAACAAACGCCGAGTCTGGTCCACAGGGCAAGGCTGATATTGCTGAAATTGGCAAAACTCTCCTCCTGGCGATGATTCAGGATGGACTGGGAGGAATGGTAGAGACTCGCCGATTAAGGCCAGAATTGATGCTACTTGGCACGATTTCGTGACCCGTGGGGGTCAGGTCACCCGCCATCGCCTACTCGCTAAAAAGGTTGACCAGGGCTCGTCGGCACTGGTGCTCGATTTGAAGCGGCATGGCTTGCTCGACGATAGACTGGTTGTCTGGAACGGGGAATTGAGTTGCGCGGTCCGTCGGCAAAACTTGGGCGGCGACTACGGACGCGACCACCATCGGTGCTGCTTTTGCGTCGGGTTGGCTGGTGGTGGGATGAAAAATACCTTAACTTATGGTGAAATCGACGATCGGGGGTACAACATCGTTGATCAAGATACCTGCGGCGTCCGCGTCTACGACCTGAATGCGACGGTTCTGCACCTTTCAGGCATTGATCACCCGCGGATGACCTGCAAATTCCAAGAACGCGATTATCGTTTGACCGACGTGCCTGGACCTGTGGTGAGTAATATCTGGGTGACGTAAACAGAGGGAGCCAAAATGGAGTATCGAACACGGTTACATCAGTGCCTTGATGAGTCTCGGGTCGCATGTGGAGTTTTTTCCGGTTCCAATTCACCCGAGCTGATTGAACTTCTGGTCGAGCGCACAGACATCGATTTCATGGGCATTGATCTTCAGCACTCGGCGATTGGAGTTGTAGATAGTGTCCATCTGCTGCGGGCTGTACAAGCGTCAAATCCTCGAGTCACACCAATAGTTCGACTTCCCTGTCACGAAGTTTACTGGATTCAACAGACGCTCGACGCCGGATATGCAGGTTTGATCGTGCCACTGGTGGAATCAGCTGAACAGGCCAAAAAACTCGTACGCGCAACCTACTATCCTCCGGTCGGAGATCGCTCTTATGCCGGCAACATTCGCTCTTCAATGTATGGCCTTGACTTCAACTCGGCGAATCAAAGCATGATCCTGCTCCCACAGATCGAGTCGAAACGTGGGCTCGAAAACCTCGAAGAAATTGTGGCAGTCGATGGCATTACGGGACTGCTGCTCGGCCCGGTAGATCTCAGCCTCAGCTGCGGATGGACTTGTAAAGACCTTTGGTCGCACCAGCCGTTTCTGGACGCTGCCGCGGCCGTTGTGACGGCATGTCGCAACACCGGTAAGCAGGCTGCAATTCTGACACCCGGATTTGAGCAGTCCCGCGACGCGGGCTTCAATATCATTGGGTTCGGCGGTGAAGTGTCTGTGGTTCGGGTTGACGCATCAGCCAAATTTAACAAAGCAGCCAGCGTGATTCGTCGCGAAAACAATCGAGCACCCGTTGGCGAAACAAACAAACCAACTGTCGATGAAAACCAGCGACGGATCGAGGCTTACCGGGCGTCGATCCAGCGATTCGATCAGTTCATCGAAGCCAATTACGACAAACATGGTGGAAACTGGCCACATGCCAGATCGGCCGATGGATATTTTTCGCTGATTGCCTATGCAAATTATGTGGGACGTCGCGACTTGTCACTCCAGGCGTTGCGCTATGTCGGACAGCACTTCGTCGATACCGACGTCCCATTGAAGCAGAACCCCAACCGAAATCAGATGATGACCTATGTACCAAGTTGGCTCGGTTGGGGTGCCGTCGAGGCCGAAGCCTTTGAGCTTGGCGGGCGATGGCTCGATTATGTGGCCAAATTCCAGGATCGAACTTCGGGTGGTTTCTTCGCTGGCCTGCCACAATTGGCCAATGGTCGAGGAGCCCTGGACTTTGACAGTACGACCATGAGCACGATCGCATTTGCCAAGACCGGTCGGAAAGAGGCATCGGTCAAAGCAGGCGACTTTCTGCTGAGACTTTGCCAGGCACAACCTGACCCGAGTAATCAGTTCTATACCGCCTGGAACGAGCCCGACGGGTTGGTAACCAGTGGTGACGAATGTGCTATCACGACGGTGCTCCGTTGGGCCGAGCCACAACAACACTATTACAAGATGGGATTACTGATCCTGGCATTAGCCAATGTCCATGGGGTGACGGGTGATCGCAAGTATTTGGATACGGCCGTCGAATGGTACGATCACACGATCCGCCATGCCGTGGATTTGTGGACCAATACGATTAGCCACAAGATGTGTTGGGCTTCTACCACGTTATATGCAATCACCGGCGAGAATAAATACGTGCAGGACAGTTGCCGATTTGCCGATCATCTCGTCACGCTTCAGCAGTCGGACGGCAGTTTCATTTATCCGGAGTTCTGGCCAACCTGTCCTCCACCGCAGTGGGAGTCGATTCCCAATGCTAGTGCCCAGTTCACACTGTGGATCACTCGCACGCTCAGGACGCTTGAAGCAGGGTAACCACTCATCGTTTCTGTATCGTGACCTTGGAAGCCTGTGCGAGAAGTATCGCAAATGGGACCAAAACCAAAAACAGCACAGCCTGGTTTCTTCATCCATGGGTCCGTGTAGCCAACATCCACAGCAATCTCGACCAGACTTTTGGGGATTGTGGTCAGCAGTCGCTGAAAAGCCTGCATGCGGGTAGTGTGCAAGTAGTACATCGGCGTCATTCGCATTCGTTGACGAAACCGCCGGTTAAAGTGCGTCGAAGAGAGAACCCCGATCACCCTTCCATCCCACCGATTGCCTAAGTTGAACCACTCGACATAAGGATCCGTCATCAGTGGACCGACTTGCTCCAGCTCGCCGTTCCCCAGGAAAACCACCAGGCTTCCAGAATTGGAGGTCGTTGCTGTTCTTGCATTGGGAAGTGCCTGTTGACCAGTTGAGAGCCTGTGTTCCCGACTCCCTCTCGTTGGATCTCTACGAGGGAAAATCCTTGATGGGAGTGGTGCCTTTGGTCATGCGAGATATCCGGCCCCGCTGGTGGCCCGCGTTCGCGGCGATCAATTTTCTGGAAACCAATGTTCGCACTTATGTCCATTGCGGGGGTGAACCGGGCGTCTATTTCATGTCGTTGGACGCGAATTCTCATCTCGGAGTTTGGGGCGGAAGAATGGGTTGGGGGCTACCGTATCACTTTGCCAAAATGAAATTCACGGCAGGGGAACACCAACATATGTATCAGGTACAACCCGTGCGACAGCCAGCCACGTTTTCAACCCGTTACCAGATCGGTGATCCCCTTGGGCCCTCGCAGCTCGATACGCTCCAGCACTTTTTGCTAGAACGTTATTTGCTGTTTGTCGAGCGTCAGGGTCAGGTGTGGCGTGGCCAAGTGCATCACCGCCCCTATCCCGTTCAAAAGGTCGAGGTCACCGAAGTTTCGGACTCCTTGATCCAAGCGGCGGGAATCGAGTCGATCGACGAAAATCCTGTCTGTGCCCATTATTCACCCGGCGTCGACGTCGAGATCATGGATCTCCGACGTGCCGGTACTTAGCTGACCGTGCGATTCCAGGTGCGGCCACCAGCGCAGCTGATGACGAAACGACCCACCCCGCAATTGTCATGAAATACGACGTACCGTTGGACAAACTGCTTGCTGAACAGCTGTTTACATTATGGGCATCGATCTTTTCAGATGCTCCGGATGTCACCCACGACGTCTATCTGGGGAGCGAAAATGAACACAACCACTGCACCGTGTTTTTGGAAAATCGCGATGAGCTGGTGGTAGCCGCCTGTAGCACATTACAACCACGGGCACTTTCCCGGTTGGGAAGCCTGGGTGAGGTAGCGACAGATCCAAAGTTTCGTGATCAGGGTTTGGCAACCAAACTTTGTACTGAGGTGCTCACCGAGTTCCGCGCTCGATGCGGCGAAGTGCTATTTCTCGGCACACGGTTTAACCCTACGGCATTTCGTATTTATCATCGGCTCGGGTGGCGAAGGCTGACCTGCAGCACGGTAATGGCCAACATCACCAGTGGCAAATCACCTGAGGATTTTCTGGTCGAACACTTCCGCGTAGCCGGTGGTGTCACGATTGACGAAGCAACTCCGTCACTCCGGGTTCCCATCATCCCACTCCTGCTGGCTCCACATAACTGGCAGGTATTGGACGCAAATGCCGCCATGGTTTCGACGCGTCACGAGATACAGATTTCCTGCAACGGACTTTACCGACGCTACCTGGCCGCGGTCGGCGGCGATCAAGGCCAATGGTTCGCCGCTCGCACCGACGACGGCCGCTGCGTAGGGCTGTCAACTGCCAGGCTGCTCGACGATGGCGGCTGCCAGGTCGACGGCTTCGCACACCACCGATTTTTGACCTGCTGGTCAGAACTGATCCAAGCCGCAATCGATTGGGGAGAATTGCACGCCGCCAGTGGCTGCTGTGCGGTGCTGTCGGTCGAAGATGAAGAAAAACTGGAGTTTTTCCAGTCGCTCGGTTTCAAGCTGGGAAAATTGTGTGAGGATTTCGAGATAGGGGGCCGAAAGATCGCGGCGGTCAAACTGGAAAGAGGGTGACGCAATTTCCGCGTGCCCCCGTGGAGGGAACTGCCTAACAGAACAACCGATAGAAACAGACGTTGCCGGATTACCCCAAGGCGACGTCCTCATGCTCGAAGCAATTGGAGCCCAAAACCGTCCGCACACACCCCCACTGCCAACCATTGGGAAGCCTGGCGTGAAATGGTGACGTCGTCGCTTGTCATCGCGGTTAACCCGCGGGGTCAATCTTTATGGAGCGGGCTCGGCTGCATCCAAATCGACACCGTAATCCCGAAGTGCACCGGCCTTGGTGATGTAACCATGGCGAAGATCATCGGCCAGCAACGCATGGGGACGCTGGCTGGGATCACCAAAACCGCCGCCCCCAGCTTCGATCAGCGTAATTCGATCTCCCGGGGCGAGCTCGTAGTGACCCTTGGGATGGATCGTCTCGCCGTTGACACAATGCTCGCGAGGACGACCTGGGTTCCCCCCAAGCAGCCCGATCGCAGGGAATTCCGTGCGACTAGCCATGGAAAAGATACTCATAGGGTGACCCGTGTCATTGCGAATGGTAACTTCCTGCCCAACACCACCACGGGCCTTTCCCGGACCGCCGGAGTCCGGGAGCAGTCGTCGATGCTCGACAGTCGTTCCGGTCAGGGTCTCCCACAGCTCGGTCGACACCACGGCCATATTGGATGGGCCGGGGGTGGTAGCCAGTCCGTCATAATCCTGCAATGCACCAAACCCTCCCGAGGCAAAATAAATCGTGGTGATGCCCCGCCCGTTCGAGTGCGTTCCCTGAAAAGTCATCAGATCCATCATGCCGCAATCGGCTTGTACTCGGTCGGGAGCTGCCTCGACGAGTGCGCCGAAAAGCAGCGGTGTGACAAAATGCCCGACGACGTGCCGTCCCCCCGTCGGCGAGGGCGACTCGGCGTTGAGCAAGCACCGCGCGGGGGCCACCACGTGCACCGGCACAACCGACCCACTGTTGTTGGGCAATTCAGGCACGGTCATGCATTTTACGGTGTAGAGTGACATGGCCTTCGTGTAGCAAAAGGGCACATTGATACCCCGCCGCACGCTGGGAGACGTCCCGGAAAAATCGATGGATATCGAGTCACCCGAGATGGTCGCTTCGCAAGCGAGCGTCAGTGGCCCGTCGATACCTTCGATCTGGATCGAGTTTTGGTAGGCACCGTCGCACATGGCGCCGATGGCTTCGCGGGTTGCCTGTTCGGAATGTAACCGGATAGCCGCTGACAAACCCTCCAAATCAGACAGGCCATATTCGTCCATGAAATCCAGTAGCATCCGCCCGCCCACCTCATTGCAAGTCACATTCGCAAAGAGGTCACCCAGAACCTCTTCGGGAGTCCGCACGTTTGTGGAGATGAGGTCGACGATGAAGTCGTTGCGAACCCCACCTTCGAGTAATTTGCAGATCGGCAGCCGTAACCCTTCATGATAGACCTCGGTTGCGGTCGCCCCGAATCCGAGCCCCCCAACGTCGGGTAAATGGGTGATACTCAAGGTGTAGGCGATGATTTTTCCCTTCCGAAACACGGGGCGCATCACGTTGATGTCGAACATGTGGCCGGTACCAATCCAGGGATCGTTGGATATGACAACATCGCCAGGTTTCAGGGTCTCCGGCGGGAACCGCTGGAGAAAGTGCCGCAGGGTATGCGGCGCGGTTCCCATGAAAACAGGTACGCTGTAGGTCCCCTGCGCCAGAAGCTGACCGTTGGAATCCATGATGGCTACCGTCAGGTCATAACTTTCCGAAACGATAGTGGAAAAAGAGGTCCGCATCAGAGTCGAGACGATTTCGTCGGCAATGGATACCAACCGGCCCCACATGATACTGAGGTCTACAGCATCAATGGCAGGACGCAAGTTGCCGGATTCGGGATGGTTGCTCATTTTTCCACGTGCTGATTTGCGATTGTCGGTAAGCTGGTTTCTCCCAACTCCGCGACCAGGTTCAAATAATGATCCACCGTGACCACGTCGCCCGGCCCGATGACCATCGTCGATTCTCGTTCTTCGATCAGGGCAGGACCTTCCAGGCGCGAAGCGGCGGGCAGCAAGTAACGATTGTAGACCGGGCAGTCAACGTAGTTGTCGCCTTCCGGAAAATAGGCGGGTCGGGTGCCCTTCAACGCCTTGCTCACGTCACTTGACTGCTGGCTTTCAACGCTGTAACCAGCCATTATTTTCGGCTTTGGTCCTCGGGCCTCGACCTTCCAGGTGGTGATCTCCAGTGGCGATTCGATCAGGCTGAACGCGTAAACGGTTTCGTAACGCTCAGCGAAAAGGCTGGTCAGGTCGTGGAAGATGGTGGAACGATCGGAGCGATCGGGCAGAGTAACTTCGAGGGCATACCCCTGCCCATGGTAGCGCATGTCGAGTCGATATTCGAGCGTGATTTGCTCGCGCGGGACCCCAGCATCGCGCAACGGTGCAACGGCACGCTCGACCAAAGGTGCAAAGGCACCTTCGAATTGCGTCGCGTCCAGCTCGTCAACAAAACAGTGCTGTGCCTGAACGATTTCAAATGCAAGTGGGCTGGCAAGTAATCCGAGAGCCGACATCACACCCGCTCCGACCGGAAATATCGCACGCGGAATCTTGAGCTTGGATGCGATGCGGAGCGCGTGAAGTGGACCCGATCCACCAAACGCCACCATCGAGCATTTTCGATAATCAAAACCGCGTTCCGATGCATGAATTCTAAATGCCCGGGCAACGTCCTCGTTCACGATGTCGTGGATACCCCAGGCGGCCCGCGCCAGCGAAAGCTGCAGCGGCTCCGCCACGCGGGCGTTTGTCAGCTCTTTGGCCGCGGTGACTTCCAATTTGATTTCTCCACCCAGGAAGAAATCGGGGTCGAGATAACCGAGGATGAGATTGGCGTCGGTGAGGGTAGGTGCGTCTCCACCTCGCCCGTAGCAGATCGGGCCCGGATCTGCACCTGCGCTGCGAGGCCCGACTGCCAGAAGTCCGCGCTGATCAAGCTGGGCAATACTGCCACCACCGGCGCCGATTTCGATCATGTCGATGACCGGGATTTTTGCGGGCAGCCCACTCCCGCGCTTGAATTGGTGCACCCGTGCCACCTCCATTTGGTACGCCTTGACCGGCTTTCCGCCCTGGACCAGCGCACCCTTGGCCGTCGTCCCTCCCATGTCGAAGGAGAGCAACTCAGGGAGTGTTAACGTTGCGCCGTGAAAGGCCGACATCAGTACCCCGGCGGCCGGTCCAGACTCGAGCATTCTTGACGGAAAAGCGCGGGCTGTCTCCGTCGTGACCGTCCCCCCGCTCGAGGTCATGATATAGAAGTTGCCGACCAGTCCCAGCTCTGCCAGAGCCGATTCAATGCGCTGGAGGTATTGGTCGAACATCGGCTGGGTGTACGCATTGATGCAGGTTGTTGTCCAACGTGCAAACTCGCGGAGATCGGGGAAAACCTCTGCCGAAGTAGAAATGAAAAGATCCGGGTACTGTGCGGCTGCCAGGCGCCGGATGGCCAGCTCGTGACTGGGATTGGCATATGAGTGCAACAGGCAGACTGCCAGGGATTCGATCCCCTCCTCCTCAACCAGATGGGTCACGGCGGCGCGGACCTTCTCCTCGTCCAGCGGAATTTCCACAGTGCCGTCGTAGCGACATCGCTCTGATACTTCCATGCGGCGCCAACGTGGAATCAGCGGCTCGGGAAACACCAACCGTAGATCAAAGAGGTCGTACCGTTTCTCTTCCCTCATATCGAGCGCATCGGCGAAACCCGCGGTGGTGATCATACCGGATTTGGCACCCTTGCGCTCGATAATCGCGTTGGTCACCAGCGTTGTACCGTGGACAATCGCCGCGATCGACTCGATGTCAACCCGCTCGCGCCCAAGGAGATCACGAATCCCATCCAACACGGCGCGCGAGGGATCATCCGGCGTGGTGAGCTGCTTGTGGACCGCGAGCTGGCCGGAGTCTTCGTTCAGGAGAGCGAAGTCCGTAAATGTGCCGCCGATGTCTACGCCTAATCGATATGTCATCGATTCAACTTGTCAACTCAAACTTGGAATTGCTGGAACGTTGTGTACAATTTATTCGGTTGGGTCATCTGTATCAAACCGCGATTTATATCAAACTGCTGATCCCGCCAAGGTGCGGTGCGTGTTTAGTGGCGGCGTTTCAAACAGGTGCGGGGAGTCAGTTTACCAGGAGCAACTCATGAATCAGGTTTCACGGCGATATTTTCTGGAGCATGCTGCGGCCGCTGCAATGATCACAAGTTTCTCGAATCGATTCGCCAGTTGCATGGCCGGCACAGTCCAACCGCACGCACACGGGCGAATCCGAAAAGCTGTCAAATATCATATGATTAAGGAAAATCTGTCGGTGCTGGGGAAATTCCAGCTACTGGCGGACCTCGGTTTTGAGGGAACCGAAATACATGTCACGACAAAGATCGACCGAAACGAAGTCCGCAAAGCCATCGATGCAACGGGTGTTGTCGTGCATGGATTTCTCAACAGTACCAATCCTGACCTGAAGAACGCCATCGACAACGCGAAGTTCTACGGAGCGACAAGCGTATTGGTCGTTGCGGGTAAAGTCAACAAGGACCATCCATACGATACCGTTTATCGCGAACAGCAACAGCGGATCCAGGCAGCAGCACCGTATGCTGAGCAACATGGCATCCAGTTACTGGTCGAAAATGTGTGGAACAATTTTCTGCTGAGTCCGCTGGAGATGGCTCGCTTTGTCGACGAGCTCCAGAGCCCGGCTGTGGGTGTCTACTTCGACGTCGGCAACGTGGTACGATTTGGATGGCCCGAACAGTGGATCCGGATTCTCGGCCCGCGGATTGTGAAACTGGACATCAAGGAATACAGCCGTAAAAAGCAGAAAGATGAAGGCCTTTGGAAAGGATTTCAAGTGAAAATTGGCGACGGCGATTGTGACTGGCCCGCCGTGCGAGCGGCATTGGCCGACATCGGCTATACTTCCGGTTGGGCAACGGCCGAGGTTCCCGGCGGAGACCGCCAGCGGTTGGCCGACATCTCCCAACGCATGGATCAGGTCCTGCTAACGACGTGACCTCACACCATCCGATTGGAAAAACAGGGCGTTTGGCCCTTCCCCCCAATGGGAAAGGCGGACAAATACTCGAATCGATGATCCCGACATCTCCCTCCTGGCTCTCCTGCAAACCGACGAGCGATTTCCATGCAGAAAAACGAAAAGCACAACTCTGACCAGTACACCTCGCGGCGCAAATTTATCAAAAACACGGCGACCGCCGCCGTGACTGCAAAGCTGGCGCTCGGTTCTAAATTTGCGCAAACAGCGCACGCCGCGGGTTCCGATACGTTAAAAGTTGGCCTCGTCGGATGTGGAGGACGTGGACGGGGTGCGGCGATTCAGGCGCTCAAGGCCGATCCCCACACCCAACTGGTGGCACTGGGTGATGCGTTTGACGATCAGATCAAATCGTGTTTAAAAATCTTAAAGCGACACGCTGGTGATCTTGCCGGTCGTATCGACGCGCCAAAGGAACGATGCTTTGTCGGCTTCGATGCTTACCAGGGGGTCCTCGACAGCGGCATCGATGTGGTGCTGCTCGCTGCACCGCCCCATTTTCGACCACAGCATCTACAGGCCAGCGTTGACGCCGGGATCCACGTCTTCGCCGAAAAGCCGGTCGCCGTAGATCCGGCTGGAGTGAAGAAGGTGCAAGCCGCGTGTGACGAGGCCAAGCAAAAAGGTCTGGCTGTCGTTTCGGGATTGTGCTGGCGGTATAATATGGTTGCCCGCGCGGCAATACAGCAAATTCACGATGGAGCCATCGGCCGCATCACTGCCATGCACTCGGCTTACAACGCAGATCGGCCGGGCAAAGAATGGCCAATGCGGCGCGAAGAGCATTGGGGTGACATGGAATGGCAACTCCGCAACTGGTACTGGTTCACCTGGCTATCAGGCGACCACATTGTCGAGCAGGCGATCCACAGTATGGATAAAGCGGCCTGGGCCATGCACGACGAACCACCTGTTTCGGCGGTCAGCCTGGGTGGCATGCAGGCACGCAGTGGACCAGAACTCGGCACAATTTTCGATCATCATGCGGTCGTCTATGAACACGCCAGTGGTCTGAAGCATTTTCATCATTGTCGCCAACAACCCGGTTGCTCGAATGATGTCTCCTGCAACATCATCGGCACCGAGGGAGTGTGTCACGTCGAAAAGGGGATGATTCAGGACCACGACGGCAACGTCACGTGGGAGTATTCCGGTCCCAAAGGGCGGCAGATGCACCAGGCCGAACAGGACGAGTTGTTTGCCAGCATCCGTGCCGGCAAGCCAGTTAACAACGGCGACGTTATGTCCAAGAGCACCATGCTGGCAATCCTCGGACGTTTGGCCAGCTACACCGGCAAGAAAATCACCTGGGAACAGGCGACCAACTTGGCAGAAGACCTTTCGCCCCCACGCTACGATTGGGACGTGGCCGTCGAAGTTCCTCCAATAGCTCGGCCGGGAGTGTCAACTCTCAGCTAGATCGCCACCGGTACTCCTTTTTCAACCGATTCCGCAGCGGCCAGGCAGAGTGCGACGGACCAGCGCCCGTCTTCGCCTGTTGCGGCCAGTGGACCGCCATCACGGACCGCACGGACCATCATCACCATTTGATCTTCTAATTCAAACAACTCACCTGCGGTCTTGGTGATCGGCACTTCCCGCACCTGATCGCCGTCAAACGCTTTGAGAAAAAAGGTGGGATGCCGAGTTCGATCCTGAGGACCGCTCCACGACAACCAAATTGCGCCACGACTACCAGTAATCTTGACTGTCTGGTGGTGCTCAAAGGCACTGAGCGTTTGGGTAATGACCCCATAGGCACCTCCCTCGAAATGAACGATAGCGGTGAAGTTGTCCTGCAACTCGGGATGACCCTCTTGTCGCGAATTGGCGGTCGCATAGACGCTGGTCGGTTGGCCAGAGGATTGTAAATACCATCGTGCCAAATCGAAAAAGTGAATTGGCTCCTCCAGGATCCAGTTACCCACCCGCTCGATATCGTACCGCCAACCGTAGGATCCCTGGCGGTAGGGATTCCGCGAAAGCTCGACCAGGACATACTGCGGCTGGCCCACAAAACCTTCTTCCACTAATTCACTTGCTTTACCCCACAGGGATGACAGGCGTAACTCGTGGCCAATCGCCACCAGCCGCTGATTATGACGCGCAAGCCGCAAAATGTCATCGCACTGCTGGACCGATATGGCCATGGGCTTTTCCAGCAAGATGTGCTTACCCGCTTCCAATGCTGAGCATGCGACCTGGTGATGGACATGGTTCGGAACTGCAATGTCCACGACGTCAAGATCGTCACGCCGGACTAACTCCCGGTAATCAGCATACACATCGGCGTCGGGAAAAGCTTCTCGCGCGGCCTGGCATGTCTGTTCGGTACGTCCCGAAATGGCCCTCAACTCGGCACCTTCTGTTTTGGCAATGGCGTCGGCGTGAAAATTTCCCCAGGCCCCATACCCGACTAAGCCGAAACGAACCGTTGAATGGGTCATCGATGTCTCCGTAAACGGGGATGCATGCAATCGTAGAGGACAAACGGACCAGACTTGTCGGACAAAAACCAAATACAGCTTCTGCGATTATGGAACATTTTACGAAAAGTTCCAGAGCTGACAGTTCCAGAGTGCCACGGCCCTCCCCCAATATCCCACTGCATCACACGGTTGGTATGCACGGTGGCTGTGGGGTTTACTTTTTAAAATTCGATCCCACACGACTTTGGGGTACCGGTACCCGGCCTTGTTTTTCCGCCGGTGGCACCACGCTGGTGATTTTAAACCAGCTCGCTTCACAACTCGCAAACCCCAATCCGCTGAGTGACCGCCCGGGCCGTCGACTCCTTATCATCAGCAGCACTTCTTCCCGGCGGTCATCCCCGATCCCTTGATCATCATATGCGAAGACCGCGATCGTGACCCAACTTTAACACGTGAACCAGGACCACGAAATCGTAGAGTCCATGGGCAACTGCGGGAGTCACAATTTCCCCACACAGCAGGGCTAAGGATCCTAAATAAAGCCCAATGAGGGTGGCGAAAGCGAAATAGAGCCATGTCAAACAGTGGGCCAGTCCGAACAGCAGGCTTACCGCAATCAGGCCAATCACCGGTGTTGTGAGATGAACCACAACTGGCTGAACCACACCGCGAAAGAGCAACTCCTCACCAACTCCAGCCAGTGCCGAAACGACCGCCAACTCCCAGGTGCTGGCATCTCCCAGGAGCAAACGGGCAACACGGATCGTCCCCCTGCGAAGCCGCACCAACGGGGGCCAGGTCATCCTGGCAAGCAAC
Source organism: Planctomycetota bacterium (assembly GCA_963578605.1). Classification (GTDB taxonomy): domain Bacteria; phylum Planctomycetota; class Planctomycetia; order Pirellulales; family Lacipirellulaceae; genus JAKVCB01. The sequence goes on from CAUZEA010000069.1 coordinate 16,807, forward strand.
AGATAGCAGCCAACCAGCGGTATCGTCGCCAGAACTCCGCTTAGGACCGCTCCTGGCAAGGCTGGCCATGTGGGCCAGATCAACCTCCACAAGTGCCACCCGGGCCACCGGGCGAGGACCATAACAAGGCCACTTGCCAACACCACCAACCCGCCCTCAAAGAGGATGGCCATTCGCTTATCGGACGTGTTCTTCAAGGTTAGCATCACGGAAATGGCTTCTCCCAAACTTCACATGACATAAACTGACTCCCGTAGCCCAGCAGCCTTTGTCGGCAGGCAACCACGAGAACACTCATTCTGTTGCCACCTTTAAACCTAAAATCAGACTACCGAACAAACCTGTGGCATCAAGCTGTAGGCAACACGATCCGTTTTGCCTGGGAGTGTTTTTCTGCCCCAAAACCCCATTGGCCAGCTGTGAACGAAAACCGAGGTCCAGGATTCGATAACAATTCGAGGTTAACCACATTGACCTGCTGTTGGAATCGCTGTCCAATGACCATCTCTACTTTTGGCCCACTGCCGCAGGCCTCCCTGATGACAGGGATCACTACTGGCCCCGGGGGTCCTGTCGCGCCACAACATGAAAACCAACTACGCGAAACCCTGATGAGTTCTGCCGTTCTCAAAATGCCAGCCCCCAATCGCCAAAAAAACAAGAACTCCCGCAGGAAAGGCTCCTCCCCGAAGGTACAGCCGGAAATGATTTACTTTTTCGGCCAATCCAAGTGTGAAGGCGATGGCTCGCAAAAACAACTGCTGGGCGGAAAAGGTGCGAACCTGGCTGAGATGACAAGTCTTGGCCTGCCGGTGCCCCCCGGGTTTACGATCACCACCAAAGTTTGTGATCTTTACTACCAAAGTGGCCAGAAGTTACCGGCCAGCTTGATGGAAGCGGTACGTCACAACGTCTCGATCCTCGAATCAGAACTTGGCAAGAAGTTTGGAAATACCGAGATGCCGCTTTTGGTTTCGGTCCGCAGTGGTTCAGCCGTCTCCATGCCGGGAATGATGAACACGATTTTGAACCTGGGTCTGAATGATCAATCGGTTCTTGGACTGGCAGCTGCGACCGGCAACGAAAGATTTGCTTACGACGCGTATCGACGTCTGATCAACATGTATGGTGATGTGGTGTGTGGTGTCGATCACGAACATTTTGAAGCCGCGTTCGACAACATCAAGAAAAAATACCGGGTTCAAGACGATACCGAAGTGCCGCTGGAAGGCATGATTCAGTTGTGCGCTGCTTACAAGAAGGTCTATCGTAAACACTATGGCAAGCCATTTCCTCAGGATCCAATTCAGCAACTCGGCTTGGCGATTGAAGCGGTGTTTCAAAGCTGGATGCAGCCTCGAGCCGTGAAATATCGCCAGGTGGAAAACATCACGGGACTGTTGGGAACCGCCGTCAACGTGCAGTCCATGGTGTTTGGGAACATGGGGGATGACTCTGGAACAGGCGTGGCATTCACACGCGATCCATCAACCGGACAAAACAAGTTCTATGGCGAATTCCTGATCAATGCTCAAGGCGAAGACGTGGTCTCTGGCATTCGCACACCGCAGCCCGTCGAGAAAATGTCTCGCTGGAACAAGCAGGTCTATCAGCAACTGCTGGGCATTAAGGACACCCTCGAAGATCATTACCGAGATGTTCAGGATATCGAGTTCACCATTGAGAAGGGCACGCTCTTCATGCTCCAAACGCGCAACGGCAAGCGGACCGGCGGGGCTGCGGTGAAAATTGCCTGCGACATGGTGAAAGAGGGTTTGATTGATGAAAAGACAGCCGTTCTGCGGATCCCAGCCGGTGACCTCACGCAGCTACTGCTTCCCAGTTTTACTCCCGCAGGCAAGAAAAAGGCGGAAGTTCTCACCGTTGGTCTCCCGGCATCGCCCGGGGCCGCGTTTGGCAAGCCAGCCTTTACGGCCGCTGAAGCGGTCGAACGTAGTGCCAAGGGTGAAAAGGTACTTCTGGTTCGAAAGGAAACGAACCCGGAAGACATTGATGGCATGCACTCCGCCGCAGGGATTCTCACCAGCACCGGTGGGATGACCAGTCACGCCGCCGTCGTGGCCCGGGGCTGGGGCAAATGCTGTGTCGCCGGTGCCGGGAACCTCGAAATCGATGCGAAGAAACGCAAGTTCAAAGTCGGTGGGAAAACCTTCACCCACAATCATATTCTGTCGATCGACGGTTCCACGGGTGAACTCATGGCTGGTGAGGTGCCAACCCACGAGCCCACGCTCTCCGGAGACTTTGCGAAAGTCATGCGATGGGCTGACAAGTACCGTACGTTGCAAGTTCGCACCAACGCCGATACACCGGCTGATGCAGGACGAGCGCGTGAATTTGGCGCCCAAGGCATTGGACTCTGTCGAACCGAACACATGTTCTTCGAAGGCGAACGGATAAAGGCGATGCGTGCCATGATCCTGGCCGACAATGAAAAGGATCGCCGGGTTGCCCTCAAAAAGCTGTTACCGCTGCAGCGCAAGGACTTCATCGGTATTTTCAAAGCGATGCACGGACTGCCCGTTACCATTCGGCTACTCGACCCTCCCCTGCACGAATTCTTGCCACAGGAATCCAAGAGTCAGGCAGCCATGGCCAAAGAGTTAGGAATCTCGACCGCGGCAATCAAAGCACGCGTCACCCAGTTGCACGAAATGAATCCCATGCTCGGGCATCGGGGATGTCGATTGGCAGTGACCTATCCGGAAATCCTCGAAATGCAAGTCACCGCGATCACCGAAGCGGTCATCTCCTGCAAACAGAAAAAAATTAAGGCGGTTGCCGAGATTATGGTCCCGCTCATCGGCACCGCCAAGGAACTTGAGGTCCTGGGGAAACAAGTTCGTCAAACCATTGACAAAGTTAAAGCCAGGAAAAAGCATCGCGGCAAGCTCAACATCTTGATCGGTACGATGATCGAGATCCCCCGGGCAGCTCTGACCGCTGATGAAGTTGGACAAGTGGCTGACTTTTTCAGTTTTGGCACCAACGACCTTACTCAAATGACCTTTGGTTACAGTCGCGATGATATCAACACCTTCTTGCCCGACTATCTTGGCCAGGAAATCCTGCCCCGCGATCCGTTCCAGTCGCTCGATACCACCGGTGTGGGTCAGCTAATCGAAATGGCGGTCAAGAAAGGACGTTCGGTCAAGAGCGACCTTAAGTGCGGCATCTGTGGCGAACACGGTGGTGACCCCGACTCGATTCAGTTCTGCCACAAGGTAGGGCTCGACTACGTGTCGTGCAGCCCTTTCCGCGTACCGATCGCACGTCTCGCCGCAGCTCAGGCGGCAATCGCCCGGTAACGAAACCCAACTGAAACTAACCCACGGTGACCCCACGCTCTGCCGTGCAGCGGTGCGGGGAAGGGCCGATTGGGAGCCGCCCCATTCAGAAAAGTCAGGCTAAATTCCAGCCGGCAACCGCCCGGGCTTGCTTTAGCGCCAGCGAATTTGCGAAGTCGTTTCAACCCGCCATTTTGTTAATCATTTGCAACGCAATGGCTTGGGCTTCGTGATTTTCCTCTTCCCGCACCAAGCGAACCGTAGCGCCTGGCGGAGTGCGCCGTTCTTGCACAAAGCCTCGGGTTCCCGTGCGGAAAAAAGGCTCAAACTCCCTGGCGGGTCCAGCGGCAAAAAGTTGCTGCAGTTGCAGGAGCATTTCATTCCATACCATTCCGCCTCGATAAATGACCCGATAGGCAGCCTTAAGCTGCTTCAGCTCCGTGTGATTGAATCCGGCCCGCTTGAGTCCAACACGGTTGAGTCCCACCACCATCGTTGAACCACCGTCGACGGTAACGAACGGAGGCACGTCTTGCCTCACCCGGGCCATCCCGCCCACCATTGCCAGCCGTCCGACACGACAGAATTGATGCACAGCCGCCCCACCTGACAGGAAAGCCTTCCCGCCAATCTCAACATGCCCACCGAGCATCACATTGTTCGTGAGAATGGTGTCGTTTCCCAACCGACAGTCGTGAGCCACATGGGAGTTGACCATCAACATACACCTATCGCCGATGGTTGTCTCACCCTCTTCGTAGAGCGAACGATGGACCGTAACGTTCTCGCGAATCACATTGCCACGCCCGACCGTTAATCGGCCTGGGCACTCCGACATCTGCATGTGCTGCGGCAAGCCTCCCAAGATGGCGCCCTGGAAAACTTGATTCTCAGGACCCAGCGAAGTCCCCGAACAGACGACGACGTGACTTCCAAGACGGCACCCGTCGGCAATAGTCACCCCAGGTTCGATGACGGAAAAAGGACCAATTTCGACGTGGGAACCAATTTCGGCGGCAGGACTGACGACCGCCAGCGGATGAATTGACACAGAATGGACCCTTGAAACTAGGTGGCGCGATGCCACGGCAATGTTTTTTACTCACCACGTAGTCACAGCAACGCGGAGGGGATTGACTAACGACTTTATCGGCTTGAAATGTGATAGCAGCTTAGCCGGATGTACTGATTTTGCCGGCCTTATCGGACAAGACGCAAAACTCGCTCTCCGCCCGTCACCTCCACGATTTGGTACCTTTTGATAACACACTGTTTACATCAGCCCCTGGACCATTTTTGCTCAATGGTGGATGCTACTGTCAGGTGGCATGCAGCTTCGCTTGCTAGCACCTGGCTGGCAGCGGGTCGCTACCTCGGTCACCCCCCACATCGTTTTTTTACCCCAAAGGAGAGTTTGCATGTCTGACGCCGTTGCGCTGTACGACGAAGCTGATCAACTCAAGAACGAAGGCAAACTGGAAGAAGCCGCTCTGAAGTTCAAGGAGTCGATCGAGATCGACCCGGAATACGCGTTGCCCCATTCCGCACTGGCCGTGGTTCTGCAAAAGCTCGGCCAACACGACCAGGCAATTGTCCATGCCCAGCAAGTGTGCGAGCTTCAACCGGATGACCCCTTTAGCTACACGGCGATGAGCGTGACGTACCAACGTGCCTATGCAGGTACGAACAATATGGAGTACATCCGCCTGGCGGAGGAAGCCATGGAAAAAAGCAGGATGCTACAGACGGGCAGTTAACCTCCGACTCTCGGGTATCCCCGCACCGGGATTTCACGATATCTCATAGCGCATCAAGATTTCATCAGGATGAACCCCGGCAATACTTTTGAATTGGCCTTCGACAATTGCCTGGCCAAGTTCGGTCACCTGGCGAAAATAGCGGTTCGAAGGTCGGCGACCGGCGTACTTCCGAATCAGGCACTGGCAGGCGATATCTGCACTCTCACGGACGATCTCGTCCTGCTGGCGCGCTGCGTACAGACTTGTACATAAGACCGTGATCAAATCCTGGCACCGCTGCGAAAGTTCAGACATGCGACATTGTCGATCGGCCAGCGACAATTGGAATTTGCTCATTGTCCCTGATACTTCCAGTGCCATTCTTTGCAGCCGATCGCAAGCAAACTCGGCGTGCTCTCTGAGTGATTTGGGCATGGATGGCAACTGCGGTGAAACCGTTGGCAACAACTTCCGCGCCGTCAGCCACATCATGTACGGCCCGGCGACGCGCATGAGCACCACCGCGTGAGCTGGGTTGAGCAGATTCAGTTTCTTGATTCCTGCCGCTTGCAGTGCCTTACCGACCGGCTCGAAATAGGTCTTGCCGTGGTGTTTGACTAACGACTTGAAAAACGCCATCCCCAGCATTTCTCCCTCACCTTCATAGATGCAAGGCGCGAGATACTCATGGACATGATCGCCGAACAAATGACCATGCAGGAAAGAGCGACCGCCGTGAGTCTTCATGAAATACTCGATGGCGGCATGCTTTTGTGCCTCGCTTCCAAAGATTTTCGCGATGATACATTCCATCTCACCGCGATAACCTCGATCGATCAGGCCTGCGCACCAGGCAACCAGGCTGTCACAAGCAACAATCAGGCCCGCCAGTTCAGCCAGCCGACGCTGAACAAGTTCTCGATGGGCAATCGGCTCACTGTAAGTGACCCGGAACTTCGCCCACGGGATCATGCTCGCCAACATGACACGCATAACTCCTGCCGAATTTGCACAAAGAGATATGCGGCCAAGATTCAAACCATGGTAGGCAACGGTCAGGCCATCTCCTCGACTTGGGGTCAGCAAATTCTCGGCCGGGACCCGAAAATTGCGGAAGATCATTCCCTGATTGTAGGTGTGCTTAAGCGCCCAAAGCCCATAGCTGCGAAACTGAAAATGTTCATTCTCCTGCTGAGGCAGGTCGGTGATGAGAACGGCAGGCTTCTGGTCAATCAAACAAACCAATCCGATGGTTCTCCCGCCCACAACATTCGTAATGAACAGCTTTTCGCCGTTGACCACATACTCATTTCCTTCAAGGCAAGCCGTCGTACGGAGTTGGGTCAAATCACTTCCCGCGCATGGTTCGGTCAAGGCAAAGGCGCTAAGCCGGGAACCGTCAGCCAAACCCGGAAGAAATTGCTGCTTCTGCTCTGCGTTGCCGAATGTCCGCACCGGATCAACCGCGCCAATGCACCCATGGACCGAAGCCAGGCCGGCAATGGTTGGATCTGCCATAGCCATTCGCGACAAGAACGGCGCGAAAGAAGAAAACGGTACACCCGAACCGCCGTATTCTTTGTCAACCAGCAAGCCCCAGTAGCCAGCACCGCTAAGTTCCTCAAGTGCCGCGTTGGTGATTTTACCCGCCTCATCCAAGAGCGACCGCTCGCGACAATGACGCTCGACGACCGCTACCGAATTGTCCATCACTTCCTGGACATCCGCTGGTGTTTTGGCAGGCGTACTCACAAATTCTGCTGCAGGCACGCCCCGGTCCCAAACTGCACGGTGCGAGGGACTGTTGACCGTCTGATACTGCTGCGCAAACATCGCTTCAACTTGATCATCCGCCTTGTCGATGGCACCCGTCCGACGTGCTTCGTCGTCACTTTTACCCCCCAGTTTCAGGGCAGTTTCAGCAAATGATGTTTCCTCGGGAGAATCTGAGGAAATTGGAGTTTCAGTCGACATCGCATCCATTCCCTTTTGGGTGTGGCCATTTAAGATAGTGAAGGTCCCTAGGAAATTATACCCGTTATCCCATTTCAAGCCCCTAGGCTGAACCCACTCTGTGAAGATATCATGCTACAGATGAACCGCCTGCGCGGAATACACTGCTGGCACGACCCAAGAAAACTTTGCTAAAGTCATCCCCACCCTCGATATTTACGTCAAACCCCCGCGCACCATCTTGAATCCTACCCATGCAAGATCCCCGCATCGACCACTTGGCTACCTTGCTCCTGGACCACAGTTGCCAACTCAGCCCTGGTCAAACAATCTTGATCGAAGCTTTTGACCTGCCGAACCCCGACTTGATTTGCCGACTGGTCGAGGGCGCAGCCAGTCGCCAGGCAACCCCGCTGGTTACGTACAAAAGCAATGCAGTGCTTCGTTCTCTCTACCGTTCGGCAACTGCCCAATCGATGCAGCTTGCTGCTCGTTTTGAGCGAGCCCGCATGGAAGCCGTTGACGCATATATCGGAATTCGCGGAGCGGCCAACAGCAGTCAGTTCGCCGACGTATCGTCCGAAAAAATGGACCTCTATCAGCAGCACTGGTGGCAACCCGTACACAGCGAAGTACGCGTTCCCCAGACCAGTTGGGTCGTGCTCCGCTACCCAACCGATGCTTTTGCCCAGGCTGCTGATATGAGCACACGAGCATTTGAAGACTTCTACTTCGACGTTTGCACGGCTGACTACGCCGCCATGTGCGAAGCCCAAAAACCGCTGGTTGAACGAATGCAAGCCGCCAACCATGTCCGCATCACGGCACCCGGAACGGAACTTGAGTTTTCGATCAAAGATATCCCCGTCATACCTTGTTATGGCCTGAGGAATATACCGGACGGTGAGGTCTTTACCGCTCCTGTGAAAGACAGCATCAATGGTACGATTCGGTTTAACACCCGGTCCCGGTACCAGGGGACAATTTTCAGCGACATTCAATTCGAGTTCAACGACGGAAAAATCACGAAAGCCGCCGCAAACGAAACCGAGCGTCTCAACACAATCCTCGATTCCGATCCAGGCGCACGCTATTGTGGTGAATGGTCGCTGGGTACCAACAATCGCGTAATGCACCCTATGCTTGACACGCTTTTTGACGAAAAGATTGGCGGCTCGTTCCATCTCACCCCTGGACAGGCCTACGAAGAGGCCGATAATTCCAATCGCAGCCGCATTCATTGGGATTTAGTACTCATTCAACGGGAAGACTATGGTGGGGGTGAGATTTGGTTTGACGGCGAACTACTTCGCAAAGACGGCCGGTTCGTCCCAGCTGATCTGCAATTGCTCAACACCGGCTTGTGAGAACCTTCAGGTGTAATTCTCCACCAACCATTATTTCCACGTTTCCCAATTCGCATGTTCGCCGGAAAATTTGGCGTTTTACCTCCTCCGTCCTGTGATTGTGCTTGGGTCCAGCCACCAACCCGCTTCGTAAAAAGATTCACAAAGACTGTGATTTTCCGTCAGGCAGACCGCTTCGTGCATCGCCACAAATCTTTAGCCAATCCAAATTCAGTTTTATTCCATTGAACTTCGAATGAGTGCAAACGCAGCTGGGTCTGACTCGCTTACGGTTACGATCATTATCCCGGTGTACAATGAACGGGAAACAGTGCCAACGATTCTTGATCGCGTGCGATCTGCCGGGATCCCCATCCACCAAATTATCGTTGTGGATGATGCCTCAACGGACGGCACAAGAAATTTCCTCGAATCGTTACCACCCGATCCGGTTCTACACGTTGAATTCCACGATACAAATCGTGGCAAAGGAGCTGCGATCGCCACGGCACTTGCTCATGCTACTGGCACCATTATCGCCATTCAGGACGCGGACCTCGAGTATGATCCGGCCGATTTACCGAAACTGCTCTCCCCCCTTTTGGAAAATCGCGCCGACGTCGTGTACGGATCGCGATTTTCCAGACGCAAGAATTCACACACAGCATACCGCCGCCACCGGTGGGGAAATTGGTTGGTAACGAAGATCTCAAACATTTTCACAGGACTCAAGCTGACCGACATGGAATGCTGCTACAAGGCGTTTCACCGCAAACTGCTGGAGGGAATCAAGCTTGAGGAACAACGGTTTGGTTTTGAACCAGAGATCACAGTGAAGCTGGCCAGAAAAAATCCCCGCTTCCACGAGGTTGCTGTCTCTTACTCTGGTCGCACGTTCGCTGAAGGCAAGAAGATTCGCTGGTACGATGGTCTGTGGGCCGTGTACGTAATCGTGAAATACCGTCTGTTTTAGTCTTGCCCGGAAGTGGACCTCACCTGTGCGATACTGGTAATTTCGGTTGATCTCATTAGAATGATTATGTCAGGGTCGTTGGCCCGTTGTCGTCCACCTGCTCTATGGGATCTCTAAAGAATCGAATGGTTCCCGTTCTCACTGGTCCTACAGTTTAAGGGCAGTTTAAGGGCAGTTTAAGGGGGCCACTATGACTAGTCCCGTGCGACCCCGCTTTTTCTGAAGTCACCAGCGGTCTGCAGTTGCCCTGGATAACAAACCAGTTTTCAAAGTGAGTTTTCTTCATGACACGTCGACGATTTGCCTTTTGGCTTGGCTTTGGCCTCTTCAGTCTTGCTGAAAAATTACGCGCGGATTCGCTTGACCGCTTAGCGGCAGCGGCGATGCGACGCACCGAGCCACTGGACAAGGTCGAACCAAACGCGAAACCTGAACACTGGACTGCCACCGGCAACAAAACGTGGCGTTGGTACGAACGAGAAACCTTCACCGATGACCAATGGGTACTGACCGGACGTACGACCCCCATTCACCGAAAAACAGGCAAGCGTTACACCGAGAAAACTGGCTACCTCGAAGACAACCTGGTGCCAGAATCGATCCAAAAAAAACGTGTCTCCAAAAGCAAGAAAAAACGCGAAACCGAATTATTGGTGGAAATTAAATTTGAACCGGGGGACATCGATGATGCCCGCAAGAAACGCCACGGGCGTCCACCGAGCACGTGGCTCCGCAGCCTCAATGCCAGGGAGCTGCGCATCTGGATGAAAACGATCGAGGTCCCCGAAGTAGGCGTAAACCGAATGACCTACTGGACCCACCTGACACACGATCACTCTTTTGACCCGCTCAAAATTGAAGGGTTGACTGAAGACGAACAGGCAAAGCTCCATGCCGCTGCTCACTACGGTTATTGATGCTTCCGAAAGTGCAGAAGTAACCCTTTTCACTGGCACATGACGAGAACGACCCAGTCAGCACAAAAACTGTCGTACTTCCAGGCGATAAATCAAGCATGCTCTTGACAACTCTCGGGAATCTACAAAATGCGATTCCCCCAGCCTCGATTCCTGGAAAAATAATGGAACCTGATGGCACTTCCAACCGTGATGTGTGGCATTTCAGGCAAACCAGTTTGAGCGGCCTTTTGCTCAGTTCCATGGTTCCAACCCGACTTTCAGCCTCGACACGACAATTAAAACTGTAACCGCTGATTGCCTGATCTTCGAGAGATTGCCGACTCTGGCCAGTTCAACCAATGCAATCCACCGGCCGTGGGGACCACGCTTCCTGAACACGCAACACAGGCGGTGATGACAGTTGTTAAAATTCATGGTACTTACGGTAATCCCAACCGCTGGGCAAAAATCTCGCCGGTTGCTCAGCATCCCTCTTTAACGGGGAGTCCTACGAGATCGTTCAAATACTTTGCCAGTGCCGAAACATGAGGAGCAGCGGAATGTACCTTCGAAACCTGTTCTTGTTGCACCCGTGGCCTGTGGGTGCCATTTTGAGTCTGGCTGTGCCGTATCTACTGCAAGAGGTCGTCATCGCGGCTGAACCACCGGCTGGTTATGGCCTTGTCTATTCCCAGGACTTTCAGAAATCGGATGCCTTGCGCGATTTTCAGTTCAGTGACCCCGACGCCTGGCGGCTGGGAACACAAAACGGGCGTCACTTTATGGAACAGTTTCAAAAGAGCAACTACGAGTACAAGGTTCGCTCGCCGTACAACATCGGGCTGCTGCGGACACTTCGACTGCGGAATTTCATATTGGAGTGTGAACTCCAGCAGACCGGCAAGGATTACGGACACCGGGACATGTGCCTGTTTTACAACTTCCAGAACCGTTCCCAATTCTATTACAGCCACATCGCCACCAAGCCAGATGACCATGCCCACAGTTGTTTCCTGGTTGATAACAAACCCCGTATCAGAATCGACGGTGATCGGACAAATGGATTTGACTGGGGAAAGGACGCCTGGCACCAGTTTCGCCTGGTTCGCAATGCCGACCGGGGAACAATCACCCTGTTTGCAGACGGTGGAGATACACCCATCATGACAGCCACGGACAAGACCTTCGGCTGGGGCTACGTGGGATTCGGTACCTTTGACGATACGGGTCGAGTCAGCAATGTAAAGATCTGGGCTCCCGAAATGCAACCGGGCGAGGAAAATAGAAACCTCTTCGCGGAATGACCGGCGGGAGAACAGCCTGCAACTGGCGCAGAAAAAGAGTTCGCGGTGGCGAAGTCATGCTCAGTCTGCTGGCTTAATTGCGTCATTGCGTCAGACCATATCGCACGGGACTTGGAACGCACCTACACGTAGTTGCCGCTGGGCAACACCAACGCCCCATAATTCTGGAAGATCCAATAGTCATGCATTCCCGGTGTTCGCGGGTCGACGCTGCCCACAGTTGCGACGCGCACAATCTACTGCAGCTGAAGGTGTCGTAACAAACGCGTGACCACGTGAGGGACCACTCTTGTAAACGGATCAACAAATTTGGTTATACTGAAACGACACCCAAAGCGAGTTCCTTTCCCCCGATATAAATGGCACGTCGATGCGTAGTTTCATTACTACTATTGTTCTTTCTCTGCTGGTTGGTTTATTAACGTTTTCCCCGATGCAAGGTGACGAACGTCTGGGGAAACGGCCAGCCTGGATGACTTCACGAATTCAGGGAACACCTGACCCTCCGCCTCCCTACCAAATCGAACGAGCCTTTGCGAATCTCAGTTTCGACGAACCACTGGTTTTGGTCAATCACTCAAAATCGGATCGCATGTTCGTCGCAGAACGATTTGGCAAAATCTATTCATTTCTAAACCAACAGGATGTCAGTGAAGCTGACTTCTGTCTTGACGTCGACAGCACGATCTTTGGCTTGGCGCTGCACCCCGATTTCGATCGTAATGGGTACCTATATGTCACGTACCTGAATCCCAGTGTCAAAGGAAGATACATCCTTCCCGAGGAGTGTAGTCCTGAGGGAACGAGGGTTTCCCGTTTCCAAGTCGTCAGCCACGATCCTCCTCGATGTGATCCAAATTCGGAGCATATCATTCTTCAATGGCCCAGTGGTGGTCATAACGGCGGCTGTTTGAAATTCGGTCCCGATGGCTATTTGTATGTCGCCCTGGGTGATTCGAGCGACATCGCCGACATGAGGAATACCGGCCAAAATATTAGCGACCTTTCTGCCTCTATCTTGCGCATCGACGTCGACCATCCCGATCCGGGTAAAGGTTATGGAATTCCCAAGGACAATCCGTTTGTCGACCAGGTCGGCGCGCGTCCCGAAATCTGGGCCTACGGTTTGCGTCAAGTATGGAGAATGAGCTTCGATCGCGACACCGGTGAGCTGTGGGCGGGCGAAGTGGGACAGGACCTGTGGGAGAGCGTCCATCGAATAGTTCCGGGTGGAAATTATGGCTGGAGTGTCACGGAAGGTTCTCATGCCTTTCGTCCCGAACGAAAAAGGGGACCAACGCCCATTCTTCCACCGGTTCACGAGTATAACCATACGGAAGGCCGCTCCATCACGGGCGGATATGTCTACCGTGGATCGCGGCTCAAGGAACTTGTGGGCACCTACCTGTTCGCAGACTACGATTCCGGGCGCGTGTGGGGGCTACGTTACGACGGGAACGAGGTGGTCTGGCACAAGCTGCTGTCCAATAACACGCAACGCATCGTCGCATTCGGTGAAGACAACGACGGTGAAATTTACCTGGTCGATCACATCGGAGGCAAATTTTATCGGCTGGTAGCCACAGAAAAGTCCACCGCCCAACAGGACTTCCCCAGGCAACTGAGCCAAACGGGAATTTTTTCCAACCTCTCGCAGCTGACTCCCGCTGCCGGTGTGATTCCGTTTTCAATCAATGCTCGTTCGTGGTCCGACGGTGTGCACAAAGAGTGGCTGCTGGCCATACCGGGCAACAAGAAAATTGAATTCGACGGCATGAAGTACCCCGATCCCGAGGTTCCTCCAGGCTGGAAGTTTCCCAATGGAACCGTGCTCGTCGAAACCATCAGTATGGAGATGGTGGCAGGAGATCCTGCCAGTCGACGTCGTCTGGAGACCCGCATCCTGCACCATCAGCACCTGCCCGGTACGGAGGAAATGGGAGACCAGTATTGGATGGGCTACACGTACCTCTGGAACGATCAACAAACCGACGCGGTACTTCTGGAAGATCCCCAGGGTCTGGACGAAACGTTGACGATTCATGACCCGCAAGATGCAAGTCTCCCAGACGGGTTCCGCACGATGCAATGGCACTATCCGAGCCGAGCGGAGTGTACCGTGTGTCACAACATGTCGGCCAGATACATCCTGTCTGGTAATACGTTGCAGCTGAATCGAGATCACGACTATGGAGAGGGAGCCGTCGTGAATCAACTTCGTGCCTTCCAACACTGGAATCTCTTCAGTGAACCCCTGCCGGAATTGGATGAACCGTTGCCACGAGTGGCTAACCCAGAGGATGAATCCTTGAGCATCGAGGACAGAGCGCGTGGCTACTTGCATGCGAACTGCGCTTTTTGTCACCGCAAGTGGGGAGGTGGCAACGCCGACTTCAAGTTGGTTTATACACTCGACCTGGACAAGACCGGCCTGGTGAATGTTCCGCCCGTGCACGGAACATTTCATCTTCCTGGCGCCCAACTCATCACGCCCGAAGATCCCTATCGCTCAGTTCTTTTCTATCGCTTAGCCAAACTCGGTAGTGGTCGGATGCCTCGTTCCGGCTCACAAATCATTGATACCCGTGGTCTACAATTGATCCACGATTGGATCCAAAGCATGCCCGGGTCGGAGGATCCAGCAAGTCGAGCTGACGAAAAAGACGATGCGGCCATTGGTGCTGCACAAAATATTCTGCAAAATCCTTCCTCGATGTCGGCATCCCGCGAAGCAGCCAACCAACTACTCGACTCCACCCTGGGTGCACTCGTTCTCAGTTGGACACTCGAGAACATGTCTCCTGGCGACGAGCGACGCCAGGAGCTGGTCCAGTTGGGGGCCAAGCACCCGGTCCCCAACGTGCGAGATCTGTTCGAACGTTTTCTGCCGATGGAGCAACGAACAGAACGGCTGGGCGAAGTTATCGATTTTCAAAAGATTCTCACGCTCGAGGGCAACATTGCCCGCGGTCGTGAACTCTTCCTGGCAGCCGGAGTTCAGTGCAGAAGCTGTCACCGCGTACACGGCAGGGGTATTGAATTGGGTCCCGAACTGGATGAAATTGGGAAAAAGTACGATCGCGCTCAATTACTCGAAACAATCGTTGAACCCTCTAAGAAAATTGATCCGAAATACATGGCGTTTCTTGCAACCACAACGGAAGGTAAGGTGTACACTGGGCTTCTTATTGAGCGAAATCCAGAAGGCGTAATTTTGAAAACGGCGCGGAATGAAACGATCCGCCTGGCCACGAGCGAAATAGAAGATTTAGAGCCTCAAGAGAAGTCTTTCATGCCTGATCAGATGTTGCGTAATCTCACCGCTCGCGATGCAGCCGACCTGTTGGCCTATTTGAGTTCACTCAAGTAAATCTGCTGACGGCCGTTGTTTGACAGGCTCAATAAAATTTGGGTCCCGCTGGTACATAGGTTGGGGGAAGGCCAGCAACCCTAGTCCGTGAAAAAGTCATCATCGTTGGTGTCCTTGACAAAGTGTTTAAGAAGATGCGATGAATCACTACGGTCACCGGTTCCGCCGCCACAGCGGCAACAGGGCCAGGCCGATAAGAGCCAGCAAGAGAGTGGTCGGTTCGGGAATAGCCAGCAAGCCGCCGCTCGAGAGTGTCCATCCCTCCGGAGCCACTACGCTGGAGAACCAACTGCTGGCGGTGCCACCGGTCAGGTCAAGCAACTGGAACGTGTCCGACAATTTGGGTGTGAAGTTGTCGAAGGTGATTTGCGCCGTGCCGTTAAGGGCCACCGAGCCGACTAAAATTAACCGGTCGAACTGGCTGGGGTCGGTCCCCGCAACCTCAAACGTGGTTGTCGCAAACTCCGACATCACCACATCCTCCAACGTGATCGCGCCCGGGCTGCTGCCGATATTGACGTTGCCAAACAGGG
>CAUZEA010000070.1:0-31140 GCA_963578605.1 Planctomycetota bacterium
GCCATGAACTGGCCGCAGCGCTGCGCCAAACCATGATTTTGTTCGAGGAAGCCTTTTTTGGGAGCCACGCACCCCGGCAGGAGGATTTCGAAGCCTGCTGGTCCAAAGTGGCAAGATTCCAGACCCTGCTGGCCACCCACAGTGAGGCACCAGCTGCTCCAACCCCTCCGCCCGTAAAACCACAAGGCCCCCAAACTTTGCTAATCGCTCTGACTGCCGGAGCCATTCTCCTGGCTGGCTGCGGAACCAACATTAACACGACCTACGGGCGGAGGAGTGGCGGTGGCGCCGCAAGTGTCAACGGAACAGCCGTCCTGGGAGAAATGTTTAAAAAATCCGGCCACGACGTGCACTCCTGGACTTCTCTCTCGCCATCGCTGTCCGAGGCAGATGTAATCGTGTGGGCGCCTGACGATTTCGATCCCCCTTCGGCCCGGACACAAGCGTGGCTCAATGATTGGCTGCGCACCAGTTGGGACAAAAAGACCCTGATTTACATCGGTCGCGATTTCGACGCCGCCGAAAATTATTGGGCCTTTGCTGAACAAGTCGCACCCATCGATCAAAAGCGGGAAGTTTCCAGGCGACGTACCATCGCAAAAAACCGGCATCTCAAAAAAAGGGCATTTCTCTGCAAGACGGTTGAATGGCCTGGCTGGTTTTCCATCGACACGACAACACCACCACAATCGATTACCACTTTGAGCGGACCTTGGGCCAAGGGAATCAATACTGACAAGATCCAAATCGAGCGTCACAGCCAGCTGATCCCCAAGGAAAACTCGCGGACTTTACTCGCCGACGGCAATGGCTCACCCCTGGTGAGCGAGATTCCTTTTTCAGGGGGCGGTCAACTCGACTGGGAAAAGTGGGATGCAGAAAATGTATCGGATCCATCCCGACTCATCGTTGTTGAAAATGGATCTTTCCTGTTGAATCTTCCGTTGGTCAATCATGAACATCGCAAGCTTGCTGGAAATCTTGTCGCAGAAATCGGCCAGCCCAAAAAACAGGTCGTCTTCTTGCAGTCCCATCCGGGAGGTCCCGAGGTCCACGATTCCGATCCCTCCGAACAACCCCCCAGTGGTTTCGACCTTTTCACCGTCTGGCCACTCAACGGAGTATTGGTCCATTTAGCAGCCCTCGGTTTTGTTTTTGCGTTGGCACGCTGGCCCATTTTTGGCTTGCCACGCCGGCTTCCACCAGCAGCGCTCACCGATTTTGGCCATCACGTCACAGCTCTCGGCGAGTTGATGGCAAAAAAAGGGGATAACGAGCAGGCGCATACCATGCTTAAGAATTACCGCCATACTGTACTTCAAGACGACCGGTGAATTAGACCTTGCCAGCCGATGTGGCAAAGGCAATGTGAACCTTAGGGGTTGCACCACCATGGCTTCTTCGGTCAATGTAAGGAAACTGTAACCACTATCACTGATGACAATCATGAATGATCCCACTGGACAAACGGCAGCTTCAGAAATCAATCTCACCCAAGAGACCACCGGTGATCGCGATTCGCCCTCATCTTCAACGGTGGGTACTCCAACTGAAAATCGAAGAGGCACGATTAAGGCGCTTTTTGATCGCATAACTGCTGAAGTCGACAAGATCTACGTTGGCCAGGACGAATTGGTCTTGTCAACACTCGCGGCGTTGTTTTCTGGCGGGCACGTACTTATTGAAGGCGTACCGGGGCTGGGCAAGACGCTGTTTGTAAAGACGTTAGGAAAAGTCCTTGGCTGCCAGTGTGGTCGTATCCAATTCACCGCAGACTTGATGCCCTCAGATATCACGGGGTCTCCGGTCTTCAACATGAAGACTCAGGAGTTTGATTTCCGCCCGGGACCTGTTTTCACGCAGCTCTTGCTCGCCGATGAAATCAACCGCTCGCCGGCAAAGACGCACGCAGCACTTCTGGAAATCATGCAGGAATACCACGTCACGGTCGAGCGAACCACTCACAAGCTGAACCGCCCATTTCTGGTGCTAGCCACTCAGAATCCCATCGAATCGGAAGGTACCTACAATCTTCCGGAAGCACAGCTCGATCGTTTCATGTTCAAAATCCTGATTGACTACCCCTCCGCTGAAGAAGAAACACGAGTCCTCAAAGAACACAGCTCTCGGTCCGACCTCGATGAACGCCTCGATCGCGAGTTACAAACAGTGTGCAATCCAGCAGAAATCGTCCAGGCCACGCAAGCATGCGGTAACGTCCGTATCGACGATCGGCTGCTGGACTATATTAACCAAATTGTTCGCCTCACCCGGAACTGGCCTCATTTTCACCTTGGTGCCTCGCCCCGCGCAGGAATCGCCCTGGCGCAGGGAAGTCGCACGCTGGCGGCATTCCACGGTCGCGACTACGCGGTACCCGATGACGTGATGGAAATCGCCCTGCCGGCACTTCGCCATCGGGTGATTCTGACGGCTGAAGCAGAAGTCGAAGGACAGTCCGTTGACGAAGTGCTTACCAATATGTTGCGGTCTGTCAAAGTGCCCCGGTTGTAACGCATGGCGCCCCTCTGGTTTTTATTAGCGATTGCGGTATTGCTGCTGCTCGTTGCGTGGCGTCGTGCGATTTACCCTCACCGGCCTCTCATATTGTTACTCTGTGTTCCGGCGCTGCTCTCCATTTGGCTGATTCCGCTACCCTCTCTGTGGCCGTGGCTCATGGCACTGGACATCGTCATCGCGGCCATTGCAGTAGCGGATATGGGCACTCTGGCCCGGATTGGTGCCTTTGGCGTCGAACGTCAGGTCGGGGCAATTGCCTCGCTCGGCAAACCTCACCAGGTCACCCTTTCGATCAGCAACCATGCCTCCCGCGACCAACCGGTTTGGATCCGCGACGGTCTCCCGGATGGGCTACGGGCCGATCCTGATGAGTTTTGTATCGAACTACGACGCCGCAGTCGTTCGACCGTCCGTTACCGGATGTTGGCCAAGCGCCGTGGAGCATTTGCAATAGAGTCCGTGTTCATCCGGGTTTGCAGTCGCGGGAGACTTTGGCAACGCCTGCTCTCGGAGCCGTGCAAATCGGAGGTCAACGTTTATCCTGACATGAAGCAACTGGAAGAATATGCCGTGATGGCACGGACCAATCGACTCAGCCTTTTGGGCATGCGTAGAACTCGTAAAGTTGGTCAGGATAACGAGTTCGAGCGACTGCGGGACTACACTCGAGATGACAACTACCGGCAAATTGATTGGCGGGCCACCGCGCGCAGGCAGAAGCTGATCGTGAAAGATTTCCAGGCAAATCAGAGTCAGCGGTTGGTTTTCCTGGTCGATTGCGGTCGCATGATGACCGGAGAATCGGCTGGCGTAAGTTTACTCGACCATGCCTTGAATGCCATGTTAATGCTCAGTTACGTTGCTTTGCAGCGTGGTGATCAGGTAGGTCTGATGTGCTTTTCGGATCAAATCCATTCTTTTGTGCCGCCAGCCGGAGGGCGGGGGCAAACCAACCGCCTGCTCCACGCTGCTTATGATCGCTTCCCGGAAATGGTCGAGTCGCGGTACGACGAAGCGTTCCTCCACCTCGCCTCCCATGTTCGCAAACGGGCTCTTGTAATCCTCATCACCAATTTGATCGACGCGGTGAACGCGCAGCAGATTCGCCGGCATTTACAAACCCTGGCCGGTCGCCACCTGCCGCTAGGCGTTCTGCTGCGAGATCATGCCCTCTTCGACCCACTTCAACAAGTCGATTGGAACAGCCTGGTTCCCGCAGACGCACCCGCAGCGACCGAACCGGGTATCGAAAAACCATCCTCAAACCCAGGTTTGACCACACTCCAACTCTACACTGCCGCAGCCGCGGCTGACATTCTCACGTGGCGGCATCGTGTGCTCACCGATCTTGAGATGGGTGGTGCTTTGTCACTCGATGTTTTTCCCGAAGAACTTTCCGCTTCGCTGGTCAATCGTTATCTCGATATCAAGGCACGGCACTTGTTGTAGACCTCCAGTTTTTGCCTCCCAAAGAGTGCACCCGCTTCTCACAGGTACCGTCGATGCTGTCCCCCAATCCCGACACAACCCAAGACATCGCCGCCCTGCTAGCCCGTTTTGTGTCCGACCCGGGTTCGCCCCACACTACCGAAGTACAACAAGCACTCTTTCTGACTCGTGAACTCCAAACAGACGCTGCTGAGCTTCAAACTCCGCAAGAACGCCGTCAGCAAGCAGAGTTGGACCGCATGATCCAGAATTCGGGAGATAAAGCGACCTTGATGCAAATGACCGATCAAGCATTTCGCTCCAATCGTGCACGTCGGGCAGCAGACCAGTTGATCCATGTTCTTGATGTTCAAGGTATACCGCGTTTCTTCGACACGTTCGATCGAACCCTCCTGCAAGGTTTTCAATCATTTGGGTCTTATCTTCCGGGCGTCGCGATGCCTTTCGTCAAAGAGAAGATGCAGCACGAAACGGCGAACGTGATCCTACCCGCAGAACCCGAATTACTCCGCGCACATCTGCTCGCCCGGAAAGAAGAAGGCGTACGAATGAACGTCAATCATCTGGGCGAAGCTTTGCTGGGTGAAAAAGAAACGCAACGACGGTTTCAGCATTATCTCCAGGCGCTCCAACGACCGGAAATCGACGTTATTTCGGTCAAGATCTCGACCATCTACTCACAGATCTCTCCGCTTGCGCGCCAGCACACCTTTGAGATACTTTGCGACCGTATGGAATTGCTCTATCGCGCATCGCTGAAGTCAACTTTCGAGCGGCACGATGGGTCCCAGGCGCCAAAATTCGTCTACCTCGATATGGAGGAATACCGCGACAAAGAACTCACGGCAGAAGTCTTTATGCAAACACTCGACCGATCAGGTCTGGCCGATCTGCAGGCAGGCATTGCCCTACAGGCATACATTCCCGACTCGTTCCACACGCAGCAGCAAATCAACCAGTGGGCTCGACAGCGCGTTGCCGCGGGCGGTGCCCCGGTCACGATCCGCCTTGTTAAAGGGGCTAATCTGGAAATGGAACGTGTCGAAGCAAGCATTCGTGGCTGGCCTCAGGCTCCCTACCACTCGAAGCTTGAAACCGACGCCAACTACCAGCGGATGATGCGGGAAGCAATGAGGCCCGAAAATCTGGCCGCTGTGCGACTCGGCGTTGCCTCGCACAACCTGTTCACGCTCGCTTACGGGCTGGTCCTCGCTTTCCGGGCAAACGCTCTCGACAAAGTCCAGTTCGAAATGCTCGAAGGGATGGCGAACCACCAGCGGCGTGCGGTGTTTCGGCTGGCCAGGAATTTACTGCTCTACGCACCTGCCTGCCGGCAGGAGGATTTCGTCAATGCTGTGGGTTATCTTGTGCGGCGTCTTGACGAGAATACAGGGCCAGACAATTTCTTGCGGCATGCCTTCAACATCACCATCGACAGCGCTGACTGGAAACGGCTGGAACGCCACTTTCTGCACTCTTTTAGCGCACTGACCAGCCTGCGCAACGCACCTCGACGAACACAGAATCGGGCTCACGAAATCGAAGCCCTGGTTGAAGATTCTGCTCCCGTTCTCACCGGGGGTGAACGGTTGATGCACTTCACGAATGAACCCGATACCGATTGGTCTCTGCCTGCCAACAGCGATTGGGCCTGTTCGCTTGTCGAAAAGTACCAACACCGCTGTGACGCGCAAGCAACCCAGGTACCGTTGGTTATCGCCGGGAAAACAATCTTCGACGATCGACCCGTGCGCCAGTCATACGACCCGTCACGTCCCGGCGTGGTCGTTGCCGAGTACCGCCAAGCAAGCGAGCTGGACATTTCACTGGCCGTCAGTACCGCCGTACAAGATGCCAGCGGTTGGCGGACCCACTCGGCAGACATCCGCCGCAACATACTCTCGAAAGTCGCCAAAGCACTGCAGCGAGCCCGGGCGGATCTGACCGGAGCCATGCTTGCCGAGGGCGGCAAAACCATCAGCGAATCGGATCCCGAAATTTCCGAAGCGATTGATTTTTGCCGATTCTATGGTGGCTGGGCCTGCGTCTTTCAGCAATCGCTGGGGCTGAGGGCCCAAGGGAAGGGCGTCGTCGTGGTCGTTTCGCCGTGGAACTTTCCGCTGGCCATTCCGTGTGGAGGCGTTGCCGCCGCACTGGCGGCTGGCAATACGGTCATTCTCAAACCTGCCTCCGATACCGTGCTGGTTGCCTACCTTTTGTGTCGCTGTTTTTGGCAGGCAGGGGTCCCTCAAACGGCTTTGCAATTCACCCCGTGTAGCGGAAAGTCTGTCGGCCAGCGGCTCGTGACTCACGAGGATGTCAGCTCCGTCATCTTGACCGGCGGTACCGCCACGGCCCGCACGATGCTCGCGGCGAAACCGAATATCCATCTGCTGGCCGAAACGGGTGGCAAGAATACGACGATTGTCACCGCACTAGCCGACCGAGACCAGACGATTAAAAACGTACTCCAAAGTGCTCTCGGCCACAGTGGTCAAAAGTGTTCGGCAACGTCTCTCCTGCTGCTCGAAGATGAAGTCTACCACGACCAGAAGTTTCGCCGTGCGCTATGCGATGCGGTAGAAAGCCTGCGCGTCGGATCGTCCTGGGAACTTCACACCAAAGTGGGCCCCTTGATTCGACCCCCAGCCGGCGCACTGGAAAAGGGACTCAAAGAACTTGAACTGGGCGAGTCGTGGGCTGTGATGCCGCAGCTGAACTTCCAGGGAAACCCACACCTGGTTACCCCTGGTGTCAAATGGGGCGTCCAACCAGGAAGCGTAACCCATACGACCGAGTTCTTTGGCCCCCTCCTGGGCGTGATGCGTTTTGGGGACTTGCACGAGGCGATTGAATACGCCCATGGAACGGGATACGGCCTGACCGCCGGGCTCGAAAGTCTTGACGACCGCGAACAGGAAATATGGCAGCGGGCGATCCGGGCAGGCAATCTCTACATGAATCGCCCCACCACCGGTGCGATTGTCCTGCGTCAGCCATTTGGAGGGATGGGCCTGAGTGCGGTTGGTCCCGGCATCAAGGCAGGAGGGCCCAACTATGTCGTACCACTCATGGTATTTACCGGGCAGGACCCGCGGCAGCGACCAACCGCATCTGGCAACCTGCCGGCCGATATTCCGCAACCTCTTCGATCGGAGGCGGGTCCGATCGGCGAGTCACGGGCAGCTTTGGAGGTCTTGTGGACTCCGCTGCGAGATGCCGCTGATGTTGCTCGCTCGGAGAGCGAACGGATTACGGCTGCGATCAAGAGCTACGCTGACTGGAGCGAACGGGAATTCCAGTTGCAGCATGACCATTTCTGCTTGTTGGGCGAAGACAACTTCCGCCGTTATCTCCCTTTGCAATTGCTGCGGGTTCGTGTGCATCCCGACGATTCTCTGTTTGACGTATTTGCGCGTGCTGCTGCGGCTAGAGCCGTCGGCTGCCTTACCACCGTCAGCATTCCACCCAACCTTTCTGGCACGGCGGCCGATGCAGTGCGAAAACTCGACCTGTTGACTGAACTCTGGGCCGGCGCGATTGAATTTGTCGAAGAATCCGAAACCCAACTCGCAAAGGTCATCAGTACAGGCCAGACAGAACGTCTCCGCTACGCTGCCCCATCCCGTGTTTCGAACGTGGTCAGGAAGGCGGCTGCCGAATCGCTTCAATTCGTGGCCGACTCTCCCGTTTCAGACCATGGCCGGGTTGAACTATTGTGGTACGTTCGGGAGCAGAGCATCGCGCGCGTTTACCACCGCTACGGTAATCTGGGCCAAAGATCCAGCGAAAAGCGGGCGACCGTACTCTGAAAACCGGGAGGGTGAATGGTCAGAATACCGGTTTCAGGTTTTTCAGCCGCGACCCGGTTTCGGCCATCAGTTCGTCTTCGGCGGCTTCATCGGCGGCTTCATAGGTAACGCTGAACCTCAGGAAGGCCCCCGCGTCGTCCCAGGGAACGGTACAAATCGATTGTTCCGTAATAAGGTACTGGCTGGCCGCTTCACCGTTCTCGAATCTCGGGCCATCCTGAAGGCTCTTGGGGGCAGGGGTGTAGAGAAAGTACGTCCCACCTGGCATATCGCAACGAAAGCCGCAGCGGCTGAGTACCGCCACGAGTTTTTCCAGACGGCGGTGGTACTTGGCGCGGGTCGCGGTTGGTATTGAATCGTCGTCGAGCGCTGCGGCAGCCGCTAGCTGCGTTGCCAGAAACTGGCCCGAATCGGAGTTGTCCTTTACATCTGAAAATGCCCGGACAATGCGTTTGTGGCCACACACCCAGCCGATACGCCAACCAATCATATTGAAACCCTTCGAGAGTGAGTGGACTTCCACGCCCACTTCTTTGGCACCGGGTACCGCAAGAAAGCTGTGAGGCTCGCGGTCATAGCTCAACATTCCATGGGCCGCATCCTGGATGACAACTAACTCGTTTTCGCGCGCAAACCGGACAACCCGTTCGTAGAACTCCGTCGTAGCCGTCTTGCCGGTGGGGCTGTTTGGGTAATTGAGTACAAGCAGCCTGGCCTTCCGAAGGATGTCGGGGGCGATTCCCTCAAGGTCGGGGAAAAAATCGTTCTCGGCCAGCAATGGCAATTGATGCACAACTCCACCGTAGTAAAGCGTGTGTGTCCCGGCAACTGGATAACCGGGAACTGTCATGAGCGTAATGTCACCCGGGTTAATAAATACAGCCGGCAGCATCGCCAAGGCGGTCTTGGAGCCGATGCAGTGGTTAACCTCGTCTGTTGGATCGAGTTCAACGCGAAAATTGCGCTTCATGAATCTGGCTACAGCCTCTTTAAACTCTGCCGAGCCATTGTCTGCATAGCCACGGTTCTCGGATTTGTTGATCTCGATCGCCATAGCCTGGCGAACCGATTCGGGGGCCATTTCGTCATTGTCACCAATACCGAAGTCGAGCAGCTTGCGATCGGGGAAGTCGGTCAGGACTTTTCTCTTGGCTCGTTTGATCTTCTCGAATTTGTAAATGGCGGTCCCTTTTCCATAGTTGACACCACCGATACGATCAGCAAACAGCGATTGAAAATAAGGGTCGGACATGTTGAACTCAGCGGGCAAAAAGAGTGGGTCCCAGGGGGAACATTGGTAACACTGAAAGGGATGCACGAACGAAAAAATAACGGACCTGCTAGCGTATCCGACCTCTGGTCAGGCGACAACCGGGGCGGTATTCCGGCAACGGCCGGTCGCAGCAGATTATCCCCATTTTTGCGCTACCGCGCCGGTCGGTTACGGGACAAGTGACTCCACCCGCGGTGACACAACTTTAATCGGCTGCCGAGCCATAATAGGCGGTGGCAGGGAGCCCTGACCGCGAAGTGACCAGCTCCACAATGGCGTCGACCTCGGTATCTGCCAAAGGCGTCACGTACGACTCGGTCGGTGGCCGGGCCACCGTATAAACCTGGACCAACTTGATCTGCCCTCCCGCACGAGTAATTTCATTCAACCGATCGCAAAACGCGGCAAGTTCTCCGGGAGGGGGTGGCGCACCATCCACCTGCATGAAGAGTGCTTGGATGACCAAAGGTCGCAATTGTGCGGCGGCGGTGATGTTGTCCAGGATTTTCCGCAAGGGGATCGGTGTGCGCTCGATCTGCTGATAATACTCTTGCGTTCCCGCTTCGAGCTTGGCCCAAATCTCACCATTGTGGGCGTCAAGAATCTCCAACCCTCGCTGGACAGCGGGGCGATGGAACATGCTGGCGTTGGTGATCAACACAAACTTTACATCGTTGAGCTCCGCCTGTTGCTTGACCCTGGCACAGCGGCTCACGATTTCATCGAAGTTTTTGTACGTGGTTGGCTCGCCATCGCCACTGAAGGCAATGTCGTTGAGTCGCCGCAAATTGCTGGCAACGTGTTCAAACCTGGGTGACTTGTAGATGTCACCAGACGTAACCAGGTTCAGCATCTCCTGCAACTCGCGAAGCAGTTGGTCTGTTTCGATAAACCGAGTCTCGCTCTGAGAGGTGCGATTGACCTGGCAGTAGATGCAATCAAAGTTACAAACTTTGTCCGGGTTGAGATTGACCCCAACCGAAATTCCCTTGGATCGGCGGCTGAGGACGGGATAGACGAACCGGTTGGCTTCGTACGACCGTTGGTGTTGGGTGAACAGATCGTGCTCAGACATGTTAACGACGTCAGGGTTGCCGAATGGGAACTTAAGCGTAATGATCGACAATGTATCATAGACAGTTGCTGCCGTTCGTCGAGTCAAAGTGACCGATATCAAGGCCGGAAAACACCAGGCCAGATGCGGTGCGGAGACGCCTTTTTCGAGAACAGGCACCGACTAGGCGGTTGCACGATAGCCAAAGCTGGCCAGGCGTTGATAGAGATCGCAGCGCCCGACGAGTTCCTCGTGGGTGCCAACATCCTGAATACGGCCACCCTCCATGACAACTACACGATCGGCTAGTGCAATCGTACTCATGTGGTGTGTTACAACCACCGCGGTGCGGTTATGGAGAAATTCCCGTAATACTTGATGAATAAGCTGCTCACTTTCGAGATCAATCTGACTGGTGGCTTCGTCAAGCATCAAGATCGTGGGGTCGCGAAGGATTGCTCGAGCCAGCGCAACCCGCTGCCGTTGGCCACCCGAAAGTTTGTTCCCACTAGGTCCGACAATCGTTTGGTAGCCATGGGAGAGTTTCTCGGTAATGAAGCCATGGGCATGTGCTTTGCGGGCAGCGGCCTCAATGGCGTCGTCTCCGACGCCGACCGTACCGTAGGCAATATTTGCGCCAACCGTATCGTTGAACAGGAGTGTTTCCTGACTCACCAGACCGATCTGCATGCGCAGATCCCGAATCCGTACATCACGCAAGTCAATGCCATTGATAGTAATCCTGCCCCGTTGAGTGTCATAAAAGCGGGGAATCAAATTCAGCAGGGTCGACTTGCCGCAACCGTTGGGCCCAACAATCGCGATCGTTTCGCCAGCGTGGATTTCCAGGTTAATGTCACGAAGGACTGGTTTATCGGCTGAATAGCAGAAGTCGATGTGCTCAAGGCGAAGCTTTTCCCAGCGTTTGGGCAGTTCCACAGGGTTGGCTGGGTCGGTGATACCCGGTTCACGGTCGAGCACCTCGTAAACCCGATCTGCCGCTGCAAACGACTGTTGCAAGTTGCTGAACACACTCGCCAACTTGCGTGCGGGATTCGCCATTCCGGCCATCATGGCGAAAAACACACTCATCCAGCCGTGGGTCAGTGGAATGTCGCTGATCCTCAACCCTAGGATATGGGTCTCCCGGTTTAGCACCAAATATCCACCTGCCGTCGAGGCTAACAGCACCATGAGTATGCCGAGGAACTCGGTGAGTGGACTGATCAGCGAGTTGTAGCGGGTGATTTTCATCTGTCGTTGGTAGTACAGCTTGGCCGACTGATGAAAGTGGCTGCGTTCGGCCGACTCCATGGTGAACGCCTTGATGAGCTTGATCCCACCAAGCGTCTCGGTGAGCGTTTCATAAATTATCGAGAGTTCTTGCATCGCCCGACGATGTGCCCGTTTCAGCGCTTTGGTGAGCCAGCGAATCGTGAACCCTGCAATGGGAACAATGATCATGGTCAACAACAGCAGCTGCCAGCTGACAAAAGCCGCAATCGTTAAACATACGATCATTTTCAAGGGCTCAAGCAGTCCTTGACCAACCACCGATCGAACACCGCTGCTCATTTGATTGAGATCCGACGTGCAACGATTCATCAAATCCCCGCGCCCCTGCTCGTTGAAGCTCTTCATATCGAGCCGCAGAATCTGTCGGTAAAACTCCTTGCGCACGTCAAAACCGACCAGGTATCCCAGCCGCGCCGCCAGCACCATATTCACAATGCGGAATAAGCACTTCAGCAACGTGCCGATAAGGACCAACCCACACACGATCATCAGTGTCGCAAATGGCGTGTCAGGCAGGTATCGATGGGCCCAGCCGCCAGCCCAGCGGTACCACTGCACCTGCTTGCGGTGGATAAACACCTTGAACTCAGCGTGGCTGATCTGTGCCTGGAAATGTTCATTGGTTTTCGCATCATTCTTTGTTGCCGCTCTGCGGTCACGCAATTCTGCGAGTTGCTGTTCGTACTGGGCAACTTCCTGTTGGTGTTTGGCGAGTTGGTCATCTACCCACTCTGGCAGTGCGCGGTCGGTCATGATCACGTCCACCACCGGATAAACCGCTGTCAGATTACCGCCCCACAAGATGGCAACCAGCGTCCCGCTCGCGAGGCAAGCGAAAACTGTCCCGCGATAATGAAGAGCCAATCGGAGGGCGCGGCCAAAGTTCTTCATGGATGGTCCGAAGTTGAATCCGAGAGGGGCACCAGTCCCTCAGGGAGGAACCAACAATCCTGCGACGGAAGGAATCGGGGCAAGTAGGCAAGGCTTGTAGCAAATCGCGGGGAGAACTCCAAGAGCGGTGGCGGTGCTAGCGGCGGAGCTTCACAAGTTGGTGGACAAGTCCCACCAGCAGTAAGACTCCAAACGGCGCAGCCGCACCAAAAAACAGAAATAGCATGCGGTCGCTACCCTCTCGGCTCAACCCTCCCCAGGTAGCACAAGGTACGGCAACCACGAGCGTGATCAGCAGTGCCATTTTGAGGCTGAACTGTCTGGTCACTTTGGATCCTGATTCGTCCGGTGTTTTGGATTTCATGTTCAATTCCGGTTCTATCAATTTGCTGGATTCTCCTGATTATACCGCCGATATCAGCGATAGAGACACCGAATTCGCCCGACCGCCTGCTGGCGGTCTGGCTGGTGCAATCTTCGAAGGGGGAATCATATGAATCGCTATTTTGCGCTGATTGCAGTGGCAGCTGTGACTGCCAGCAGTGGTTGTACTTCTCTGAAAACCTCCGGATGGCTTTCCAGCCAGGCAACTCACGTGACGCAATCTCAACCGGCCCCGCAACCCCAGATTTTGCGTACTTCCTGGCAAGATGACAGCTACGGTGACTGCTCGGGTTGCTACGGCAACTCGAACGAATGTGGTTGTGGCTGTGAGCCTGGCTGTGGTTGCCATAACCCCGGTTGTTGCGGATGCGGGACTTACCAGCAGGGCATGGTCAACGGAGCCGTGTGCGGCGTGTTGGACGGTCACTACAAGGACAATCGGTATGATTTCACACCGGGACCTCCGGTCGCACAGACCGCCTACCCTTACTACACGGTTCACGGACCACGTGATTTCCTGCTGAATAATCCACCCTCCCTGGGGCCCTATTGATTTCCCATCACGGGCATTGCGATTTGGGCCGTAGGATTCAGAGCCCCGCAGTGGCTGCCAGCCACATCAACCAACGGAACGCGTGAACGGAATCACGTCTCAAGCCGCTACGGTGCACGGATGCATCTTGGGCGGATTTTTTTGGCTCTTCGCGAACGCAAACCTGGCTGGAATTTTTCTCACCGCCGGCCTTAGCACTTGGTCACGATTAACGAAATATTCTGCCCGCCAAAGCCAAAGCTATTGGAAAGCACCGTGCGGCAGGATGCATCCCGGGCAGTGTTTGGCACGTAGTCAAGGTCGCAATTAGGATCGGGTGTTTCGTAATTGATCGTTGGCGGGGCAACCTGGTCGCGGAGCACCATCAGGCATATGATCAGTTCGGTCGCGCCAGCCGCCGCGATCAAATGTCCGGTCATACTCTTGGTGCTTGAAATCGGAACCTGGCGGGCCACCGCTTCACCCAGCGCCTGCTTGATCGCAAGCGTTTCGACTTTGTCATTCACTTGGGTGCTTGTACCGTGGGCATTGATGTAGTCGATATCCTCGGGATTTTTTCCGGCATCGGCCAGAGCCATTTGGATGCAAGTGGTGGCACCCCGGCCCTCTGGATGGGTATCGGTAATCCGAAAAGCGTCGGCCGTCGTCCCGTAACCAACGATTTCGCCATAGATACTTGCCCCCCGTTTTTTTGCACGCTCATATTCTTCCAGGACCAGCATCGACGCACCTTCACCCAGGATGAAACCGTCCCGATCTTTGTCAAACGGTCGGGATGCCTTCTCTGGCTCATCGTTTCGCTCGCTCAAGGCAGTCAGCAAATTGAACCCCGTCACCCCGAACGGATGAATCATGCTATGGGCACCCCCTGAGAGCATCACGTCCACCTCACCACCGCGAATGAACTCAGTCGCTTCGCCAATCGCCTGACTGCTCGCAGCACAAGCAGTCAGGCAATTAACATTAGGACCTTGGGCATTGAAAAGTGTAGCCATATATCCGGCAGGCATGTTGGGCTCTTGTTCAAGCTCAACCAGCGGATCAAGTCGCCTGAGGCCTTCCTTCATGAATTCAGCAAGATTGAGCTCACCTTGTTCGTTGTTGAGGGCAGCGATCATCATTTGACTGAAAGCGTGAAAATCTTGTTGGCCTTCACCGGCGCCGAGGTAAACTCCGAACCTTTCTGGATCGATCTCCGGACCGTCGAGCAAACCAGCGTCTCCAACGGCCTGTTTGGCAGCGCCTACAGAAAACCGTGTGTGTCGACCGCGCGACGCCCATTCGGCTGGATCCTCACCCACCGACGCCACCGACCAGTCAGGGGGCACTTCGGCGGCAATTTGTGTGGGGAAATTGCTGGCATCGAAAAGTGTTGTCCGGCCGACACCCGATTTCGACGCCTGTAAATTGGACCATAGTTCGGCCACAGAGGTTCCCAAGGGCGTTATACAGCCGATTCCGGTAACTACAACTCGTCGTTTCATGGAAGTATTCCCCGTTAAGCTGCCAATCGAACTCTCGTGGTGATCGTTCGTTGACGACGTGGCCAGATTCAGGGCGTCAAACCATCGCCCCCAGCGGCTGTTTCAAATCCGTAGTCGGCTGGACGCAGCCTTTGACCGTCGGCCGTCGTGCCAACATCGAATACAGCCACCAGCCGCAGCCAATGCAACAAGTGAGCCGGATTGAACAAGCGCATTGCACCCTCCTGGCCCTCCCCTGAGGAACCCAGGTCTTGTGTCTGCAGACGTGCAAAGAAGATTTCCGCCTCGGCCTGCAAGCGATCTTCCACATGGGCCGTAACTTTTACGGACGCCCCATCCTCGCTGGTTTGCTCTATTTGAGCGTGGTAGGTCAGCACATCTCCAGGTCGCACCTCCCCATGAAAGGTGCATCTGGCGAACTTTGCCAAAACAACCAATTCTTTGAACTGGTAGGTTTCGCTGACCAACAGCCCGCTCGTCTGCGCCATCCCCTCGGCAATCAGCGAATGAGGCATCACTGGATAAGCAGGCCAATGATCATGGAGATACTCTTCCGAGAGCGCGACAGCCTTCACCGCGGTCGCGTGTGAACCGCTGACAAACTCGGTAAATCGATCAATCCAAAACCAACGCATGGAATAAAGTAGGCGGGTTGGTCAGCCGGTTCCAGCAACTCACTGTCGAAATGAACGATCAGCCTGAAGTCGTCCTCATCCAGCCAGCTTGTGCGACACAAACGAACACATATCGTTGACTGTCAGATGCTTGCCCAGATTTTGCACCATGGGATCTGCTTCAAATTGTGAAAGGTCGGCAAAAGGCATCCGCTGCTTGAGTTGGACAATTCCAGCCTCGTTCAGTTTGCCATCCTCAACGTACTCGGTACTGGTAAGGATATCCTCCGGGAAGAGTTCACCCCGTTCGATCTTGATATCGAAACTCTTTTCGAGCCGGAACACAATGTCCAGAAAATCGATCGATTCGGCCCCCAAATCATCCTGTAAGGTTGCTTCGGGTGTCACCTCGTCGTCTTCTACGCCCAGCGCGTCGACCAGGGCCTCCTGAACTTTGGAGAATATGTCTTCTTGTGTCGCCATTGCCGTTCTTTCCTCCGCGCGCCGTTTCAAGCTGGCGTAGTAGTCATCGTATCGGATGACACAAGCACTTTCTGCGCCAGTCGGAACCGTGCTTTAATTTGCTGGTCGATCTCGCCCTGGGTAGGGTCGCAGTCCGCCAGGTTGTAACGCTCCAAAACAAGCCGCCCACTCAGTGTGGGGCGATCGCCGACACGGCCAGCGACCTTCAACGTCGCAAAGCGATCATCCTGCTTAATGATCGACACGTCGATGGTCAGTGTCTGACCGGGAGTAACAAAACTAGCATATTTAACGTTCTTGGCTTCCTTCAACAGAATGATACTGTGAGCATAATCCTCGCTCAGCCGTAACAGCCAGGCAGCTGACTGAGTTGCACCCTCCAGCATGAATACCCCCGGCAATACCGGGAACTCGGGAAAATGATCCGCGAGGTACTCTTCCGTCAGGGCGACATTCTTTACGGCCGTTAGCCGCACTCCTGGCTCATATGACCGAATTGAGTCAAGCAACCAGAAACGCATTCTTTACAACCGTTTACTGAGGATTTGCTCCGACCGCAGAGCAAACCACAGCCTTGGTGATTTAGGGAGTATAGCGAATTAGGGATTATAGCCCTGAGTCTGGCGGGCTACAACGTCTGTACAAACTCTAGCGAGGCCGATTTAGTCGATTATGGCCCGGGAGGCAAGATGGAATTGGAACGACTACCTGCTGCCGCACCCCCCTTACGGAATTTCTGAATCCGGCATCGCCGTAACCCGCAGTAGCCCTGCTATGAATGTCTCCTGGGACGTCGTTTTCGCCCACTCGGCCGAAACCGGGCTTGAACCGTGCCAATCGATTCGACCAGCGCATCGACTTCCTTGGGCGTGTTGTAGAGATAGAAGCTTGCCCGCGTGCTGGCTGTTACCCCGAACCGATCGTGGAGCGGCTGAGCACAATGATGACCTGCCCGAACAGCTATGCCATCACGGTCCAAAAGTTGTGCGATATCGTGGGCATGAGGTCGGCTCAACGTAAAACTTACCAAACCGGTCCGCTGCTCTGGCGACGGTCCCAGCATCGAAAGCCCTTCAATCTCGCACAACTGAGCGCACGCGTAGCGAATAAGCGACTTTTCGTGGGCGTGAATCTTCTTGAGGCCAATCCCTTCGAGATAATCGACCGCTGCCCCAAGACCAATCGCGGGGCCAATCGGTGGTGTTCCCGCTTCAAACTTTGCCGGCAACTCAGCCAGCGTGAAACGATCTGCATAGACACGATTGATCATGCTCCCGCCCCCCAAAAAAGGTGGCATCGCGTCGAGCAAGCCCTCTTTACCATACAACACACCAATGCCGGATGGTCCGACCATTTTGTGACCACTAAAAGCGACGAAATCGGCATCCCACGCCAACACGTCTGTCGGCATGTGTGGTACGCTCTGGGCCGCGTCGACGAGTACTTTCGCCCCCACGGTTCTGGCTCGCGAGATAATCTCAGGAATCGGATTGACCGTCCCCAACACGTTCGATACCGACGCGACCGCGAGCAACTTTGTACGGTCGGTTAACAATGCATCGAGCGCCTCCAAAATCAGCAAACCGTCATCGGTGATCGGAATGTGTCGAATTGTCGCGCCGGTTCGCGCCACTAACTGCTGCCATGGTACAAGATTCGAATGATGTTCCATCGTGGTGACGAGAATTTCGTCTTCTGCCCGCACGTTGGCGTCACCCCAACTGCGGGCGACCGTATTGATGCTCGCCGTAGTTCCGGAAGTAAAGATGATTTCGTGAGCATGTCGGGCATTAATAAAGCGTCGAACTTTTTCCCGTGCCTGCTCATACTGCTCGGTACTCCGTTCGCTGAGCGTATGAATCCCACGATGGACATTCGCGTAATCGTTTTCATCGAGGTGTCGCAAGGCATCGATCACGGGAACTGGTCGCTGGGTACTCGCGGCGTTATCGAGATAGATAAGCGGTTGGCCACTGTTGGCCCGTCCGGCCAGGATCGGAAAATCGGCCCGCCAGGATTCAGGGAGAATCGAAAGGTCGTCAGCCGTTGAAAGACTCATGGCAGATTGCGGAATGCGGGCTGTGGGGTAATGAGAAACGCAGCAATGTTCACGGCAGGGCTACTGGTACGGTGCGTGGACCGCGGATTGCAAAACCTTCCACGACAAAAGGCAACACTTTTGCCGGTTGGGGGTGAGACGAGGACCATACAATTCAAGCATTTTGTCTGCTGAAAAGTCTTTGATATCGTCGACCGTCTTACCAACCATCTCCTCAAGCAGCATCGACGCAGATGCCTGGCTGATGACACACCCCTTGCCAGTGAAGTAACCATCTTCAATCGCACCGTCATCACCTAGCTTTAACTCAATCCGAACCACATCACCGCAGAGAGGGTTATTCTCCTCATGGATGTGCGTGGCGTCAGGCAAATGGCCACTATGGAAGGGGTCTTCATAGTGGTCCAGGATGTGCTCCTGGTAGATTTCTTCCTCGTTGGTTTGCATCAATTTAGTGTAGGTTGGCAACTGTCCGAAGACAACGGGCCCCAAAGACCTGCCCACCGAAACGGAACCTTCCGTTGAGAATCGTCGTCTTTGGCGATCGTCGTTCAACTTCGTGGGACATGTTTCCAAATCTCCCTGGCGGAACAGAAAACAGGCAGGAACCGCCCGCCGCCGTCATTCCCCACAGGCTGGCCCGTTGGGACCCTGCCGGTAACTTCCGCTGGGATTCAGTGATCCGTTGAGGGTTGGGCCACAGCACACACCAGCGCGAGCGCAGCCGTCTCGACACGCAAGATTCGGCAACCGAGGCTTGCCACTTGCCATCCCTGCTTCACTGCCAGGTCGACTTCACGTTCCGCAAAGCCACCTTCTGGTCCCACGGCCAAGACTTTGGTTCCTTGTGGACAAACGGATAAATCGACCATCAGCCGGCCACCGGGATGCGCGATCAGATAATGCGTATCAGGGCTTGCATCATCACGTGAATCGTTCGCAAATTCTGCCCAGCGGCTCGCCGCTGCGATTTCCATCAGGCGATTGCGCCCACATTGTTTGCTAGCATTGATGACAGCTTGTTCAAGTCGTGCCCGCGACGCCGGTTTTGGTTCAGCGACACTCCGCTCGGTGATAAGTGGCACTAGTCTTGAAACACCTAGTTCGGTGAGTTTTTCCACCAGCCACTTCTGTCGATCGCCTTTTGGCAAGGCCACCCCGATGATCAACGGAAAAGCGAGTTCGCGATCGATCTCAGCGCGGGAAAGGACCACGAACTCGACCTGCGATCGCGTGGAGGCGACAACTTCAGCCACGAACTCCGCCCCGCTGCCATCGAACAGTGTGACCCGATCGCCTGCCGAAACGCGCATCACGTGAAGCAAGTGATGCGCCTCGCTGTCAGCAAGCATCACCTGATCGCGGGTAATCGGTTCGGCCGAGTAAAATCGTTCTGACATGGGAAACACTGCACGACTGGTCGGTCGTGGCTGGCTTGAATTTCCAGCTCGACACGTAGTGTCTCTTTCTTCAAGCTAAACCGCTCATTCTACCGATCAAGACCCTATCGCAGGAGTTCTCTTCCGGGACTTATCCCGGTTTGTACCGCTAGCAGAAACCAAGCCAATGTATCTCCATCACTGGGGTATCGACCGATCTCCTTTCCAAGTCGGTCCAAATCGGACCAGTTTTTATCGTAGTGTTGCACACGAGGAAGCCCTCGCCCGGATCGACTTCCTGTCGTCCCATAGGCGTCGATTGGGCCTGCTGCTGGGCGAAAGCGGAATCGGCAAGTCGCTGATCTTGCAGGTCGCAGCGCGTTCACTAAAGCGGGCTGGCAAGGTGGTGGTGCTTTTCGACCCGGCCGGTGCGAGTCCTACCAAGCTTTATTGGCAGGTGGCAAACCAACTCGGTATTTCAAGTGCTGCGGAAGACGATTTACCGCAATTGTGGAGCCGCATCGCCGACCGCGTCCACGAAAACTGTATTCAGCAACTCGATACGGTCCTGCTGGTAGACGACGCCGGCTCTGCCACACCCGATGTCATGACTGAGCTTCTGCGACTTCCACAGATTGATCCGCAAATCGACGCCCGCTGGACGACGGTTCTCGCAGCATCACCGGCCGGGGCCCGGCAATGGACCGAATCGCTCTGCCAGCAGATTGATCTGCGGATCGATCTGGAGCGATGGGACGAGCCGGAGACGGTCGGTTTCATCCAGATTGCACTCATTGAGGCCGGCAGGTTCACTCCCGTTTTTGATGAAGAGGCAGTGTCGACGCTGCACAACCTGGCCAAGGGTCTCCCGCGGCACGTCGTTCGTTTGGCTGATTTTTCCATGCTGGCCGGCGCGGCTGCGAAGCTCGAAATGATTGATGCAGAAACGGTCCGGCGGGCCCATCGTGAGGTTACCCAGACGACGATGGTGGCGGTATAGGCTTCGGGCTTGCCGTGGCCTGCCACGGAGACGTTACCGAATCGGGTGCATCCTCCAATTCCAGAGTCAGGGTATCTATCCCTTCGATTTCCTGCAGGCTACTGCCAATAATGCCTTGCAGGTCTCCGTACAGACCGGTGGTACTCGCCAGCGCCCGATCGAGTTGTTTCTGGCGTTTATTCCAGTGCCGATTAAAAGCTCTTTTTTCGGCTTCCAAGTCGGTTTGCATCTCGATGTAAGGTTCCACCAGGCCGCGGATACGGTTGCGGAACTCAGAACCCGACAGGTAGTTGTAAACGAGTTCCATTTTGTCATGCTGGCCCTCGCTCGCCAGCCGGGATTGTGCTACTTCAATCAGCATACAACGCAACGCGATTGCGGCGCTGCGGGCACATTTCCAGCTGGTGACCCACACTCCGTTCACGGCGCCAAAATATTCGACTGCCTCGGGCATAGCCGCTGTGACAATACAGGCACACGCCGCTTTTGCCTCCTGCTGGTCATCAATGGCTTTGCTCAGCCACTTGTTGCTCCAATTCTTGGTTCGTTTCGACTCCCATAGAATGGCTCCACAATCGTGGCCATGATGGTCGAACACCCGCTGGATCACATCAGCGCCACGAACGCCTTTGGCAACTGGCTCGATGGCGTCATTGGGAAACACGTTGGCCAGTAGATTCTCCAAGGCGACCTCTTGGACCTCACCCTGTATTTGCTGCGACCCCTGATCAACGCGAAACTTGAGCTCATCAATTTGTTTGCGCAAGCCTTCGATCATCTGGTCCTTTTCAGCTTGCTTCAATTCGTTTTGTTCCTGCACCAGCTGTGTCGCCTGCTTGCGAATCTGTTGACGCTCCTGATCGATGCGCCGCGTGATTTCCAATTCCTGCTGCTCGGCCTGTGTTTGAAGCTCTCTTTGCTTCTTGCGGAGTTTCAGTTCGTGGTCACACGCCAATTTGAGCTTTTCTTGGGTCTCCTTGAGCTCTTGGTTCCGATCGGCAATCTCGATCGCCACTGCCTGCTCCGCCTCGGTCCGGGCTTTCGCTGCAATCTCTTTGCGTTGCTTTTCGACCGCGTTTTTTATCTGTTGCTCGATTTCTTCTTAGCTCGCTTTGAGTTGCTCACCGAGTTCCGCCAGTTTCTCGCGTTCGACCGAAAGTTTGCGGGCTTTTTGGGCAAACTCGGTTTCCAACTCACGGCGGATGGTCGCCGCAAGTTGAGCCGACATCGCCTCGCTAATCTCAATTTTGTTGCTGCAGTTCGGGCAGATGATTGGTTCACTCATCGTCGACCTCTCTATCGGTTCTGCTCACAACAACTTGGGGGGGGAAACAGTCAGCTGGCGGCGCGATTTGATTTACTGTACATCCGTCAACATGGGCCCCCTTACCAAGGTCCGCAACCCCGGCTGGAACGTGTCGCCAAAAGATCCGAAAACAGGGCAAGCGGCGTGGGACCCGCTATCCTGGCCGAGCTGCTCTTGCAAATCTTTCCAGGGCACGGGAGTCTGGCCAATATGGCGCAACAGGTCACCCGTGGATTCTCGGTGACGTTTGGGAACGCGGCTGGAGGTGATCGTTCGTTAGCGCAGGAACCGTCCTCCGTTAATGTCCAGCAGGGCACCGTTGACGAAGCGGGCCGCGTCACTGGCCAGAAACAGCACCGTGCCTGCCACCTCCTCGGCCTGACCGTTGCGTGACATTGGCGTCTCTTTCTTGTACTGCTCCATTCGCTCCGGCGCCGTAAAACGCTCGTGGTGGCGGGTCTCGATGACACCCGGCATGATCGCATTCGTGCGTACCTCCGGTGCCAACTCGCGGGCCAGCGTGCGGGTCATCACCTGCAGGCCTCCTTTCGCGATCGCGTACGGTCCCGCACCATTGGCACCACCTGTCTGTACTGATAGCGAAAGATTGTTGATGATCGATCCGTTTCCCGACGCTCGCAGATGTGGAATTGCTTTCTGCGTTACGAGAAACGCCCCCGTCAAGTTGACTGCCAGTGACTTCTCCCAAGTTTCCTGCGGACAATCCTCAATCCGCACCCGTTCCAGCGGATCACCCGCGTTATTGACCAGAATGTCCATCCGCTGCGTCTGCTCTACCAGCTTGTCCACTATCGCTGTCGCCTGTGCCGCATCCGAGAAATCCGCCTGCAGTAAAACTCCATCGCCACCACCTGCGCGAATCTCCGCGAGCGTCACCTTTGCTTGCTGCTCACTGGCGCAAAAATGCACGCCGACGAACGCCCCGGCCTCCGCCAGTCGCAGTGCTATCGCCCGGCCAATGCCCACCCCTGCCCCGGTCACCAACGCCACGCGATTGTCCAGTTCGCTCATCAATACAGCCCCCGGATGGTTCCCGCCAGTTTCTCGCGTTCGACCGAAAGTGTGCGGGCTTTTTCGGCAAACTCGGTTTTCGACTCCCGGCGGATGGTCGCCGTAAGTTGAGCCGACATCGCCTCGCTGATTTCAATTTTGTTGTTGCAGTTCGGGCAGATAACTGGTTCACGCATCGTCGACCTCCCTATCGGTTCTGCTCACAACAACCTGGAGGGAAACAGTCAGCTGGTGGCGCGATTTACTGTACATCCGTCAATATGGACCCCCCTACCAAGGTCTGCAATCCCTCCCTTTCGGTTAGAAGGTGTCGCCCAATGATCCGAAAACAGGTCAATCGGCGCAGGGCTCGCCATCCTGGCGGAGCTGCTCTTGCAAATCTTTCCAGGGGAGGGGAGTCTGGCCAATATGGCGCAAGATGTCACCGGTGGATTCTCGGTGGCGTTTGGTAACGCGGGTGGCGGTTACCTCATCCTCTAGCGCGGTTAACCAATCGGGCACGTCGAGACCTGCACCAGCCGGTTCGCCAGCAAGCATTTGGATTTCCCGATCGAGTGCAGCAAAGACCTCACCCTGCTCATCAGCCAGCGCCATGGCCGGAGCCACCAACGCCCGAACGCGATCAATGGCGAGGGGCCTCGTAAAACGCTCGGCCAAACGCTCCGCAACGGTTGGCAATCGCATCCCATAGTTGGCGGAAAGTTTTCCGAGTTTTTCGAGATGCGCATCAGCCACGTCGGCCGTCCGATCAGCAAGGGCACGCTGCCAAAGTTCAGCTGCAGCCCGGCGATTTTTCCGGACGAGAATTTCGTGGGCCATCACTACCGGTTTAAGATTCCAGGCAACCCGATCGTAACCAGCTTTTAGTCTCATGAAGTCGACAAACGTGTAGATTAGTTCTCCATGATCTGACTGAGTCGTTGTGATATTGTAATCGCGATATTCGCGGAAATTTTCTACTACCGATTCCATTGCCAGGGTAAGCCATTTGGCAGCTTCCGATCGGGAGAGTTTGGTATCCAACTCTTCGAGCAGGAGAATTTGCTCACCTTCGGAATCTTCCTCAAGGTTCGATAACCAGACAGAAGCGCGCTGATGTAAAATGGCCCGCAAGTTTCCCAGGTTGAGGAATTTCTGGGTAAAGAGATCGGCTCCATAGCGTTCTACGAAAGCGACGAATGCTTCCCAATCCGAGGGTTCGGTAAGTTTTTCAACGACATTCAACCGCAACGTGCGACTGTGCTCCAACCAGCAACGCAGCTGTGACTCGGTAAGGTCTTGCAGCGCTTCGACAAGCATGGCATCTGAGGAGCGAACCTGTCCCGACTCGACATCTGGCTCACCGGTATAGTCACCAGCCGTGAAACAATGTGTGTCAAGATCGGTCTCGTCCCAGTGATCGGCTGACGCCACCAGGCATTGAACAATGGCCTGGTAGCCGCAGGTAAAGAGCCGGTCGTAATCGGTCACGGCCCCATGACCAACTCGGTGTTGAGCCTCCATGGCTTGAGTCACCGCCAACAACTCACACGTTTCGCGGACGAGTCCGAGTCGGGGTAACCACCCCAGTAAGTCGTAAATGAGTTGGCCCAGGGCCCGGGCCTTCACAATCCGACGGGGGCTGCCCCCCTTCGAAAGCGGCATGTAGAGCAGTTCCTGTTCCAGCAGCGAATCTTTGAAGGGTCCCCAATGGCGGCGAATCGCTTCCGAATCTCCTGCCAGGGCGGCGCGGAGCAACTCGACGGTACGGTGAATGGGTGTGGGGGATCTGCCTGCGTCGGCACTGGCAGGTCCACCACTGGCGGCCCGCAGTAAGCGACCCGCGTCAGACATTTCGACGCAGGTCGTGATGATGTGCTCCAAATTCGAGTCTTTAATCATGCGGCGGCGATCGAATTCAACCATCGACTCGTGGGAGCCGCTGGGAGGAGCAATGCGGTAACCATGGACAACCTCCAGGAGTTGCACCAACTGAGAATAGCGAGTGGTCGCATCCTGGTGCCACTGCTCGAGCGAATCGCGACGGTTCGCATTGCCGTCATCACTCGCATCCCAGGCAATCGCGGTATGTTTCCATAGTCGGGCAACGGTGGTCAGAAAGGCCAAACGTTGCTCAAGTCGTCGAGCTTCTTCTTCCTGTTCAAAATCCGACTGTCCATTCCCATCTTCCAGCATCTGACTGTCGAACCCGTCGTCGGTGCTATCGCGATAAATAACGTCCGCGTAGGCGGCACTGAAAAGATTATCCAGTTCATCCTCTTCATCGATCTCATCGCTATCGAAATCTACGTCATAATCTTCCGCGCCATCTGGATCTTGCTCCTCGTAGGAATCGGCTGTAGTCGGCTCTTCCAACTGCAACTCTCGCTGCGCTGCACCCAGCTCAAAATCTGGAACATGCCAATACGTTTCCGAACTGGCTTCAAGGTGGACGAAAAACTTTTCGACGAGCGGCCATTGGTTTTCGCCCGACTCGTGTTGCCGAGCCTCAACCATCCGTAACCAGCTGAGGGCAAGCGGATGAAACGAGACATCTCCATCTTCCAGTGGAGTTCGCTCGATCTGACTGACCCACTGCATCATCAGCGCCATTGAAGCGACCAGATCGCCTTGATCCAGCAGCGCTTCAACCACAAGTTGAAACGCCTTCGGCGAGTCGAACACGTCGACGAATTGTTGCCAGAACGCGATGTCGCCGGCTGCTGCCCCAGCCTTATGCCAGGCGCTCAGTGCACTCGCCACCAGGTCTGTCGAAATCCTCACTTCCTTGCCGACCAGATGCTTCACACCGCTGACCGAAGCAGTGGCAAATTGATCCCACCAACCAGCCAGGCAATCCATCGTACCGGAAAAGAGCTCTTCCTGATGGGCGTCGTCACGCGCGGCAGCCTCGGTCCAGGCACGTGAGTAAAGATCGAGCGTCTGTTCGACAAGATTAATCAGGTCGTCGACACGAAAATCGCGAATCGAATTTTCCAACGCGGGAAACAAGCTGAAATTGCCGCCAAAACCGACTACATTCCAGGGATCCACCAGCGCCCCGCAATGAATGCCCCGTTCGATCAGATCTTCGATTTCCAGCAAGCATTCGGCAACGCGGGCCATCTCACCTGCTTCGATCGCGTGGTGCCCGGCCGTCAGTCGACAGTAGATTTGCGACAACAGGCGGGCCGATGTCACCTGGACTGTGCGGGCCTGGCGGAGGGCCACTTCGGGATATCCCATGCGGGCAAATGTTTGGGCTAAGTGCACATGCTGTAATTGTTTGGCCCGCCGCCGTGCCAGCTCCTGGTTCAAATGCTGTCGGGCTTTGCCAAACGGCTGACGAGTACGTTCGGCCTCAACACGAAGCCGCTCACCATGCACACCGTCCATTTGCTCCAACAATTGTTTGTAGAAACGGTCCCGGTATCCGGCGATGTGAGGCAATAACGTGGCTAAAGAAACGTCCGAGCCATGGCAATTGGGGCCATTGCCGCTCGTGCCAGAAGCCATCAACATCGTGCCGGCCAGGACCGTCGCGGCCTCAAACATCAGTTCCTGTCGATCGTACGTGGTTGGTGGCTGGAAGGTTGACTTGTTTCCTCGGCCGAGGTCGCTCGACCGCCTGGCTTCCACGGTCCCCCCTTCGTGTGATATGCCCAGTTGCTCGACGCGAGTGAGCAACGAATCGAGTGCGATATGCTGCAGAATAAACCGCCGGTAGTTTCCCCGATTGTCAATCGCGTGGGGATCCCAGTGACCAAACTGGTAGTTGGGTCGTTTCCCCGCGGGGTGATCGAAGTCGTAGGCCCGCGGATCGAGGGCCACCTCCGACAGGAGATCGGGATCAAACCACGCCTCGTGGAGCAGGTCGGCATCGGTTTTGTGCAGGATTTCAAAGGTCGTGCTAATCAGTTCCTCGTAAGGACCACGGGCAAAGCCAACACGCTCAATGTAGAGTGGTATCGGTCGGACCCATTCGTGCTTGTAGGGCTCCATTGCCGATTCCGATTCGAGCACGGCTACGGGACGATATCCGATGTGATCGTTTAACTTCTGCATGGCCCCGTCGACGATGCGTTCCGTCTCTTCCCATGGCCCACCTTGGACCAGGATCGCCTCAAAGGCGCGACCCATAAAAAATGGCCGCCACAACTGGCTGTCCTTTTGGTGCTCCAAAAGGTCGCGATGAAACTGACGGTAGACCGGCAACAGGTGCTTGATCAACAACTTGTTGACTGCCCGGGCCTGGGTCACGTCGGCAAAAGCACATTCACTGGCAGCCAATTCATCGATCCGCCGGGAAATCGACTGGCAGAGTCGGCGCGCTACGCAATCCTCACCACGGTCGGCGTCCCTCTCGATCTGGCAAAACAGCTGGTTGATGTTTGCCAGGAACTTGTCGTCGCTCAATCCGCTTGAAAAATTCAGGTAGCCGACCACCTCTTGAAGTAGCTCAGTGAAACCCAGATCCGATTGAAGAGGTGTGGTGTTCATTCGTATTCGCTTACCGAGTGCCTTCCATACTCTAAAGGATGGATCATGAGATGGTCTAGCGGGCGAAAAGGAATACCGCCCGCCACAGTGAGAATCCCTGCCCGACAGTCAGCATCCGTGCCCGGAAGATGCCCGGTTTTATGCGACACAATGACCGTTGAGCCCTGTATCCCTGACCGGTTCACCTCGTCAAAGGTGCTGTCCTGGGTACCCGCCAGAGGGTGCAATTCGTTTTTCCACCAAGTACAATGACAGAATCAGCTGCCGTTCGTACGTGGAGAAACTTCCTGATGGTCGCATCCAGAACGCTTGTGGCGGTCGCCACCGCGCTTTTCACAACCACATTGCTCGTCACCATTCAATCTGCGGATGCCATTCCTCTGGGGGGAGACTTAGTACCCCGCGAGGTCGCCCGCCGGCATGGACTGAACCGTGCCTGGTTCAGGCAAATTGAACTCAATCCCGCATACAGCCAGATTACCGATTGGAAACTTGACCATAACGAGTTCTTTGTCGTCACCAACGTCGGCCTTGTGCAAGGTATCGATGTCAACACAAGCGACAGCTTGTGGGTTGCGAGAATTGGTAACCCGAATTACCCATCGCTCGGACCGTCGGTCGATGCAACCCGTGTTGCGGTCATCAATGGATCGAGGATCTACGTCCT
This sequence comes from Planctomycetota bacterium, assembly GCA_963578605.1. Classification (GTDB taxonomy): domain Bacteria; phylum Planctomycetota; class Planctomycetia; order Pirellulales; family Lacipirellulaceae; genus JAKVCB01. The sequence goes on from CAUZEA010000070.1 coordinate 27,736, forward strand.
AAACCGCAAGACCGGGCGACTGATGTTTGAAAAACTCATTGAGGGAGCTCCAGGTGCTGCTGCTGTACTCTCGAAAAATGTTGTCTTTATTCCTCTCTTGGACGGTCGCATAATCGGATACCCGCTGGACGACTCGCCTCCCTTTCCTTGGTTTCACCAATCTGTCGGACACGCCATGCTCCCACCGGTTGTTACCCCTGACGGATTGGTCTGGGCGACCAGTTCCGGGAACCTTTACTCGGCCAGTGGACCCGACCCGGAAGTCCGCTACAAAATTGAAACACGCGGCCCATTTGCCGGAACTCCAAGTTATTTCGATCATTCAATCTACGCGGTCTCTGCCCTTGGCCGACTGTTTTCGATCGATGAGTCAACTGGTAAAGTCCGTTGGAAATTCGTGTTGGGATACCCATCACAAAGTCCAGCCGTGGTGATCGGCGATGCAGTTTATTTAACTTCCAACCAACCGGCACTCTTCTCCGTGGAACGAGCAACAGGTGTGCTGGCTTGGAAATTGTCCGGTATTCGCCAGTTCGCCATGGCCACGAGTCATCACGTCTATGGACTCGACTTTGCAAATCGGTTGGTGATACTGCAAAAACAAAATGGCGCTCCACTGAGCCACTTGCAATTGGATCCCGATGTGCGGGTGGTGCTTAACGACCAGAGTGATCGGCTCCTGCTGATCTCCAATACTGGTACCGTACAATGCTTCCACGAATTGGGAGCCGCACAGCCAACCTACTACGGCGACCAACCCACCAAACCTGCCGAAGGCGACGCGCAACCACCTGCGGACCAGCCAACCCCGCCACCAGCCAAAGCAGCTCCCAAGGAGATTGAAGAAGATCCGTTTGGCGGCGATTCTGGTGATGAACCAGCCGACAACATGGAAGACGATCCGTTTGGCGGTTTCGACGATCAGGAAGACGAAAACCCATTCTCTTAACCATCGGAGGCGTGCAAAGCTGCTCCGCTCCGGTTCCCGCTTTGGATGGGGTCGATGCGTTTCTTGACTTCGGCAACCCCGTAAAAAGCCCGAAAAACCGCCCTCTAAATTGGACGGCGTTGCTGATCGTCTGTGTCACGCCAACAATCAGGCTGAACCGCTTCCGCGGGGCAATCTTGGCGGCGATTTCGCGAACAACTCGCTGTTTTCCGTCGTCCCGGGACTTCGACACCGGCAGTGGCGATTGGCCAAACCGCGCTCCCTGGCTTGCAAGAACCACTTGGTCGCGTGGTAAGTATGTTGCTTGAAATTTCCGCCGCGGCAGCATTGTCGTTGAAACTGAACCAACCCAACCACCGCACTCGTCACCATCGGCTCAAGAAAATGCAGCAAAAACTCCGTATGCGAACCAAGCGACTGTCACCCAATCACAAGGTTAATATACGCACCTTTCGGTGTTTCCCCCAGGTTGTCCAAAAGATGGGGCCGCTTCCCGTTTGCTTCTTATCCAGTCAATACCTGTGAACTATTTCGCCCATGCACACCGATTCTTGCTGTCAGGCAACCCCGACCCCTACTTTCTTGCCGGAACGGCAGTGCCTGACTGGCTCAACGTCGTGGCACGCCGCACCCGATGCCGTCCTCGCCATGTCGAGCCTTATTTGCAAGACGCCGACCCGACTACGGGCGCCCTCGCCCAAGGCATCGTCCAACATCATGCCGACGATCGCTGGTTTCACGCGACGCGGGCGTTCAACGAACTCTCCATTGCATTCGCCCAACAAATCCATGCAACGCTGGCTGATGAAAGTGACCTGCGACCCAGCCTGCTGGGCCATATCGTGGTCGAGCTTTTACTTGACGCAGAACTCGTTTCCGCCGACCGGTCGTTACTCGATGACTATTATGTTGCGATTGATTCAGTGGATGCAGAACGCGCGGCGGCCCTGGTCGGCATGATGTCGGGTCGCCCGGTGGGAAACTTAGCCGAATTCATTCCCCGCTTCGTCGACATCCGGTTTTTAGCGGATTATGGCGAGGATATGCGTCTCTGCTATCGAATCGACCAGGTACTGACCCGCGTAAAACTACCCTGTTTGCTAAATCAATTTAAGGCGCTCTTGCCGCGATTTCGAGCCGCAACACGGCAGCACCAGTCGGCCCTGCTCAATCCCAACGGGTGAATCCTGCTTGCCCGTCCAGGTTTTTTGCGAAAGCATCCGACTGCTTGGACCTGGGGTCACGATCTTCCTGTTGGAATTGAGTTTCTCGCAGGATTCGTTCTTTGCGAAAACGTTGCTAGCACGTGTCTCTCTTGTGACCAAGGTGCCTCCGGTCGTATGATTTGCAGCCATGTCTGACGACGCCAAATCCGAACCGCCCCTCTCGGCCGATCGCTTGCGCCAAGCATTTTCGCAAATGCTAGGCAAGCCTGCAGCTGAGAATTCCGACCCGAGCCAAGCCAGCATTCCAAACAACGCGTCATCACTTGCTGCTGGCGAGCAGGATTCGAGTGGAGTGAACCCGCGCTCGATTGTTGAGGCGATGTTGTTTGTCGGACAACCTGATGCCCGGCCACTTTCTGCTCGTGAAATGGCTGCCCGTATGCGAGGAGTCAGTCCAAACGAAGTTGACATGGCGGTTGAAACCTTAAATCACATCTATGAAGAAGCCCGTGCGGCTTATGAGATATCGCATGTTGCAGAGGGCTACCAGCTGGGACTGCGCCGCGAATTCGAGCGAATCCGCGACAAATTCTATGGGCGTACTCAGGAAGCCAAACTTTCGGCGGCCACAATCGAGGTACTCTCGATCGTGGCCTACCATCAACCGTTAACGCTCCAAAAAATCAACGAAATCCGCAGGGCATCAAGCGGTGGATTATTGGCATCCCTGGTCCGCCGCGAGCTGGTTGCAATCACGCGGGCCGAGGACCGACCCCACTTACCAGACTATGTCACCACCGAACGATTCTTGCGTCTGTTCCACCTTCGGAATCTTGAGGATCTACCGCAAAACGAAGAGCTGTCGGCAGCATAGGGCGTGGAATCATCCACAAAGGAGCTTGCCGCCGGCCTGAAACAATCGACATAAGGCGTGTGGGAGAGACATGTTGTGGAAAAATTATTTTTTTACCGGCTGACTACATCGTGGTTCGTCGTTAAGATGGTATAGAGGGGCCAACGCTGCAAGTTCCACGGCAAACCCCCCGCTGTCCAAAACCATCCAAGTTGATCGGCCAATTTTCTAAGTAGATACTCAAGCTGTTCTCTGTGACGATCATTACGGGCGGGCAACCCCGCTCTCGATCCCCCCCTTTCAGGACCTATTTTTGACGTGATTCGTTCGTCCTTCTGACTCATGTTTTGGTCATCAATCACCAGCACGACCTAGGGCACCTCGGGCGACGTCATGGGATTGTCTTACCCAAGTCACCTTCCCAACCAGAAATCGTT
>CAUZEA010000071.1:0-31059 GCA_963578605.1 Planctomycetota bacterium
CCAGCCCCCGAGGCAACCCAGCCACTTCACTTCGTTCCGGCTACGCCTCCACGAAGTGAAGTGGCTGGCCTAGCGGTGCTGCAAAGAGTAACTTAACTACTGGTACTGTCACTGGGGGCAGGTCAGTGTCGGAATTCTACCCCCCTGTTGGTGATGTTCCTGGCGACTACAACAACAATGGTACTGTCGACACGGCCGACTACACCGTGTGGTAAGATACCATGGGCCAAAACGTCACCCCAGGAACGGGTGCTGACGGGGTCCCCGACGGAATCATCAGTGTGCTCGACTACACGTTTTGGAAAACACGTTGTGGAAACACCAGTGGTACTGGCAGCACCAGCGCCGTACCAGAACCGGCCTCGCTGGTGCTATTGATGCTGGTGGGCCTTTGGGCAATTGGCTATCACCGCCGCTGAGAGTCGCCAACCTCTTTTCAAACTGGCCAACCTCTTTGCAAACCGGTTTGAGCAGGACAAAAACGGCTGCCTCTGCGGAGAAGCCGTTCACGCCCGTACGGGATCTCTGGCACCGATCCGTCTCGGGACCATTGCCGCTGAGTTCTACGACAGATATAGTGTGGCCCACCGCGCTGGGCAGCGGCGAATTCCAGTTCACCAGGTTGCTGCGGCGCGTCCCTCATAAATTACCCACTCCTGATCGTTCGTGCCCATGTCGAACCACGACGCAATCATCATCGGCGGCGGACACAACGCCCTGGTCTGTGCCGGCTACCTCGGACGTGCTGGCCTCGACGTGCTGGTACTTGAACGCCGCGACTTCGTCGGCGGCGCCACGGCCACCGAAGAGCTCTTCCCCGGATACCGGGTCTCCTCCTGTTCTTACATTTGTCACCTGCTCCAGTCCAAGGTGATTGACGATCTGGAAATGAGGCGTTATGGGTTCGAGGTCTTGAACCTGGATCCCGAGCTGTTCCAGCCATACCCGGATGGCCGCCGCCTGTGTCGGTGGCATTCCCTGGAACGAACTCAGACCGAGCTTGCCGGTTTCTCGTTGCGTGATGCGGCCGCCTTGCCCGAGTGGCACGCGTTCTGGCGGCGGGCGGCCGAGATCACCTACCCCTGGTTTCTGCGGCCTCCCCCCTCGATCGCGGAACTCCAGGCCTCTGTCGCAGGTACCGAGAACGCCGCGTTCCTGGACCGGCTGCTAACCCGTAGCATGGGTGACGTGGTCCGCGAGTTCTTCGAGGACGAGGCCGTGCGGGGTTCATTTCTGCAGGTCCAGGATGTCGGTGACCCCGAGGCTCCCGGCGGCGCCTTCTGCTATACCCACATACGCTGTGATGCATTCAGCCGTCCCGAGGACGTCGGGATCGTGCGCGGCGGGATGGGGATGATCGCCAATGCGCTGGCCAAATCGGCCCGGGCGCATGGGGTCAGCATCCGCACCGGCACCATTGTCGATAAGATTCTCATCTGCGGCGGCGTGGCGGTGGGTGTGGCCCTGGAGGACGGCACCGAGATCACCGCCCAACGAGTCATCTCCGGCGCAGACCCAAAACGAACCCTGCTGGGATTAGTCGGTCCCGACCGGCTTCCGGCCAACAGCGTAGGCCCGGCCCGAGCGATGAAAACCAACACGGGCTACCTCAAGTTTCACGCCGCCTTGGGAAGGCTGCCGGATTTCAGCCGCTACTTCCCCGAAGGCTACGATCCGCGTCACGTCGCCAGCATGAAAATCTGTCCTTCAATGCAGTATTACCAGGCTGCCTGGAACGACGCGGCGTCGGGACGTCCCGCCGCCCAGCCCGTCATGGAGGTCCAGGTCCCGTCGGTGCTCGACGACACGCTGACGGAACCCGGGCACCACGTGATGTCCGTCTGGGGACTCTACGCACCGGTACACCCCTGCGACGGCGACTGGGACTCGATCCGGGAATCGGTCGGTGAACGACTGATCGATGTCCTCTGCGAGTACGCCCCGGATTTGCGCGAGTGCCTTGTCGACTGGTCGTTGTTTACTCCGGCCGATCTGGAACGCCGTGTTTCGCTCACGGACGGGAACATCAGGCATCTCGACATCGTCCCGGACCAGTTCCTGGACCAGCGACCGATGTCCGGCTGGTCCGGATACGGGACCCCGATCGATGGGCTTTTACTTTGTGGAGCCGGCACGCATCCCGGCGGAGAAGTGACCGGTGCATGCGGCCACAACGCCGCCCACGTTATTCTTGAGTCTCTTTGACCTGATCACGACATGCCTCATCTGGGCCCGCCGGACACTATACTCGTGGGGAGGCAGGTGAGTTCCGGATACAATCGAGCCGATGAACAGCACGGCTGCTCGGGGACCCGGTCCGTCCGCATCTGGACCATTGCCGTTGAGTTATACCACAGATATAGTGTGCGCTACCGCTGGGCTGGTCGCTCTCGCCTATTTTTCTGGCTGACTAGCAGCGGCATGTTTCTATCCCGGATGACGTGTTTACCTCACAGAGTTCAACTCCATGATTATTGACTCACACCAGCATGTTTTTTGGTGGTATCGAGACGATGCCGGGTTAGTCGCCGACCTGGATGAGCACAATATCGACCTCGCATGGCTTTTGACCTGGCACATCCATCCGGCCGAGGCCAGCAAAGATCGCTATTTCAGTGTCCTGAATCCACTTCGTGTCCGTCCTGACGGGACCCATGCGGGGATTACGCTGGAAGATTGTCTGAAATGTCGAGATAACTATCCCGACCGTTTTGTGATTGGTTATTGTCCTCATCCACTTTTGGGCAACGCACCGGAGTTGTTTGAGGCAGCCTACAAGATGTATGGCGTGCGGGTCTGTGGCGAGTGGAAGTTTCGCATGCTCTTCGATGACCCGCGCTGCATTAACCTCTACCGAAAGGCAGGAGAGTTGGGCTGCCCCGTAGTTCTCCACCTCGACGTTCCCTATCTAAAGGATGAAAACGGTGAGAGACAATATGATGACAAATGGTACGGCGGCACGGTTGCCAATTTAGAGCGGGCGCTGGCCGCTTGCCCCGAAACAATTTTTATTGGTCATGCACCTGGATTCTGGCGAGAAATCAGTGGGGACGCCGAGAACGATCCAGAAATCTACCCGACCGGCCCGGTGGTCCCCGGGGGAAAACTGGTTCCTCTGTTCGAAACTTATCCAAACTTGTGCGCCGACCTGTCGGCCGGCTCAGCCCTTGCGGCACTCAATAGAGATCCTGAACATGCAAAACTGTTTTTCAACCAGTTTGCAGACCGGCTCCTTTTTGGCCGCGATCATTACGGTAACGAATTACAAGACTTTCTGATCACGCTCGACCTTCCCAAAGCAATTTCGAACAAGATCTATTATGAGAACGCGCAGCGACTGGTAAATTCATGAATCCAAACCCGCTCTAGAGCTGACCTGGCAGCGGATCAAAACTGGGATCCGCAACGATTAAGAAGAATGCACACTATATTTACCCGCCTTTTCATTCAAGGAGAACTCGCATGACCGAACACAGCTTAGATGTACCGCTCAAAACAGCTTCATGGCCTGCGGATCCCTTGTCCGAGATGCCCCTGGCTGCTGAACAAATCACCGCCGGTAATCCAGTTGCACGAGGCACCGTGGTTCACCAGTCCAAAGATAAAAAGGTCTCTTGCGGCTACTGGACTTGCACCGAGGGAGAGTTTGACTGGGATTTCCAATGGGATGAATTCGTGCACGTGTTCGAAGGCGAAGTCACAATTACCGACGAGTATGGAAACGTTTACTCGTTGGGGCCCAATGACTCTGCGCATTTCCCGTTAGGTCTTAAAACCCACTGGCACGTCAAAACTCTTGTCAGGAAGTACTTCGTTCTTCGCACTCCTGAACCTTTTGAGCTGTGAGTGGTTGACTGCGGCTCCAGCTGCAAGTCCAAAATACCGTTTATTGCTCCCCCTTACCCTTGAGTCCCCCATGACCATCACGCGAGTTCACCATCACACGTTTACCGTCAGCAACATGGACCAGTCGCTCACGTTTTATCGCGACCACCTTGGCTTTACGCTGATGTACGACAAGGTTCGCGAGAACCTTCCGGCCTACGACAAAGTGATGCAACTTTCCGACGTGAAACTTCGCGTTGTGTTGTTGAGTGACCCGACCGACGAGGCAGTCATCGCGCTATTGGAGTACTACCATCCGCAACCGGTGGTTCGTGAAATGAGCAATATTTTCGTCGGATCTTCGGCGCTGGCCGTACAAACCGACGACATCGATGCCGATTATGCACGACTCCTAGAAGCCGGCGTCCAGTTCACGAGTGAACCGGTTGACGTGGTCCGCGATGGAAAAATTGCGGCACGGCTGGTATATGCATTGGATCCTGACAATATCGCCATTGAACTCTACCAACCAGCCACCGACTGACCGGGTAAGGACCCAACTGGAGAAAGTCCGCAAACCACCCTGCCTGGCAAACATTCTGACTGATTCTCCATGCCTACACTCGACGGCGTTGTACCGGTAATCCCTACTCCGTTTTCTGACGACGAGTCGATCGACGAGTCGTCACTTCGCCGGACAGTCGAATTTGTGGCCCAGCGCCAGATGGCAGGCCTTTGCCTGCCCGCTTACGGAAGTGAATTTTACAAGCTCACCGATGCCGAGCGGGAAACGGTTGTGGGAATCGCGATCGACCAGGCCAGTGGGAAAATCCCGATCGTTGCCCAGGCCAATCACCCCTCGGTCAAAGTAGCCTGTGAGCTGGCCCGCGGTTACGAACGAATGGGCGCCGACATTGTCAGCTTTGCAATCCCACGACAATTTGGTGCGACCGATGCCGACCGGCTGCATTACTGCGGACAGATAGCCGATGCGGTGACATGCCCGGTCCTTATCCAAGACTTCAACCCGGGCGGTCCCACGGTGGGAGTTGAGTTTATCGAGGCCGCGCACCACGCCCATCCGAATATTGTCTATTTCAAACTCGAAGAACCTTTGGTCGTCGACAAGCTGATCCAAGTCCGCAAAAAATTAGCGGGAAAGGTGGGAGTCCTCGGAGGCTGGGGTGGCTACTACATGATCGAGTCGCTTCCAGCCGGGATTTGCGGGATCATGCCCGGCGTGCCGATTTGCGATCTGTTGGCAAAAGTCTACCGGACCCATCGCATGGGAGATCCACAAACGGCGTACGAACTCTTCAGTAAGTTGTTGCCTTACATTGCATTTTCTCTCCAGGATTTTGAACTATTTCTGCAAATGGAAAAACGCCTGATGGTTCGGCGAGGCCTGTTCGAAACCACCCGTTGCCGGTCGTTAACCCGTACACTCAGTGCCGAAGTATCGTCCCATATTGATTTCTTGCTTGATCAAATGGAAACGGTTTTGAAGTCAGAAAAGCTAAACCGGTAAGGAAGAACTTCGGCAGTCACATGCACTGGATTGACTGGCTCATCACGATTGGGTGTCTTGCAGGTTTGTCGCTCGGTGCCTGATGGACTTTTCGATACATGCAGGGGGTTGCCGACTTCCTGGCAGCAAATCGTTCCGGCGGTCGTTATCTTGTTTCGGTCGCGCGGGGAATGTCTTCCTTTGGCGCCGTGTCGATGGTTGCCAGCCTGGAGGCTTATTATATCTCGGGGTTCCCACCCATCTGGTGGCAATTGATGCGTATCCCGGTCGCCGTCGTGATTGTGCTCTCGGGTTGGGTCTATTACCGGTTTCGTCAAACCCGCAGCTTCACGCTGGCCCAGTTTTATGAAAAGCGCTACAGCAAGTTCACGCGGATCTATGCTGGAATCGTTGCCTGGATTGCCGGAATCGTAAATTTTGGAATCTTTCCGGCCGTTGCGTCTCGATTTTTCATTTATTTCTGTGACCTGGGTTCCTACCCTCTTTCTGTGGGCGGATTGGAAATTGATCTGGTCTTTGCTAGCGTCATGCTCGCTACGCTCGCGATCGCACTTTTATACACATGCCTGGGCGGGCAAATCACCGTCATGGTTACCGATTGCGCGCAGGGTGTGTTTACCGGCGTGCTGTTTGTGATCCTGGCCTTTTACCTGCTCCACAGGTTTGCCTGGACCGAAGTCACCGCCTCGCTGCTGACTGCACCAGCGGGTCACTCAATGGTTAATCCGTACGACACGGCCCGAGTGTAACATTTCAACATGTGGTTTTACTTGATTGATATCTTTGGCGCGTTTTATGTTTTCGGAAACTGGCAGGGATCTCAGGCGTACGACACCTCCGCGTTGAGCCCACACGAACAAAAAATGGGGAATATCATCAGTACCTGGAGAACGGTACCGCAAACTCTGTTGATCATTCTTATCCCCATTTGCGTGTTTGCTTTTCTGAACGTCGACGCCCAAAGTCACCAGGCAGAAATGATCAACTCTTCCATTGGAGAGATCTCTAATAAAAATATTGCCAGTCAAATGACAGTGCCGATTGCCCTGTCACACATCCTTCCCGTGGGATTGAAGGGATTGTTCTGCGTTGCCATGCTCTTTTTCCTGATCACCACGCAAGATACTTACCTGCATTCCTGGGGCAGTATTTTTATTCAGGATGTCGTGCTGCCCTTCCGGAAAAAACCTTTCTCGCCGCAATTCCACGTGACGTTGCTTCGGCTTTCGATTATTGGCGTAGCCCTGTTTGCATTTATCTTTAGCCTTTTTTTTGAACAGCGGCAGTACATTCTGATGTTTATGGCAATTACCGGAGCCATTATCAGTGGGGCGGGAGCCATGCTCGCAGGTGGCCTCTACTGGTCACGAGGAACCGCCACGGGAGCGTGTGTAGCGATTACCATCGGCTGGACATCCCAGTTACAAAGCTCACCAATGGCCAGGTCCTGGCACGGATGTTCGACGACGTGCCTGTGGAAGAAAGAGGACGCCTGCTCGAAACTGCCTATTGGCTCGATGGGATGAACAATCAATATGTCTGGTTCTGGACCATGATGTCTTGCATCGCGAGTTATATCCTCTTTTCGCTGCTCACCTGTCGCCGCCCCGTCAACCTGGATCGAGTACTGAATCGGGGCCAGTACGCCAAGGAAACTGAACCGGATGCGATCAAAGATGAGGCCCGTTCCATCTGGTGGAAAATTCTTGGCATCACCCAGGAATTCACCCGCACGGACCGCTGGCTGGCAACAATGGTCATTGGTTGGAACTTTGGTTGTTTCGGGATTTTTTGATCGGTACCTGTTATAATGCCCTGATCAGTCCACTTACCGATCTATTCTGGACGCGGTTTTGGCTGATCTGGGTTTGGATCAACTTGCTGATATCGGTCCCCATTGCAGTCTGGTTTGCAATTGGCACGATGACAGATATTCGTAGCCTCGTAAGTCGACTTGGCACAATCCGCAGAGACCAGTCCGATATGGGAATGGTCACCAGCGACGAAAAATGATAAAAACGTGCACGGATCAACAGCCGTTCACATGCTCTCAAATCGTTCAGAAAGGCAGCAGGCCAGAAGCTTCACCACAGCTGCTAGTCCCCCAAACGCATCATGAATCCACCAGTAAAGATCGGGATGATCGGCCTCGACACATCGCACGTACCGAGCTTCACAAAATTGCTCAATGATTCAAGCCAGGAAAATCACGTACGGGGGGGCCGTGTCACCGCCGCCTACCCAGGTGGCTCGAAAGATTTCGAGCTCAGCTGGGGGCGGGTCGAAGGATATACCAAAGAACTCCAGGAAGATTTCGGCGTTGAGATTCTCGACAGCCCGGCAGCGGTTGCCGAAGCGGTCGATGTGGTCTTCATCATGTCGGTCGACGGACGTGTTCACCTCAAACAGTTTCGTGAAACGGTTCCCTTCAAACGACCTACCTTCATCGATAAACCATTTGCCTTGAACACGCGTGAGGCCGAAAAAATTTTTCGGCTGGCCAACGACGCCGGCGTGGTCGTCATGAGCAGTTCTGCCATGCGGTTCATCGATTTGCTGGTCGACGCGCTTGCTGAAGGCGATGACCCCGTTCTGGGATGCAATGTCTTTGGCCCGATGCCCGAAGAACCGACCCAGCCAGGCTTGTTCTGGTATGGAATCCACACCATGGAAATGGTCGTTACCGTGATGGGTACCGGTTGCCAGGAGGTGCGCGTGGTGCGTACCGATGACGCCGATCTTGTCACCCTGCGTTATCTCGATGGGCGGCTTGCATCGCTGCATGGACTCCGCAACGGCACCAACCAATTCGGGCTTACTATCCAACGGGCCGAACAGGGGGCGCAATTCATTGACATCAACGTGACAGTACAGCTGCGGTACGCGGCGTTGGTTGAAGCGATCATGAGCCATCTGCCCAACGGGGCGACGCCAATCCCGCCCGTCGAAACGCTGGAAGTCATCCGACTCATTGAGGCAGCCAACAAAAGCCGCGAAACAGATGGGAATCCGGTGTGCGTCGCCCAGTGATGCGACTGATCTTGAATATGCAACTTAGCAATCCACCAAAAATAGCACGATGAAATATCGAAAACTTGGCAACACGGACCTCGACATCTCCACCGTTTCGCTTGGCTGCTGGGCCTTTATGGGAGGCGACCTGTGGGGAGATCAGGAACAACTCGAACTTGATGAAATTGTCGGCGCCGCATTGGATGTGGGAATCAATCTTTTCGATACGGCAGAAGGATATGGGGACGGTTCCTCAGAACAACGACTCGGGCAGGCACTCGGCAGCCGGCGCAACAGCGCCCTGATTGCGACAAAAGTAAGCGGTCAACACCTTGCACCGGGCGATTTGCAGAGGGCGTGTGAGCGGAGCCTTAAAAACCTCGGGTCCGACACCATTGATCTTTACCAGTTGCACTGGCCCAACCATTCGATTCCGCTAGCCGACTCGGTCGGAGCGCTAAAATCGCTCCAGGAAGAAGGTAAAGTTCGCGAGATCGGCGTTAGCAACTTCGGGCCGCTCGATTTAGAAGATCTGGTCAGTACCGGGCGAGTCGAATCGAACCAGCTTCTCTACAGCATGCTGGCTCGCATGATTGAACACGACGTCGTACCCCGCTGCGTCGAACATCATTTGAGTATCCTTTGCTACTCACCACTTGCCCAGGGCCTGCTCAGCGGGAAATGGAAAACGGCCGACGAAGTCTCCGAAAGCCGGGCTCGCAACCGCCTGTTTTCGAGCAACAGGCCTGAAACACTGCACGACGAAGCTGGTTGCGAAGAAGAAATGTTTGCAAGCCTGGCCAAGATTCGAGAAATCAGCAACGAGCTTGGACAATCGATGGCAACCGTTGCCCTCGCGTGGTGCCTGCACAAGCCTGGCGTGACGACCGTGCTGGCCGGTGCGCGGTCACCTGAACAGGTCGCGCTCAATGCCCAGGCTGCTGAATTGGAACTCGACTCGGGAACTGTCAGCCGACTTGATGAAGCATCCCAACCGGTAAAAGACTGGCTTGGGACCAATCTTGATATCCTGTTAACCGGGGAGCAGGTTCGACTTTGTTAACGGCAGGTCAAATTTGGACAAAAAGCACAGTGGTTATCTTATCGTTTTTCTGTGGTGTCGCCCGCTCGTGGAATCATTCTCATTACCGTAGCCAATAACAAATACGACACGAAATCTGCCTGTTGGTGAGTGCTCAGAAAATTTGGTTCCCATAGACTGGCTGCCGAAGACTGGAAAAATCATCCTCGCTTGACAGAGAAACTCTGCGCTAATTGTTTTTCCAGGTCTTTTGGAATATCATGGCAGGCGATTTGCAATCCAATAGAGGATCCTGTGAGAGAACCGTTGGAAATATGTTTTCAATAGATTTGCGTATGACCGGTTTCACAACTCAACGAAAAACCACCCTGAAATGTACAACCTGTCGCAAATCTCGGACCAGCAGCTGCGTTTCAAATCGATAATGAAGCAAGTATCAAAATTCCTGTGGGATATCAGTGATCGTGCACTTTCGGAAACACACTACGCGACTATGCGAATCGCTTGAGTGGGTCCCACCATGTTGGACTATTAATTTCCGGGAGTCCTTGATCTGAAATCCAGTTCGTTTGACAGGCGTCCTGCGCTTCACGTGGCTCATCTGATCCTCAACCCGATCAAAAAATCATGAAACTGTCACTTTTCACCGTTTCTTATGCCGGTCTCTGGGGCCAACAGCGGCTCTCCGTGGAAGATGCAATCCGCAAGGCTGCGGAACTTGGCTATCAGGGCGTCGAGCTGATGGGTAAGCGACCTCATTTTTCGCCTCTCGACTGGTCCCTGGAGGACTGCCGGACTTTAAAGACCTTGCTTGAAGAGGAAAAACTTGAATTGTCGGCTGTTGCCGGCTACACAAATTTCACCAGTGGCGCCGAAGCGCCCGAAGTCCCGTCGGTTGAACTACAAATTGCCTACGTCGAGCAGCTCGCCATACGAGCCCAGGCACTGGGTGGCAATCTTGTAAGAATCTTCTCCTCCTATGAGCAACCAGGGGTTTCCCTTGTTGGCCAGTGGCAAAAAACGGTGGATGCAATTGGGGAGTGCTGTGACCGGGCTGCTCGCTATGGTGTGACCGTGGGTGTTCAAAACCATCATGATCTTGGCGTGGCTACGAAAACATTTGCGGAACTGATTCGTCAAATCGACCGGCCCAACGTGACTCCCATGTATGATTGCTGGTCTGTACATCTCCGGGGCGAAGATCTCGCCGCAGGGGTAAGACAAATGGCACCGCAGATGCAGTTCACGACGGTCGCAGACTACATCACACTACCGCGCAGTCAGTATCAACCGGAACTGGTGAACTACCGTGACATCGAACCGCCTTGGACGCAAGCCGTTCCTATGGGTGAAGGTGAACTTGACTACCGCACTTTCTTTAATGGGCTTAAAGAGGCGGGGTATGAAGGCTGGGTGTCGTTCGAAATGTGTTCGCCAGTTCGTGGTGGTGGAACCTTGGAAAATCTCGACCATTGTGCAGGGACATTTATCGAGTACATGAGGGAGTGGTTGTGACACAACTTCATACGGATGGACACTTTCCCACAAAGCGCGTCGCGATACCAGATTTAGTCTGTGCCCGTACAGTCGAAACCGTCATCCATCATCGTCACGTGCGGAAATCAACGTTCTGGCCTTTTCGGCTCTCCCGCCGATTTCGACGCCCCTGACACTCAGGTACACGCATGTTATACTCCCGGCCATCATGATCACATTTTCTACACAACTGGCTGACCTCGTCTATGAAATTTTTCGGGCTGCCGGATCCGAGCCCGAAGAGGCGGCGTGCATCAGCAATCACCTGGTACAGGCCAACCTGGCGGGGCACGATTCACATGGCGTGATCCGCATTCCTTACTACATGCAGTGGCTGCGCGAAGACAAAATCCGGCCTAATCAAAAGCTGCAAATCGTCCTCGAGAGTGAGGCGCTGGTCGTAGCAGACGCCCAGCTCGGTTACGGACAGGCGTTGGGTGCCCAGGCGGTACAGCTGGGCATTGATATGTCGGGCCGGGTGGGCACAGCCGTCGTCGCAATACGTCGTTGCGCGCACTTGGGACGTATCGGGCACTGGGCCGAGATGGCTGCGGCGGCAGGACGGGTCTCGCTACATTTCGTGACCACCAATGGTTTTGGCATGCTTGTGGCGCCACTGGGAGCGGTCGAACGTCGATTGTCCGCAAATCCGCTGGCCGTTGGAATTCCGCGCGGTGATGCGGATCCGATCGTGCTGGATATCTCCACGTCCTCTATTGCAGAAGGCAAGCTGAGGGTTGCACAAAACAAGGGAATGCAAGTCGCCGCCGGATGTGTGATCGATGGACAGGGAAAACCCACAACGGATCCAGACAAATTTTATGCGGATCCCCCTGGCGCAATCCTGCCTTTCGGGGCTCATAAAGGCTATGGATTAAGTGTGCTGACCGAGTTGCTGGCTGGCGCGCTGACCGGAAACGGATGCAGCCAGCACAATGCACCGCAATTGGAGCAGGGCATGCTTTCGATTTATTTGAATCTACAATCTTTCGAATCGCCAGACGGAGTTCTCCATGAGATGAATCAGTTCGTCGATTTCCTGAAAAGTGCAGCCCTCGACCCACAGACAAAGGAGATCCTTTTACCCGGTGAAATTGAGTCCCGGTGCCGGGCACGGCGAAGTGAGCTGGGAATCGAACTGGATCAGGCAACCTGGGATCAACTGGTTGCAGAGGCACGTCGATTGGGCGTTGACGAATCGCTAATTAGTTCTGCGTCAAAGAAGTAACCCTATGGAAAACGAGTTCACGGGACGTGTGGCACTGGTAACCGGCGGCTCGCGGGGGATCGGGCGGGCTACCGCGCTGAAACTGGCCCAGGAAGGTGCCGACGTTGCGATCGGCTATGCGTCCCGACGGGAAACAGCCGAGGACGTCGTCGCGGAGATCAAAGCGCTCGGGCAAAAAGCGATCTGCGGCCCCTGTGATCTGCGCAGCCAGGACCAAATCGATAGCCTGGTGGCTACCACGAGAAAACAATTGGGCCCGATTGAACTGTTGGCCAATTGTGGCGCGATCTGTGATTTTTCAGACCACACGGAAATGACGTACGAATTGTGGTTCGATACCCTGGATGTCAACTTGCACGGTGTGTTTCGTATGCTGTTTGCCGTGAAAGATGAAATGATCGAGCGGCGTTTTGGCCGTATCGTGTTGCTGTCATCGATTGCCGCGTACCGCTTGCGGCCACAGCAGCTACACTATGCCACAGCGAAGGCGGGTGTGGTTACCATGACCGCCTGGTGCGCCGAAGCCTTAGGCCCACACAATGTTCGCGCAAACTGTATTGCGCCGGGACTGGTTGACACCGATATGATGCGGGAGTTACCCAAGGACCTGGTCACCACCGCTGTAGAAGTAACACCGTTGCGACGGATCGGGCAGCCAGAGGAAATCGCCGAGTTGACCGCCTTTCTGTTGAGCGAACGGTCCAGTTTCATGACCGGACAAACCGTGATCGCCTCCGGCGGGCGGGCAGTGAGGTTCTAAGCCGATGCGTCACCCCGCGTTGAAACCGGGCTTCTGCAACAATGGCGATTTGGCTGAGATCCTTGATGGCACGATCTTGGGCTTTCCCTGACCCAGGCAATATCCCCGGACAAAGTATTTGGCCAGCCACGACGACGTTGCCCATGGTATATTAACGGTTGCAGTCTCTGGGATATCGAAAAATCAGACCGCAAAACCAGGCAGGCGCCAGGATAAGAGTAGATATGATCATGCGCGGGATTTTCATCGTTGCGATTGGTGCGGTGGTGACTGTTTGCCAGGCAGCAGAAAACCGCGTGGACTATTTGAGAGAAATCCAGCCGATCCTGCGCGAGCGGTGCTTTGCCTGTCATGGCGCTTGGAAACAAAAGGCTGGTCTGCGGCTTGATACCGTCGGAGGGATGCTCCGCGGCAGCGACTCGGGGGCGGTGATCACGCGCGGCGATGCGTCGCAAAGCATTCTACTCGATCGTGTCTCCGCTGCAGATGTCGCTGAGAGAATGCCGCCTGAGCATGAAGGGGACCCGCTTTCGGTTGTGCAGATCGCACTGCTTCGAGCGTGGATCGAACAGGGCGCAGCGGCACCAGCCGACGAGCAGCCAGAATTGGACCCGCGAGACCACTGGGCATTTCGGCCCATTATTCGACCGGCGGTTCCCGTTGAGGGTCGCCAAGGATTGGGCAAAAATCCCATCGATGCTTTCCTTGGAAAAGATCGCCAGACACATGGACTCACCCCGCAAGCCGAGGCGCCGCGTATCATCCTTTTGAGACGCTTGTACCTGGACCTCATTGGAATACCACCATCGGCTGAAGACATCACAGCGTTTGAAAATGACCAGTCCCCCGAATGGTATGAGCGAACAGTCAGCCGCCTGCTCGATGATCCGCGTCACGGTGAGCGTTGGGCGCGGCACTGGATGGACATTTGGCGTTACAGCGACTGGTGGGGACTTAGCGGGGTACTTCGTAATAGCCAGAAACACATGTGGCACTGGCGCGACTGGATCGTCGAATCACTCAATGCCGACACCCCCTACGCCGAGATGGTCCGGCTGATGTTAGCGGCCGACGAACTGCATCCTAACGACCTCGACCAGCTGCGAGCCACCGGCTATCTCGCGCGAAACTATTTCCTGTTCAATCGTAACCAGTGGATGGAACAGACGGTCGAACACGTCAGTAAGGGCTTTCTGGGCCTGACCATGAATTGTGCCAAGTGTCACGACCACAAGTATGACCCGATTCGTCAGGTCGATTTCTACGGGATGCGAGCGTTCTTTGAACCGTATCACGTGCGGATCGACGTTGTGCCCGGCGAGTCGGACCTCACTCGTGACGGAATTCCTCGTGTATACGATGGCCTGATCGACACACCCACCTACCGTTTCGTACGCGGCCAGGAGAACAATCCCGACAGATCGACGGCCATCGTGCCGGGTGTTCCCGAGATACTCACATTCGACGAACTGAAGATTAAGCCGGTTTCACTTCCCTTGGAAGCGTGGCAACCCGGGCATCGTCCTTGGGTCATAGACGCGCATCTCGCCGCGATGAAAAGGGCCGTCGACGAGGCGGAAGCGGCCACCGCCCGAATTCGGGAAAAGCTCGCCGACGCAGAAAAAAGTGAAGCCGAACTGCTCACCCGGATAGCCCAAGAAGAAACGACGAACTTACCGCCTGAAGTGCCCGCATCGCTCGATACCGTACGAGCTGCCGTCGCCGGCGCAAAAGCGGACCTCAGGTTGGCAGAAATGGCGGTCGCTGGGGTAAAGGCCGAGCGTGTGTACGTCGATCGATGTGCCGACGCTGCGAGGGCGACGAGGGCGGTCGCCGACAACAAGTCCGACGACGACAACACCGCGCTGGGCGAGTCCGCACACGAGAAAATTGCCGCCGCGGTTCGGGCCGAGCGTCACGCGCTCCTTGCGAAAGCGCAACACAGCGTGGCTGCCGCCGAATTAGACGTGGCTCGAGAGAAAGACAACGAGGAAAATGCAGCCGAGAGACTCCAGGCAGCCCGTGAGTCGCTAAAAGAGGCCCTCGCCGCCGTCGAAGCAGAGGTCAAACCGACTGATCGGTACACCCGGCTTTGGGGCGCGAAGTGGACAGCAACGCGGTTTCTCGACTCCCAAACCGATGATCCTACGGTTGGATTTCCGCCGCAGAGCACCGGCCGCCGAACAGCACTGGCCAACTGGATCACCGATCGCCGCAATCCCCTGACAGCTCGTGTTGCCGCTAACCACATCTGGATGCGGCACATGGGCACGCCGCTGGTGCCCACCGTGTTCAACTTCGGACGCAACGGGACTCGTCCCACGCATCCTGAACTACTCGACTGGCTGGCAATCGAGTTGATCGACAGCGGCTGGAGCATGAAGCATCTGCATCAAGTGATTGTGGACTCGGCAGCCTATCGAATGGGTTCTTCCCTGGCTGGAGGTGACGCATCTGCAAGGACCGATCCCGACAATCGTTACTGGTGGCGCCGCGTGGCAATACGTCTCGAATCGCAAGTGGTGCGAGACTCCATCCTGGCACATACCGGAACGCTTAATCCCACCATCGGGGGCCCCTCCGTACCGCCGGAAGAACAGGAAACCTCGAAAAGACGGAGCCTCTATTTCTTTCACTCGAATAACGATCGCAACCTGTTTCTTACCACGTTTGATGAAGCAATGGTGACTGCATGTTACCGTCGCGACCACAGTATTGTGCCACAGCAGGCACTTGCGCTGACCAACAGCAGCTTTGTCCTTGATTCCTCAAAGCAAATTTCACAACAACTCTCTGAAGGAACCGTGGACGAGCGGAATTTTATTCAAAAAGCATTTGCCACCCTTCTCGGTATTACCGCGAGAGATGTGGAGATTGCAGCCAGCAAGCGATCGCTCCAATCGTGGCAGGAGTTACCCAACGGTTCTACCAGCGAAGCGCGGGAATATTTTGTTTGGGTGTTAATCAACCATAATGATTTCGTGACCTTACGGTGAAGCTAAAATCTCCTGACAGGAAGCAATCCAAATAAAGCCGTACATGTGAGTTCTCTCTCTGTGAGGAAGCTGACGAAATGAACAATTCCAATCGCTGCTCTTCCCGGTGCCCCTGTTCATCGAGGGTCGATCCCTCGGTCCACTGGCGACGCACATTTCTCGCCGACATGGGGCTGGGATTCACCGGCCTGGCACTAGGTGCCATGCTGCACCGCGACGGGTACGCACAACACAGCGGCTGGTCACCCCCTGGCGGAAAACCCCATTTTGCTCCGAAAGCAAAGAGCGTAATCTGGCTCTTTATGAATGGAGGGGTCAGTCACATGGAGAGTTTTGATCCAAAACCGATGCTCAACAGCTACGGTGGAAAAACGATCGCCGAAACGCCTTTTTCCGACGTGCAGGACCCGGAAAAACTGGCGATCGAGCGACTCCTGGTTCCCGATGCCAATGGAAATCAACGGAACCAGCTCTACCCGCTTCAGGTCGGATTCCAAAAACATGGCCAGAGCGGCATCGAAGTGAGTGATTGGTTTCCCCACATTGCCAGGCATGTCGACAAGCTGGCCGTGGTGAGATCGATGTTTACGACCGACAGCAACCATGGCGCTCAAACCCAGTTCCACTCGGGACGACACCTAAACGATGGCCATTTTCCTACGCTGGGTGCCTGGGTCGATTACGGACTCGGAACACTCAATGACAATCTTCCCCAATTCATCTCGATCGGAAATCGTGAATACTGGAACAAGAAAGATGGTCACTATCTCGGACCAAAACACGACGCGGTAGCGCTGCGGATTGATCCCCAAAACCCGCTGGACTATGGCCAGCCGCAGCGACCTTTTTCTCGCGAGGCACAGGCAGTCGGCATTGATTTGGCCCGGCAGCTTCATGCCTTGCGGCAAGTCGAGTATCCGGCCGACCCGGAAATGGCCGCACGGATTGCGTCCTATGAGCTCGCTTTCCATATGCAACGGTCCGTACCAGAAGCCGTGGACTTCTCCCAGGAAACGGCCGAAACCAAGGCGATCTACGGGCTTGACCGGCCGCACTGCCGCGAGTTCGGTGAGCAATTACTGGCGGCACGACGGCTTGTTGAACGAGGTGTCCGTTTCATTCAGATTCAGCACGGTGGCGGCGGGGCCGGAGCGTGGGATGCTCACGATGGTCTACAGGAAAACCACTCCAAAAATGCCATGGCCATTGATCAACCCATTGGTGGACTCCTCGCAGATCTCGATCGTCGTGGGATGCTCGACGAAACGATTGTACTGTTTGCTTCGGAGTTTGGCCGCACTCCAGGCTCCCAAAACGCCGATGGGCGCGACCACCATATTTTTGGATTCACCGTGTGGATGGCCGGTGGCGGCCTGAAGCGGGGGGTGGTGCATGGGGCAACCGACGAGATCGGATTTCACGCCGTCGAAAACCGTCACTACGTGACCGACATCCATGCCACGATTCTAAAACAACTTGGTCTCGACTCACGACAACTCGAAATTCCCGGTCGCAAACGCCTGGAAATCGACCACGGAAAACCGATCGAGCCCATCATCGCGTGATGCTACCGAACCAACCGAGCTCAAGACCACCGCGATTGGATCGATTGACCTTGCCCGGCGCAAACAAATCGGCGCGTGGTACTCTTTGGGCCTTACCCACTCTCAGGGCGATTGGCTGAAATCAAGTGTCAGCGGTTCCTTGATGTAACTGTAGTAGTAAGATTGGCCGTATCCCATCGCGCGGCCGCGCAGCCCTTTTTCTAGAACTTCTTTTTTTCGCGACTGCCAATCGTTGTAGAACGCGAGGGATGTGTCCTCAAGGTTGCCAACCAGCCATCGACAGAACGTGGGGTGCCCCGGCCACCAAACATCCGTGTACTCCTTGGGATAATTGACGATCTTTTCGCGCCATGTTTCAAAGGCGTCGACATCTAATTTCAGTTGCTGCCAGTTTTCAGGGGTCTTATCGGTTTGCCACGCACGGTAAGTAATAAGCATCTCGGTAAGCAGCTTCACGAAGTCAAACTGGTCGCGAGAAAGGCGTACCCAACCCTGGTTGCGCTCGGTATCGGCAAGGCTTTCGGCTTGGAGCATCAGCGTTTCCAGCTGCTCCAACACCTCAGGTGGATAAAGGGCCAGAAACATGGCTGTCGTGTTTTTCCCGTTTGGATTCTTGGCGATCGTGGTATTGCGTCCGTCAGCCGAGATATCGTCGTCGGCAATCGGGATCACCTTTTCCAAACGCTCGTCCAACAGGGTAAAGAACTCGAGCATTGGCTGGGCTGCCTTGCCATAAACACCGTGACAATATTCCTCCACAAGGCCCTGGTAGTCCAGTTTCGGATCGCCCATCAGTCGGCCCATCATGTAGAACGACGGCCCTTCCAGGCCCCAGGTTGCCTCGGGCCCCACGCTGATCGCAATGAACCCGTTGTTATGCAGGTAGCCGATCCGATCGGCTACCTCTTTGGCAGTCATGTGTACCGTCAGACCCATGGGGCATTGCGAGTTGTGCCAGTAGGTGAAGCCTCTTAGTCCGGCTGTTTTTCCGCGCCACGCCTCGATGTACTCCCGATCAAGATTCATCAATTCGCTAATCACATTGTCACCGAAGTAATCGATCTTTTTCGATGGCCATGCCGTCGGTGCATAGCACATGAGCATCATCATCTTGTCCGGGTGAGACCTGGCATTTTCATCGGCTACGGCCTTGTGCAAGAGGAACAAGCGTTCGGGTAGATTGTCGGCCAACATCGAGTTCTGAAACTCTTCCCAATGCATACCACCTCCTGGGAAACCGCGGTAATTGTCGAGTGCCTCGCACTCGTCACACTGGCAACGACGGTAACCGTCCTCCTGTCCCAGCGACATCCAATCTGTTCCTTGATCCAATCGCATCTGGAGGTATTCGGTAAGCAGCCTTTTTACCTCCGGGTTGCTTGAACAAAGGTGATGGCCACGCCAGGGCGGCACCATCCATCCGAAAGACATTGGCCATCGGCAACGTTCCGAAGTAGCATTTTCCGTTGTAGAGAGCGGTGGCCATCGCCTCGCGTTCGTACCCAACGCGGCCGACGACAGTCCAATCCTCGCCACCGTCGTAGCGAATGACTTCGGATTCAGGCCACGTCCCCACGTCAAGTTGGCCGCGATACGTTACGGCAGAGTAGGTCTGGGTCGAACCTGGCGGTGCTCCCCGATAGGACCACTCGCCATCGGTTTTGTAACGATATACGCCGCCGCCGTTGATCAGCGCAAGAAACTCGCCTTCGTGGATCGTGCGCGACATGATCCGCTTCTCGGGACCAACCATTTTCCAATGGCCATCACCCAGGTAGCGGTACACACCGCAGCGATGATGACTGACTGCAAACAAGTCTCCCCGGTAAGAGGTCAAGCAAACCGTTTCGTCGGCCTTGTCCGTGTGTGCATCGTTGTAGCGATCCGGAGCATCGTCAGCGGTTGCTCCCTCCTGGCCAGGAACGCCGCAGTCAATCCACCGGCCATCTTCAACGCGGTAGACATTGCCACCTGGCCGCCGGTTGAGAGCATCGCCCAGCAAAGAGCCGTTGGGGTTGTAGCGACCGGTCGCAGCATACAAGCTGCCCTGGTGGTAGCAAATCGACCCAATGCAGTTACAACCCGGTGGTGCAGCGCAAGGTCCTGCCACTGCTGGCCGCCGCAATAGCGCATCAGGTGGCCGGTGTGTCCCGCTGCGTTTTCAAACGTACCGACGTAAAGTTCTCCTTCAATCGATGCCATCGAGGAGACTTTTACCGCGTTGCCAGGACGGCCGCAATCGGTCCAACCGTCTTCGATCTGTGAGTGGTCGATCCCAAACTGCAGGTGCCGGTAATTGGACTGGGTGGTTTGCGTCATACCGGTTTGCGTCTGCACCAGGAGATTGAATCCGCGGCGGGTGTCGTGATCGAATTTATTGACCAGGTCACCCACGATGTCATCCCCAGAACAGTGGATCCAGAGCGCGATTGAGAACTCCCCGTCACCAAGCCTCGGCAGTGCCTCGCCGGGCACTTCGATGCGGCTCTCCGAGCCGTTGAACTGCCCGGCCGCGCGGCCGTCGACTTTTCCAAATGTCACTCCCTGGGTTGTTGCAGATAGACTGGCCTCACTGACGTCGCGCGCATCTTTTTCAAGAGGCCAGTGAGCAATCAGACCTTCAGAGGAGTTCATGGTCGACTCTTTCCAGGAACAACTTTTTGGCCCCGTTAACTATTTAGCTCCGGCTAGTCCTGCGGTGCTTTGGACCTCACACGGCTGGCCCGTTGCGATGGCCTTGTCGGCTGCGTCGGCAATCGCGACCGCTTCGATCATTTGGTCAACGGGACCTTGCGGCTTGCCTGTCTCGACCATCTTCTTGACCAGGCGCAGGATTTCGGCCGAACCTTCAGGAAATTCCCAGTCACCGATGCCCGGACTGTGAATGGCGCCACGGGCACCGGGCCCATAGGCGCTGAGATGCAGGCTGCAATGCCATGCAGTTCCCGCATCGCAGTTGATCATCACGCCATGCTCAGGGCGATCGGGCTGCTGGTCCCAGTCGAGGTGGACACTAGTGTGACTGGGGCCAGTGACAGCGCGAACTGTATTCACCCCCGAACCGAAGACCGTCAGTGCAATGCAGGTGGTATGAATCAAACCTGCGCGGTGCGTGCTCCCCCCCTGGATCGTACCGAACTGGGCATGGCCAAGTTCCTCGAGCCGGTGGGCAAAATGGTGAATGCCAGGAACCATTTGCAGGATCGACAGCGACATGACCGGTGCGTTGTGCCCGGCCGACAATTCAAGGAGTTGTTTGACATCGTCGAGCCGATGGGCAAACGGTTTGTCGACAAATGTTGTCACCCCTTTTTTGAGACCCGGTGAGGCAAGTTCCAGGTGATCGCTGCCATCACCGTTACAGTCGGCGATCAAGACCAGGTCGACATCGTCGCTGACCTCTTCCAGCGAATCGCAAACTTGGGGCTTGCCACACAACACGCGCGAGGCGACCTCGGCCACGCTGCGATCTTCGTCCCACAGCTTGACGACCTCGAACCCATCGACCGAGGGCACAGTCATTTGACGCGGATCGCCATAGTCGGTGTAAAAATAGTAGTGGTTGCCACCCCGCATCCAGGAATGGCGTACCTCGGGCTCCCAGGGCGTTGGCAAGTCGAACAAGGCGGGATCATGCTCAGCCATCTGCGGCCCGTAATACATCCCATGGGTGTCACAACGGACCAGGCCAACCCGAATCTTAGCCATCGCTTGCCTCCAACTTGCTGGCCTGAAGCACTACCTTGCGATAGGCAGCGGCGTACTGCTCGATGATCTCAGGACGATAATGCTTGAACCAGGGAATTCCCAGGGCTCTCTGGCAGGCACCCTCGGAGACCGGCAGTGATCCCGCAGGGCGACTCACGTCGCGCGTGGCCTGGGCCTGTTGGGTTGGCTGGCCGTCGCCGTAAATGTCGGCTTCGGTAAAGGTAGGATGCTGATGCAACGGGAAATTGATTCCGCGGCTGGCAACGCTACCTTCGGCTTGAACCGCGTCGATGAATTTTTCCACGGCAAGTCCCCCGAGCTCTTCGGGCACGTAGATCGCCTGCGGATTGTACCAGCCTCCCATCGTCGAACCGGAACCGGGGGCCGGTCGGTGGGCACGCAAGCCGGGTACGTCCTCCAGCAGGTCCCAGAAATAATTCATGGCCCGCTGAATCTCCACGATCCGCTCCGGGTAATACTTCAGTTGCACCCGGCCCATGGCCGCACACGTTTGATTAAGGCGTCCCTTGATCGCACCCAGGGGTACTCCTGCAAACGGTTTGACTTCGCTGAGCGTTAGTTGATCGTGTCGACGATAATGGGCAAACACGATTGCCCGCTGATAGATTTCCTCGTCGTCGGTGACGAGCATTCCCGCTTCCCCGATGGCTAAACTTTTGAGCGTCATCATCGACGTCGCTGAGACATTTCCAAACGAGCCGACCATGCGGCCCTTGTAGAGGGCGCCGTGTGCATGTGACACGTCTTCGATCACGGCAAGATTGTACCTTTGGGCAATCTCCAGGATCGGATCCATGTCGGCGGGATGACCACAGTAGTGAACCACCATGATTGCCTTGCTGCGCGGACCGATGTGCCGTTCGATATCGCCCGGGTCGAGGCAAATCGAAACAGGGTCGATATCAGCAAATGCGACTGCCGCCCCCAGGGCCAACGCTGGTGCCGCGCTGGCCCAATACGTCATGGTGGGGCAGATCAGCTCGTCGCCGCGCCGCAATCCGGCAGCCCACATGGCCACTTGAAGTGCCAGGGTTCCATTCGGATAACTGAGCGCATAGCGAGTGCCGTTGTACCGGGCATACTCGGCTTCGAACTGTGTCGCGACATCGATGTCCGACATAGTTCGGCCGCGCAGAACATCGAGCACTGCCTGTTCATCCTCGTCGGTGACAATCGGCCAGCGAAACAATTCGTCGTGCTGGTCAGAGTCGGGTACCGCAAGAGGCCCCCCGAAGATGGCAAGCTGCTGGTCGGTAACAGTTTGTGACATGGGGAAGACTCCGGGGGATGAAATCGCAAGCTATCAATTTTGGGGGCTCGACTTCCGACGAGCCGTCAATTAATTAGCCACCGTTCAGCCATGAGCCAATGTGTAACTCAACCGGCTCACGCGTCCAAGGCCTGCCAGATTTCAATCGGAATTTTATCTGGGTCGAGGAAGTAAAATGCAATCGATACCGCGCGACCTTCCCGCACAATTTCGGTTGGGGGGCTCATGGTCATCACCCCGGCTGCGGACAACCGGTCAAATTCGGCCCTGGCGTCATCAACCTCCAGCGCCAGGCTCGATGGACCTACGTAGTTATTTTTCACCTCGCGTACGACCGATGGTGGATTTTGGAATTGGATCAAGCCGAGCATAAATCCGCTCGCCGGATGGTTCACCATGGCAATCCGCAGCTTTACATCCTGCATGTTCATAATCGTGTCATAGGAAGACAAATTCTCGCGATCAGCTTGATAAATCAGCTCAAATCCGAGTTGGTCACAGTAGAACGCAATGGATCGATCCAGGTCGCTGACGGTGACCTTAACGTGATGGACATGCTTAAAGGGCATAGGGTTTTCTGTGGTGAAAGCCAAACCTGGAATTCGGAATTATGGTTGAAACGTACGTTTGTCAGTGCAGTAACGATCGACGGCATCAAGGTCGACTTTGATCCCCAGCCCGGGACCCTTCGGTAGCAAAACATGACCGTCGCGGATGACAAAATCCTCTACCAGCAAGTGCGACTCGCGCAGCCAGGGTGCGGCCTGGTCACCGGGCAACAGGCAATTGGGGGCACTGGCCGCCAGCTGCAATTCGGCAGCCGTGCGGATCCCCAGGTCGAGCCCGCTGCCCATCCAGATGGGCAAATTCGCCACTTCAGCGGCAGCCGCCTGCATGCGCCAGTGATGAAGCCCCGTATGGCAATCGATATTCAATCCGCCGGCCGCACCTGACTGCAGTACGGCCCACAACGACTCGGGTGGATCAATGTGCACCACCACGCGTGCATCGACTTGACGGCGGAGTTGGACAAAATCGTGTAGATGAAAGCGGGGAAACGGATCTTCAAAAATCGCTACGTTACCTACAGCATCCATTGCACGCAGCACCGGCAACGCGTCGTCCAAGCGGTAAAAGCGGCCATTCGCGTCCACGGTCACTTTCCAATCAGGAGCCTCTTCTTGGATCGCCTCTAATCTTTCGACGTTGGGATCCTCCAGGGTGGTTTTCAGTTTGATACCCGAAAAGCCTAATTCCTTGCCACGTGCAACACAGCGCCGCGCGTTCTCCGGGGTCATCCGCGGCATCCAGTAATCGACCAGCACCCGATCTCGCCAGGGACCTCCGAACAGCTGGCAAAGGGGCACTCCGGCGCGTCGCGCCGTGAGATCACACAAGGCCATCTCAATGGCCGACTGCATTGGATGACGAAGTCGATGTTGCAGGTTTGCCGGATTAGGCGCGTAGGGTGACGGTGCTGCTGGACGCTGCCAATACAAGGCTTCGGCGGGCCACAGGTCGAGAAAGGCCGTGCGCTGGTCTGCAACCGGTTGTCCGGCCAGCCGCTCGAGGGCACTGTCCAGCAAATCGAGCGAACCGGAAACAACCGTTTCACCCCAACCTTCGCAACCATCGCTGTCGGTAAGCTGTAAAAGGTAACGGTGATCGTGTTGTTCGGGATTTTTGCCAAACTCCGAACTGTCGGTCAGGCCAGGCAGCGGCGGAACCGTTACCTGCCACCGCTGAAGACGGGTAATAACAGGGGAACCTGTCATGATTGGATCTCCCTCTTCGCAAGCCATTGGGCCACCGCCTGCTCTTTATCAAACTCAGCCGGTGGTCCGTCGGGTTTGGCCCACATGAGCCGAAATCCGCCGTCGACATCGAGAATGGCGCCGTGAATGAAAAGAGCACGGCTCGATGCCAGAAAAGCGATCGCTTCGGCAATGTCTTCCGGGTAGCCTGCCCGGCTAACAAGGGATTTGTTGCTGGAGGACGCCACGTGTTTGGGCATGATCTCCGTGTAAAGTTGCCGTGCCTCATCCGGTGGAAGTTGTTCGAGGGTTTCCCGCATGAAGGCCAAGCCAGGAACCGCTCCCACGCGTATCGCGTTGACCCGCACTCCGGTTGGACCTAATTCCCCGGCGAGCACCTCCGTGAGTTTTTCCAACGCCGCCTTGGTCACTGGGTAGACCACGGCACCAGGTTGCAGTATTTCGGCAGTCACGCTGGAAATATTAACAATCGAACCTTGCGTCGCGGCAAGCGATTCGGAGGTTGCCTGGCAAAGCCACAACGGGGCCAACAGATTGACGGCCAGGATGGCCTGAGTTTGCTCTTCGGTAAGTTCCGCCAGCGGCAAAAGTCTATTCGTGGCCGCGTTGTTGACGAGCAGGGCCACCGGGCCAAGGTCATCTTCAATCTGCCGAACCAGGGTGTGACAGGCATCGCGCCGGGAGAGATCGGCCACAAACGTGGCCGAAGCTGTCACCGAGTCCCCCGTGATTTTTTCAAAGTAGGAGAAGGATGCTTCAGAACTGGCGC
The DNA here is from genome assembly GCA_963578605.1 of Planctomycetota bacterium. Classification (GTDB taxonomy): domain Bacteria; phylum Planctomycetota; class Planctomycetia; order Pirellulales; family Lacipirellulaceae; genus JAKVCB01. Next base: position 25,036 of record CAUZEA010000071.1, read on the forward strand.
AAGCGGCAACGAGCCAGCCCTCCCGTTGAAGCACCCGACAAATCTCGGGGCCAATAATTCCAGTAGCTCCGGTGACAATGGCAACCTGACCGTCGCGATGGCGGGATTTGGCTTCAGCCATTGGTGTCCTGACGAATCTGCAGGGACTTGCGCTTGCCGAATATCCCCTCGTAGCTCTGACCCGATATTTGGCCACCATCGGCGATGATGCCTTGTCCGCTGATGAATGACGACTCGTCCGAAGCCAGAAAGTAGATGATGTTCGCCATTTCCTCGGATTTGCCAAAGCGTTTCAACGGAATCAGCTTCAGGTAGTTTTTAGCATAAACCTGGTCCTTGAGCAAATCGCCATGAACTGGTGTATCAATGAATCCGGGGAGCACCGCATTGACACGAATCCCATGTTCTCCCAACTCCACGCAAAGGGTGCGGGTCAGGGCCAGTAAGCCTGCCTTGGAAGCATCGTAAGCTGCGGCCCGTGGGCTGCTGGAGAGCGCATTGCGCGAGACAACGTTGACAATAGCAGCGCCTTTCACACGCTTCATCGCTGGCACAAAACCCCGGGCGAGCGCCGCTGCCGCAATCAGGTTCACATTCAACGAGCAGAGCCAGGTTTCATCAGACAGCTCTGTAATAGAATCATAGAGACAGACGCCGGCATTGTTGACCACTGCGCGGGGAGCCCCCATTTCAGAGACAATTTGTTTTGCCAATGGTGTAAGGGTCGCTGTTTCGGCCAGGTCACAGAGATACGTTTCAATATCTTGACCGGCCTTGGTTCGTTTCAGCCGGGCGAGACCTGGTTTTGACCGGTCGAGCGCCGCCACGCGGTAGCCTTCGCTCACAAACCGCAACGCGGCTGCCTTACCAATACCGCTGGCGGCCCCGGTAACAACGGCAATTGGTTGGCGAGGTTTTTTGGCCATTGGATTCCCAACAAGTAGCCTGGCTGGTTAGAGTTGGCGGTATTCGCATTGAGTGTTAACTTGGTGGAAATGCGAATCGCTGCACCACTGTAGTGTGCCACCCATAGTACCAGCATTATTTCGGCTGCGGAAGCTCTCACGGTAATCGTTGTTGATGACGACAACAGTGTTGGCAGAACCGGCATCGAGTCCAAGAGCATTTCGCATCGATTTCGCGATGCGTCAAACGTCCACCGATTGCGACACGTATCCAGAGTTTGTCCAGCAACGAAAGACGCCAGCCGCCAACACTGGTGAGGATTTTCAAGTTGAATTCACGCGGTACTTAACGAACTAAAGGCTACGCTTTGATAACTGATTCTCTGGGGGAATCCTTCTCTTTTCATCCACCGCTTTCAGATGAGTTGCTGTTGAAATTGGACTTTTTCGAACTCTATCCACTCGACGGGGGTGGCGCACTCGTATCGCCTACGATGGTCTCCAGCACCAGGGACGCCGAGTTTGCACAACAAGTCCTCCACGAAGACGCGTTGCGGGATTTTGGCACCCTGCCAAAACTTGACCACCGCCGCTTCGAACGGTGACGGACGAGCCAAAAAAGCTGCTGGATCAACCGCTTCTATTGGCTTGTGCCACTGGCCAAACGTGTTGCGATCACCCAGGATCAGGAACTGGCGCAACTGGTGATCGACAGCTTGCTTCACTTCATCGACACCTGCCCTCCCCCCAAGGATGAGCAAGAGATTCTCGCACACATGCGACGGGTTTATGACCGGCGCGACAATTCTTACAACCAGACAACTTACGAAGAAATTCATCAGGACGAAACCGACATCGAGTACATCTGGTTCGATTTTGAACCCGCCAGTCGCCTGATCCACTGGATACACATCCTGCACTTCCTTCAACTAGGAACAACGATCGACCCGCAAACCCGACAAAAAATTCTGGCCAGCATGTATCACCACGGCAAGGTACTCTACTACGGCGAACATGATCAGCGGGAACTGCTGGTGGGTGACAATCACCAGACCCTGCGGGGAATCGCGTTGGTGTATGCAGGAGCCATGTTTTGGGAAATGCCACTGGCCGAGGAGTTTCTCCGGGATGGTATCCGGATCATGAATTTTCACAGCAGCCAGGGATTCTTTGAGGATGGCGCCTTGACGGAAATTTCACCTTCTTACCACGCCTTTCAGGTCTGGCATGTGCGGGATGCGTTGCTGCTTTACCGGCAATGTGGCCTTGATCTTGACCCTCAAATCGAACACCGATTGCGCAGCCACATAGCGTATCTCGATGCAGTTACCACCCCTGACGGAAAATCGGTCAGCTTGAATGATGCCTATCCCCTGACAGCTGCCACATTTTTAAAGTCCTTCGATTTTCTCGGTCACCCGTCTGCCAGCGAAGACGTAACGACTGGCTTTGCCGATGCGGGTGTCTGGGCAACTCGCCAGAAAGATCTTTATTTCCTGATGGACGCATCGCCGTTTATTGGACGGGCGTCGCATCACCACTACGGCAAAAACGCACCTGTGCTCTGGGTGGGCGGAAAACCGTTGCTTGTCGATAGCGGATGCTGTCCCTATGACGACCAGGCCTACATCACCTGGTATCGACTTGGCCAGGCCCACTCGAGCCTGCTGGTCAATGGCCAGGGGGATGGATTGATTCACGGGATCTGGGATATCGAATGTTTGGCTGAAACGCAATGTGATGGCTGGCAAACTCTCGCAGACAAACACCTGCAACTCAGCGCCACCATGACGGGAATTGCAGGACCTTGGGCAGGAGTCGTGTGGACGCGAACCGCAACGGTGAAATCAGGAACCGTGTTGGAATTGCTCGATACGGTCCAGTCGCCGCGAGAATCCACCTTGACCTTTGTCTTTAACCTGCACCCGGACGTTTCGGTAACGGCCACCGGCAAACACGCAAATTACCTGAACGACTCCGTTGCGGTGTGCCATCGATGGGAATCTTCCACACCATGCGAGGCCAAGGTCGTTGAGGGAAAATGCATCGTTGGTTTCGGGGAGCGGGCCAATCAACAGCTGCTCCTGGAGATGCGCATCAAGGACCGTGTGACGCTGAAGTCGACGATGGTGCGCATCGGCATCGAACCTGGCATTACTTCGCATTTTGAACAAACGCGATAAGCTTTTGCGCGTAAGCTTCATTGCCATAATCCCGCAAGATTCTCTGCTGGGCCCGCGCCGCGGCTTGCTTCCGCTCGTTGTCGTGCTCAAGCCACCACTTTGCCTTGTCCTGCAACTCTTCCAAAGAGTTCCAGGTGTCGATTTCCTTGCCGATCTCGAACACTTCTTCGATACCTTCGACGTAGTCGGTGAGCATGAACCCACCGCTCCCGGTGATCGCCGTGTCGCGTTGGTTCAAGTATCCGTGGGACCGTGGCGAATTATGTTGGTTGAGGTTGATCTTGGCAGCCGCATAAATACCAGGCAACTCTTCGTAGCCCCGAAATCCCCGGTAGGCGTACCGGGGTACCTCTTCGAAGGTCCCAAAACCAAGGCCGCCGTAAATGTGAATCCGTCCCAGGTCTTGAATCGTAGCCACCACCTGGTGCCTGAGTGCCCGCTGATCGGGAAACGGGATAACGTGTGTGATCCGCTGCACGAGGTCGGCAGAAGAGAGGTACTCTTGGTCGCTGCCTCCCTCCCGCGCATAGAGCGAAAGCATGGTCAGCGTGAAATCGCACGACTCGTGCGGTGCGGGTTGCGCAGCCCCATGGAGTTCATGGGCAGGCGGCGGATAGAGCACGATCGCTTTGATGCCCCGGCTCTCGTAGACGGCAAGGCTTTCTTGACAGCACGTGGCGGCGAATTCAAATTCTGCCGAAAACTCCGGATTACGCAAAAGATCCCACGGGTCATCCTGCGTATGTGTGACGGTTTTACACCAGGGGTATTTTTCCCTCACTTTCTGAATCAGTCCCGCTGGCTGGTCATCCTTGCTGAACCACCACAAAAGCAACTCTGGTTTTTCCTCCTCGATACGCTCCAACAGGTTTCGTTGGAACGCTTCGTCGTCGGGGTAGGTGAGATTCCACTGGGATGGATTGGCAATACGATCAGCTTCTTCATTGGCCAGCGCAATGTCAGCTTCCATGCGGGTCGCAATGCAACCGCGGGTGGGCTGATAGAGGACCTCGCAACCAATCCGCTGGAAACCTTTCTGAATACTCCACAACGACTGACCGGGGTGAAAGCCTCCCAGCAACAGAACCTTGCTCATGCAATTTTCCTTTTGTTGATTAATCCGGGATCAACGGCATCGTACCAGCTTCAGTTCTGATTACGTATCCCGCGAGTCACATCCCACGTCCAGGTTCCGCCTGTCATCCCAACCACTGCCGATTACCGCCCACCCAAATTGGGTGCGCGGGCCTCCTGCTCGATGATCGCCACCATCGATCCCAATACAGCCCAGTAAATGGATGTCTGGACGATGCCAGAGCTTGGCAGCACGGGAATGTCGTATTCCGGGACGGTAACCAACGCGTCGTAGTATGGCCAGTGAGGATAGATGACGTGGTCGGGTTCTGGGCCAGGCAGATTCTTTTCACCCATTCCCGTGATGATCTCCACGGTTGTTGCGCCCTTTTGACTGACAAGTTGGTACGCTACGCCAGGACGTCGAGCGTACCCGAGAAAGAAAAAGAGATCGCCGGGTTGCAACTTTGTCGCCAATTCTTCCTGACTTGGTGTTTCCCCATGAATCTCCTCCAATCGCATCATGAACCGCGGATCCCCAGGAGCACCGCTCTGGTAGATGGGAAAGTGCGGGATGAGATACGCGTAGATTTGATGACCTTCTTTTTTCACGCGAGTACAGGCAAAAGCGACCTCGTTAATGTTCCGCGTCTCCTTATCCCGTAACGTTTCAAAAATTTCTCCCAGCCGGATTAAATAATTGCGACCCAACTTTCCCGGAGGTACAGCGGCCGTCGAACCCCGGTCGTGAAACCGCCGCCCGTTAAATGGCTCGTTGCGTTTGCGCGCTCCCGGCACTAAAACGCTCTGGTACATCGTCGGCATCAAACCGCCACGGGTCAGTGCCGAGACCAGTTCTCCCTGAAAGGCCCACAGGATCGCGAGATTCTGCAGCGAAATCAGTGGATAGTTGTCGCCTCCAAAACAGGCGGTGATCACAGCGGGAATCTTCAGTGAGCTCACCAGGTGGATATCGACGTTCTCAAGATGCTCCGCAGCGTGTGTGGGGGGTGGAACGGGGCCGATGCCGACCACATAGGCGCCTGTCTCACGAAGGCGCCGCACAAGCTTGAGGTCTTCGTCGGGAGTGATGTTTGTCCATCCGACGACAACTGCATCGCCAGAAGAAAGCTTGCCTTGGGGCGTGTATTTTTTCGCAAGCATCAATCCCCCGGCCCGCACAACGCCTTCATCGGCAAAGTCCGGCCGGACCGAGGCGATCAAGAGCTCGCCACCATTGAGCAGACGTTTAGCAACCGTTTCGCCGGCGCGTGTCATCTCCGGGAGCTGTGACTGCGCTTCCTCGGTCCCAGACCGGAGCGTCTCAAAGAAAATCTGGCTGAAGACCAGTGACCGATCCTGCAGTACCTCAACAGCGCAATTATTGGGCGCATGAAGCAACAGAAATCCAGCGCAAGTCATTGTTATAGCAACTAAGGAAAGTTCACGTTTCATGATGACGTTTTCCACTTTGGTTTGAGCTGCACAAAACTCATGAATCAACCCCTCTGCTCATTCCCCTGGGTCGATCACGAACCTCTTTCACTTCGCTGTTGGTCTTCGTAGTCCCTACCGGTTTGATGGCGATCACAAACTCGCCACCCACGCCCGCGGGAGCCCTATTTACTATAAATCATTTTCCAGTCCGGGTTTTGGCAGCGTGCACTGCACATGACCATCAGGCATCGCTGCTTCATCATCGGCCATCTCTTTTGAGCCCCCTACGGCTGACATGGTCCTGACCTGCCCCCACGGGTGAAACCAACGTTTAAGTTACATTCTTGGGGTTTTCCTTTAACTGCTTGTGGAGCGTAGCGGAACAAGCAGTTAAAGGCAGCATCGTCTCCGGGGCTGGGGCACGG
>CAUZEA010000072.1:0-30791 GCA_963578605.1 Planctomycetota bacterium
GCAAAGGGCCGAGGTGCGTAGTTGCCCATGACATCCTGAGCATTCAGCAATTCGGTCATTGCCGGGAATACATCGTATTGGACAAGAACGTCCAAAAAGTTCCCAAGCTGAGCAATCTTTTGGCTCGCCTGCTGCCAGTCCTGTTGCTCCACCGCGTCGGCAATCTTTTTCATCCATTGCGGCACGATCGCGTACACGCCATCGAGGTGTTCACGCATTCCGGCTTGGAACAGCGCGTCGATCATCATGGGCTTGGCTAAGATCGTGCGGAAGGCACTATCGCCAAGGGCCATTTTCAAACGGCGTGTTTGCGACGCATCGCCCGAGCATTTTATACCGGCGATGTTTGGTGTTTCAGACAACGTGAGGACGGTGTCGATGGTGAGGCTGGTTCGTGTGCGGGCTGGCAAGTCATACAAATAAAGCGGTGCTTTCGACTCGGCTGCCAGGGCTTGGAAATAATCGATCAATTCGCTTTGTGAGAAATTGATAAAATAGGGCGCAAGCACAACCGTTCCATCAACAGAATACTGGTTGACTGTGCGAATACGCTCGCGGGTACGGACAAAGCTGGTGTCGCCGACCCCGACTAAAAGCTCTCCCCGACGGCGCCAGAGTTCGACAGACCGTGCAACCAGCTCACTGTAAGTACGATCAGCCAGGAGCTGCATGGTGCCCATCGATCCGGCGACCAGAATGCCATCTATGGAGGCATTGGCTTGCGCATCGAGATGCACAGCAAGCCCCTCAACGTGTAATTCTTCACTATCAGTAAGCGGCGTGCCAATGGCTGATATCAAGTAGGGGCGACTCATAACGCTACCCATCCAGGACTCGAACTCCTCCAGGTTAACCTTTTCGTGCAGAACGCTCCCCAACAGCAGTTGGGAAGACTCGTAGAGCATCTGTCGCGTGTCCCAGAGACCGCGTCGCCACCGCATTCGCGCTGACATTTTCAGATCGCGGATTCCGCCACCGATTGTAACAGTTCATGGAGTGCGATAAAGTGCACATCGTTGAAATGACACTCCACAAGCTGTACAGACCAGTGGCCAACCGAACCGGTGAGTCCACAGATTTGTGGCTACAAGCCGTGTTCCTGTGGCAAGAATGTGGCTGACTTCAAGGGTATTCCCGAATGTCGTCGCTCGCTTTGCATGAACCAACAGAAGGAGAAAACGTGTGACTGACAAAAAACTCCGCTTTGCCGTGTGTGGCACGGGCGACTTTGGGCCCCAGTTTGCCAAGTACATCAACGAGGTTGCCGAAGTCGTTGCTATTTGTGAACCAAACCCTCAATCTCAGGAATATTTTTTCAAGGAGACCGGCCTGAAACTTCCGGCATTCGAGAACCACCAACAATTGCTGGCTGAAGTCGACGTCGATGCCGTCGCCATCACTAGCCCAAACTTCACGCATAAAGAAATCGCAGTGGCCGCGGCGCAGGCCGGCAAACATGTCTATTGTGAAAAGGCCATGGCCAACACGGTGCCCGAGTGCTGGGAGATGGTACGTGCCTGCGAACAAGCTAACGTACGGTTGATGGTCGGGCACAAGCGTCGCCTGCGTCCGCCCTGGGGACGCATGATTGAACTGCGAGAGGAACTCGGCCAGGTGATATCGATCACGTCGTGCGCTTATTTTGACGCACGGCATTATGATCACCAGGGTTGGTGGACTCGTCGCGAGAAGTGCGGGGGCACATTGCCGGTCATCGGTGTGCATATCGTCGACTGGATGCGAGCCATGTGCGGCGACGTTCTCACGGTTCGGGCGTTGCCTGCGCCCCAGGTTGATCCGCGATACGATTTCCCCGATACGCTTCATGTTTCGCTGCAATTTGCCTCCGGCGCAATCGCAACGCTGAACGTGTCGATGGTCTATCCGCTCTTGAAATTCCGCGAGTCAGGTGGACCCCTGGTTATCTGCGAAAACGGTGGGATGCGTTTTGTACCCGCCATGGAACACCTCGACCTCGTCTGGCAAAGCCGCGACGACACAGAGCCCCATTTTGAGCGGTTTGACGACCTCGGGTTCAATCACGCGTTCCGACAGGAAGCTGGTGACTTTGTCCGTTGGATCAAGGATGGGACCAAGCCCTGTTTAACCTGGGAAGAGGGATTGCGGTGTGTCGAGGTCATGGAAGCAGCCCTTCGGTCAGCCGACGAAAATGGCACGGTCCTGTCGTTGCCCCTTTATCCGGACCTCGAGAATTCATCATGACAACCTCCCACCCGGCCAAACCGTATGGAGTTGACCCGCTGCTCTCGCCCCCCTTTTCGTGAAAACGAGATTGTTTTCGTCCGGCTGACTGCACGCCGGTGGGCGAAGAAACGCAATTGCAAGTTGGGACCTCAGCTTGGCAAATTCGTGCGAGAGTGCTACCCTCCAGACAGCTTTTCCACTGGGACCGCAGGCGCGGCCGGTAGGTTCCGAACCAGTCCTTACCGACTCACGGGCAAAACCACCACTTGGATTTCCGGCCAAGCCCAGTCCGGGACTTTAAGGAGGCTGCCGGTGTTTCACCCTGCCGTCGAGCCAACCCTGTACCGCCACCAAAAGCAGGATGCCGCCTGATGGTCGAACCGCTTGTCGAATTATCATCGTCGTGGACCTTCGACAACATCAGTGGACTGTTTGCCTACATCGGGCCGGGCGCAGGACTTGCCATCGCCGGTTCGTTCCTGGCCATTCTGATCGCCGTGCTGATGGCGCTGCTCGCCATCTTCACGTGGCCGTTTCGCCTCGTGTGGCGCCTGCTCCGCGGAAAACGACGACGCTCTCACGAAGCCAAGGTCGGTCGTGTCGTGGTGCTCGGCCTGGACGGGCTCGATGCAGATCTGACCGAAAAATTTCTCGACGAAGGATTGTTACCAAACCTTGCGACACTGCGGGCCCAGGGGGCCTACCACCGCTTGGGGACGACCTACCCGCCACTCTCGCCGGTCGCCTGGTCGAGCTTTTCAACGGGTTCCAATCCGGGCAAACACAATATTTTTGATTTCATCAGTCGGAACCCGGCAACCTACGGTCCGGTTATTTCCTCGGTTCACATTCGCCCGCCGCGGCGAACGCTATCGATCGGCCCGTATCGGCTACCGGTGTCGCGAGCCGAGATCCGGGGTTTGCGTAAAAGCAAGCCGTTCTGGTCGGTCCTGGGCGATGCCGGCGTGTTCAGTGCCGTACTCCGCGTTCCAATTACCTTTCCGTGTGACCGCTTCGATGGCGTGCAACTGGCCGCGATGAGTGTGCCAGACGTGCTGGGCACACAAGGAACCCACTTTCGTTATGTCGAGGCCAACGGTGAGTCTACAAGCAGACTTAGCAACGGTGAATCGATCGACTCCTACGGAGCAGGGCAATGTCTCCCTCTTAAACCGCAGGGAAACGTGCTCGCCGGATATCTGCAGGGCCCTGCCAATCCTTTGCGTGGAGATGGGCAGGAGGTTCGGATTCCTTTCACCGTGAAACGGGAGTCTGACCAACAGGCGGTACTCACCATCGGATCACAGCGCCTAGAACTGATCGTTGGCCAGCACAGCGAATGGACACGCGTCACGTTTCGCCTCGCGCCTGCCGTCAAGCTCCGCGGGATCTGTCGATTCAATTTGAGACAAGTCGAACCGCACCTCGAACTGTACTGCACGCCGATCCAATTTGATCCCACCTCGCCCGCCATGCCAATTTCCCACCCGCCCGTGTACGCGCATTACCTATCCCGCCGGCAGGGACTGTTCGCCACGTTGGGACTTGCCGAAGACACGTCGGCACTCTCGGACGGCACAATAAGTGAAGACACCTTTCTCGAGCAGGCATACCAAATCCACGACGAACGACGGCGAATGTTCTTCGATGCCCTTGATCGCGTACGCCACGGACTGGTCGTGTGTGTCTTCGATGGTCCGGATCGGATTCAGCACATGTTTTGGCGTTTTATGGACCCCGGTCATCCGGCCCTCGGTGATCGACCCAACACGCATGCCACAGCGATCCGCGAGATGTATCAGAAGATGGATTTGCTGGTTGGCGAAGCCCGCGAAAAAATTGGCCCCGACACGGCCTTGTTCGTGATGAGCGACCATGGTTTCAAGCCGTTTCGCCGTAATGTCGACCTGAATCGTTGGTTGTTGGAAAACGATTATCTGCACCTCAAAGATGGGGCCCAGGCATCCTCCAACAGCTACCTGGCAGATGTCGACTGGCAACAGACTCGCGCGTTTGCCGTGGGGCTCTCCGGGCTGTTCATCAACCAACGGGGGCGCGAAGCCCAGGGAATTGTTCCGGCCGGAACTCAAAAAGATCAGCTCGTCAGCGAAATCGCCGAAAAGTTGACCGGATTGGTCGACCCGGACCATGGTACCGTGGCCATCCACGAGGCAGTTCCCCGGGAGCGTGCCTACCAGGGGCCCTACGTCGAAGGTGCCCCAGATATCGTGGCTGGATATAATGTTGGATACCGGGTCTCCTGGGACTCGGCGGTGGGCAAAACCAGCCCCACAGTTTTCTCCAACAACGTCAAGCCGTGGAGTGGCGACCACTGCATTCACCCCGCGCTTGTGCCGGGTATCCTGTTTTCCAGCATACCGCTGGATGACCGCGACGCCCACATTACCGACCTGGCACCCACCACCTTGGACCTGTTGGGGGTGACAACTCCCGAATATATGGATGGTAAATCCCTGCTGTGCGAAGGCGAAAATTTCTCCAGTACTTGATCTCCAGCTCAACGGCACCCTGGGTGCTTGGTTGTGAACGGGCCAGGCCAAAACCGTTGACCGGCCACCAGGGGCGGGTCGTCGTGCTCGCCTTTGACGGGATGGATCCGGTCGTGCTCCGCCAACTGATGCAGGCGGGAAAGGCACCGAACTTTTCGGACCTCGCCAACCGTGGCACGTTTCAACCGATTAAGACGAGTGACCCACCCCAAACACCCGTTGCATTTTCGAACATCATCAGCGGTGCCGATGCGGGCATCCACCAGGTGTTTGACTTCATTCATCGCGATCCCCACCCCGAGGGCCAAAGTGCCGTACGCCCTTTCTTTTCGACGTCCGACATCCGATCCACCGGTACGGCCCGCGCGATGTCGCTGGGCAAGTGGCAGATTCCGATCTCCAGTGGCCAGGCACCTGAACTGCTCCGCCGAGGAGGCGCCTTCTGGCAACCACTCGTCCAGCAGGGAGGGAGCGCCAAAGTTTTCTTCCTGCCCTCCAATTACCCGCCCCAAGGAGCAACCGGCCCGGGAGACCTCGAGACCATCAGTGGGATGGGCACCCCCGATGTACAAGGCAGCCTGGGAGAGTTTACGTTCGTCACTCCACATACATCTTTAAGAGGGCGAAAAGTCACGGGTGGAAAATTCGTCTACGCCAACCTGCGAGGTACAAGCCACCAGGCAAAACTCGAACTCGAAGGCCCCGAGAATTTCCTGCTCAATCCCGACGCCTTCGATGGCCCGCTTCCGCGGCTCAAGGTGCCGCTGGTTGTGACGCGAGACCCCGCCAAGGACCTTGTCATGATTGAGATCCAGGAGCACCGCCTGCTCCTGAAGGTTGGTGAATGGAGTGATTGGGTTCCCGTCAATTTACCAACCGAAATCCCGGGCTCAACTCTACTCGCAGCGGCACAAGCGCCGGTCAGCTTGCCCGGCATTGTCCGCTTTTACGTCAAGCAGGTGCATCCCGAATGTGAACTGTACATCAGTCCGATCAACATCGATCCACTGAAGTCGACTACCCCGATCAGCCAACCCGACGACATCGCCCAACAGCTTGCCCAGCGGCACGGTCGTTACTCGACTCTCGGCATTCCCGAGGACTACAATGCCCTGCAACAAGGGGCACTCAACGAAGATGAATTTCTCCAGCAGGCTTATCTCCTCCACGATGAACGGGTTGACCAGTATCGACATGTGCTTTCGGAATTCCAGAGCGGGTGCCTGTTCTATTACTTCGGAACGACCGACCTGGTGAGTCACATGTTCTGGCGCGACCGCGACCCACAGCACCCTGGCCGCGATCCGGCCCAAGGTGACCGTTACGCGAACGTGATCGACGACCTTTATATCCATATGGATGGGCTGGTTGGCGAAACCCTGCAACAACTCCGTGATAAAGATACGCTGCTGGTGATCTCCGACCACGGGTTCACAACTTACCGCCGCTCGGTGAATATCAACCGTCTGTTGTGGGAACACGATTTTCTCGTTTTAAAACCAGGTGTCAGGCCAGCCACCGTTAATTTCCTGGAGGGGGTCGACTGGTCAAAAACGCGAGCCTATGCGCTGGGGCTCAATTCGGTGTTTGTGAATTTGCAAGGTCGCGAAAAACACGGGATCGTACCGCCCGGTGCCGAGCACCGCCAGCTGGTCGATGAACTGGCTCGAGTGTTGTTAGAGATTCGCGATCCCCAACACCCGGACGCGGCGCCCATCAAGTCGGTCATCCGAGTCCGCGAACGGTTCACGGAGGTCGACTCCAAAATCGCACCCGACTTGATCGTAGGTTACGAGCACGGTTACCGAGTAGGCTGGGAAACGCCCCTGGGTGGTTTGGGCCAACACACGGTCTCCGACAATCTCAACCGTTGGAGTGGTGACCATTGCGTGGCATCGGACCTGGTACCCGGTATCCTGCTGGCGAATCGACCACTGGAAGTGGAAGCGCCCGCACTAACAGACCTGGGTCCCTCGATTCTGGAGCTTTGCGGCGTCGGCAGGCCAAACGACATGGCAGGCAGACCGGTGTTCGGGAAGAACGTGTAGGGAAACGATTTCCGTGTTCAGATGTCGGGGATTCGTGTTTTCGGCACTCAGGACCATTCGGGTTTCGGTGTTCCCTGTTCTGTGTTACGTTCGAGGTCTCCGTCAAATCGTGCTGGCGGGGGTGGTTTGTCGCATCGCCCGCCAGATGCTGGCCCGGTAGTCGGTCGGCCCGCGGCCAGGGCAACTTTAGATACGGCCACTTCCACAAACTCCCACTCATGTTCCGCTCCAACACCAAAATCAAGCTCGACAAAGCCTTGTACGATCGCCTTGCCGAGATCGCCAAGGCTGGCGGTTACTCAAGTACCGACGAACTGGTCGTGCACATTCTCGAACGGGAAGCCGCCAAATTTAGCGATACCGACGACGACAAGGAAGTCGAGAAACAGCTTCGCGGACTGGGATACATCGAGTAATTGACCGATGCGTACTCTCAACGCTTTCCTGTCACGTGTCGGCGACGTCCTGTTATCCCCGTTCGCATCACATCCACTGGTTGGACTGCTCTTTTGGGGAGCAGTCTGTGGGGTAGTGATGACGTGGATCTTTGGAAAAACGTCCAATCAGTGCCGCCTCAAGGAACTAGCCGACCAGACAAAGGCGCACCTGCTGGCCATCAGGTTGTTTAAGCACGACTTGGTTGTCACATTCAGGTGCCAGGGGCAATTGCTCCGGACTACCGGGCTGAGGTTGTGGCATTCGACCCCTCCCACGCTGGTGATGCTGGTACCGATTTGCCTGGTGTTTATTCAGCTGGCACAGTGGTATGAGTTCGTGCCGCTTGAGCCGGGGCAGGCATCGGTGGTCGATCTTGAACTTTCGTCCGACACGCAAAGTCAACCGTCGGAGGTTGTTCTCGATCCGCCCGCCGGTGTGGATGTAGAAACCGACTCGCATTGGGATCCGTCCCGTCAGCAGCTCTCGTGGAGGGTGCGGCCGGAAATCGACCGGCCAACCATGCTGCGGTGGAAGGTCGGGGCGGAAGTCGTCGAGCAGGATCTGGCGGTTGCCAAAGCAAACGGGCCGCTGATGGGTATTGCTGCCCGCCGGCCAAGCAGTGCCTGGTGGGATCAAATGCTTCATCCACGCGAACGGCCGTGCCCCAGTGGCGAGCTGGTACGGGCGATCAACGTTCAGTATGCCCGGCGTCAAACGCCCATCCTGGGCCTGGATATTCCCTGGTGGGCAACATTTGGACTGGTCGCCATGGCGGTCGCCTTGATCTGCCGCCGGTCGCTGGGTGTGGATTTCTAACGAGCGGGGAGGGAATTCAACCAGCGGTAACATCCATGAGCCGTGCCGCATTGTTCCAGAAAATGTCCTCTACCTGTTGGTCGGTGAGTTTTTCAGACCAACAAGCCCACTTGATCGAACGCAAATGCTCCAATCCAACCAGGATCGGATCGATCTTAAGGTGCTTCTCGCCCCAAATTGGGGTCTCTTCATAAATCCACAGGAACGCGTCTCCCGCTCCCAGGCTGCGACCGCGCAGATGGCTAATCGGTAAATCGGAACCGTACATCAACCGATCATGCCCCAGGATACGAATCACGGCCTGGTGCGCCATCGGTTCACAATTGGCACTCGTGTCGCAATAGAGATTTTCCAATCCACGAAGCTTGGGCAGGCCTTCCAGGTTGTGACATGGCTGAAACCCACGTGCTGAGTGCGCCAGAATCAGTTTCATGTTTGGATAAGTTTCGCAGTAATGTCGGATCCAATGAATATTTCCTTCGTCAGCAACCGCACGCGAGCGAACCATGTGGAGCGTGATCAGCCAACCTTCTTCATGGGCTACCTTCACCAGGGGCTCAGGCAAGAAGTCTGGAATCTGCGATTCCCAGGTTGGAGTTACATCTGCAAACGTGTGGTAGCACTTCAGCCCGTGCAATCCAAGACGCCGAACTTCCTGGCGAACCCATTCCGGATCATCGGAGGGCTGTACGAAAAACAACCCACGGTTGGCGTCATGCTCCGCTGCCTGTTGCGCTACCCACTGGTTTGCCTCGGGAATCGTTTCTGGGTGCTCAACGGGAAACACCGGCAGAAAGAGTCCGTAGACCGACCGACCAGGATGCAGGTCCTCCATGAAGGCAACGTACCGATGATAGCCAACGTCACCGGTGTCACCTAAAAAGCAAAACATATCGTTATAAGGTTTGTCCCGCCACAGGTGGGCGTGTGCATCGAAAATACGGTCGGGCAGGAAAGATGCCAACTCGCGCTGGTAAAACTCCTTGTCCTGGTTTTGTGCAAGCATGCTTGAAATTCAACCTCAACTATTACCAGTCCAGAAAATGAAATCATAAATCAAGTGTGCCGGACATCCTACCAAACCCCAAGCAGCCAGGCTATTGACAGTTCCGGGAGTGGGTTGTGGCAGGGGGTCGACCTGGGGAAACGATTACCATCACCGACGACCCGCGGAGCAGTTACCGGACCGCCACCGCTGGAAGAACCTGGTCCCGAGGACGGCAATAGCGGCCCCTGGGACGTTATTCTGATAACTCGTTTCGGGGGCCACTGCTGTGCGTGGACCAAAGCCACGACCTTTCCTTTTCGAGAATAAAGCATGATTACCACGACGCGTCGACCAGGCACCTTTACACCAGTCCCACCACTCCCTACTTTCAGGACTCACGCTTACTGCACGGAATTGCAACAGGCAAATGGCCCGAAGAAGGTTTCCGACGGCCGCTTGCCAAGCCCACACGACTCCGCACACCATTTTTCTTCACCGCGTCAAAAGGTGCTTACACACCATGCCCCCACTAACGCGTCCCCAAATTGCCGACCAACTCCGTGGGCTTGGTCTTGCCCCGGGAAACGTAGTGATGATGCACAGTTCGCTCAGTGCACTGGGGCCTGTGGAAGGCGAGGCGGAGACGGTCATCGATGGCATTCTTGATGCGATTGGTGCCAACGGCACGCTGATGGTACCGGTGTTTCGCGACAGCGTGTGGGGAGATCGCACCGACTTCAGCAACCGTGACTGCGATTGCAGCAGCCGAGACGGCCTTTGTCCCAGTCAGCAACCAGGTTTCCAGGGCGTGTTGACCGAATGTGTCCGAAAACGAGAGGGCAGCTTCCGTAGTTGTCACAAGACGCATTCCTGGGTAGCGGTGGGACCGGCCAGCAGGCAGTTACTGGTTGGTCATCGCCAGACTCCCGCGATCTGTGGCGAGGGCAATCCGTTTGAAGAACTGGTGGCGCTCGACGGTCGGCTGCTGTGCCTGGGCGTGCAGGTCAACACCGTCACACTGTGGCATTACTACGAAGAGATTTTACAAGTTCCCTACGTGGGACATTATTGGCCCCAAGAGAGGCACCTCAATCACTGCGTGCCTGGCTTGCGGATTCAGTATGAATTTCCCGGCATTATGCAGGATGTATGCCGCGCGGCCGGCATTCTGAAAACAGGACCGGTGGGCAAAAGCATTTCAGGAGTGATGTGCGCTCCAGAGTTTGCAAGCTTTATGGCCACAATCATGGCCGACGACCCATACTGCCTGTTGCTGCGGCCGCCAGATCGCGATTCCGATGATCTGGCGGTTGACGCGTTGCAGAAGGCAGCACGAATGCTCGAGGTTTGGCGCCGCGGTCCACAGCGTCCCGAAACGGCATTCGACACGCCCTGGCAACGCTACGAGCCAGCTGGCCAAGACGACGTGGTCCGCACCGACTGCCCGGCCTTCGCCGGCTATCACGACGCCGACGGAAAACAAATCCCTCTCTGCCGGGCCAACGGCCGGCATCCGGACCTCTTCCACTACGGCGGCATTTTTGACGAGTGCGGGATCACTACCTGCAATCACTGCTGGTGGCACCAGACGTTCGCACAGTCAATTTAGGCACCTGTCACCCATCCGCACTGGTCACCAGCCCCCGCGAAGTGAAATCACATTTCACACGCCCAAATATGGTTTATTCTGACCAGTGACCATATAGCCTGCCCGTTTTTTGGCTGGTATAGTTCGGGTGAAAATATCATCTTCAGGAATACTTCAGGAATGCTGTGGAGCTATGAATACCTCGTTCCCCCACCGGTGATCAGTGCGACATAAATTCTCTTTCCCTACCTCAATTTTCTCTTAATCAACGAGACTGGAGGACTTCCGATGTCCGAGGCGTTGGCAATCAACTCCGGGCGACCCGTGATTTCTAAGCCGTTTCCTGATTGGCCAATCTGGGGTGAACCGGAAAAACAAGCGGTACAGGCCGCCATCGAAAGCGGGGTGTGGGGAGTCGGCGGGACCAGCCTGGTTGAATTTTCAAAGCGGTTCGCCGAATTCCAACACGTGAACCATGTGTTACCCGTCGCCAACGGGACAGTCGCCATTGAAATGGCCCTGGAATCGCTGGACATTCGCTGTGGCGACGAAGTGATTGTGCCCGACTACACGTTCGTAGCAACCGCCATGGCGCCCCTCCGACTGGGAATCAAGCCGATACTGGTCGATGTCGACCCGGGTACCTTCAATATGAATCCAGACCTGGTCGAAGCGGCAATCACCGGCAAGACACGGGCTATCCTCCCGGTTCACTTTGGCGGTCACCCGTGCGACATGAAACAGATCATGCATATCGCTGACCGATATGGATTGATGGTCATTGAAGATTGTGCTCACGCTCATGGGGCCCACCTGGGCGGAAAGTACGCCGGCAGCTTTGGCGAAATCGGTACGTTCAGTTTTCAATCGAGCAAGACGTTGTGCTGCGGTGAAGGAGGGGCCGTGGTCACACATTCCGAACGCCTGTTGACACGACTTCGATCCATTCACAGTGCAGGTCGCCATGGCTGTGAAGTTGATTACAACCACTTCAGCATCGGCAGCAACTACCGCTTGTCGGAACTTCATGCGAGTTTATTGCTGGCACAGATGACGCGCCTGGAAGAACTCTGCAACCAGCGGAATCGTGCCGGGACAAAACTTACCGAACTGCTGGGGCGTATCGATGGCGTGCGTCCCCAGACCCGGACCGCCGAACTGGGGCGTCACGGTCATTACCTTTATCCCTTCGTCCTCGAGGCAGACATCCCGCACTGCGCCTTCACACGTGCCCTGCAGGCAGAAGGCGTTCCCGTTGAAGAGCAATATCCGGCTCTCCACATGATTGACTGCCTCAAGAAACGGGGACTTGCCGAGGGCGAGTTTCCCATCTCCCAGGAGCTGGCAGACCGATCAGTCTGGATCTTTCATCACGCACTGCTAGCCGACGACGACCAACTTGAATCGATTGCCATGGCGATCCAAAAGGTGCTCGATCAACGGGACAAACTTACCTAGTCACGAAGTGCCCCATATAAGAAACTCCAGTCACGAGGTGACCCATGCAAGAAACGGTTTTTTTGACGGGTGGCGCCGGAAGAATTGGCAAGCGGCTGCTCAAGCAACTGCTCGACCAGGGATACCACGTCAAAGTCCTGGTCCACAATCATGAGCCCGAGGGAATTTCCAGCAACAACATGACGCTGGTACGGGGTGACCTGTGTGATCGCAGCAGCTTTTCCGATGCCGTCCAAGGATGTGACTTCGTGTGCCACCTGGCAGCAATTTTTGATATGAGCAGTGCGATCGAGACCGACTCCGAAAACGATCACCTGTTTGAACATTTGATTTGGGGAACGTACAACGTGCTCGAGGCAGCACGGCAGGCAAAAACTGTGAAGTTGTTCGTTTACGCCAGCAGCGACGCCGTGTTCTGCGCCATATACAAACATCACCACGAACCGATTACCGAAGACATCGAATTGTGCCCCCGGCCAGGCCGATTTTATGCCATGGCTAAAGCGACCACCGAAAGCATGTGTGCCAATTACCAGAAAACTTACGGCCTGCCCTATGCCGTCATTCGTGTCGGTTGGTGCCTTGACGAAACGGATGTGTTAGACGCATTTCGCCCCCAATTCTGGGAATCGTTGACTGCTCCTGAAGAACGTCAGCGGATGAATACCATTCTTGCCGGTGCCCCCTGCTTGATTGCACCCCTTTATGAAAATGGCGAATCGGTAGAAGTCCAACTGGGACACGCCGAAGATGTTGCCACCGGATTCGCACTGGCCCTGAAAAACCACGCTCAGGCAACGAACCAGATTTTTAACATTGCAGGGAATGCTCCATTCAAATTCGTCGACCATGTCGACCGTATCGCCGACGCCTTGGGCATACCCTGGGAAGGTGTCAAACTTGCCGGACTTGGCCGCTACACGATCAGCAACGAAAAAGCACGCCAACTGCTCGGTTACGACCCGCGGCTGACAATCGATAAAATGATCGATCTCGCCCTCGGTTAACTTGTCAATTGTTGGCAAACTCTGCCCCCAGGACAATCCACCCCTTGAATTCCACAGCCAGGCAATCTCGCTAAACCGGGGCGTTGGGGAAGATCGCCGTCATCGACCGCCACGGCTTGTCGAACGGAACATTGATCCAAATTCGGTTGCCATTTAGACTGAAGGGTGAAACTTATTCCAGATCGGCAGAAAAGATGAGCACAATCCTATCCCAATCTCATCGGCAGGCAGAGTATCGGGGGTTCACGCTGGTCGAGCTGTTGGTCGTCATTGCAATCATTGGGATTCTTATCGCGCTCTTGTTGCCGGCCGTCCAGGCAGCACGGGAGGCGGCCCGTCGAACGCAGTGCGCGAACCACCTCAAGCAAATCGGACTGGCCATCCACAATTTTGAGAACGCTAACGGAGCAGTTCCACCCGCCCAAACCTCCGGTGTGGGACATGCAACCTGGTTAGTGCACATCATGCCCTACCTGGAGCAAGCCACTCTGTATGAGATCTTGAATATCGAACAGCAATTTTACTCGTTGCCCGATGAAGCCATTCAGATCCAGGTACCCTCTTATTATTGTCCATCGCGCCGCTCGGCAATCCATCTGAGTCACGACCCGTGGCGCCAGAACAACTGTGGTAGTGGGTCACCCCGCCATGGAGCGATGGCTGATTATGCGATGAACGGGGGCGATCACCAGCAGGATGGTAAATGGCAGCATCCTCCGGTCAACGGCATGGCCGAATGGCCCCGACACACCCTGAGAGTAGAAGGGACATGCCCTCACAAACGAGTACTCGCTTTCAAGGGACTTCGTAAATTCAAACACGTCGAAGACGGCCTGAGCCATACGCTTTTGGTGGGTGAAAAATATGTCCATCCCAAACACTATGGGAACATTGTATGGGGAGATAACTGCTACTTTAACGACGACAAACCTTACAATTTTGTCCGCAAGGCAGGAATCCTGGTCAACCGGATGCTGATGCTTGATTTTCGAATCGTTTCCGAACCCGAACCTGACCTGCCAGGCCCTCCTGACCATTTTGCCGACCGGTTTTCGAAACGTTTCGGCAGTAATCATCCGACAGGATTCTGCCAGTTCGTGTTTGGCGACGGGAGCGTTCGAGGACTCGAGGCCAACACTTCGGGCCCGGTACTGGCTGCCCTGGCAAATATCGCCGATGGCGTCGTTTTGCCCGATTATTGAATCGCCTGCTTGCTCCTGTCGGTGGGCCACCTCACTGGGCACCTCCTGTGGCCCCGTGCCCCCGCAAATGAGTTCCTCGCAAAACAGTGGGGCAATCCGGCCTGCACATCAGATGAGTCGTCCAGAGATCCCAAAGCCAACGCTTAATCGTCGACGTTCCTGGCCCGCTTCGGAACACCTGCCTGTTGCAGCCGCTCAGCAAAAGCAGTGCTGGATTCACCCGGACTCGGCCAGACTTCGCTGGGCTGGTGCGACTGTTGCATCCAAGCGAGAATCTTGGCGCCAAGCTCGGAATTTTTGTCGGCCAGGTCGTGCTGTTGCTGCGGATCTTGCTCCAGGTCGTAGAGTTCCACCTGCCCACCATTTTTGCGGTGGGCAAACCAGTCGTTGTGACGTACCGCCTGGTTTTGCTGAAACTCCCAATATAAATATTCGTGCTGTTGTTGGTTCTCCGGGTGGCCAAGCAGCGTCGGTGCAAAGGAGATTCCATCAATCCCTTCCGGCGTGGTGGCCCCGGCCAGTTCTGCAGTGGTGGGAAGCACATCCCAAAATGCCCAAACGTGGTCACTCACCTGACCAGCTTCAATGTGACCTGGCCACCGAGCTACTGCCGGTACGCGAAAAGCGCCGTCGTACGTATCACCTTTGCCACCACGTGTCGGACCACCGCTTTGAAAGTGCTCGCTGATCCGTACCACGGTCCGGTCACGGTCGTATCCGCGCAGGGAACACCCATTGTCCGAGGCGAAGAAGACCAGCGTCTGGTCATCAATCTGCAGCTCTTCAAGCAGACTCAACACATCTCCCACGGCATGATCAAGTCGCGTGATCATCGCTGCCCATTCCTTGTGACCTAACGGCCAGTCAGCATCGCGGTACGGCCCCAGGTCCGGGACGATGATCGGCCCGTGAGGGATCGTATGCGCCAGGTAGAGAAAGAACGGCTTTTGGTAATTTTGGCGCACAAAGTCAAGTGACCGCTCGTGAATCAGATCAAAGGAATAGCGCGCCTCTGCCGGGTTTTTGATCCCGCGGGGAATCACGCGGCCCTTTTCATCGTAGCTGCTTTGCTGCCGATGCTGATGTCCGGCGTGCTGGGGGAAAAAAACCTTTTCGGCGTTGTTCCAGAGAAAGGGGGGGTAATAGCTGTGTGCCTTGCGCTGGTTCAAATAGCCAAAAAACTCATCAAAACCTTTTGCCCCGGGAGTTCCCGGCTGGCGACTCAAACCAAGTCCCCACTTGCCAAACAACCCGGTTCGATACCCGGCCCCGCGCAAGACCTGCGCCATCGTCACATCCTCCCGCTGGAGCGAGTGGCGATATCCCTTGTATGAGTTGTCCCGTACCCGTGCATGCCCTGGGTGCAAACCTTGCATCAGGCACGAGCGGGAAGGTGCACATACCGAGTTTCCGGCATACGCGTTGACAAACCGTATTCCCTCGGTAGCCAGTCGGTCGATGTTCGGGGTCTGGATCTTCTGCTGTCCGTAGCACCCCAAATCTCCCCAACCCAGGTCATCCGAAAGAATAAAAATGATGTTCGGCTGCGTTGCTGAACCAATGCCCGCAAACAACACGAACAGAGCAAACGATACCAACACGCGCGTCACGGATAGTTACCCTTCTAGCCACGACAAGCAGGGCTGCAACTTGCCACAAGTCAAAACAGCACTTCTTGGGCCTGGATTGGTTTAAACAAAACGGACTGGCTCAACTTCACCAACCTGGAAGCTTTATACTTCAAAGAAGATTTCTCTTTCAACTCCGTCAAACACCTTGCGGCCGGGGCAACGCGGCTAGTCGGCCCGCTTGCCGGGGAACAAGTTTAAGGCGTGCGTACGAAAATTCGGTATCCGGTGGAGCGTGATCAGGTCGTTATCGTGCTGGTTGCTACGGTTCTTCGATGTCCGCGAGGCCACTAACAGATCATCACCATCGATCAGCGGTACGGCATATTGAAAACCCTGTAGCGGGCTTGGCCATAGGGCAACGCAACCCGCAGAAAACCAGTTGAGCGCGTCAACACTGTAGTGCAACATCAAAATGCGACGTTCGTTCCCAGGATTTCCCAGGAACCCCTCAGCATTGAGTTTCTTACCCCAGGCGATGTCTTGAGAATTGGTCGGCATATTCACCACGGTCCAAAAATAGCCTGTTACATCGTCGCGAATGATACAAAAATAACATTGGGCACCCGGCACGGGATGGAATTGAGTGAATCGGTAGTCGAGTACCTCGCCATCGTCCTGGAGGTCACACACTGCACACATGTGGGCAGTCGCCATCCTGTCCAAGCGCAAACGCAAAAGAACGCGCAGCTTACCATTGACATTAATCACGTTGGGCTCCAGCCAATGGTCACCCCAATTTGGTTGACTTGGGGGATACAGGTTTGAGGTCAGGCCTGCGGGGGTTCCCGGATAAATGAGTGGAGCAGAAATGCGCCACGCCGCGGGACTCATCAAATCGGTGGCAGACAAGTCACCAGCGACGATCACCGTACGGGACCCTCGGCGATTGAACTCTCCGTCGGCATTGGCTGCCCCCATCCCCCAGTACAAGGTGTTGTTGTGAATCACGTGAGGTGCAAACGTATTCCAAAACCTCCCTTTGAAAAGTACGACCGGGGCACTCCAGGTAGCCCCCTCGTCGTCACTTTGTACCAGGAAAATGTCTTTGCGGTGGCGCCCGTTGCACAAAAAATAGAGTTTATCCCGGTGCACAAAGGGAAGTCCGTCCCCCAGCGGGACCGATCCGCGTGTTTCCCAGCTGGCACCATGATCGCAACTAACGCGGAACACGGTCTCGATTTCGAGGTCCGGGTGCCCCGTGTCTCGCCCGACACGCGTAAACAAGCCATTGCTCGAAAGCAACCGGCCACCAGGCAAATGAACCAAAGACGCTGCTCCCGTGTAGATGTGCGGTTCGGGTGCCTCAAACAGAACCGTGTAGTCTTGAGCGAGCGGTTGGGCCGTCGGAATTGAAGAGAGCACACGGTCTGCGGCCATTGCCGTTGAGCCGACCACAGCCATTACCATGGCAAACAGCTTCAAATAGCCGTGGAGGATAGGCGGGCTTATCAGCAGAAACCTGGTTGGTTTCATAGGTAATCGTCAACGGGGCCAGCTACTGTAAATTTCGGAGAAGTACGATATCATAGTCGTAGTGAGCGATCGCTCACCTGCGTTTTGTGGGAACGAATTGCTCCAATCCTTTAGTTGCTATATTACCATTAATTCGTAAGCTACGATTCCGGTTTTACAACACTTTTTGGCGCTCGATGGGGGGATGGCTGTATGTGGTGGAATCTTGCACTCTCGCTGGCAATGCTGTTTTCGGTCGGTTTCTCGCAAACTCAGGCTAACGACCTGGCAGGAGGTCCGCTCGTCGAACCGTATGACCTTCCAGACGTCCTCACGACCTGGAGGCATATTGCCAACGAACAGGTCATATTTCCCCTGGATATGGCGGAATTTCCGGTTCGAATCGACCGCAACCGGCAACTGCTGGTGGACAATTATTTTATCGCGACTGCCAAAAACGTTTCACGTGAGGTACACCGTCCCCGGCGGTACGAAGGCAATCCGATCGTGGTTCCGGAGCCGCATGATCCGAAACTTCAGCGAAGAGACAATCGGGTCGTATGCAAGTTTGTGATGCGATTTGATGAGGCACCCCGTTATCGCATGTGGTATTGGGGACACCCCGACTGGCACGCCTGGAAGGACGGGCACACGATCCGATTTGGTGTCGGGTATGCCATCTCGGACGACGGCAAAAATTGGCAGAAGCCTAATTTAGACATGTTTTTGTTCGAGGGCTCAAACCTGCACAACCTGGTGATGCCATATGGCTTAATGCACGGATTGTTCTACGAGCCGGACGAACCGGATCCCCAAAAACGGTTTAAGGCGTTGATCAACGTGGAGACGGGCCGACACGGAAACAAACGGGATCCGGTGATTCCAACCGGCTACTACTTGCATACTTCACCCGATGGCATTCACTGGACGGGTAATTTGGAAAAGTGCGATGTTCCTACCCCTCAGGGAATGGGCTATGTGTTTCCACCCAAGTCGATTGGTGACACAAGCCGCTTTTGGTGGGACAGCTTGCGCCAGAAATATGTCGGCGACGTGAAATTTGTGTTGCCTGGCACAAACCGCGTACGAGGAGTCATGGAAAGTGACGACCTTGTTCACTGGACCCGCCCCACTCCAACCTTCCATGGCCTGGAGGGTGACAACCAAATCTACGGCCATCGCGGCTTCATCTACCAGGGAATGTACATCGGAATGCGCTGGGTTTATGTCAAAGGCCGAAGTCGAGCCCATTCGTCTTACGTGGAGTTGGATTGCAGCCGTGACGGGCGGATTTGGACGCGTGTGGGTGCGAAGCAACCGTTCATGGCGTTTAATCCGAAAAAAGACACCTGGGACGCGGGGAAAATGCGGCCCGTGGCCATGTTTGAAGAGGGGGATGAGGTTTGGATCTATTACAACGGGATGCCTACCGATGCCGAAATGGAAAACCCAGACTTTCCCGAATCACAAAGGGTTGGCAATTCGATTGGGCTGGCTATCTTGCCACGGGATCGATTCGCATCGATCAACGGGGGCGATGAAACCGGGGCCCTCGTTACCAGGCCCTTGGATTTTGACGGCTCAACACTGCACATCAACGGCGAGACTGCCGAAGGTGGAAAAATCACTGTCGCCTTGATGGATCGAAGCGGCAAGGCGATTGAGGGGTTTGGGCACGGTGACTGCCACCCCCTCCAAGGAGATAGTTTAGACATGCAGGTCGGTTGGCAAAACGGTTCCGACCTGGCGGCCTTCAACCAGTCAGAGGTGCGTCTTGAATTCCACTTGGATAACGCCAAGTTGTATTCATTTTGGGTCGATTGAGATTCCGGGCCTGCGATGGCCGCTGTTTACAGTTCGAGAACAAACACCTGGCGGCGTCCCTGTGGTGCCCCGTTGAAACAGATTTTCTTGTAGTCCCGGCTCCAGGCAGGATGCGCATCGAGTTTGTGCTGGCTGCCGCCGTACTTCTTATCGTCGGGCAGGTAGGCTTTGCCGCCGCCACCAACGTCGTTGGCAACCGTGCACAAAACCGTTTCTTTGCCATCGTGCAGGGTGATCAAACGAATGGGAATCTCACCATGATGCTGCTGGTGAGATTGTTCGGAGTAATCGTCGGTCAGCAAAAACTGCCACGCGGGGTCGACCGTCGGGTGTCCGCTCCCAGGGCGTGTTTCTGACAACACGCGAAAATCGGAACCGTCGTATTTAAACGCGCAAAAACGGAGTTGCCCGTCACCATCGCGAACCGGTACGCAATTCATGATGATATGCTGGCCGTCTGGATGCCAGTTGGGGTGGTTGCCAGCTCGTCCTCGGGAATCGGTGTGCATCCACTGCCTTCGCGTGAGGCACTGGACGATTTCGTCGCCACCGGGCGTAAGCGTAAAGAGCGACGGGTACCGGCCTTTCCCATCAGCTTGCCACCGTAACACTTGCATGATGCGACTGCTTTGTCGATTAATCTTGCTGTGAAAACAGTAGAAGAGCCCGTCACGATAAAAATCGGGGTCGGCCAGTTGGGAGGCGAACTCGTCGAATCCAACAAGCAGTCTTGTGCGGTCCTGGACTAAATCGGTTATCCAGAGCCCTTCCCGCTGCATGTCGGCGGCGGTGAATTGACGGGGAGTGTTCGTGGGTGGGTCGGGTACGGCATACCCGTATTGATGCGTATTCATGGTCAGCAGGTTTGGGCTGACACAAAATTTTCCGTTAGGCGCAATGTCGTATTTCGCACCGGTGAAAGCACGTGTTTGATGCGCACCAAGATCGATCCGCACGCAAACCGGAAGGCCGTCGATGAGGTCATTGGTGTAGAGATAATCGTCCCGCTCGCCTGCCCACTGGAGATTGGCGCCCAACTGGTATGACCAGGCTTTCGTTTGGTAGACCGTGGTGATGGTTTGCAACGCCAAGTCGATCACACAAATCTCGGCCAGGTCCCCCCAACGTGGTTTCTGCTTTTGGTAGGGGATTTTCGTGACGGCCAGGTAACGGCCACTGGGGCTCCAGGGACAAACATCGTAGTACGTGTGCACGTAAAACCCGTCGTCAGGGGTAATGCACACAACCTTGACAGGCAACTGGCCTGGCTGATACGGCCTGAAATCGTAAGACCGTGTTTCGGGATCCTGGGCAACACAGGACCAGACACCCGGCCCGCACAGGGTTGCCATGAATCCGGCAGACGTCCGTTGTAGGAATTGGCGACGTTTCATCAAATTTACTGTGGCAATGCCGCGTACCGAAAATGCGCGCACGGCCGTTGAGCGTTTAAGAGAATCCCCACGGGTTGAGCTAATCGTTCAGGGGTGCCGTCGTAAAAATACGCGGCAATGATCAAAGCCCGGGAAACTCTGACGATCCCAGGCACAACAACTCCCCGGTTCCGCCGGGCAACACGAGCTGCAGGCGCCCCTCGGTTACCGACAATCGTTCCGGATGCCCGGTCTCTCGAGACAGCCGACCCACGAAATCGATCCCCTTCTCCAGTGACAAGGTCACCGAAAGCTGCCGGTCTACAGCTCGCATATTCTTATCATGCCACAGATTGGTGAGCATGAGGTATTTTTGGCCGTCGTCGTCACGAAAGGTGCCCACAAGGAGATGTTTCCAATTGCCCGGCTCGTCTTCGTTGATCGTAATTGCCGTGATTCCACCAGTTCCTGGTTTCCATGCTGGTAATTGGGCGGGGGGATCCCCTCCGGGCCCTGCGACAACGCTTACGTCGGTACTGGTAAGCATCCGCAAAGCGGTTCCCAGGTTGGCGACCTCTCGATTCAACCTTCCCACGTCGTAAAAGATCGGGTTGATCACTCCCGGCGGTGGTGAACTGACCATGGCGGGACCTTGTTGGTCTTCGTAAGTGAAATAAGCAATCCCGGTATAGCCCATCGTCAGGTGCAAAAAGACCTGCATGCGAATATCCGACTCACTGGGCATGCGATACTTGCGGCGCGGATCGGAGTGCGATTGTACGAAAGTCCAGTAGGGAATTCCAAACTCCAGGCCGAGCTTGCGGGCCGTTACCGCGCTGGGCATGATGTTCGAGGTTTTGCCACTTTCCTTGAAGATGTAGGCATCGTACATCACCACATCACCCTTTAAGATGGTGACAAAATCACGCAAGTAGCCTTCGTAGTCATAGCCCTCGGGGAAATCATTACTGCCGTAGTACTTGCCCATGACTCGGGCCCCATGGGGCAGGGCGTTGGAATAAACGAGCTGGTCGGGATATGCCTCCCGCAACCACTGCATTGTGACAGCCGCCGTGGGCATGGCAAGCGTTTGCGGTTCGTCCCAGACCATCCACCCGGTACACCCCGGGTAGGTGTCATGCAGTTTCTGAAACTGCTCTTTGAGTTCGTCGGTCAGGCCATCCGGGTGACGCCGTTGGTGGTAATGCCAGGGCAAACCCTCGGCCGCGGCTTTCACGAACAGATCGGCCTTCGGCTTCCAGGGCAGCATCGTATTTAGCCCGGCGCCGTCACGGTAATGTGCAACGTCAAAGGTGGCAGGTGAGATGGTCAATGCCATGATTGTGAAGGGATGTGAGCGGACCCATTTCAACCCGCGCGAGAGCTGGGGAGGCTCCTGGGCTGCTGTGGAGTTGAGCACCAACAACGTCGTCACCAGGCCAGCCAAAATTTGTCTCTGGCAACAATCATGCATCACGACAAAACCATTTCTCATGGGTACTCCGTTGACTCCGCGCTGGGCAAAAGGGGTGCTGGCTGGAAAATGACCGAAGTTATAAAAAAACGGAGCACGTCACATGGTGTGACGCGCTCCGGTATTATTGCAATGTCAGCGATGTCGTTAAAGGGTTTAACCTCGGCGACGTCGGCAAAAACAGAACAGCCCACCAATTCCCAACAGGGCCAATGTCCCCGGCTCAGGAATGGGGTTAACGACGTTGTAACTGGCATGGTCAACAAAAATATCTTTGGTTTTCTGAACACCTATCAAAGAATAAGCGTCAGGAAACTGACCTGCCGTAGTACTCGAGTCGCTACCGACTGAGTTCCATGCTGCCTCACCGAATTTCTGTACATCGAACGCCGCGGTAATCGCACCACCATCGTTATCCAGCACGATCCTGTAGGTACCGTTGAATTTGCCGCCGGTGTTGTAGGTGCCCACGTTGCCAACCCCACCTACAATTGCAGAAATGACATCCGTGTCTGCATTGTAATACATACCATACGCGGTAGGCACATCTTCGTTGCCTGCAATGCCGATACCAACACCCAAAGTGGTTATATCACCCTGTACAGGACCGACTGTGGCCGTCCAGGTTGCGGTTTCACCCGCCGCAGGCATGGTCAAAGCACCTGTCGTGATCTTGCCGGTACCATTTGCCGAACTACCGCCACCAGCGCCCTCAATAACCAATCCCGTCTGGGCAGAACTCGTAAGCCCACCCCCGGCCTGACCATAGGTATAAACCTGGTCGGAGTCTCCCACGCGGTGTTCTGTCCAGAGGGCATCCGCAGCGTCAAAACTTGAAGAATAGGTTGATATCGCGTTTGCTGATCCGGCCATCAGGCCGCAAACCAATACTGTCAATACGGCACCTTGTATTTCTTTCATCATTGGTCTTTTTCCTTTCGTGGTAAAACCGGTCTACGTTAACACAGGTCGAGCGATGGATTCGGCTACCGAGAACCTCGGGATCAAAGAGAACAAAGCTATCCCTTGGTAATTTAGTAGCGTTGCCACCTGATTCGACTACACACACCCTGCAACTAATACACGACTGAGTATAAGTAAAAACATGTTCATGTCAATCATTTTTTCACCAGGGCAGGTGCGTGTCCCCCCCGAGACCTCCCGGACAATAGAAAAATAATAGGAATTAACTTGAAAAATTAACCGCCATGTGGTACTCTAAACGCTGTATTCTGAACCGCAAGGTGGGTACCGTACGAATTGCTTTGAAAACAGACTTCGCAGGTGAGGGCGGGTCGCCGGACCGGGGCACCTTGCGCGCGAGGTCCCGACCAAATATCAACTTCTCGGGAAAAGGTTAATGATCATGACAAAGTTGCTCCAATGCGTGGCAGCTGGCCTGATGGCGTGCACTTTTCTGGTGGGTACCGCCGAGGCAACCATCTATTGGGTTGAGGACTTCGACCCAGGAAGCATTGACGACGGGAAATGGGGACTCCAAACCGATGCCGAAGGCGAGTTGATCGGAACCTATGACATTGTTGACCTGGGGCTCGAGTTCTTTGACAGCTCGTTGGACGGACACAACGCGGTACGGATTTGGTCAGACACTGGGGCTCGCTACTCCTCAATGGCCGATTTCACCCGCACAGATCGTACCCGAGGTGGCACCTCCGACACGACAGTCGGCCTGCCGAGCGAAGGCAATACCCGCTACCTCTATTTCTGGGGCGTCTACAACGTCGAGGGAGACGCCCGTTACTGTTTTGGCTTCGACCAGGGTGACGTGTTTGCTGACGAGTTGCCCAGTGCGTTCGGTTTTGCCCATTACCAGGAAGACAACAACCTTCTTCATCGGTACGACGAGGCCACCGAGAATACGCTGAGTCACAATCCAGGTGATTACGACTACCGTCTCAAGTTTACTTCACCTGGCGATCCCGATCTTGACGTGTTCTGGCAACACAAGCCCGTGGGTACTGAAAGTTGGATTACGACTCACAGCCGTACCGTGGCAGCGGGCAATCCGGCAAGTGTTAATGATTCTCCTGATCGGTTGGTCAAGCTGGGGGCCGATCCTGGAAGCCACAGAT
The DNA here is from genome assembly GCA_963578605.1 of Planctomycetota bacterium. Taxonomy (GTDB): domain Bacteria; phylum Planctomycetota; class Planctomycetia; order Pirellulales; family Lacipirellulaceae; genus JAKVCB01. The sequence continues at coordinate 24,108 of CAUZEA010000072.1, forward strand.
TCTATGTGGATCAAATCGAGTTTTCCGACGAAGACCGTACCGCCATGCTGGCCGGGGAAGATTTTCAGTGGAATGCGACCGCGGGTGGAGATTTTTTCTCGCCGTCAAACTGGCTGCCCTCCGGTACCCCGGGTGTTAATAACAGGATAACTTTTGGTGGCATTGCTCAAGGACCGAGTACCGTGCTCGCTGATCAACCGATCAACGCGAGTTCCGTCATTTTCAACCACAACGACCATAGCTACCTCATCGCGGGTACTGGCCCCTTCAATCTGTCTGCAGGTGATGCTGGGGGACCTCAAGTTCAGGTCCTTAGCGGCAGCCATGAATTCCAGACCGAAGTCAACCTTGTCGACAATACCACGATGGACATCGCCGGCGGAGCAACGCTGGAATTCGAAAACAAACTTTCCTTGCTCGGCAACACCTTGACCAAGACCGGTGACGGGATCCTTGCCGTCAACAATCCGTCAAACACGGGTGGCGGCACGGTCGACGTGCAGGGGGGAACAGTATCAGGTGGAGGAACCATCGGCGGCGATTTGAACAATGCTACCGGGTCGATCGCACCAGGGATCAGTCCCGGCATCTTGACGGTCGGTGGAAATTTTTCCCAGCAGCCAAACGGTACCCTGGCAATAGAAATTGGTGGGCCGACGCAGGGCACCGAGTACGACACCCTGGCGGTCACCGGTACAGCTACTGTCGACGGGACCCTGCTGGTTTCGTTGATCGATGACTTTATTCCATCTGCTGGTCAACAATTCACGGTACTGACGTCGGCCGGATTGACCGCTGGTGGTTTAACCCTCACAGGATCGGCAAGCGACTCGTTCAACCTGACGGTCAATGGCTCAGACGTTATCCTCCAATCCCTGGGAAGCCTCGTTGCCGGTGACTACAATAGGAACGGCGTTGTCGATGCCGCCGATTACACCCTCTGGAGAGACACCTTTGGCCAGAGCGTGACCACAGGAACCGGTGCCGACGGGGTCGCCGACGGTGCCATCACTGAACTCGACTACGAGTTTTGGAAGGGCCGATTTGGCACCGCTGCTACCGGCAGCGGAGCGGGCCAGGCCGTGCCGGAACCAACCAGCATCATCCTGTTGGTACTGAGCGTCATCGGCGCAGGCTGTCGCAGGCTGCACCGCCGCTGAAGTGGGCAGCTGTTATCAGGAAACTCTGTTCTATCGTTCGTTCAGCCGCTGGGCGGAAAATGATCGAAGGTCAAAAAAACAGGGCCCGTCACTTCGTTGACCGCGCCGCATCTTCTGTGAGTGTGTGTGGTCGTATGGAATATTTTTTCATCCGGGCAGGTGCGTGCCCCCGGAAACCTCCTGGACAATTTGGAATTTTATCGAATTACCTTTAAATTTTAGTTGCCATGCGGTACAGTGAATGCTGTGTCCCGAACCGCAAGAGATGTATCCCAAACCGCAAGGTGGGTTACGTACGAATTGCTTTAAAAACAGACTTCGCAGTAGAGGATGGCCACCGGACCGGGGCACCGTGCGGGCGAGGTCCCGACCGAATATCAACTTCTCGGGAAAAGGTTAATGGTCATGACAAAGTTGCTCCAATGTCTGGCAGCTGGCCTGATGGCGTGCACTTTTCTGGTGGGTACTGCGGAGGCGACGATCTATTGGATTGAGGACTTCCACCCAGGGAGCATTGACGGCGAGGAATGGGGATTCAATTTGGATGCCGAAGGCCTATTGATCGGAACCTATGACATTGTTGACTTGGGGACCGAGTTCTTTGACAGCTCGTTGGACGGGCACAGCGCGGTACGGATTTGGTCATCGAGTGGGTATCGCTTCCCTGTGCTGGCCGATTTCACCCATACAGATCGCACTCGAGGTGGCATCTCCGACACGACAATCGGTCTGCCAAGTGAAGGCAAGTCCCGCTACCTCTATTTCTGGGGAGTCTACAACGTCGAGGGAGACGCCCGTTACGGTTTTGGCCTCGACCAGGGTGACGTGTTTGCTGACGAGTTGTCCAGTGCATTCGGTTTTGCCCATTACCAGGAAGACGGCAACCTTCTTCATCGGTACAACGAGGCCACCGAGAATACACTGAGTCACGATCCAGGTGACTACGACTACCGTCTCAAGTTTCATTCACCTGGCGATCCCGATCTTGACGTGCTCTGGCAACACAAGCCTGTGGGTACTGAAAGTTGGATTACGACTCACAGCCATACCGTGGCAGCAGGCAATCCGGCAAGTGTTAATGATTCTCCTGATCGCCTGGTCAAGCTGTCGGCCGATGGTGGAAACCACAGATTCTATGTGAACCAAATCGAGTTTTCCGACGAAGACCGTGTCTCCATGCTGGCCGAGGGAGACTTTCAGTGGCGTTCGACTGTGGGCGGAGATTTTTTCTCGCCGTCAAACTGGCTGCCCTCCGGTACCCCGGGTCTTAATAACAGCATGACCTTTGGTGGCATTGCTCAGGGACCGAGTACCGTGTTCACGGATCAACCCGTCAATGCGAGTTCCGTCACTTTCGACAATACCGACCAGAGGTACCACATTGCAGGCGCTGGCCCCTTCAATCTATCCGTAGGTGATGCTGGGGGACCTCAAGTTCAGGTCCTTAGCGGCACCCATGAATTCCAGACCGAAGTCAACCTGACCGACAATACCACGATGGACATCGCCAGCGCGTCGACGCTGGAGTTCGAAAACAAACTTTCCTTGCTCGGCAACACCTTGACCAAGACCGGTGAAGGGATCCTCGCCATCAACAATCGGTTAAACACGGGTGGCGGCACGGTCGACGTGCAGGGGGGAACAGTATCAGGTAGAGGAACCATCGGCGGCGATTTGAACAATGCTACCGGGTCGATCGCACCGGGGATCAGTCCCGGCATCTTGACGGTCGGTGGGAATTTTTCCCAGCAGGAAAACGGTACCCTGGAAATAGAAATTGGTGGGCTGGCGCAGGGCACCGAGTACGACACCCTGGCGGTCACCGGTACAGCTACTGTCGACGGGACCCTGTTGGTTTTGTTGATCGATGACTTTATCCCATCTGCTGGTCAGCAATTCACGGTACTGACGTCGGCCGGATTGACCGCTGGTGGTTTAACCCTCACAGGATCGGCAAGCGACTCGTTCAACCTGGTGGTCAATGGCTCAGACGTTATCCTCCAATCTCTGGGAAGCCTCATCGCCGGTGACTACAACGGGAACGGCCTTGTCGATGCCGCCGATTACACCCTCTGGAGAGACACCTTTGGCCAGAGTGTGACCACAGGAACCGGTGCCGACGGAGTCGCCGACGGGGTCATCACTGAACTCGACTACGAGTTTTGGAAGGGACGATTTGGCATCTCTGCTACTGCCAGCGGAGAGGGCCAGGCCGTGCCGGAACCAACCAGTATCATTCTGTTGGCACTGACTGTCATCTGCGCAGGCTGTCGCAGGCTGTGCCGCCGCTGAAGTGGGCAGTTGTAGTCACGTTTATCAGGAAACTCTGATCTATCGTTCGTTCAGCCACTGGGCAGCGGATGCGAACTTGCAGTCCACGAGCCACATCGATTTTCCATGAAACGCTTTTGGTCCTCCCTACTGTTGTGCGGGCTCTTCGTTGCCGGTGCCCAGGCTCAATTTTTCTGGCGCGAAGAGTTTAGTCATCTCAACGATTGGAACACCTCGTATGATCCGTCCAAGCAAACCATTGTGGACCTTGGCGTCGTCGATCCCGGGTTGAGCGGAGAAACAGGAGTCTACATCACCGGAGGTGGTCGCACCTACAATGAAACGCACACCGATCGCACACCGAGCACGGGCAACATCGGATTTCCGGCCAACGGCGAAACGCGTTATCTCTACTTCTGGGGTGTTTACAATGAGTCGCACGACACCCGTATTGGCGGAGGTTTTTCAACCGGAGATGTATTTGCCAACGAGTTGGCCGACGGATTAGGATTTCACCATTTGCAGAGTCCGGACGATGCTCTGTTGATTCGCGTCAATGGCAGTACGGTTGCATCACCGACTTTGGAAAGAGGAGACTACGATCATCGAATCGTGATGACCGGAAAACCAGCAGGGGTGATGGAGGTCACCTGGGAACACAAAGCGTACCGTGCGCCGGTTTGGACAACCGCTCACACCACCACCGGAAGCACGGCTGCTTTTGCAGACCGGCTGGTCAAACTGGGCGTCGACAACAACGCACCGGGTGCCTACATCGACGAAATCGAATTTACCGACCAGGATCGATTGTTCAAAGTCGGCAGCCAGGGATCCCCGGTGGTGGCCGATACCAGCCCCTTTGCCATAACAGCGCTGGTGCAAAGTTTTGCCTCGGTGAACATGAACCTGAGTAACTACCTCGGGGCAAATATGAATACGCTGCTGGCATTCAAAGCCGATGAATATCTGGCGATCAAGGCAGCCAATGCTCAAGTGCCATGGCAGATGCATGTCGACGCCACGGCCGCCAACCCGGCTTGGGCCAGTGGAAGTCTCCAGACGAAACTCCAGCAGTACCACAACGACTACGCTGGCAATAACGCCTGGTACACCAAAGACGAACCACAATTCATCGCCATGGCAGACAGCGCCCCGGTGGCCAGCTGGTTACAGTCAACTTTTCCTGGTTCCAAGGTTATCACGAACGTGTTGCCTGCAGGTGCCAGTGCTACCAAGTTGTATGGCGACAGCAGCAATCCTGGTTACACGTACGACCAGTACCTGAGCGACGTCATCTCGATCATTGGGCCCGATGTCCTGATGGTGGATCAATATCCGTTCCTCAATGGAGGTACGACGAGCCACGATGTAATGCACAACACTATGAGTAAGGTGCGCGAGGCGGCTCAAGCCAACAACATGCCGTACCATATATTTGTGCAAGCCTTCAAGCGGGACGACCTCAACCGCCGACTTCCCAGCGAGTCGGATCTGCGGATGCAGGTTTTCGCCGCCATGACGTACGGGTTCACCGGCATCTCCTATTTCACATACGACCCGTTTGGCGACTATGGTGGGGGGGACCTGACCATGGTGAGTCCCCTGGGAGGCCCGACACCCGAGCTTTATGACAACGTCCAGGCGCTGAATGCTGAAATTGGCATCCTTGGAAAAGCACTCGGCCTGATGTCCAACACTGGGGTAGGCTGGCTTGAGGGTGGTGTGGGAAACAAACCTACTGGAATCAACGACTGGACCTTCGGCACCGGCGGGGATACCAAAATCCAAAGCATCTCGGTTCTCGACACAGAAGGAGGGGGTATTAGCGAAGATGAAGACGGGTTAATCGGTTTCTTTAAGGACGATACCGCGGAAGACTATTTCTTGCTCGCCAACATGTTCCATTCTTCAGGCACTTCAAGCGATGATGCTGAACTACGATTTCAAATTCAATTCGACAGCAGTGTTGACCAATTGCTGCGGCTCAGTCGAACCACTGGCCATTCACAAATCGTTAACCTTACCGGTAATCTTTTAGATGTCACCCTCCCAGGTGGTACGGGAGACTTGTTCAAATACGCGACCGGCAACCCCGATGTTTTTCCCACTTCCACCCTGGCAGAGTGAAACTTGACCCACGGGGGCAATTGGAATCATGGCACAAATTGGATACCATTCGGCAGCCCCACGAACAACACCGCCCTGTTTGGCGACCGAATTACAGGTCCCAGTACGGTTTTCACCGATCAACCCGCAACCCTCAACAAACTGGTCTTCGACAGCTCGTACCGTTACCTGGTCGCCGGTGGTGGGGGAATTTCGCTGGCAACTGCTGGCCTCGGTGCACCGATGATTCAAGTCGTATCGGGTGATCACGAATTCCAAACATCCGTGACTCTCCTGAACGACACCACCGTCGAGGTAGCTGATGGCTCGTTGCTTGAATTTGAAAATCAACTTTCACTCGGCGGTAACACATTGACCAAGACCGGAAATGGAATTCTGGCCATCAACAATGTGCTCGATAGCGACGGCGGGATGATCGATGTGCAAAGCGGTACGGTTACGGGGTCAGGGCTCATTGTCGGCAGTTTGGCAAACTCTGCTGGAATCATCTCGCCTGGTAACAGTCCAGGATTATTGGAAATCGGCGGTGATTTCATCCAAGGCGCCCAAGGAAGCCTCCTGATCGAAATCGGTGGCAGCGCACCCCGCACCGATTTCGACGTGCTGGTCGTCCGGGGAACCGCAAACCTGGGCGGGCAGTTAACCGTTGGTTTGCTCGGGAATTACCAGCCAGGTCAGGGCAACACCTTTGAGATCATCCAATTTGGGGAATCAACTGGGCAATTCAACTCGATCTCCCTGCCGGCGCTGCCCGACGGGTTGGCCTGGGACACCTCCCAAATCTACGCAACCGGCACCTTGAGTGTCATCCCAGAACCAACAACCGTCGCGTTGTTGGTTGGCGGATTCTTCGGCTTGCTCGGTTCAATGCACCGCCAGCGAAATCGCTCTGGTGCCGAGCGGCTCACCCGGTGATCTCAGCACCCACGCCGCAAAAACGTGCAGCCGCACAACACGCCGAAAAGATCCCCTCAGCAGCCCACAGGGATACCGTCGCCCGGGAACTAAGGGTAATCCGACCGCTGCCCGTCCGCCCAGGTGGCTGATGGAATTTTCCACTGCTCTGGCCAGCTTGAAAGGTGGTATGCTTCCGTTAAGATCGAAGTCTTCGGCAAGGATTGTTGCG
>CAUZEA010000073.1:0-29726 GCA_963578605.1 Planctomycetota bacterium
GGTGGCAAAGGCGGTCCACGCCACAGGCGGTCTGTTCGTCCTGGATTGCATTGCGTCGGGCACCCTGTGGGTCGACATGGAAGCCAACGGTGTGGATGTCCTCATCAGCGCACCGCAAAAGGGCTGGAGCGGTTCTCCCTGTTGTGCCCTGGTGATGCTCAGTGCCGGGGCGCGCGAGCGAACGTCCAGCAGCACGAGCACCAGCTTTGCGTGCGACCTGGGCAAGTGGCTGGAGATCATGGAAGCCTACGAAGGTGGCCGTCATGCCTACCATGCCACCATGCCGACGGATGCCCTTACTAATTTCTGCAATGTGATGAAAGAAACTGAGGAGTGTGGTCTTGAGGCGATCCGTGCAAAACAGCAGGAGCTCGGCACCAAGGTGCGCGCACTGCTGGCCAGCAAAGGCTTCAAGAGCGTAGCTGCAGACGGCTTCGCAGCCCCAGGGGTGGTCGTCTGTTACACCGATGACCCCGACATCAAGTCTGGCAGCAAGTTCTCAGCTGAAGGCCTGCAAATTGCCGCCGGCGTCCCGCTGAAGTGCGATGAAGGCGACGACTTCCAAACCTTCCGGGTCGGACTTTTTGGACTGGACAAGCTCCACAACGTGGACCAAACGGTGGCAACGCTCGAACGTGCGTTGAACCAAATCCTGGCTTAGGAGGTCACGACGAATCGATCCTGCCCGTAAAGTGATCCTATCCGTAAGGTATTGAGCCGTGGTCGGTCATGTTACCGCTACGCCATGGATTGTGATGGTTTCGCCGGGTTCTGTTTGCATGGTCAGCAGGCGGGCACTTGTCTGCTCTTCTTTCCCACCACGGCGAACAACAATCTCTGCTGCGATATTGTTGGCCAGTTTTAACTCTGCGCCCTTTTCGCTGAAAATCTCCACTTCGATAATTCGACCTTCTTTCATTTCCGCACTGACCAAGAAGGCGCCTTCTGCTCGCATCTCTTTGAAGCTGGCAGCTTTCTGCCAGGCACGGGGAATGGCGGGAAACACGCACATCGTTCCCCGTACCGTGTGCAGGAGCATCTCCTGAATGGCGTTAACCGCCCCCATGATGGCGTCCATCTGCATGGGGGTGCTTTCCCGTACATTGGTCCATGTGGTCAGGCCGGGAGTATGGGCGAGTTCTACGGCTCCGCGGTGTTCGTTGGCAAATGCGTGGTACCAGATCTGATAGTGAAGATAGGCAGCCTCGGCCTCTTTCAGTCGGCTGTAGATGATAGAGGCGGCGGTGAAAGAGAAGGCAATCCAGTTGCCTGTTCCAATTTCGACCCAGTGGCGCAGTGTTGGCCGTAAGATACGGTCAATCTCTTCGTCCTCCAGATCAATGGTGTCGAACGGGTGGATTGCCGCGAGATGGCCGTGGTGGCGATGGGAGAACTCCAGGTCCTGACCCTCGAGAATTGCAATCCGGGGAAGTGCGTCGAGTTCTGCGCCGGGGCCTTGTCGTTCAGCGGTGCGCTTGGAATCCGCGTCGGTGAAGGTGGTGTAGGGCGGCACCTTTTCTTTCAGCCGCTGCCAGGCCGCCGCCTCTTCCGAATCGACATCCAGCAGTTCGGCGGCGCTAATCAGTGACTCCAGCAGGAAATGGATACATGCCCATTGAAAGGAAGGATTCCTGCCGACAGCCTGATTGCCGGACCAGCCGTATTCTGGCGAGGTGCTCATTGGCAAAACCATCTGGCCGTCTTCTTCCTCCATGACCGCTTCGTAAATTCGCATCGCGCCCTTCATGAAGGGATAGGCGGTGGTTCGCAAAAAGTCGGTATCCATGGAGTACCGGTAGTGCAGCCACATCAGCTGCACTGTCCAACCGGTGGTGGCAAAATCGATGAACGAGGGCCAGAAGTTGGCCGCCCACCGGCCGTTGTCGCTGACAGACATCGGCAGAAAGATTCCGTCATCGACGTCAAACACGAGCTTCGCGTAGTGTCGCAGCCGTGGTTCCCACGTTTTCAACTTATCGAACAACGGTTCCAGTAGTTCCGGGCAGTTAGCCGCATAGGCAGGCCAGTAACACATTTGGACATTGATGTTGAAGTGGAAGTCGTTGGAACAGTCGGGCATTTGATATTCTTCGACCCACGGTCCCTGTAAGAGGGCCGCATGCTCCTTGGTCAAACCGGCCAGTTTGAAAAGGCTGAAATAGTAAACCTCTTCGACTTCTTCGGACGGGAGGTCCACCTGAGGAATCTTTTCCCAGTAGTTTTGCCACCACCGCTCGGTAGTCTGGATGACAGCGTGGAGGCCTGCTTCTTCAACCTCCTGCAAAAGGGCGACAGCGTTCGATTTGGCCTCCTCAGGCGTTTCGCCATAGACTGCCGTTACGGCCAGGCCGCCGGGGAGCCTGCCGCAAGCCAGGCAGAGGCACGGATCCCCCGGTAATGGCTGGATCCAACCGGACAGGGTCTCTTGGTCAAACATCTTCGGAGGTTCGTGACCTATGGATTCAAGGTAGTCACCGAGAAATTCCCGGGCTGGTCTGCAGGTAATGTCCAAATCTGTGCGGTCCGTTTCAATCAAAAGGAGAGGCTGATCGGCCGCTACGACGAGCCTGAGCGGTGTTCCGGAACCCTCTTCCCGGATCTCAAGGAGGCCCCGGGCCATTTGCAGGGAAGCACTCTGGACGTGGAGCCCCAATTCGACGCGCCCCATTGGCAGGCCGGTAGGAACAGGAATCTGGACCGACGGGTCCGATATCTGGACCATCTGATCGATCTCCTCCTGGTCCCCTGCTGTCCAGAATCTTCGCAGATCTGCGTAATTCATCCGGGAGGTTAACCCACGAGCCTCCCTGCGGTCCCAAAAATCGGCCCGATTAATCGTCAGGCAAAGTTGCTGGTCACCCCACACAGAGACACCGAACAGGCCATTGCCCATGAGAATGCCAGCGTGGGTATCGGGCAGCGGGAACTGCCAGTTGATCTTTAGTTTGGGACTCTGTTTATTCATGTTCAGGGATCATTCATGCTGAGGTCGAAGATGCGAATTGGGTCCGAATGGCGTTGTTAACCGCACTGGAAAATTGCGCTATACACAAGGGGACTGGACGTAAATATGTCGGGGAGCATACCATAACTTCCATAACGGTGAGCATCTACCTACGGGGAACTCCATGAAATCGCTTGCGGGCAAGGTGGCAATTATCACCGGGGGTGCTTCCGGTATCGGAAAGGCGGTGGCGGAGATATTTGCAGAAGCGGGCATCACCGGCCTCACGATTGCCGACATCAATGGCGGGGGGGGCGAACAGGTTGCAAGCAACGTGAGCGCACAGTTCAGTACTGATGCCATCGCGGTAGCCACCGACGTCTCTGACGGCGGCCAGGTCGAGGCAATGGTCCAGCGGACCGTTGCTCAATTCCAGCGGGTCGATATTCTCGTGAACAACGCTGGCATCGCACCGGTTGTGCGCTGGTCGGAAGTGACGGAAGAAAATTGGCGCCACGTGATGGATGTAAATCTGAACGGCGCCTTGCTTGCCATGTTGGCGGTCCTGCCGGTCATGAAAAAACAGCAGGCAGGCAGAATCGTCAACATTTCGTCGGTCGGAGCGTTCCTGGGGAGTGTTTGTGCCCATCCCGCTTATGGTGCCTCGAAGGCAGCAATGATTGCGATGACCAAGTCGGCGGCCAAGGAGTTCGCCGGCGATGGGATTCTGGTCAATGCCATTGCCCCAGGAAGTATCGAAACACCGCTCGCGGACAGTTTTGGCGAAGCCCAAAAGGAGCAGTTCATCCAGGCCACGCCTCTAAAACGTCAGGGTACGGCACGTGAACTTGCCGACGCGGTGTGGTATCTTGTTTCGGATCGATCCACGTATGTGACTGGCGCGACGCTTCATGTGAATGGTGGGTCGCTACTGGTGTAGCAAGGCAGTTTGTAAACTCAGAACAAAGAAAAGGAAATATCCATGTCGAAGTATGGCGAGTGCGTTATTGAACCGGAAAACTGTCCCACCTGGGAAGCCCAGGACGGGTCCCGCTGTGTGACACCGCTCATCACGCCGGATTCGTGTGAATCAAAAAAAATGGTGACCGGGCTCTGGCGGTTGCATCCTGGACAAGAATCCGATCCTGACATTCACCCGGATGCTGACGAGGTCTATTTCGTTCTCAGTGGTACGGGCAAGTTGGTGTTGGGGGAGGAAGAATTCATTGTCAGTGAGGGCATGACCATTTTTATACCGGCCAATGTACATCATCAGTCGTTCAACTCGGGTGACGAAGACCTGGTCTACTATTTCATCTTTGCGCCACCCCCGAGTGGAACGCCGAAGCAAGAAGCAGAAAACTGGGTAAAAAGTCCGTAGGCGTTAAGAGTCATGAACCATGGCTCGTGCGAATCCCAGCTACCTTGCCATTGTTTGCTGAGGTACGCATGCACAGGGGCATAGCGTCTTTAGGGACGAACCTGAGCGTCTTTAGGGACGAACCTGACGTGTTGATTCGCGCCGCGCTGTACGGCCACGGTCTGTTATTTCGCAAAAAGGCCGAAATCGAGTTACGCCAACCCTACAGGGAGCCGAATCGCGGGAAATTTCAGGCGACCCACGATAAGTTGAGGACTACCGTTCTCCCGCAGCCTCTCCCCCAGCGACAGTCGCGATCGCCCGCCAAACCGTAAGGTCAACGGCGTCGGTGATGAAATCTACATGCCCGTCCCTAGTTACATTCAATCTGCTGTGCTCCCGCAACCTCTCCTCCGGCGACGGTCGCGATCGCCCTCCAAACCATAATATCAACGTCGTCGGTGATGAACTCTACATGCCCGTCCCCAAACAACACGTTGACTCCGCCTGGGTGCCTGCTGCGGGCACTAAAGTAGGATGCGGAACTCTCACCAGCGCCGGCTCTACACGGCATATCAGGCAGGGGCGGCTGGGGGTCACAATGAGAACCAGATACCATAAAGTCGGGGTTACTGGAGTTGGGCGTGAATCGGTGTTCGTAGATGGCACCCCCTTCAAAACCAAAAAACCAAATACCGCGGACGTCATTTTTACCGTCCATTCCGGTCAACACTTCGCTGCCCAGCACCGTGTTTGACAAACCGTCTGTGAACTCGCTCAGCTTGCGACCGACTTCCACCACGAATGCGCCATCGGATTTACATTCGTTTAAAAGAACCGGTTTAAGCCAGGGAGCATTGCGTAACTCCGGTGGTCTCGACATGAGCGGCTCAAGACTCTGCGGAGCCAGTCTGCACGCCCCCGCGCAAACGACGAAGTTCGATCGAGACCACTCGAACAGGGTATCGGGTTCGAGTCCTTGCGATGTGTATACCTGCCCCAGCGAGTCATCACTGGGGCACGTATAGACGGCGACAGGCGCCTTGGCTGCTTTCTGGTTGATAGGGTTGAGCCACCTGTTTGTGAAATCAATTCCCTCGTAGATAGCCATCTCTTCGAGGTAAGGCAGTAGTTGGGTCTGCGCGGTGTAGGCTGACCACTCCCGGGTAGCCTTCGGCAGGTGCCCCAGCATTCCACAGGGGAGTCGCTTCTTGTCGTTCTCGTGGTTGTGCAGTGCCACACCGACCTGCTTCATATGGTTGGTACACTGTATCCGCCGCGCCGCTTCACGGGCGGCCTGCACCGCCGGCAACAACAGCGCAATCAAGATGCCGATAATGGCAATCACCACCAGCAGTTCTATGAGCGTAAACGCTGAACGAAACCCCAAAGAAGCAGCTTGTGTTGCAGTAGCATTCTTCATGGCAATCCGGCAGTAAAGAGGACAATCCCGCGGTCAAAAAGAACCAACCTTGATTTTAATCCCCCAGGCCGGATAGGTCAAAGAGCTGTTTGCGCGAGGAAGAAGAGGACTACTGTTCTCCCGCAACCTCTCCTCCAGCGACGGTCGCGATCGCCTGCCAAACCACAAGGTCAACGTCGTCGGAGGTGAACTCTACACGTCCGTCCCCAAACAGCACATTGACTCCGCCCGGATGCTTGCTGCGGGCGCTGACGTATTCTTCTCCGGCGTCCTGGGCGCCTGTCGAGCAGGGCATGTTCTCTGGGATGCCGGGAAGACATGTAGCGTAGTGGCTAAAATAATCGGGGTTACTGGCATTAGGCGTGAATCGGTGTTCGTAGATGGCACCGCCTCCAAACCCTATATACCAAACCCCGCGGCCGTCGTAGTGATGTGGGCCTCCGGTGTTCTTAGGGACGTCTTGTCCCGCCAGTACCTCACTGCCCACGGCGGTATTCGACAAGCCGTCGGTGAACTCTCTCAGCTGGCGACCAACTTCCAGCACGAACGCGCCATCGGCTTTAAATTTGCTTAAAAGAACCGGTTCAAGCCAGGGAGCATTGCGAAGCTCTGGTAGTCTCGTCATGAGGGGGTTTGCGGGAATCGGCGAGACTTGTAATTTTCCCGCGCAAACGACGAAGTTGGAGCGCGAATGTTCAAAGGTGGATCCAAAGCCGAACGTCTGATAGACCCGGCCCAGCGAGTTGTCGCTGGGGCACGTATAGACAGGGACGACTGGTTTGGCGGTGGGTGTGCCGTTCGCCGGGTGTATCCACCTATTGGAAAAATCAATGCCCTCGTAAACAGCGGTTTCTTCCAGGTAAGGCAGTAGTTGACTCTGGGCCGTGTGAGCCGTCCAACTCTTGTCTCCGCCACCTTTCCTTGGCAGCGGCGAGTAGCCCATCATTGAAGAGGGAAATCTCTTCTTGTCGTTCTCGTGGTTGTGCAGTGCCACACCAACCTGCTTCATGTGGTTGGTACACTGTATCCGCCGTGCTGCTTCACGGGCGGCCTGCACCGCCGGCAACAACAGCGCAATCAAGATGCCGATAATGGCAATCACGACCAGCAGTTCTACGAGCGTAAATGCTGAACGAAACCCCAAAGAATCGGCTTGTCTTGCAGCAGCATTCTTCATGGTAATCCGGCGGTAAAGAGGACAATCCCACGATCAAGAGGAATCAACCTTGATTTTAATCCCCCGAGCCGGATGGGTCAAAGAGCTGTTTGCGTGAAGAAGAAGAGGGCTATCGTTCTCCCACAATCTCTCCCTCAGCGACGGTCGCGATCGCCTGCCAAACTACAAGGTCAACGTCGTCGGAGGTGAACTCTACACGCCCGTCCCCAAACAGTACATTAACTCCGCCTGGATGCCTGCTGCGGGCGCTGACGTAGGTTTCAAACGATTGCGAAGCGCCCGATTGACACGGCAAGTCGACCGGGAGCGGAAAGGGGTCACAATGAGAAGCAAATATCATAAAGTCGGGGTTACTGGAGTTGGGTGTGAATCGGTGTTCGTAGATGGCACCCCCTTCAAAACCACTAAACCAAATACCGCGGACGTCATTACTACCGATAGTCCCGGTCAGCACTTCACTGCCCACCGCGGTCTGTGACAAGCCATCTGCGAACTCACTCAGTTTTCGACCGACTTCCAGCACGAACGCGCCATCAGATTTAAATTCGCTTAAAAGAACCGGTTTAAGCCAGGGAGCATTGCGAAGCTCTGGTAGTCTCGTCTGGAGGATACTAAAGGGAATCGGACACAATTGCGTTTTCCCCGCGCAAACGACGAAGTTCGATCGGGACCACTCGAACAGGGTGTCGGGAGGATGGTGAGGTGGTCCGCCCTCCGCTGTGTATACCTGTCCCAGCGAGTAGTCGCTGGGGCACGTATACACAGGGACGGCTGGCTTGGCGACGTCCTGATTGGCACGGTTCAGCCACCTGTTTGTGAAATCAATACGATCGTAGATAGCCATCTCCTCGAGGTAAGGCAGTAGTTGAGTCTGGGTCGTGAATCCCGTAAATTCCTTGGCTCCGCCACCTTTGGGTGGCAGCAGGGAATGCCCCGTCATTGAAGAGGGAAATCTCTTCTTGTCGTTCTCGTGGTTGTGCAGTGCCACACCAACCTGCTTCATGTGGTTGGTACACTGTATCCGCCGTGCCGCTTCACGGGCGGCTTGCACCGCCGGCAACAACATCGCAATTAGGATGCCGATAATGGCAATCACCACCAGCAGTTCTACGAGCGTAAATGCTGAACAAAACCCCAAAGAATTGGCTTGTGTTGCAGCAGCATTCTTCATGGAAATCCGGCGGTAAAGAGGGCAATCCCGCGATCAAAAGGAATCAACCTTGATTCTAATCCCCCGCGCGGGATGGGTCAAAGAGCTGTTTGCGTGAAGAAGAAGAGGACTATCGTTCTCCCGCAACCTCGCCTCCGGCGACGGTCGCGATCGCCTGCCAAACCACAAGGTCAATGTCGTCGGAGGTGAACTCTACACGCCCGTCTCCAAACAGCACGTTAACTCCGCCTGGATGCCTGCTGCGGGCGCTGAAGTACATCTCTTCCTCGGTACTGCCTGTAACACATGGCATGTCGACCGGGGGCGGAAGAGGTTCACATGAACTTACAAATCTAAAAAAGTCGGGATTACTGGAGTTGGGCGTGAATCGGTGCTCGTAGATGGCACCCCCTCCAAAACCACTAAACCAAATCCCGCGGGGATCGTACTTATTGCCATTCTCGGGGTTGCCGCGCTCGTCTCGCCCGGCGAGGACTTCACTGCCCAGCGCGGTCTGCGACAAGCCGTCGGTGAACTCGCTCAGCTTTCGACCGACTTCCAGCACGAACGCGCCCTCGGACTTGAATTCGCTTAAAATAACCGGTGGAAGCCAGGGAGCATTGCGAAGCGCCGGTAGTCTCGTCTGGAGGATAGTAAAGGAAATCGGACACATTTGCGTTTTCCCCGCACAAACAACGAAGTTCGACCGCGACCACTCGAACAGGGTGTCGGGAGGATGGTGAGGTGGTCCGCCGTTCGTTGTGTAGACCCGTCCCAGCGAGTTGTCGCTGGGACACGTATAGACGGGGACGGCCGACTTGGCGACATTCTGGTTGATGAAGCTCAACCACCTGTTTGTGAAATCAATGCGATCGTAGAGTTCCATTTCCTCCAGGTAAGGCAGTAGTTGAGTCTGGGCCGTGAATCCCGTCCATTGCTTGCCTCCGCCACCTTTGCGTGGCAGCGGCGAGTATCCCGTCATTGAAGCGGGAAATCTCTTTTTGTCGTTCTCGTGGTTGTGCAGTGCCACACCGACCTGCTTCATGTGGTTGGTGCACTGTATCCGCCGTGCCGCCTCACGGGCGGCCTGCACCGCCGGCAACAACAGCGCAATCAGGATGCCGATAATGGCAATCACGACCAGCAGTTCTATGAGCGTAAATGCCGAACGAAATCCCAAAGAAGCAGCTTGTGTTGCGGCGGTATTCTTCATGGAAATTCGGCGATCACAGCAAGCGGGCAAAAACCGGTGCTAAAGGGAAAGCCCTGCGGTATTATAGCACCTCGTGCCGGATGCTAGAAAAACCGTGTTGGTGGGGTGAGGTCAGGCACGACTTCCAGTAGGACGATATCCCAGGGCTCCATCCTCAAAGAAACGGTTCCACTGGCTACTTCCTCACCATCGGAAGGGAAATATTTTTCCGAACGAGGCCACCTTTGGAATATCTGCCATTCGTTGTCCTGGGGGAGTCCCCATTCCGCACTGAGTTTGAGTTCTGCCTCCGCGTCGCTCGGGCCGCCGTTATTCAGAGCGATGAATGCCCGGTCGGCGCTGGAGCAAAGGTATCCGTAAAGATTGTCCTTCCATGGATTCCCCAGAATAAAGCGAGAATTCCGAAAACACTCGGGATATTTTCTCAGCAACGCAGTGAAGGTTGCCAGATCTCCTACATCCTCATCAGTAAGCCACTTTGGATGTCCCCATAGCTGCGAGAGAAGGCTACCCCGGCACAAGTCCATGACGAACCCTTCCTGCCAGCGGTCTTTGCCAACATTGGAGTTCCACGTTGTCGATGCAAGCCATATTCCAAGAGAATCTTTGCAGAGGGAAGGAACATCACCGGCATGACACGCATACCACTCGGACTGGTCTAACGCCCGGGTGACCGAGTCTCTTTTGTATTTCGTCTCCCACCCGCAAGGCTGACCTGCTTCGATAAACAGTCCCGACTCATAGATAGTGTCCACCCACAAGAGCCACCACGGGGACCGGTATCCCCAGTAACCTATCAATAAACAATCGGGGTTCTCCCTGTCCCAGGCTTGCAGGTTCTCGATGACTGAACTGCAGATCGCCTCGATAGAATACTTGCCGATTCTGTGCCCATGATTCTCGTTCCAGCAGTTCTTGAACAGGTTATCAAGCTTGAACAGCCAAACACCGTTATCACGGATATGGGTACTAATGCCCTGCCCAAAAAAGCTCTTGTACGGTTCGCTGGCGCGGCAAAGAATATTCGCGCCGTCAAACTGGCCTGTACCCATCTGGTTGATTGCATTTGATATGAATCCTCTTTCAGGTGCTATTCCACAAGAAGCTACCGCAGGATTCCTTCCAATCGACCATTTTCGCAGTGAACTGTCGAACCACAGTCCGACCTGAGCCCCCACATTGCGGATTCTGTCAAACACCCGGCCGGGTCCATCGGGCCAGCCACTTTCAAAATAATCACCCGGCTCGATAATGTTACAATCTTCGATCAAGTAGCTGCAGTCTGTGCCATTCTTGTAGAAGCTTGTCAGGTCACCCGCGGTATCCAACCACGCCTCTAACGTCAGAGCATCAAAGCAGAGCGCGTGCCGTTCTCTCATCTTCGCCATGCCGTCGAGTATCTCGAGGACATATTCTTCGCTTAGGATAGAGCCCTCTTCTTCTGTGTCCCAGGTCCCGCAACCCTCAAATAAAGCATACGGTTTGTCGTGCTTTCGAGCTACACGCCTGCACCTGCCCTCAATATGATCTCTGAATGCAGCCGGTGACTGCCCTTCCCCGGCTATGCCCACTACAACTTCCATCAGGTCAACTGTGTCCCCAGGGCTGAGCGTCTTTCCGGAGAATTGCGTCAAACGGACCCGGCCGTCCAATCCCTGACACAATCCCGCGGGGTGCGCCAGGCCGAAGAACAACTGATTGTTTACGTGAACTGGAAATCCAACGAATCCTTCACTGGCAGCACCATTCGTCTGGTAATCGCCCAGTTCTGCATCGAGCAAACAGATAGAGGTTGAACCAGAATTCATTATTGACGTAAATCTTCGGAGCGTTGGAGAATCTTCTTCCCATGCGTAGCGAATGGTTGCATGAATTGGTTTTCCCCGGGCTTCCAGTTCTATAACAAGCTCTGCACTTTCATCTGTGTTTTGTGTTTCGTGGGAACAGACCACGAAGTCGATCGCTTCGGATGGTTCGCCGACTGTAACATACTGATCGAACAGAATTGGGGTGCACGCTCCGATTTCCATCTCATTGCAGGAGGCAAGCCCATTGGCCTTCTGCAATTTCGCCGTCTCCGCTCTGTAGCCCTTCATCTGAAGCGCCAACACGTTATCGCCACCAAATCGCAAGAGCCCATAGTACGCATCTTCTGGATCCAAACGGAGAACCGCCGGCTCTCTCCAGCGCGCCGTTTCGACGCGCAGTAATATCTCCGTGCCGTTCAAAAAGACGCGCATCCAATCAGAGTCGTATAGTCCGTAGCCTCCTAGTACAATCGTTACGGGTTGGCCTGTACTGTCGGGCAGAGAGCCTGTGCTGTCGGGCAGAGAGAAAGAGGTGCGTGCCCAGGTGTACCTGTCTCGGCTCCCCAGGGGAATAATAAACCTCTCCCATTGTTTATCATCAACGTCACACCGAAAATACCCACTCTTGAAGCCTGGATCTTCGTCAGGGTCTGTGTCAGAAGGGCCTGTGTTGCCCCGTTTCCAGTTCTTGATCTCGATGCGGGAAATTGCCGTGTCAATCCAGAGCCTTAGCTCATCGCGCCGGCCGAACTCGAAATGATCTCCCGTGATCTTGTTGGTAATACCAACCGCCCGCAGACTGCCGGCTGCGGATATGTCAAGCTCATAGGAAAATCTCTGATTGTCGATGCGCAAACCGGATTCGTATTTGCTCATGACAACTTCTCATACTGCGATTGTTTGAACCGAGCTTCTTCGCCCCATCACTGATGGCCCCAAGTTTCTTTATCGGCGCGGGCCAACGCGGCAGCGAGTAGCACCAGACACGAGAACCCCACTAAAATCCATTGATCATGAGGACAACGGCGAACACGAAACGTTTTCATGACAGATGGTTTTCGGTCATGTCTATTCATTTCTCGGGATTATTGCTGGCGGCATTCTTTAGCGGAAGAATCGCTCGGAACCCGACTTCGGCGCTCGCGTTGACCGGTGCGGTGTTATACCGTGAGCCGCTTTGACAATGGATAGGATGGTAACTCCAGCAGCCACCTCGGACTACCTTCGTGATTTTGCCGTCGAGCCGCGGCGATCCGTCCGTCGGTGGTTTTCCGAACCTGTCAACGTGGGAATGATGAACGTAATCGTCGCCCACCCATTCCGCGGCGTTGCCCAGCATGTCGTAAAGTCCCCACGGATTCGGAAGTTTGCCGGCTACTGAATGCGTATGGTACTCTTTACTCGTGTTGGCCCAGCCGTGATCGCCGAACGCCTTTTGGTCGTCGCCGAAGAAATAGGTTGTCGTTGTTTGTGCCCGACAGGCGTATTCCCATTGCGAATCGCTGGGTAGGGCCAGGCCCGCCCACTGGCAAAAGGCCTTCGCGTTCTTCCAGCTTACCCAGACTACGGGGTAGTCATCTTCCTGCGACATAATGCTCTTTCCGCGCCAGTGCCGCAGGTACATGTCGTAGAAAGGGTCCGGGTCTATGTCACCCTTGCCGTCGTAACCGGTTGCCTCGACGAACCGGCGGTAGTGCGCGTTGGTGACCTCCGTCTTTCCCATGTAAAACGGTTTTCTTATGGTCACGAGATACTGCTTTGTCTCGGTCCCCAAAGGCATCTTGAGTGGCGATCCCATCGTGAGACTGCCGGCCGGAACCAGGACCAACTCCATGGCAGTTTTGTCGTGGATAATCTTATCCGCGTAGCCTTCGAAAGATTCCTTTGCACCCTCGGCCGCGCGGCATCCGGCGGGCGTTTTCAACTGCTGTGCACCTGCCGCTACACCCATGCAACATGCAATCATCGACGATGTAATAAGCCACCTCATGGTATAACCTCCAGTTTAAGAGCAATCAGACCCCATGAGTCGATACTCATGGTTTTTGTCAGGACGCCACCGTCCCATTCGCCAACGATCAGTTCCCCGTCGGGGGTCCATCGCGATACTTTCAATTTCTGGTCGGGGCCAATGCCCACAATCTCATTAAGATCCTGTGTCCAGGTGAACTTGTGCGTCTCTTTGTCGTAGTTCAAAAAGAACAGTCCGATCGTCCCGTCAGGTGCCCGCCAGGCGCTCCCTTCGACGGCCGGTACCGGGAACGCGGCCTGGTATTGCCCACATGCGCTGCCGGGCAGGATCGGCAGGTTTCCCTCAATCTTTGGTCGCCGCAGCATCTCGCCGTAACCCAGGTAGGGCCTGGCGAACTGGGCGTGACACCACAGGAGTTTTCTGTAGTAGGGTCCCATCTCACCAAAGTGGCCACTGGCCAGCCAGGGCATGATGTTGTTTTCCCCGTTCTGGGTCCCCGTCATCCACCAACGCCCTAGCGTCTGCGGGGTGGAGCAGTTCTGCACGCCACCAAATACCTGTGTGTAGCCATGATACACGGCGAAGTAAGCCGGGCAGTTTGAGGTGATCCCACCCGAGTGGCTGGTATCGACGACGTCAATGCACCACTCCGCAGTGTGCTCGGCGCTGATCATCGTCTCGGGATCGATCTTCTGGCATTCTGTGCGCACTTCTTCCAACAGCCCATGCACAGCCTTGGTCCAGTAGTCACCGCCGGCGATGGCATGCCCGTGATCGGTGTTGAAGCAATCTGCCGTGTGGTTGGTGAAGTAGTCAAAATAGAGGCCGGAAACCCCGTATTTCCCCACCAGCGTCGTGGTGAGATCAAGGATTTTTTTGTGCCACAACTCGGTGGCGGGACAAATCCCCGCAGACAGGTCATGGCTGCCCGCATAAGTCACCGGCACGATCCCCTGTTCCATTAACAAGCCCGCTTTTTCCCCCTCTTCCATCTGGTAGCTTTCGGTGGTGGTGTTCCACAGCCACCCGATGATGTAGTTCACAACCCGGATGTCCTTCGCACGCAAATTTTTCACGAGCTGCGCATAGTTCGCCGAGCCAATTCTCGGGGGCAGGTACTCGGGATTGGAATGGTGGTCGTAACCGGGCATGTAGCCGTAATCATGGAGGATGACGTTCGGCAGATTGAAATAGTTTCGATGCAGGTCCACGAAACCGATGTCCGCCTCGTCGTTCATGCGGTTGTTCGACCAGTACGCCAGGTTGAGCGCCCACTTTGGATAATCGTCCCGCGCGTGGATGGGCCCCTTCTTGCACCACGGTGCCGTCAACGCCCACTTCCGGTAAATGCGTGCTGCGTTAAACCAGTCGCCTTGAAACGGCCCCACCACCAGATCGCCGGGACTGCGATACTCGAGCACCATTTTTTCCGCGCCCCAGTTGAGCACCGGGTGCGAAATGGAAACTGCCAACGTTTTACGTTCCGCATCTGGTGTCCAGTCAAAATGCTTCCGATTGGCCTGGCCGTCTTCCGCGGCACAGTAGAAACCCAGCCCGTTTCCCAGGAGCGCTGTGAACTGCATCGACCCACCTGGATACTCGAAGCCAGATGGGGCGCCTTCCAAGAGCGGGGATTTCTCCACGTCACCCATCGAGCGAGTATGGAGTATTTGGTCCGCCGCCGCCCCCTCGGTCATGGGCAGGATCCCCGACACCAAAGGATGCGTCACGGTCATCAGTCCCGTTCCTTCACCCGTCACCTCGGCCAGTATCCGCGACCGCGCCAGGCTTTCGTCGGCCTTCAACCGTGCCACGACCGTGACCTGCAGGTCCGCCAGAGACCAGGTGAACGAGAGCTTGCCCTCACCATTGTCCGCCTCGACGGTCACCTCACAGGGCACGCCTGCATTTGTATAAGAGAGGCGTTGTCCATCCGCTTTCTTTACGTCCACTTGCCACGCAGTCGCCTTTGACTCGTCGATCCGCAGCAGTTCCTTTTTCGATATCGAATCATGGACTCTCAACATGCCGCCGCCGTTTTCACCCCGCGACCACAAAACGGTTACCTGTTCATTGCGCAGGTAGGGGTATCCATCGAGCATCCCGGCCTCGACACCCGCCGACCGCTTTGCGTTCGGATCTGTTTTGGTAATCAGCGTTGTGAGCCAGGCATCTTGCATCGCCTGGGCTTTGACGATTGCTTTTGCCGCAGCGGATTCGACGGCGGCCGGTGTCGGGTTGAAATCCCACAGGGAAAAGTCATCCACCCGAATGACCCCGCCTTTGCCGCCCTGCCCACGCGGCTGTATGTTCACGATCATGGTGTATAAATCTTCAGGCGTGGTGGACGACTCGGCAGTGAACTCATCCGCTACATATTTCCACTTTCCATCGACCTTCATGTCGAAATAAAGATCTTTGCGATCTTGGTTCGTGTCGTTTTTCATGTCGCGGGCAATCACGTGTTCGACCGGTCCGTCAGGTCCGCCGCCCGCGACGACCTTGTACCAGATCGACATTCGGTATTTCTTGCCGCCCTCAAGCCCAGGCACCCGGGCATGAATAAAGTTGTTGCAGGCAAACTCCTCGGTAGTGTCAATCTGAAGTGATCGTTTGCCGGTTGCGCCCGGACGGACGTCATCGCTCGATGAATAGACGGCACCGACGGCGCCCGCACCCTTGCAGTGCCACATTATCCAGTCCGATACGCCTGCCTCGAAGTCGCCCTGCGGAAGCATCTCAACGGCATGCGATAATCTGGGCACCCCGGATGTGAACATGGTGATAACCACGCACCATTTCAGCAACCTCGCCACTTGTTTCATAGTTTTGTCCTTCTGGAAATGTACTAAAGTGTGGATTCCAACACCTCGTCGTTGTAGCCAGGTGTGCCTGCAACAGCTGGCGGAAAGTCTGGAAATTGTAATCACAAGAACCTCTCGGCGGGAGATGTGAATGGCTTTGCCGCCTGCAGTTTGGGGAGGCCCCTGCCAGCAAGACCCACTGTCGCGCAACAAGCAACAACCACAATCGCTGCGATACCATTGCTCATGGCACTACCTCCAGCTTAAGAGCAATCAACCCCCACGGCTCGATTTTCGTGGTTCGCCTCAACACGCCGCCCGCCCACTGGCCAACGGCCTGCTCCCCTTGCGGTGTCCAGCGAGTCACCTTCAATTTTTTCTCCGGGCCGATCTCTGTAATCTCATTGAGATCCTGGGTCCACGTGAACTCGTGTTCCTGCTCGCTGTCGTAATTCAAAAAGAAGACCCCCACCGTCCCGTCGGGCGCTCTCCAGGCGCTGCCTTCGATCGCCTTCACCGGAAAAGCGGGCTGGTACTGCCCGCACGCGCTGCCAGGCAGTACCGGCAGGTCGCCCTCAATCTTTGGGGGCCTGAGCATTTCGCCATATCCCAGGTACGGCTTGGCGAACTGGGTGTGACACCGCAAGAGATTCCTGTAGTAGATTCCCATATCCCCAACTCTTCCGGCAGCAAGCCAGGGCATGATATTGTTAAACCCATTCTCGGTTCCCATCATCCACCACCGCCCGATCGTCTGCGGCGTACTACAGTTCTGCACACCTCCGAATACCTGCGTATAGCCATGATACACGGCGAGGTAAACTGGCGTGTTCGAAGACACCCCTCCCGTGTGCACGGAGTCGACGACATCAATGCACCACTCCGCTGTGTCTTCGGCACAGAGCATGAACTCGGGATTCAGCTTCTTGCACTCGGCGCGCACCTGTTCGTACAGGCCGTGCACCGCCTTGGACCAGTAGTCACCTCCGGCGATCGGGTGCCCGTGATCGGTGTTGAAACAATCTGACGTATGGTTGGTGAAGTAGTCAAAATAAATGCCGTCCACCCCGTACTTCCCAACCAGTTCCGTCGCGACCTCAAGCATCTTGCCTCGCCACAACTGGGTGGCGGGGCACATCGCTGCAGACAGTTCGGGACTGCTCACATAGGTCTCTGCGACTGTCCCCGACTCCATCAACAAGCCCCCTTTGCGCTCCGCATCTTCGGTCCGATAGCTTTCAGTGGCGGTGTTCCACAGCCACCCGATCACGTAGGGAACCACTCGCATGTTCTTCGCCTGCAAATCCTTTACGAGCTGTGCAAACTCCTGCGAACCAATCCTCGGAGGGAAGTAGGCGGGATTGGTATCGTGGTGGTATGCATTTGAACTCCACCCGGAATCGTGGCAGATGCTCTCGGGAGTGTCGAAGAACTCTTGAGTCATGTACGCCAGTTCGATGTTCCCCTCGTTACTCAGAGAGCCGATCATCCGGTACCCCAGTTTGACCAGCCACTGCGGATAATCCTTCCGCTTTTGAATCGGTCCTTTCCTGGACCAGGGCGCCGTCAAGGCCCACTTGCGGTAGATCCGCGCCACGTCAAACCAGTCGCCTTGAAACGGCCCCACGACCACATCACCGGGGCTGCGATACTCACGCACCAGTTCCTTCGCTCCCCAGTTCAGCACAGGATGCGAAATGGAAAAGGCGAGCGTTCCACCGGCCGCACCCGGTGTCCAGGCGAAATACTTCCGATGAACCTGCCCGTCTTCCTCGGCACAGTAAAGCCCTCGTCCATCTCCCATGAGCGCCGTGAACTGCATCGCTCCAAGCGGGTACTTGAACCCCACCGCTTCCCCCGAAACAAGCGGCGATTCCTTCACGTCGCCCACATGGTGTGTTAGAAGTATTTGATCGCTCTGGGCTCCTTCGGTGAGTGGCAAAATGCCTTGCACCATGGGAAACGTTACGGTCTTCAGCCCCGGTCCTGCGCCCCTTACGTTGATGCGTATCCTCGACCGCGCAAGGCTCTGTCCGCTCTTCAGGCGCGTTTCTACCTCTACCGGCACATCCTCCCGGGGCCACGTGAATAACAGCTTTCCCTCGCCACCGGTGGCATCGAACTTTACCTTGCACGGCACGCCCACATTATCATAAGACAGGAGTTCTCCACCGATTCTTTTCAGATCTACCTTCCACGCTGTCGCCTTCGACTCCTCGAGCCTCAGTAGTTCTTTCTCTGATCTCAGATCACGGATTCTCAATAAGCCCCCGCCGTGTTCTGCCCTCGACCACAAATAAATCACCTGCTCATTGCGCAAGTAGGGAAATCCATCCAGAATTCCCACTGCCACGCCATCCGACCTCTTTTCTTGGGCATGAACTGCTTCGGTCGATAGCTTCGCCATCACACGATCAACTCCCTGATCATCGGCCGCCGATGGAGTTACCCAAAGCGTGGAAGTTGCCAAAAGAACGAGCCTTCCCGTGAATTGTTGTACTCGTTTCATAGTTCTGGGTTTCTTTGTTAGGACGCGGTGCTTTGAGGTCCGTTACCGTGAGGAACGACACTATATGCATCAGGTTGTAGGTATCCACAGCACGACGACCTGGTTCAGGTGCCGCTATAAGTCGTCGCTTGTATTCGCTTTGCTGGTTGCTATATGAAGTTGCCTAATGGTGCAAACGGTTACCAGTTCAGCCTGGTGAAACTGGCCACGAAGCTCATTTATCCAACGCAAGAACCGCTCGGAACCCGATTTCAGCACTCGCGTTGGTTGGTGCGTAGTTGTACCGTGATCCGCTGCGGCAGACGACAGTGCCCAGACCCCAACTACCACCGCGGAGTATTTTCGTCATTCTGCCTTCAAGCCGTGCCGACCCGTCCGTTGGCGGTTCGGCGTACCTGGTCCGTTGCCACCAGGGCTGCCGCGACAGCTCGACGTACTCGTTAGAGACATAGTCGTCTTCTACCCACTCCCTGACGTTACCCAGCATGTCGTAGAGTCCCCAGGTATTCGGAAGCTTGCCCGCTACCGAATGTGTATGGTACTCCCGGCTGGTGTTCGCCCAGCCATACTTGGCAAACTCCTTCTCGTCCTCGCCGAAGTAATAGGGCGTGGTCGTTCCCGCGCGGCAGGCGTACTCCCACTGCGCGTCGCTGGGAAGGGCCAGTCCCGCCCATTGGCAAAACGCCTTCACATTCTTCCAGTTTACCCACACTACGGGGTAGTCGTCTGCGGATGACATGATGCTCTTTCCGCGCCAGTGCCGCAGATACATGTCATAGTCGGGGTCCGGGTCTAGGTCGCCCGCGCCGTCGTAACCGGTCGCTTCAACAAACCTGCGATACTGGGCGTTGGTTACCTCTGTCTTTCCCATGTAGAAAGGCGCGCCTATCGTCACTTGGTACGCCCCTTTGCCCGAGCCCATCTCGAATTCACCGGCCGGTACCAGGATCATCTCTAACCCGGTTTTCTCATGGATGATCAAATCCGCGTAACCTTCCGGCGCGGCCTTTGCACCCTCGGCCACACGGCACTCAGTGGGAGTTTTTAACGGCAATACCTCCAGCTTAAGAGCAATCAATCCCCATGAGTCGATACTCATAGTTTTTGTCAGGACGCCACCGTCCCATTCGCCAACGATCAGTTCCCCGTCGGGGGTCCATCGCGATACTTTCAATTTCTGGTCGGGGCCAATGCCCACAATCTCATTAAGATCCTGTGTCCAGGTGAACTTGTGCGTCTCTTTGTCGTAGTTCAAAAAGAACAGCCCGATCGTCCCGTCGGGTGCCCGCCAGG
Organism: Planctomycetota bacterium; assembly: GCA_963578605.1. Taxonomy (GTDB): domain Bacteria; phylum Planctomycetota; class Planctomycetia; order Pirellulales; family Lacipirellulaceae; genus JAKVCB01. The sequence continues at coordinate 19,654 of CAUZEA010000073.1, forward strand.
CGCTCCCTTCGACGGCCGGTACCGGGAACGCGGCCTGGTATTGCCCGCATGCGCTGCCGGGCAGGATCGGCAGGTTTCCCTCAATCTTTGGGGGCCGCAGCATCTCGCCGTAACCCAGGTAGGGCCTGGCGAACTGGGCGTGACACCACAGGAGTTTTCTGTAGTAGGGCCCCATCTCACCAAAGTGGTCACTGCCCAGCCAGGGCATGAGATTGTTTTCCCCGTTCTGGGTCCCCGTCAGCCACCAACGCCCGAGCGTCTGCGGGGTGGAGCAGTTCTGCACGCCCCCAAAAATCTGCGTGTATCCATGATACACGGCAAAGTAAACCGGGGTGTCGGAGGTAACCCCGCCTGAGTGCACGGTGTCGACGACGTCAATGCACCACTCCGCTGTGTCTTCTGCACTGATCATCATCTCAGGATCCAGCTTCTTGCATTCTCGGCGCACGTCTTCGTACTGTGCATGCACCGCCTTTGCCCAGTAGTCACCGCCGGCAATGGCATGCCCGTGATCGGTGTTGAAGCAATCTTCCGTGTGGTTGGTGAAATAGTCAAAGTAGAGGCCGGAAACCCCGTATTTCCCTACCAGGGTCGTCGAGATTGCAACCATTTTCTTTCGCCACAACTCGGTGGCGGGACAAATCCCTGCAGACAGGTCATGGCTGCCCGCATAGGTCACCGGCACGATCCCCTGTTCCATTAACAAGCCCGCTTTTTCCCCCTCTTCCATCCGGTAGCTTTCGGTGGTGGTGTTCCACAGCCACCCGATGATGTAGTTCACGACCCGGATGTCCTTCGCACGCAAATTTTTTACGAGCTGCGCATAGTTCGCCGAGCCAATTCGCGGGGGCAGGTACTCGGGATTGGAATGGTGGTCGTAACCGGGCATGTAACCGTAATCATGGAGGATGACGTTCGGCAGGTTGAAGAAGTCCCGATGCAGGTCCACGAAACCGATGTCCGCCTCGTCGTTCATGCGGTTGTTCGACCAGTACGCCAGGTTGAGCAGCCACTTCGGATAATCGTCCCGCGCATGGATGGGCCCCTTCCTGCACCACGGCGCCGTCAACGCCCACTTCCGGTAAATGCGCGCCGCGTCAAACCAGTCACCTTGAAACGGACCCACCACCAGGTCGCCGGGACTGCGATACTCGAGCACCATTTTTTCGGCACCCCAGTTGAGCACCGGATGGGAAATGGAAAAGGTCAGTGTCTTGCGGTCCGCATCCGGCGTCCAGTCGAAATGTTTCCGATTGGCCTGACCGTCCTCCTCGGCACAGTAGAGCCCCCGTCCATCTCCCAGGAGTGCCGTGAACTGCATCGATCCTTCCGGATACTTGAAGCCGACCGGGTCGCCTTCAAGAAGGGGGGATTCTTTCACATCACCTATCGCGAGGGGATGGAGTATCTGGTCCGCCGCCGCCCCCTCGGTCATGGGCAGGATCCCCGACACCAAAGGATGCGTCACGGTCATCAGTCCCGTTCCTTCACCCGTCACTTCGGCCAGTATCTGCGACCGCGCCAGGCTTTCGTCGGCCTTCAACCGTGCCACGACCGTGACCTGCAGGTCCGCCAGAGACCAGGTGAACGAGAGCTTGCCCTCACCATTGTCCGCCTCGACGGTCACCTCACAGGGCACGCCTGCATTTGTATAAGAGAGGCGCTGTCCATCCGCTTTCTTCACGTCCACCTGCCACGCAGTCGCCTTTGACTCGTCGATCCGCAGCAGTTCCTTTTCCGATATCGAATCATGGACTCTCAACATGCCGCCGCCGTTTTCACCTTGCGACCACAAAACGGTTACCTGTTCATTGCGCAAGTAGGGGTATCCATCGAGCATGCCGGCCTCGACGCCCGCCGACCGCTTTGCGTTCGGGTCTGCTCCGGTCATCAGCGTTGCCAGCCGGGCATCTTGTATCGCTTGGGCTCTGTCAGTTGCTTTCGCCGCAGCGGATTCGACGGCGGCCGGTGTCGGGTTGAAATCCCACAGGGAAAAGTCATCCACCCGAATGACCCCGCCTTTGCCGCCCTGCCCCTGCTGGTCCAAGTGTATCATCATGCTGTAGAAATCTTCAGGCGTGGTGGATGCCTGGGCAGTGAACTCATGGGATATGTACTTCCATTTTCCATCGACCTTCATATCGAAAGAAAGATCTTTGCGATCATGGTTCGTGTCGTTTTTCATATCGCGGGCAATCGCGTGTTTGACCGGTCCGTCAGGCGCGCCGCCCGCGACGACCTTGTACCAGATCGACATTCGGTATTTCTTGCCGCCCTCAAGCCCAAATACCCGGGCGCGAATAAAGTTGGCGCAGGCAAACTCCTCGGTGGTGTTAATCTGAAGTGATCGTTTTCCGGTTGAGCCCGGACGGATGTCATCGCTCGATGAATAGACGGCGCCGACGGCGCCCGCACCCTTGCAGTGCCACATTCTCCAGTCCGATATGCCGGCCTCGAAGTCGCCCTGCGGAAGCATCTCAACGGCATGCGATAATCTGGGTACGCCGGATATGAACATGGTGACGACCACGCACCATTTCAGCAACCTCGCCACTTGTTTCATCGTACTGTCCTTCTTGAAATGCACTAATGTATGGGGTCCAACACCTCGTCGTTGTAGCCCTGTTTGCCTGGGACACCGGGCGGAGAGTCTGGGAGTTTTAATCATAAGAACCTCTCGGCTGGAGCCTTTGTCAGCTTTGCTGCCTGCAGTTTGGGGAGGCCCCTGCCAGCAAGACGCACTGTCGCGAAACGAGCAACAACCACAACCGCTGCGAACCTATTGCTCACGGCTCGACCTCCAGCTTAAGAGCGATCAATCCCCACGGCTCGATTTTCGTGGTTCGCCTCAACAGGCCGCCCGCCCACTGGCCAACGGCCTGCCCGCCTTGCGGTGTCCAGCGAGTCACCTTCAACTTGTTCTCCGAGCCAATCTCTGCAATTTCATTGAGGTCCTGGGTCCAGGTGAACTCGTGTTCCTGCTCGCTGTCGTAATTCAAAAAAAAGATTCCCACGGTCCCATCGGGCGCTCTCCAGGCGCTCCCTTCGACCGCCCTCACCGGGAATGCGGGCTCGTACTGCCCGCACGCGCTGCCGGGAAGGATCGGCAGGTCGCCCTCAATCCTGGGAGGCCTGAGCATTTCGCCATATCCCAGATACGGCCTGGCGAACTGGGTGTGACATCGCAAGAGATTCCTGTAATAGGATCCCATCTCACCAAACACCCCGGTTGCAAGCGCGGGCATAATATTGTTTCTTCCGTTCTGGGTTCCCATCATCCACCACCGCCCGATCGTCTGCGGTGTACTACAGTTTGCTACGCCTCCGAATACCTGCGTGTACTCATGATACACGGCGAGGTAAACCGGCGCGTTTGAGGAGACCGACCCAGTGTGTACGGTGTCGACAACATCAATGCACCACTCCGCGGTGTCCTCGGCACAGAGCATGAACTCGGGATTCAATTTCTTGCACTCGGTGCGCACCTCTTTGTACAGGCTGTGCACGCCCTGGGACCAGTAGTCACCTCCGGCAATCGGGTGTCCGTGATCGGTGTTGAAACAATCTTCCGTGTGGTTCGTGAAGTAGTCGAAATAAATACCGTCCACTCCGTACTTCCCGACCAACTCCTTGGATAAATCAACCATCTTCCTGCGCCACAACTGGGTGGCCGGACACATTGCTGCAGACAGATCATGACTGCCCGCATAGGTTACCGGGACAATCCCCGGTTCCATCAGCAAACCCGCTTTGCGTTCTGCATCCTCCATTCGGTAGCTTTCGGTGGTCGTGTTCCACAGCCATCCGATTACGTAGGGAACGACGCGTATATTCCTTGTCTTTAGTTTCTTTACGAGCGCCGCATAGTTCTCTGATCCAATCCTCGGGGGCAGGTAGTCGGGATTCGTATGGTGGTCATAGACATCGGACATCCACCCATAATCGTGGCAGATGCAGCCCTGTAGATCGAAAAACTCGCGATGCACGAACTCCAGACCGATAGCCCCCTCGTTAGTCAGGCGGTTGTTCGTCCAGTACGCCAGATTGACGAGCCACGGCGGATAGTCGTCTCGCTCGTACATGCGGCCCTTCCTGCACCAGGGTGCCGTCACGGCCCACTTGCGATAAATCCGCGCCGCATCGAACCAGTCGCCTTGAAATGGCCCCATGACCAGGTCGCCGGGGCTCGTGTAATCTCGCACCAATTCCTTAGCTCCCCAGTTGAGTACCGGGTGCGCAATAGAAAAGGCCAGTGTTCCACTCGCCGCATCGGGGGTCCAGGCAAAATACTTCCGATTGGCCTGTCCGTCTTCCTCGGCACAGTAGAGACCTTCTCCATCTCCCAGGAGTGCCGTGAACTGCATCGATCCAAGCGGGTACTTAAAGCCCACCGCTTCCCCTGAAACAAGTGGAGATTCCTTTATAGTTCCCACACCACCGGTGTTAATGATTTGATCACCCTGAGCGGCGTCTGTGAGCGGGACAATGCCCTTGACGACCGGAAATGTTACCGCCAGCAATCCGCGGTCTTCTCTCGAGGCCTCGAGAGTGATCCGGGACCGGGTCAGGCTTTCATCGTTCTTCAGTCGCGTCTCGACCTGGACCTGCGCATCTTCACCTGGCCACGTGAATAAGAGCTTTCCCTCGCCACCGGTGGCATCGAATTTCACTTCGCAGGGCACTTGGGTGTTTTCATAAGAGACTTGTGGTCCACCGGTTCGCTTTAGATCCACCTTCCACCATGTGGCTTCTGTTTCTTCGGTGGCCAACAAATCCTTGCCTGACCTCAGGTCGCGCACTCTTAATAATCCGCCCCCGTTTTGCGGTCGCGACCACAGGTAAATGACCGTCTCGTTGCGGAGGTAGGGTAATCCACCGAGGATCCCTGCTTCGACTCCCCTCGATTGTTTTCCTTGCGGATTGGCTCCCTCGGTACTGAGCTTCGCCAGCACGTTCTCGATGTCTTCGGCCGGCATCGGGATCAATTCCCGAAGTGAAAAGTCGTCCAGCCGAAGGGTCCCGCCTTTGCCACCTTTGCCTCTCGGAGCAAGACTCACCATCAGTCTGTAGAAATCATCATCGGTCGTCGACAACTCAGCGGCGAACCTGCCAGACGCGTATTTCCATTTGCCGTCGACCTTCATATCGAAGTAAAGATCCTTGCGGTCCTGATTGGTGTCGTTTTTCCGGTCACTGGCGATCACGCTTTCGACCGGCCCGTTGGGGTTACCACCCGCGACGATCTTGTACCAGGTGGAAATCTGGTAAGTTTTTCCCCCTTGAAGGCCGTACACCGGTCGGCGGATCCAGTTGGTGCAGGCGAACGTGTCGGTGGTGTCGATTTGGAGCGATTGTTTGCCGGTGGAACCGGGACGCGTATCGTTGCTGGGGGAATAGACCACCCCCACAGCACCGGGGCCTTTGCAATGCCACGGGTCCCATCCCGACTGGCCGGACTCAAAATCACCGTTGGTGAGCAACTCTCGCGCATCGACCGCATCCGCGACCGAACGTGTCGTCGTGGGCATCACGAACAAGACGGCAACCAAGACCCGATGGAAAACGCGGTGGTTGCTCATCGATAGAACCTGTTGTTTGAGGACGGCATTTCTAATCACCCGGGTTGAGCATAATCTAGTTGGGTTTCCCCGTCAAAGTTGCGGATATCGGATGCGCCAGTGAAGCGGTCGGGCGGCCCCGCGGGTCACCAGGCGGGCCCTTGAAAAATGGGGTGTGAGGCGACCAGCCAGCCACCCGTTCAGTTGCCAAAATATAGCTGGTCAAGTAAATTGAAATCAGTCGAGCAAATCTTCTTTTAGCGTCGGTTTCTATCGGCTGCTCGCACTTCTCGCCAAACGTATGGGAGATGAACTTTGACGACTGATGTTGACCCGCGCGATGCGCCAAGATTGCGGCGTCTTGTGAACTGGAAGCTCTGGGTGTTCGCTCTGCTTGCCATCGCCGGAAGCGTGAAGGCAGTTTCGGTGATACGCGACTTTCGCGATCGAACCGACCACGCAAACAGGATCGGGACGCTTGTCGGATCAGAAGAATTAATTCTCGAGCTCACGCCAGAACTCAAGAAACTCTCCGCCGCAGCGGTCAACCTGAAACTGCCCGATGAACAGTCGGTCGGGCTGTTCGAGGACCCGTTGGTGCAGCTGACCGACATCGCCCAATCGCCCGGTAGCGACGCGGTCACCGTACAGGCTGTACGCGTCGCGGCGTGGGGCGCGGCCACGGCAACGGATAAGTTGCCACGTTCCCAATTGGCACTGTGGGAACCGTTGCTGGACAAGGTGGATCATTTCCAGCACGCGACATTCTATTTCATCCGCGGTGAACTAACCGGATCACAGGGCGGTGAATCGAAGCGATTTGATACGGAGCTGGGTTTTCGCGGACTGGCGCGGACCAAGGAGGGTTCCTGGCGCGCTATTCACAGCCGACAACGGGTCGTTTGGTCACGGTCCACGGATACCGCACGGCCGGGTTGGCGCATCACAGTATGGGAACACCTCGACATGTCGGTCACCGACGCGCCTCGGCGGATGTTCCGCACGGTCCTCCGCGAAGCATTACCTGACAAAGAACAGCGATTCCGCGCAGAACGTTCATTGCACGAGGAAAAAGTCTTCGAGGTGTTCAAGACAGGTACGGCAAAACTGCCCGACCCAAAATACCTGCCCTATTTCAAGTTTGACTCCATGAGCAAACACCCGGCCATTTCGGTCGTAGATATTGATCGAGACGGTTTTGACGACATGTACGTGATGGCCCGCTGGGGTCGCAACCAATTGTTTCGCAACCTGGGTAACGGCACATTCGCTGAAATCGCCGAGCAGGTGGGGTTGGACATTGACGGACTGTGCACGGGCGCAATCTTCGGCGACTTCGACAATGACGGAGACGCCGACGTGTTTATCGGCCGCTGGCTGGAACCCAGTTTGTACCTTGTCAACATGGACGGTCGGTTTATCGATCGCTCGGCGTCGCTGGTCGAACCGTGGTTACCCGCGCTAGTCACTTCGGTCGCCGCCGCCGACTACGACGGCGATGGCCTGCTGGACGTTTATTTTTCGACCTACGCACCACCCTTTCGCGACCTGTCGGATTCGCGGGCCGCGGCGATATTTCTGTCGCCCGCTGATGTTGACGAACTGGTTCGCCGGTTTGCCGCCCAGGACGAGACAGCCGTCTATTTGGAGTCGGTTGGTCCACCGAACGTACTGCTGAAGAATCAAGGCCAGGGCAAGTTCGGGCCATCGCCGCACCAGGAGACGATTGCCCTGTGGTCCAACACGTTTCAATCCACGTGGGCCGACTACGATGGCGATGGTGACCCCGATTTGTACGTTGCCAACGACTTCGCGCCGGACTTCTTGTTGCAAAATGATGGAGAGGACGGCTTCACGGACGTTACGCGTCAGTTGGGCGGCGAGGCCATGATGGGCTTTGGAATGGGTGCCTCGTTTGGCGACTACGATCAGGACGGGCGCCAGGATCTTTACGTCTCGAATATGTACAGTAAAGCCGGCATGCGCATCGTGTCGCAAATCCCTGGGCTGGACGGGCGATTCCGGCGAGCGGCCGAAGGCAACCGGCTGTTTCGTTTCGACGGTAACAAGTTTCTCCTGGTGTCGGGGGCTAAACCCCCTGCCCTGGCGGTGACGAAGGCCGACTGGTCGTGGGGCGGGCAATTCGTCGACGTTGACAACGACGGATTCCTCGACATCTACGTTGCCAGTGGCTATTACTCGGCACCGCGCGAGATTGCTTGTGATATCGATTTGTGAAGTCGGTTCTGGCGAACGGTCGTTCGCACAGATGCGGAGTTGGGGCACAACTTCCGGGAATCTTCCCAATGGCGTTCCGAGTTGCGAGGTTGGGACATGACAGATAATAACAAGGAGGCGATCAGCAGTTCCTTTAGCGGCTACGAACGCAATCACCTGTTCGTAAACCAAGGTGGAAAAGCGTTTGTCGATCTGTCGGGTGTTTCGGGGCTCGATACACTCGGCGACAGCCGCTCTTTTGCGGTGCTCGATTACAACCGGGACGGCTGGCCCGACATCGCGTTGGTCAATGCCAACGCGCCGCTGTTTGAACTGTTTCGCAACGAACTCGGGGCCTCACACATGGCTGACCGTCGCAAGATGTTGGCCTTGCGGTTTGTCGGGGGAAATCAAACGGCCCAACCCGATCCGGACCGATCGTGCCGAGATGGCTACGGGGCGGTGGTTACCGTCGAATTGGGCGACAAACGGCTGGTTCGTGAACATCGGTGCGGCGAGGGCTTCGCCGCTCAGAACAGTTCCACCTTGTTGATCGGGATCGGTGACCATCCGGCCGCCAGCCGAGTCTCCGTACGCTGGCCGTCGGGCCACACACAACACATCGACAACGTGGTGGCCGGAACATTGCTTACTGCCTACGAAGACCCATCGCAGGCACCCGGTGAAAAAAGCTTTCACAGCGAGCCCTACATGATCGAAGACGAAGGCAGAGTGGGCGAAACGGGACTCGAACAAACGCAACAATCCTCGAGAAAACCCGGCATCACCAGAGACCGCGACGTAGAACACGACGCACGCGTTGTAGAATTCAGTGCGATCGACCCTGATCTTCAGGCACTGATTCGTGTCTGGCCGCAGCTGGCGGCCACCGAGTCCGTTGCCACAGCCCACAGAAGGGCCACCGTGAGCGACTGACCTTCAGGTGTGGGCACACCCCAATTGGGGTGTGCCAGAGACAGGGCTTTGCCCACACTGACCTGCCCTCATCAAGTCATGTCCATTTCACCCGATTCTCACTCAGGTAATGGACGGGGTTAAGGGGGCACCCATCACCACCGCGGTCAAGAAAAGAAAATGCGGGGGGATTTCTCACGAACTAGATACGGCGCATGGAGTTACAATCAAGGACATTCTGATCCTGAAACGCTTCCAGGTACATTCAACGGGGAATCCCGGATTAATAAACTGAACCCGGCATCGCAGAGCGTCTCGACAAGCGTGTGAATTTAGAAACCGGTCGACCAACGACTGAAGGAGCTGAATATGACAACCATCGGCATGGTCGGGCTCGGAGCGATGGGTGCCCCCATGGCGCGCAATCTGCTCAAGGCCGGTCACAGTCTCAAGGTTTACGACATAGCTGAAGCGGCGGTGCAAGCGCTGGTTGCAGAGGGCGCCCAATCCGCCACTCAAGAAAGCGTAGCCCGTGACGTTGATGTTGTCGTGACAATGCTTCGCACAGGTGACGTCGTCACGGAGGTGTTGACGGACGACGCAGGTTTGTTTGCGCAAGCAACCAAGAACACCCTCTTCATAGACTCGTCCACCATCGACGTCAACACGGCGCGAATCTTGTCCGCCCAGGCCGTCGCTGCCGGTATGACCCTGATCGACGCACCGGTTTCGGGCGGTGTTCCGGGAGTTGCGGCAGCCACTCTCACGTTCATGGTGGGTGGCGAAGAAGATGATGTCGCCAGGGCAAGACCGATTCTCGAGGCGATGGGCCGTTCGATCGTGCACGTCGGCCAGGCGGGGGCCGGTCAAGCAGCCAAGATTTGTAACAACATGATCCTGGGCGTCTCCATGATCGCCGTCGCCGAAGCGTTCCGACTCGCTGACAAGCTTGGACTCAAAGCCCAAACCCTTTTCGAGATCGTCTCTAGATCCTCCGGTGATTGCTGGGCGCTACGGAACAACCATCCGGTACCCGGCGTGGTTCCAACCTCTGCTGCTAATCATGACTATCGCCCGGGCTTCAGCAGCGCGTTGATGCTCAAAGACCTTGTGCTTGGTCAAATCGCTGCCCATCGTTTCGGTGCCTACACTCCACTTGGCGCGCAGGCCACCGAACTCTACAAAGACTTTGTCGAGGCCGGCCACGCTGAGTTGGATTTCGGCGCGATCATAAAAAAATTAGAATCCGAGGAATCAGGGCAGTAGGTACGGCAACGCCATATGCAGCCATGTCAGCGCAGCCATGTCAGCGCAGCCATGTCAGCGCAGCCATGTCAGCGCAGCCATGTCAGCGCAGCCATGTCAGCGCAGCCATGTCAGCGC
>CAUZEA010000074.1:0-29684 GCA_963578605.1 Planctomycetota bacterium
AGCCTCACGTTTGGCAGCCTGTCAATTGTGCTCGTGAAGCACGTCCCACTCCCAAACTGGTACCTCCCCATGATTTTCCTGGTGACGACCGTTTTGCTATCGATGCATTTAGTGGCGGTCAATCTCGCTGCTGCGGCGCCTTTGGTTTGCGTGTGGCTTGGTTGGAGGCGGGACGATCTTTCCGGGAGAATTGGCCGTAATCTCGCTTGGATTGCGCTCTACGCGCTGCTGGCCGGCACTTTCTTGGGTTTTGCCCTGGGTGGGTTATATCGATTTGAGGAACCGCCAAATTACTGGAATATGCTGGGGCGGTTTCCGGTCCGGGGTTATGTCGTAGTGCTGCTGGAACTGGTTTTTTCCCTGGTTTGCCTTTTCATCTATGCGTTAACCTGGGAGCGACTTAAGCGGCACCGGTTTGTCCACGCATTGTTCGCCTGCCTTGCTACCACCAATTTACTTTATCATTTTCCACCCTTGATGTCCGCGATGAGTCTTTTGGCGGATCGTCCCGAGTTGATTCTTGAGGAGACCATTACTCGACCATTGCTTCGGCCTGTTTTGATGAGTCCCACGGTGATTTCCCTGAGTGTTCATTTCGCGTTGGCGTCGCTGGCAGTGACCGGAGTCGCGCTGATGGTTCTGGGACTGCGATTCGGAGAACAGGGGAAGATGATCACGGCATTTGGTGGCCGAATTGCTCTGGTCTCAACGTTGCTGCAACTGGTTGTTGGCGTATGGGTGATTATGGAGGTTCCCGCGGGTGTGCGAAATGGCATAATGGGCAACGATCCGCTGACCGCTTTGATGTTTGGTGTGTCTCTGTTTGGCGTGTTCGGAGTGATGTTAACGCTGGCTGGCGTTTCCCTGGGACAGTGCAATGCTGCGGCGGTTCGTCGCACCACGCTACTCATGGGTATCGTCATTTTGTTGATGGTTGGCGTACTGGTGCGTGGGCGGCACCTGACCCAACGAGGGATCGTCAGGGATGAGGCTTTGGGGGCAAGAAGTGTGTTACCAGCAAGCGGAGAGTCCAGGCATTTGTTGAAATTAGGGGTGGCTTGGAGAGGTAAGTGTTTCCCCAAGCTGGTAGCGGCTGTGCCTGCCCGAGACCTTGCAACAGCTCTTGTAGACTCCCCAAAAAAACTGCTGCCACAGTACGGCAGCAGTTTTGCGGGTGGTTTTTTATAATCGCTGCGGGCAACGCGATGATCGATGGCTACTCTTCATCGCTATCTTTGGGTTCGACCTTCAGGTCTTCAAGGTTATCGGCGGCAGGCAACTTGCCGGCGGCGATGCGTTCTGCGTAGGTTTCGCTGTTTGGGTCTTTAGGATTGGAGGGCATGTCGCCAACCTTTTTGAGGGCAGCTGAGATCTTGTCGACGTCTTTCTTGTCTTTCTTTTTGTCCAGCAACTCAGAGAGTTGCATGCCGTACGGATTTCTATTTTTCTTCTTTTTCTTACCCTGGTGGCAAATAAAACACTTGACTTCGGTTTTGACCATTTCGGCAAATTCCGCGTTACCGTGGTCATTAATGTATTCTGTAAAAAACACCTTTTGGAACTGGGGAAGAGCCGCGGCAGGGCGAACGAGCACAACGGTGGTAACTGCAACAACTGCAGTAAACATTTTCAAACAACGCATCAGAATCCTCATCAAGCGGGGTGAATCCAGATAAATCTTTCGTCCGGGCAGGTGTTCGCCTACACCCGAACTCGGTTTCGACCTTTTAGTAAACGTCCTCAAACGGCAGTTGTCAAGCGACCTGGTCGCTTGCTGTGGGTGTTTCCGGACCCGTGCGTTGCTGGCAGTGAGGGTTTTCAGGTTGTGTTTGGGTGCCGTCACAGCTAGGGACGGGAGCCGGTCATGGGCGGCTGTCATCCTCATTCTCCCTGGATGTACTTCTGGCCTCGATAGAATTGCGACCAAACGACATAAGCGACTGCGGTCAGCAGCATGAGCACGGTAAAGAACCAGTAGTAGTTGGCACCCTCCAGCAGCGTATTTCCTTTTTTAGTCTCTGTGACAATGACTCGATTGACAAAAGCGGTGAAGATATTCCCCAGCGCGACCGAGAGCAAAAACAGCCCCATGATAAAGGACTTCATTTTCTTGGGAGCTTGCGTATAGGAAAATTCAATCGCCGTAATCGAGATCATGATTTCGGCCGCAGTGATGACGACGTAGGCCAGGATTTGCCAGCCGATGTAGGGTTGCTCTCCATGGTCAAGACGCCATTCAATCCAGCCGGTCAGCATGAAGGAAGGGACAGTCACAAACAGCCCGATGCCAATTTTTCGCAATGGGGTGACTTTGAAAAAGCGGCCCATTAACGGGTAGACGAGGTAGGTAAATATCGGAATGAAGAGCATCACCAGAATTGGGTTGATCGCCTGAATTTGCGAGGGTAGTACCTCCCATCTCCACTGCTGACCAAACGATTCAAAATCGTAAAGGAGGCGATTCATCTCTTTTGCCTGATGAATCCAGGCCGACTGGGTTTGATCAAACAGGCACCAGAACATGGCAATCAGCAGGTAGAGCGGAATCAGGTTCCCAATGGCCTGCAAACCGTCGGGACTGAAAGTTTCCGAGAAGAATTTTTTGCCACCCGGTGGAATATGGACGAACTTGTTTCGGCCCATCCAGAAAACGAAGGTTGCGAGTCCCATCAAAATGCCTGGAACTGCGAAAGCAACCCCGGGCCCGTACCGCTTGAGGAGTTCAGGAATCAGCAAGGTCGAGGCGGCGGATCCGAGATTGATTGAAAAGTAGAACCAACCAAAAACTCGGGAGAGCAGGTGGGAATTCTGGGAACTGAACTGATCGCCCACGTGCGCAGAAACGCATGGCTTGATTCCGCCCGAGCCAATTGCGATCAGGCACAAGGCAATAAAGAGAGCCGTTCTTGGTTCGATTCCGGTGGTTTGCGGGAAATCGACCACCGCCATCATGGCATGGCCGGCACAGTAGATGAGCGATACCAACAGGATGGTCCGGTATTTTCCAAACAACCAGTCGGCGAAGACGGCACCCATGATCGGGAAGAAGTAGACTGCAGCGACGAATGTATGTTGCCACTCGTTAGCGGTGTGCTCATCCATGGGGGCGAGTTGCCCCGACATATCGAGCAGATATTCGGTCATGAACACGGCCAGAATGGCCCGCATTCCGTAGAAGCTGAATCGCTCGGCGACTTCGTTGCCGATGATGTAGGGAATGCCACCGGGTATGCTTTTCGAGTTTGGCGGCGTCGTTAAATAGCCACCCTGGCGGCGGCGACCAGCATTTTGAGGCTGGGAGTTTGGCGAATCGGCCATCGTAACTTGGACCCTTGGAGAATTCCGCAAAGGTTGCTGCAGGGTCGGCTAGTTTAGCCGATGTGAGGTGTTGCGGCACTACGAGCCTGAAGCGGGAGGGGCGCCCTCTGCCGGGGTGAGCGGGGGGGCGACCGATTGGGGTGGACCCGGTGAGAAAGAGGAGGGATGCGTCGGTTCAACCGGTACCGTGTCGGGGGGGAGAGGACCTTGGATAGTTTTTGCCGGCATTCCAGGAGGAGGTCCGGTGGGTGGGCTTTCCGTGCCTGGTGGGCCACTTGTCGTGGGTGAACTGGTTACGGGTGACTGGATGGGGAATTCTGGTGTGCCGTCATCCAGTGGTGACAGGCCGTTCTCCGGCGGCCGCTGCCAGCCTGTGGGTTGGTTGCCCGGGCTGAGCAGCAGTTCAATGCCGACAACGGTCCCCAACAGCAATGCCAGGGGCACGGCCCACGGCAGGTGGCGGCGCCACGGTTTGTTGCGAGGCATGCCGCCGGGCCACGATGTGGGCACCATAACCGGTGCGTGACGGATTCCTAATTCTTCAGCGATCTGAATGAGGGCAACCAGTAATTCGGGAGGGTTTTGAAAACGGTCTTCAGGGCGTTTTGACAACATGATTTCCACGACCTCGACAACCGCCGGGGAAATATCTTCGCGAAAATGTTGCAGCGAGGGTGGGTTGACCCCTTGATGTTGCAAGAGTTTTTGCAGTGCGGTTCCACCGGAGAAAGGGGGGTGGCCAGTGAGCAGAAAAAAGAGCGTGCAGCCCAACGAGTAGATGTCGCTGCGGGTGTCGGCATCTTTGGGATTGCGGGCCTGTTCCGGAGCGATGTAGTCAAACGTGCCGATGGTCATTCCGCTGGCCGTCAATTCATGATTGGTTTGATCCATATGGTCAAGGCGAGCCAATCCCATGTCAACCAGCTTTGCCTGCCCGTCGAGGGTGATCAAAATGTTCGACGGCTTGATGTCGCGATGCACCACGTCACGTTGCCAGGCATGGGCGAGAGCGTCTGTAATCTGTAGCGTGTAGTCGAGGGCTTGACTCAAGGGGAGCGGACCTGCCGACCGTACCGTGTCACGCAGGTTTGCGCCGTCGATATATTCGAAGACGATGAACGGAACTCCTTGGTCTTCGCCAACGGAGTGGACGCGGGCAATATGCGGATGATCGAGTCGGGCTGCCGATTGGGCCTCGACTTGAAATCGGTGGACCAATTCAGTATTGCCAGCCTCGGCGGTCGAGAGCACCTTGACGGCGACGTTGCGGTTCAACTTGGTGTCTCTGGCCCGAAAGACGGCACCCATGCCACCTCCACCCACGAATTCTTCCAGCCAGTAGTCACCCAACTTTTGTCCGACCAATACCTGGCCGAGTTCGTGAGGACGCAAGCCTGTCGGCAGCAGTAGCCCGGGGATGGGCGTATTGCTGGAGATGACGGTCTTTTCGGTCTCCTCCACGGCTGGCAGCCGGGAATGGCCGTGAGCCGACGAGTCTTGAAGAGAATCCATGGTTCCCACGGGGTCGAGGGTGTCTGCTGCCCGAAAATGCGGTGGAGTCATTCCATGTGTTGGATAATCGCTGCGCCGAACTCGCTGCATTTAACCAGCTTCGCCCCATCCATCACGCGCTCGAAATCGTAGGTGACGGTCTTCGCCTCAATGGCGCCGTTGAGTCCAGTAGTGATGAGATCGGCAGCTTCGGACCAATCAAGATGACGCAGCATCATCGCTCCGGAAAGAATCACGGAGCCCGGGTTGACTTTGTCCTGGCCAGCGTATTTGGGCGCGGTGCCATGGGTGGCCTCAAAGATGGCATGCCCGGTTTCGTAGTTGATATTCCCTCCAGGGGCAATTCCGATCCCGCCTACACAGGCCGCCAACGCGTCGCTAATGTAATCGCCATTGAGGTTCAGTGTGGCAATGACATCGTACTCGACGGGTCTGGTAAGGATTTGTTGCAGCATCGCATCGGCAATGACATCCTTGATGACAATCAGCTTGCCTGTCCTGGGTGACAGGAATTGGTGCCAGGGCCCGCCATCAATAGGTTCAGCACCAAATTCCTCCGCTGCACACTGATAGCCCCAGTCGCGAAAAGCACCTTCGGTGAATTTCATGATATTGCCTTTGTGGACCAGGGTTACCGACGACTGATTATTCTCGATTGCGTATCGGATCGCCGATCTGACCAGTCGCTGTGTGCCTTCTTGACTTACCGGCTTGATGCCAAATCCTGCCGTAGCTGGAAAGCGGATTTTCTTCCATCGCTCTGGAAAGGCTTCGGAACAGAGTTGCTTGAAGCGGTTGCAGTCCTCGGTCCCATGCTCAAACTCAATGCCGGCGTAAATGTCCTCGCTGTTTTCCCGAAAGATGACCATGTTCGTCAGTTCCGGTTGCCGGATTGGAGTAGGGACTCCCTGGAAATATTGGATGGGCCGCAAGCAAACGTAAAGGTCGAGAATTTGCCGCAGCGCGACGTTCAGGCTACGAATTCCACCCCCGACGGGAGTCGTGAGCGGGCCCTTGATACCGACCAGGTACTCGCGAAAAGCTGCTAGCGTTTCTTCGGGCAGCCAGTTGCCGGTTGCATCAAACGCTTTCTGACCTGCCAATACTTCCTTCCAGGCAATCCTTCTTTCGCCCCCATAGGCCTTCTCGATCGCGGCATCAAAAACAGCGTGGCTGGCCCGCCAAATGTCCGGTCCGGTCCCGTCGCCTTCGATAAACGGGATGATTGGCTCGTTGGGGACGACGAGGCCGCCAGATTGCGTTTGGATCGGCTGACCAGTAAGAACTTGGCTCATGTTTTATCTTTCGTTTGGATTTAATTTCTCTTGACTGAGGCACTCGGGGTGGGTGGCTTGTAGCCGGGCGGGGTCGTGGTGGACTCGACTGGCCGTACGTCGATTTTCGGTTTTCGGACGTTGGGGGTCAATGAGTCGATTGGAGGCGGAGCAAAATCGGCCACAGTTTTCTGGACATATCGGTACCAAGATTGATTTTTGTAGGACGTACCGGTTAATTGGCCTTCCCGCGGGAGCAATATTTTTGGTAATTCGGACAGGACACTCCAGCAAATGGGAAAAGCCATACTGCCCACAAAGCAGGCACGCCGAGAGGGCCTGCGATACAGGCAGTGGGTGCCCGATATTAGGCAGCCAGCTGGAGTGGCCCTAACTGCAAGCAGTGCAAGGATATCGGTTAATGTCATTGACCGATAGAAAGAATGGACTGTTCAGTGACGCCAGAGGTGGTGTTACGTCCTCCCGAACACACACGACTGGAAGGAGACAAAGCCGTGCTAACCCAACCGACGGAAAAGTTTCAAAGCGTTCTTGAGCGGGCCCGACTGCTGTACCAGCAAGACCCCGACTGGGTGACCTTTTTTAGGGAACTCCTGGGGGTGGAAGGCTTGGTCCGCCAGACATTCCCCAGCCTGGAAGAATTAATCACCTTCGAAAAAAGTTTGGAGTACGACCAGATTCAGCAATGGATCGTCAAGCTTCGCGGGAAGCGGACTGCGGCTGATACGGAGTCGGAGCCAACCCGGGTGATTACGGTTCGGCTCCCCCGCAGTATGCACGAATACTTGAAAACCGAGGCACACGACCTCCATACCAGCATGAATAAGCTCTGCATCTCCAAATTGTTGCAGGTGATTGAGCAGGACAAGATCCCGAGCGAACGTGCTGCTCCACCAACCCGTCGCCCGCAGCCTGTAGCATCGGCTCCGGCTCCGGTACCGCAACCGTTGGGGCAGGGTTCGCTTCGTAGTAGTTCCCTGGGAAATGGTTCGTTTAACCCATCCTCGTTCTAAGTTAAGCTAGCAGCTGGTGAGCCCAGCCGTCCCTGGCAGGGGTGGCTGGGGCTCGCCGGCTAGCGCTGAGAACTCCTCGGAGAGAATCGATAAGCCGGGTTCTGTCCTGCGCGAGGCCCCGCAGGGCCAGCACGCGGTGGCGAACATTCCTCTACGGCGACGGTTGCCCGTCACCTCTAGCGGCCTACCCGGGAGTCGTGGCGAGCCGGACCAGCTCATGCTCCCTGTTTGGCCTTGCACCGGGTGGGGTTTACCGAGCCAGGCGAGTCACCCCGCCTGCGGTGCGCTCTTACCGCACCTTTTCACCCTTACCGGGGGAGCCGAGTCCCACAGACGCAGGCGAACCTGCGTAGAACTCGACTCCCCGTAGGCGGTATCTTTTCTGTGGCACTTTCCCTGACCTCATGGTCGGTGGGCGTTACCCACCACCCTGTCCTTTGGTGCCCGGACTTTCCTCTCGCTTTGCCATCAGGCAAAGCGGGCGTTCACCCAATTCTCTCCGAGGAGTCCGTCCATTCTACGCGAGGATTGTCTGTAAAGACATGCCGTAGAGACATGCTGCGGGGCGTGGCTCGTCGGCTGAAGGAGACGAGTTACGTCTCAGCGGGGAAGCAATAGTGCCGGCCCTGCCAGGTGTCGCGACGTTCGAATTCGTCCAGAATCGCAGCGCGAACTGCCGGTTTGTCGAGGCACCAGGCTGGTCCCACAAAGTAGTCGGGCGGAGCATCGCCGCTGATCCGCTCAACAACCGTTTCCGGTGGAAGTTGCTCGAGAAAGTCGACCACGGTTTCGACATAGTCATGCTGATCGATGAGCTGGACTTCACCAGCCGCCACCTGGTCGGCGAGGGCTGTATTCTTGACGCAGTACAGATTGTGGATTTTGACGGCATCGAATTGGAGCCGGGCCACTTCTTGGGCCGTGGCGAGCATGTCTGCGCGAGATTCGCCAGGCAACCCAAGAATTGCATGGGCACAGATTTCGAATCCGCGTCCGCGACTTCGCTCAACCGCGTCGACCGTCACGTCGTGATGATGACCGCGGTTCATCCAATCGAGCGAGCGGTTGTGCACCGTTTGCATTCCGTATTCGACCGAAACATACGACTCGTAGGCAAGTTCTTCAAGCAAGGCGAGTATCTCTTCGGGTACGCAGTCAGGCCGGGTGCCGATGGCGAGTCCCACAACTTGGGGGTGGTTCAAGGCCTCAAGGTAGAGGGGACGCAAAATCTCGACAGGTGCGTACGTATTGGTGGCGGGCTGAAAATAAGCGAGAAAATGCTGGCAATTTCGGTAACGTCGTCGCATCCGGACAATGCTTTGGTCGATTTGGCCGTGAACATCTGCCCTCGGGAGGCGGCGACTGGGGCTGAAGCTGCGATTGTCGCAAAATACACAGCCACCAGTTGTTACGGTGCCATCGACGTTCGGACAAGTGAATCCGGCATCGATGCTCACTTTTTGCACCCGAAAGCCGAACCGGCGCCGTAGAAAGAAGTTATATGCAAAGTGACGGAGACCGGACTCGCGCCAGGCTGGAGTCGGTTGAATCGTCGTAAGTAGTTTGGTTGACGACAATTGCGTTACTGCGTAAAGTGGTAAGGTGTAGGAAGCACTCAGATTTCGGGTTATTGCTCAGTGATTTTTTCCATCCATTCATCCGCGGACCAGGTTTAACATTGGACCAGGTTTAACATTGGACCAAGTTTAACATTGGACCAAGTTTAACATTGGGTCAAGTTTAACATTGGGTCACCATCACGCAGAGTCAATATCCATCCGTAATTTGACGGCGACCACGTCTTGGGCCATTGTCCTGTTAGGTCCGATCATATTTTGTCATCTGGTTATTTTCAAGAAGGGTACCTATGTATGGACAACTTGTTCCACAGGGAGGAGGGGACCCGATTCCCCTAATGAAAGAAAAGCTGCTCGTGGGTCGTCGGGAAAGTTGTGACATTGTACTTCGCTTTGCCAATGTTTCGGCGCACCACTGCCAACTCACCTTCGACAGCGGGTATTTATATGTGCGCGACTTGGGAAGTCGCAATGGTATTAAAATCAATGATATAAAGGTGGAGGAAAAACGAATTGACCCGGGCGATATCTTGTCGGTCGCCAAGCACAAGTATGAGGTTTCGTACGACCCGACCGAGCAAGGGGCTGTGGGGCCACCGCCGCCGGACAATGCGTCCCGCGAGATTATGGCCGAATCGCTCCTCTCGCGAGCGGGGCTTGAACACCAACCAGACGATTACCGGGCGGGTAAGCGGTACGATCCTACCGACATGAGGGCGGGCCAGATCGACGTGCCTGATAAACCTGTTTGAGATTCCACCAACAAGTGTAAGCCAGCTCAGCAGCTCGCACTGGAAGTGAGCTCTCCTTTATGTCCAAGAAGTGGAAAATTCGGACCGATTTTCGCAAGAATCGCGAAATCCGTACGCGTCAAAAAGATTATACCGAACACTTCGACAATGAAGATTTCGACGAGGAACTTGCCGAACGGGTTCGCGCAAAGGGCAAGCTTTCTCGCAAACGGACGGTAGCTGGCGCCGAAATCATCGAGGACGCTTCTGGGACCGTGGTCTTGCCGGAAATTGACCGGAAGGAATGCCGACTCGGCCGCGTGCTTTGCGTGAAAGGACTTGTCAGCCTGATTGAAGATGCCCAGGGTATCGTCCATCCATGTGTGATCAGGCGGTTGTTGAAGTCGTTTGCAACCGATCAGCGCCATGTTGTGGCTGCTGGCGACCATGTCTGGTTTCGTACCGTGGGTGGCCGACCTGACATCCATTCCGATCCGCTACGGACTCAACCGCGTGGCGATGAGCCATCCACTGCCGGCAGGCTTTCTGAAGGGATTATTGAGCGTGTCGAACCCCGCCACGGCGTACTAAGCCGCGCAAGTCGCGGGCGACAACAGATTATTGTGGCCAATGTCGACCAGTTGATCATTGTTGCCAGTGCTGCCGAACCACGTATCAAACCAAATTTAATCGACCGCTTGCTTGTCACCGCCGAGCGGGCCGGGATTCTTCCCACGATTTGCATCAACAAGATCGACCTGGTGAATCCGGCTGACCTCATGCCACTGGTGGGCGTGTATGGACGGCTCGGGTATCGTGTGCTGATGACCTCGGCCGAAACTCATTTCGGAATCCAACAGCTTCGCAACCAGTTAGTTGGGCAGGAAACCGTCGTGACCGGGCAGAGTGGCGTGGGAAAGACTTCGCTGCTGAATGTCGTGGAGCCGGGGCTTGGTCGCAAAGTCCAGACAGTCAGCCGGGAGACGCAAAAAGGGCGGCATACCACCACAACTGCCGAGCTGATTCGCCTGGAATTGCCGCTCCCAGGAAACAGGGTAAGCACGTCATCCGACCTGTCACAAGCTGGCTTGCCCTCAGCTTCGTATGTGGTCGACACTCCCGGCATCCGGCAGTTTAAACTTTGGGATGTCATCGCTGAAGAGGTGGCGGGGTACTTTCGTGACATCCGCCCTTATGTCAGCAAATGCCGGTACCCCGACTGCACGCACACGCATGAAGATGAGTGTGCGGTCAAGGACGCAGTCGCCGATGGATGGGTCGATACCCGCCGGTATGAGAGCTACGTGCAAATCCGTGAAGGGTAACGTATACCAAGGCAGGCTTGGTGTTCAACGCGGGGTAAAGTCGGCAGTCGCTTCGATGCCGAGGGCAAACTCAGCAAGAAGGTCGGCGCAGGCATCCAGGTCATCCAAAGAGACCATTTCCACAGCACTGTGCATGTAGCGATTGGGTACGCTGACAAGGCCTGCTGCAACACCGGCTCGGGACAACTGTATGGCATTGGCATCGGTTCCTGTTCCCCGCCCAACTGCCTGATATTGCACATCGATCTCGCATCGCTCTGCCGCGGTACGGAGTTGTTCGGCAACGTTGGGGTTAATGTTCGGGCCCCGGCAAATGACCGGGCCACCACCAAGACAAATGTCCCCCTCCTGGTTTTTGTCGATGGTCGGACAATCGGTTGAAAAGGTCACATCGACACCGATACCGACGTCGGGATTAACACCGTAAGCGCTGGTTATGGCGCCACGCAAACCGATTTCTTCCTGAACGGTTGCTGCCGCAAACAAAGCCACCTGCAGCCCACCACGTTGTTTTGCCCGTCGTGCTGCCTCGATACAAACCCAGAGACCCGTTTTGTTGTCCATTCCAGGCGAGTTTGCCAGGTTGTTGCGCATTTCCTGGTAGCCGAGTTCCAGTGTCACACCATCACCAATTTGGATGATCGCGGCAACTTCTTCCCGGTCCTTGGCCCCAACATCGAGCCAAAGTTCTTTTTGCTTGACCACCTGCTTGCGCTCTTTCGGTTCGAGCAAATGAATTGGCTTGCGGGCAAGCACTGCTGCCACAGGACCGCCTTGTGTGTGGATGGTCATCCTCTGGCCGACAAGCTGTTGAGGGTCCCAGCCGCCGATCGGGCTGGTATAGATGAACCCGTTGTCATTGATGTAAGTAACGATCAAGCCAATTTGGTCGGCATGCCCGGCGAACATTACGCGAAGTTTTGCCTCGGGATTCACACTGACAATCACGTTTCCGTGCAGATCCGTATGCAAATGATCAGAAAATTTCGCAGCATATTTTCGAACATGGTCCTGGACCGGTTGTTCGAATCCAGACGGACTGGGCGTTTCGAGAAGGTCCTTGAAGAATTGTTTGGCTTTGTCGTCCATTGAAGAAAGTCTCAGGGTAAAGGGAGATGGGGCCAGGTAATTACCACCGCCGGCGACAAGGTGCTTGCATGTCAAATTTTGACGATTGTAACGATTCTCTAACTTCGAGGCATGCCATTCGTCGATATGCAACTGACAAGCGAAGGTGATGGCCGCTAACGAAGGCGGCAGCCGTCATTGGTACTAGCACTTTTCTGAGGTCAGATTCCATGCAAAAGAATCTAGCAATTATTGCCGTGGCAGTTGTATTGTGCGCTGGTTCAATGGGTTGTACCAGCCGGTGGTTTTACAAAGTGAACCATGGTCTGTGGGGTAGCTATCCCGGGTGTGGTTGTGAGTGTGCCTGCAACGACTGCTGTGGTTGTGGTGATTGTTGTGGGGAAGTTTCTTGTGGCTGCGAACCGGCATGTGGCTTCGAATCAGGGTGTGGCTGTGAACCGGCATGTGGCTTTGAACCAGGGTGTGGCTGCGAACCGGCATGTGGCTTTGAACCAGGGTGTGGCTGCGAACCGGCATGTGGCTTCAAACCAGGGTGTGGCTGTGAACCGGCATGTGGCTTCGAACCAGGGTGTGGTTGTGAACCGGCATGTGGCTTCGAACCAGGGTGTGGTTGCGAGCCGGCATGTGGCTTCGAACCAGGGTGTGGTTACGAGCCAGGGTATGGCAGTGGTCCCTGCGGGCCTGGTTACAGATACGGACGTCGACGGGGTGGTTATCACGGATTTGGAATTATTGGACCGGGAAGTTTGGTCGAGGCAATTCGTTGTTCGATCAGCAACTGCTGGAGAAATCACGGTCTTTACGGCTGCGAACCGGAGTGTGATTGCGATCCTTCCTGCGGTTACAAACCTGGATGTGGTTGCGGTCCTTCGTGCTGTTGCGAGCCGGGTCCTTCGTGCTGTTGCGAACCGGGGTGTGATTACGCTTTAGGTGGCTGTGACTGTTGTAGTGGCGGCGGCAGCGGGACAATCTATGAAACGGCGAGTCGGAACCGTCCCTACAGGGTCAGTTTGCGACCTTTCGAAAACTTCGCTGACGTATTGAATCTGAACAGGTAAAAATAACGCCGCTGAGTCGACCTGGGTAACGGCCTCGGCTACTCGGCTAGAAACAAGCGTTTTGCATTGGCGGTTGTTTGGGCAGCGAAAGCTTCGAGTGAGCAGCCTCGCACTTCGGCAAGGCAAGTTGCTGTATACCGCACGTTCGCCGGTTCATTGCGCCGCTGACTGCGGACCGGATGGGGCGAAAGGTAAGGGCTATCGGTTTCAACAAGAATGCGGTCGTTGGGGATCGTGCCCGCGATGCGACGGAGTTCATCCGATTTCTTGAAAGTGACCATCCCAGCGAAGCTGATGTAGAGCCCCATTTCAGTGCACTCGGCAGCCATTTCAGCGGTGCCCGTAAACGAGTGCATGACGCCATTGAGAGGTCCTCGCTGGTGGGCTTCGCGCAGCATCTCAAGAATGTCTTCATCGCAATCCCGCATGTGAACAATGAAGGGGAGCTTGCGATCACTTGAGAGTCGCAGATGTCGATCGAAGTAGTCCTGCTGTAAATCGAAAGGTGAAAAGTCCCAGTATCGATCGAGACCTGTTTCTCCGATGGCGACGACACCAGGCTGGGCCATCAATTCAAGGACTTGGTTCCAATCCCCTTCTGCCGCGTCGGCGACAGAATTTGGCTGGATGCCAACGGCCGCATAGACGCCGTCATAGCGGGCAGCCAACTCGACACAGGTGGCACTGGTAGGAGCCGAGGTGCCAATTGCGACGATCTCGCTGACGTCGGCATCGCGGGCACGGGCGATGACTTCGTCCCGGTCGTTGTCAAAATCTCCCTGGTCGAGATGTGCGTGGGTATCAAAGAGCATGGGCCGCGCAATTTACGCTAGTTTGCCGGTTATACCCCGTGGGCGAGTTCTTTGAGCGATTCGAGGTGTCCTTGAGTCATTCCCACGGCTTCCTCGGCGAGGGTTTTGGCAGCTGGAGCTAAATGAAGAGATTCGGCACAGGTGGTCAGACGGGCCACGTCTTGTTCAACAAGGTGAATGGATTCGCGGGCCAGATAGTCGATACTGAGATCGTGCGAGTTAGTAAACTCTACGGGGAATTTTCCCAGGTCAGGTAGTTCTCCTGAATCGTAAATCTCCTGGCTGATGCGTTCGATCAGTTCGTTTTGATCGGACGTAATTTCCTCCAATATTTCGGCGGTACGTTCATGACCTGGGGGGATATAGGGACGCGCGTAGCGCAGATATTGCGGGAACGATCGGCCAAGGGTGACCAAAAGTTGATTCAGGGCGTCGATGGTGTTGGTGGTGGACAAACGACGGGGGTACTTTCGATTACATCAAGACTTGAAGACCCGCAAGTTGCGCCCAGTGGGCCAGCTTTTCGGGAAAGATTCCCAACAGGATTACGGGGATCGAAACGAGCAAAATGTAAATAACCGGCAGGAAGGGCATGGTCACGGGCCCGCGTGACTCGGGCTCGGGATCCATACACATTATTTTCGCCAACCGCAGGTAGTAGATTAGTGAGAGCACAGTATTGAGGCCACCGACCACAAGCAGTGAGATCATCACCGGCCCTCCGGCGTCGACCAATGCCATAAAGGCCTTGACTTTGGCCCAAAAACCGCCGAATGGGGGAAGGCCGATCAGGCTGAACAGGATGGCTGTCAGGCAGATGGCGGTTAGTGGCGCGGTGCGAATCAAACCGCCGTAGTCGGCGATTTCTTCACTTTGCATCGTGTTGCGTAAAAAGGCGACGATGGCAAAGGCACCGAGGTTCATGAAGAAGTAGACGCCGATGTAGAACAACAGAGCTGAAACGGCGTCTCGGGCCTGGTCCAAATTGGTACCGGCGAGATAAACGGCCGCCGCAATCGGCATCATCATGTAGCCGGCATGGGCAATCGTCGAGTAGGCAAAGAGGCGTTTGATGTTGGTTTGTCCGTAGGCGGCAAGATTCCCGAAGGTACAGGTTACCGCGGCAATGACCGCCAACATCAGAACCACGAAGTTGCGTGTTTGCGATATGGCGGACAGGTGGTCGCTGGTGACTGCCGCGGGTACCTGCATTGCCACATAGGTGACATGGGCCGGGGGCACGGCTATCGCCAATTCCTGGCTTTCAGCCGGGGAGGTGACGCCCAGGGCAACCCGTATCAGCAAGGCCAGGGCGGCAGCTTTGGAGGCTACGGACAGGAACGCGTTGACTTCTGCCGAGGCCCCTTCAAAGACGTCTGGGCACCAAAAATGGAACGGTACCGCCGCGAGCTTGAAAGCCAGCCCGACCATGATCATCACCGCCGCCAGAGCCAGGACCATGGCGCGGCCCGAACCGCCCTCAGCGGTAAAATCGACCGCTGCCAAGGTGGTAGCAACGGTTGGCAAATGGGCGGTTCCCAGCACGCCTGCCAACAGGCTGATTCCATACAACATAACGCCTGCAGCGCCGGCCCCGTATACGGCGTACTTGAGCGCAGCCTCGCTAGAGCGTTGGCGTCCTTTGACGGCCCCGGCCAACACGTAGGAAGGCACACTGGCCATTTCGACGCCCAGGAAAACGGTCATCAGATGATTTGCCGAGGCCATGATGCACATTCCCAGCGTGGCCCCGAGTACCAGCGCATAAAAATCCTGCCCGTCGTTTCCATCTGCCAGCCCGGTCATTCGCGTTAACACGACGAACAGCACCACGAAGAACAAAAGTACGACCCGCACATAAACAGTAAGCGAGTCACAGACCAGCATGCCAGTAAAGATTTCTTGTGGGCCTTGGCTGACCAATTCTGCCAGTCCTCCCGTGGGAATCGCGTACCAGAGGGCGAGGCCGGCCCCTGCGAATGCCACGATCGAGGGATCTATTTTTTCCAACCACGGAATCAGGCGCACCAGCAGCAGGGCGACAATCGTCGCGCACAGAATGAGCTCCGGCCGGAATAGCACAAGGCTATGGTAGGTGTCGGTGATCAGGCCATCGACGATTGCTTGCAAGCTCACAGATTTCGACTTTCGTTTTGATGGGTCACCGTAAGCGTTTCACCTGGTACTGCGGGCTGAGCCAGCTTGAAGGGCTCGTTGGCTTTGGCCCAGTCTGCCAGGTTGGTAACCGTCTGGCTGACCGAGGGTTCCATATAGTCCAACACGGCCCTGGGGTAGACACCAAACCAAATGGCCAGTGCCAACAGTGGGGCGGCAATCGAAAATTCCCGCCACGTGATGGGCACAAGCGATTCGGGATGGGGTCCTTTGTACTCGGGGCCCAAATAAACCCGTTGCAGGGTCCAGAGGATATAACCAGCCGTCAGGATGACGACCGCGGCTGAAATCACGGCCAGGGCCATACTGTACTTCCAGACCGAGAGCACCACCAGCACTTCGCCAATGAAGCCGCAGAGGCCAGGCAGGCCAAGACCGGCAAAGAAAATACCTACAGCCAGCCCACTGTAGATGGGCATCTTGGCAAACAACCCCCCAAATTCATTCAAATTACGATGGTGAACGCGGTCGTAGATCACGCCCACCAGGAAGAACATTCCGGCCGAACTGATCCCGTGGGCAATCATCTGAAACATTGCGCCGGTCATACCCATTCGCCAGTAATCGGCATTGTAATTGGTGCCGGCCACAGCACTCCACACGCCCAAACCCAGTACGACGTAGCCCATGTGGCTCACCGAACTATAGGCGACGAGTCGTTTGAAATCGGTTTGAGCCAGGGCCGCGAAGGCACCATACACCATGCTAAAAACGCCAACCCCGCAGACAAAATAAGCCAGATCGTAACCTGCTTCGGGGCAAATCGGGTAACAGATTCGAATGATACCGTAGCCACCCATTTTCAAGAGGATGCCGGCCAGAATCATGGAGATTGGTGTGGGGGCTTCGACATGGGCGTCGGGCAACCAGGTATGTAAAGGTACGCTCGGCACTTTGATCACAAAACCGATGAACAACAACACGAAGGCCCACCACCCGAGCGACTTGCCCAGCCAAAGATTGTTGACCGGGTTGTCGGGATTGGCCGGGTCACCAAAGGCCGAAGTGTGTTGCCCAATCTGTTGCAGGGCAAGAATGTTGAACGTGTGCAAAGGTGTTTGGGAGTCTTTGTGATCCTGAAAGTGCTTTGCCAAAGTGATGTCCGACGCAAGCCACTTGGAATAGGCTTCTTGGGGAGTTTCTTCTTTGCCATCAACTTTTTCTGGAACGACAATTCCGCTGTCGACGAGTTGCTGAGCGTTAAGTTGGGTTAAATCGCTGTTGAAGTACAGCATCAGGATCGCGATCAGCATCAACACGCTGCCAGCCAGCGTGTAGAGGAAAAACTTGATGGCGGCATATTCCCGCTGGGGGCCTCCCCAGATGCCGATCAAGAAGTACATCGGCAGCAACATAACTTCCCAGAAGACATAGAACAGGAAGAAGTCGAGGGCCAGGAACACGCCCAACATGCCTGTCTGGAGAAGCAGGAACAGCACGCAGTAGCCTTTGACGTGTTTGTTGATAGGCCAGCTTGCCCCCATCGCCAACACCCCGATAAATGCGGTGAGTGTAACCAAGGGGAAACTAATCCCATCGGTTCCCATCATGTACTGGATTCCGAACGAAGGGATCCAATCGTATTGGAAGAGATTTTGCATCTGGGCAACGCCAGCATTGAATGTCGGCGCACCAGACCAGCCAAACAACATCGCCAGCGTCATGAGAAAGACGGCAACCAACGTGAGCAGTGAGATCCACTTGAGTTGTTCGTCCCGCAGGGGCAGCACCGAAATTACCAGGGCTACCATAGCAGGCAGGAATACGAGCAGACTTATGAATTTGGCAATACTATGGGGGTCCATGATGGATCGTCTTTTGAAATGAACTGGGAGTTGATTTCAACTTGTTGTGTCTGGTGCCCGCCGGGTAACTTCGGGGCAACAAGTTACTGCTTATCCGGCAACTGCCGCCCTCCAAATGGTGGCAATCATAAACAAAATGATGGTGCCAACCACGAGAAACATTATGTATTGACGCAGGCGCCCCGTCTGCACTCGGCGTAACGACAAGCCACCTCGCCAGGTGTAACTGGCGATGCCGTCAACCGTCCGGTCAATCAAGGTGCGGTCGCCGACCACGTCAACAATGACTGACATCGCGCGGCAAATCCAGGTACACGCATGCAGGATGGAATCAATCACACTGCGATCAAAGCCGGCAACAAAACGCCCGATCCAAAGTGTGGGCTTGACGAACACCAAGTCGTAGAGTTCGTCGAACCACCACTTGTGCCAGAGAAGGGCATACAACGGGCGGACCAGCAGGTTATGGCGGACCTTGGCCGGGTCGACAACCCGCCAGAGATATAAAAGTGCTGCCAGCAGGAGGCCAACGGCAGCCATGCCAGATGCCATCAGTCCCGCGGGGAGACGGATTTCGAATGCGTGACTGTCATGTTCAGTCGGGATTACCAGTTCCGACATCAAATTGCCTTCGACAGTCGCCAGCGTACCGATAGGTCGTGCCTGTTCCAATAACTTGGGAACCGACAAGTTGATGCCCGGAATCTCCCAAGCCACCCCAATAGCGAAAATCGCCAGAATGATCAGTGGCACGGTCATTACCCGAGGGGACTCGTGGGCATGGTCAAACCGATGCTGGTCGCGTGGCTGGCCGGCAAAGGTCATGAACCAGAGCCGGAACATGTAGAAGGCGGTCATCAAAGCTCCGACAACCGGCAGCAAAAACAGCAACCACAACCAGGGCGCTTCGTTTCGTGTCATGTGGCTGAACGATTGCTCGATGATCGCATCCTTCGAAAAGAATCCGCTCAAGCCAAAATAGCCCAGGTGAACGATTGGCAGGCCTGCCCCGATAATCGCAAAACATCCGATCAACATGGTGTACGCGGTGATCGGCATTTTTTTTCGCAATCCACCCATCTCGGTCATTTCGTTGGTGTGCACGGCATGAATGACCGAGCCGGAACCCAGGAACAAGAGCCCCTTGAAGAAGGCGTGCGTAATCAGGTGGAAGAGGCCTGCTACGAATCCACCCAGCCCCAGGCCGAGCATCATGTAGCCCAACTGGCTGATGGTGGAATAGGCGAGCACACGTTTGATATCGGTCGCGGTCAACGCGATGGTCGCTGCCAAAAACAGCGTGATACTACCAACGACTGCGATCACCAGGAGTACCTCGGGGATAAAGATCGGGTAGGCTCGCCCCACCAGGTAGACACCGGCCGCCACCATTGTGGCCGAGTGGACCAGCGCCGACACCGGGGTCGGGCCTTCCATGGCGTCGGGGAGCCAGACGTGCAGGGGGAATTGGGCACTCTTGCCGACGCAACCACAAAACAATCCCAGCCCCGCGATCAACAGCAGCCAGTGCCCGTATTGATGGTTGGGATCGTGGCGAAGTTCCTCAATCGTGGCGGGAATCGCAGCCCCGCCCTTCTCCAGCACGACTTCTTTGATTTTGTCGCGTGCTGCCCACTGAATCATGCCAGGGCTCGGCTCAAGGTGGTAATGGTTTTCTTTCGTATGGAGTTGACTGAAAATGCCAGGTTCAACCGTACCATCCTCCCGGGTGATGTCACCGAATGCGAATGTGCCGAGTGTGGACCAGAGGGCCATCAATCCGACGAGCATGCCGAAGTCGCCGACGCGATTGACGATGAATGCCTTGTTGGCAGCGGTGGAGGCACTTTTTCGCTCGGTGTAAAACCCGATCAGGAAATAAGAACAGATTCCGACCAGTTCCCAGAACACAAACATCATCGCCAAATTGCCAGCAAGTACGATTCCCAGCATGCTGAAAGAAAAGAGCGAGAGATATTGGAAGAAACGGTGGAACCGCCCGGGGCGTTTGAGTTTCTTTCCGTCGTGGGTGGTAACTTCCGGGTCGGTGAACTCCTGTAATTCATCGTGCATGTATCCCAGTGCATACACGTGCACGCAAGTTGCGATCAACGTGACCATGCAAAACATCGTCACGGTCAGCGCATCGATGTAGTAGCCGAGCGTGATTTCAAGGTCGCCACACTTGGCGAGCGTATACCAGTTGCCCGAGATGCTCGGAGGAGGAGTGTTGTTGTGGGGACGCTCTGCCGAAGCTGCGTCGTGGTGGGTTGCGGTGGCAGAAGCTGTGGTTTCAGAAGCCCAGCGAAACGGGGACGACGTCGAGTGCGATGGTAGGAGATGGGCCGAACTGTCGTCGCTCGAATCATGGTTTTCGTTCCCGCCTGCATCATGTCCTGCTTTATCGTGCCCTGATGGTTCGTGCTTGTGATGTTCTCCATGTTCTGCATGGCCATGGCTGGAGAGCGGGTAGGTAGGCAACCAGAAGCCCAGCAACGTGACGGCGCTCAGGACAAAGGCCAGCCCGATGGTCCCGACGGCGAGGTAGGCTCCATACGGTTGGATTGCGTAGCTTGCTCGTGAGCCAAACAACTGCGGGAGCGAATAAGCGATCCAAATAATCACAAAGGACGCCAGCGGCAGGAGCCAGGCGATGGTGAGCAGATTCGGAATGACGGTTTGGGGATCCATTTGGTCTCGTCGTGTCCGGCCAACCTGGCTGAATCGGTACTAACCTTTGAGTTGATTGGCTCGATCCACATCGATCGAGTTAAAGTTGTTGTAAAAATTCAAGGCGATCGCGAGGGCTACAGCGGCTTCGGCAGCTGCCAATACGATCACGAAGAGCGACATCAACTGGCCATCCATCCCCAGCGAGCCAGCGTCGCTACGGAGGTAGGGGCTGCCAAAGGCAATAAAGTTGATGTTGGCTCCGTTGAGTACCAATTCGATACCCATCAGGATGCCGAGGGCATTTCGCTTGGTTGCCATACAAACTGCCCCGCAGGTGAACATGATCGCACCTACAATTACGAACTGCGAAACCCCCACAGGCTGTGCCAGAAAATTTGCGAGCGGCAAGGTGATCATCCGACGGCAGTGCTCCTTTTTCGTTTAGCTCTGGCCAGGTAGGCAGCGCCCACCAGGACGACCAGCAGGTGAACCGAGACGATTTCGAAGACCAGCAGGTAACCCGAACGCTGGGGCGCATCGACGCGTGCACCCAACAGTCCCATCCCAAGAGGTGTTGCCGTTTGGGGGATACCGAGCGATTCAGCTTCTGCCCGCTCCAGGCCCTTCCATTCGGGAATCGCCAGCGCTGCCGAGATCAACACGGCCAGCAGGCAAAGGCCTGCCAACGCTGCAAGTGTCCAGTCGAATTGGCTGGTTTTCATGGAGACGAACTTCGCCTGGGAGGTCAGCATTACGCCGAAGATCAACAGCACCAGGGTTCCGCCGACGTAGATCATCAGTTGCATGGCACCCACAAAGTCGGCCCCAGCCAGGAAGAACAGACCGGACGAGGCGGCCAGCGAGAGCACAAGGTAGAACGCCATGCGGACGATATTGGTTGCCAGCACGACGCCGATGGCAAACATGCAGCAAACCGCGGCGAAAAACCAAAACAAAAATGTCGGCCAGTAAATCGAAGTATCCATCGTGGGGGTAGTTCTATTTTCGCGTCAGCGGTTGAGGAGAATTTGCCGGTCGGTGGGTTTGCTTCGGTCCGGTTTCAGCTGCCGGCGGCGGCTGCGGATTGGGGGTCGGGTCGTGTGTGGGTGCGTCCTCTGGGGAGGAGGTTGCTTGCCGTGGCAGCGCCAACAGATCGGACCAGTTTTCCTTGACCTCGAAGGCAGTTTGCGAGGCGGGCAAAAAACCAAAGAAGGCTCGACCTGGAATGACAAATTGCCAGGTGGTGGCTCCCAGGAACATGATGGCCGCAATCGGCAAACAGTACTTCAAGCATGTCGTCATTACCTGATCGATGCGCAACCGCGGCAACGTCCAGCGAATCCAGATCATGATGGTAATTCCCAGGCATCCTTTGGCAAGCACATTGACCGCGCCGAGCAAGCCTGCCAGGTAGGTGCCCCAGCCTGGCCACATGGTTGCATACAACCAGCCCCCTTCCTCGAGTCCAATCAATCGAGCGACGGGGATCGGGCCGTTCCAACCACCCAGGAACAAGATCGACGCCAACAAGGCCACCAGGAGCATCGATCCATATTCGGCCATGAAGAAAAAGCTCCACCGCAGCCCTGAGTACTCGGTATGGAACCCCGCGACCAGTTCGCTTTCGGCCTCCGCCAGGTCGAACGGTGCCCGGTTCACGCTCGCGGTCGCACAGGTGAAGTAAATCCAGAACACAATGAAAGTGAACGGGTCGTGGAACACGTACCAATTGGTGAACCAACCGGTCTGGCAGTCGCCGATAAAGATCAAATCCATCGACCCTGCCAAGAGGACCGGCACTACGGCACACAGGCCCAGCGGTACCTCATAGCTGACGACTTGAGCTGCTTCCCGCATGGCACCAAAAAGGGCCCACTTCGACGCGGAGGAATAACCGGCCAGGATGACACCGAAGACTTCCAGACCGAGTACGGCCAGGATGAAAAAGACTCCCACGTTGAGATGCTGGGCCACGAATGGCATATCCTGACCAGCGAATGGCAATGCGATAAAGGCCGCCAGAGAAGCACAAAAACTGACATAGGGTGCGATCCGAAAGAGCAAGGGATCGGCCCCTTCAGGCATCAGGTCTTCTTTGGTTATGAGTTTGAGCCCGTCGGCCAAAGTCTGCAGCCAACCGAATTTGCCACCCACCCGGGTCGGGCCAAGCCGGTCTTGAATCCGCCCGGAAATCTTCCGCTCCATCCAGATGAATACGAGTGCTCCGACAGCCACCAGGTTGAGCAGCAGGAAGATATGGATCATCGCCGCGATGACGTGCCCCAAAATGCTCACCGCAAAACTATCGGGATCGACTGACATCCCAAGTGCTTGCAGCAGCTGCTCGGTAAATTGATTGATGTACTTAGCCACTACGTGAGCATTCCTTGGCGCCTCTGAGGGACGTACAAAACCTTGCCGACCACAACCCGGTCCACGGGCCATTGGCAAACGGAGATGGAATGGCGGAAGAACTCATCCACAGTGTGATTTGTCCTTACCCAAACGTCGCAAGCAAACGTGGGTCGTAGGCGGGAAACGCCTGCAGGGGCGGCACCGGTCTTTCTTCTTGCCAGTTCTTGCAACTGCCTATGCGGTTTCATGGGGAGCCAGCTGACAAGCGAGATTGTGAAATATGGCACAAGCCCTGGACCCTGTACAGGCCCGCCCGACTAAATCAGGAGCCCCCCCGTGGAATTGGGCTGGACTGTTTATCACGACCGATATTTGGTTCTCCCGACCAATATTCTGCTGATCTTTACGTCTTCATGAAATTAATTTTTCTGAAGCTTGAGAGCTTCCCTGGCCCGACCCGTTCTTAAACCTCCCATCCTGGGACCGCTTCTGTGGAGTCGGGCCGCCCCGATTCCCCGGGGAGAGGGGCTTCCCGTTCCGGAGGTCGTCAAGTTTTGGTTATGGCCTGAAGCCTATCGATCAATTTCCCCCATGACGACATCGAGCGAGCCGACAATCGCCGGCACATCGGCGATGAGACATCCTTGGCAAAGATCGCTGGTGACCGACAGGTTACAAAATGAACTGCTACGGGCCCGGGCTCGCCAGGGGATCGCATTGCCGTCACTTACCAGGTAAAAGCCCATCTGCCCGCGCGGCGCCTCGGTTTCGAGGTAAACCTCGCCGGCGGGAAGTTTTTGGGCAAGCTTGATCGGCTCGCCATGGCCGTCTGGCGAAGTACTGTAGCGATCCATTGCCTGCCGAACCAAGTCGACCGCCTGGACCACCTCCAGCATGCGGACATAAAACCGGTGCCAGCAATCACCGAGGGTCGCTTCGGTGGGAACGGGCGGATAATCGTGGTCGTTGGGATAGTGTCCGTTCAGCTGGCAGATCACCTCAAACGCGTAGCCGTCGTACATGGAGGTGTAGATTTCTTCCCCATCGCGACGGAGATCGTGGTTGATCCCACTGCCGCGGAGGACCGGCCCGCTGGTGCCGAAACCAATGGCCATCTCGGGCGATAGGACGCCGATACCTGCCGTTCGTTTGATGAAGATCGCGTTGGTTGTGAGCAACGCGTGATATTCCGGGATGATCGGTTCGAACTGGTCGAGAAAATCTTCACATTTGGCGAGCCAGCCATCGGGCAGGTCGGCTGTGGCGCCACCCGGGGTGAGGTAGCTGTAGGTGAGCCGGGCCCCGCAGGCCTCTTCGAACAAGTCGAGAATTTTTTCCCGCTCCCGAAACGCATAGAGGAAGGGGCTGAAAGTCCCCAGGTCAAGACCATAAGCGCCCATGCCGACCAGATGGCTGGCGAGCCGGCCCAGTTCCGCAATGATGACCCGGAGGTGGCGGCCTCGTTCTGGAACGCGGTAGTTGAGCAATTTTTCGACACAAAGAGCCCAGCCCAGATTCATATTCATGCCGGCCAGATAGTCCATGCGATCGGTGTAGGGAATCCATTGGCGGGGGGTGAGGTTCTCGCCAATTTTTTCGGCACAGCGATGCAGGTAGCCAATGTGCGGCATCACTTCCGAAACCACCTCACCATCGGTTCGCAAGATGAGCCGCAGCACACCGTGCGTACTGGGGTGCTGAGGGCCCATATTGACCAACATCTCGTCCGTGCGGACGTCGAATTCAATGATTCTGGGATCGTCGACAGTCGTGCTCATGAAACGGAGTATCGGGGGTTGGTGGAATGGTTGGCTGGACGGGGCGATTAACCCCTTAACGTTGCGGATAACCAGTGCACTTCGAGGCAGTTGGTTTCCGGCCTAGCGGCCGCGGATGCCGTGGTATTCGAGGGGCATTTCGTAGTCTCGTCGCAGGGGGTGGCCAACCCAATCTTCGGGACAAAGAATCCGACGGAGGTTGGGGTGATTCGTGAAATGGATTCCGCAGAGGTCAAAGACTTCCCGTTCGTGCCAATTGGCTGTGCTCCATATGCCAGCAACGCTCGGCACTTCCGGTAACTGCCCTGGGGTATCATCTTTCCAGCGGGGCAGGCAAACTTTCAAAACAAGGCTGTGTTTGAGTTTCATGCTGAACAGGTGATAGACGACTTCGATGTGGGGGTCCCAGCTCGCCTTTGCCTGTTTCTGTTCGTCGGTGTGAAAGTAATCGACTCCGGAAATGCAGTTCAGGTAGTCAAAGGAGAGTCCTGACTCATCGCGAAGGTATTTGCAAACTTCGACCAAACCGTCAGGGGTAACCTCGATCCACGGGTCGATATTTTCAAAGTTCGTCCCGACGATGGTATCGCCGAACTTGCTTTTCAACTGAGCAACAAATGTCGGTCCGCTCATGATTAAGGATTTCAGGGTTGAGGAATCTGCCAGTCCGGCTGTCCGGATCGTGCCATTTTTCAAGCCGAGAGGATCGATGAACTCGGTTCGGTTCGCTCGGAAAGTTCGGGAGCATGCCCCGGCTCACGACGTTCCCGGCTTACCGCTCGTACCCAGTTGAGATCGCCCCGCTTCCAAACATAGAAAAAACCGACCATCAGTACGCCAAAGAAGACGACAATGTCTGCAAATGACATGGCCGCCAGCTTTCGGGCGAGCTGAACAATGGCTTCCCGGTTGCGGCCTGCCTGGTCGTTCAAGACCCCTTTACGAGCCGCCTCCGCATCGGTCAGTGTCGGCATCACTGGCTGGTGAATGCCAAGTTCTCGATGCCGGGCCAGGGCCACATGCGAGAGGCTGGTGCTGTCGGCTGTGGGGTCTCTATCGGACGGCAACAGTGGTGCTTCGACTGCCGCCAGTTGCGTCGCTTTGCCGTAGACGGTTGCCCAGGGGAAAAAGAACGCGACTTCCACATCGAAGATAATAAACAACAGAGCGACCACGTAGAATCGCAAGTCGAATTGAACAAAACTTGAACCAATCACCGGTTCGCCACATTCATAAACCTCAAGCTTTTCAGTATTCGGCAGCTTCGGTCTCAACAACCAACCCACGAGCAGGTTGACAAACAAAAACAGAAAGCCGACCGCTACAAATAAGGTCAAATAGGCGACGATTGCAGTCGGTGTAGCCATGGTAGATTGCGGGAGTTCAGGAAGCGGGATGCGGTCGCCTACGTGCGGCTGTTGATCTATTGATATGGCCCACTGTGGACAGGATCGGTAATCACTTTTGAGTCGGCAACAGCCGTCGGGTTCAACGTGCTCCGTCCCCAAGCCAGGTCGAGCGGCAACCGCGAAAAATCGACAATGCAGCCATCGCGGCTGTAGCAACTCAGGTCGTGGGTGGCACCCATGAAAATGCAGTCGACTGGACACGGTTCGACACAAAGAGCACAAAACATGCATTTCGTGTAGTCAATGGTGTAGCCGGTCACCTTGAAGCCCTTGCCGCCTTCCACACGTTCCTTACCGATGTAAATACAATCGACAGGACACACCTTGGCGCACTGGTCGCAGGCAATGCATGTGGTCAAATCAAAGCGGTGAAATCCGCGGTAGCGGGCCGACACTGGCACGGGTAACTCAGGATACTCGAAATGTTCGGTAAAAGCCTTGCGCTCAGGACGATAGGTAATCATCCAGTTGCGCAAAGTTACCCACATTCCTTGTGCCACGGTGTACACCGCTTCGACGATGTTACCAAACCATGGCCAGACCCGTTTAATCTGTTGAATCATGCTGTTTCCGTGTCGTTCGGTTGACGCCTGCTTTGTTACCAGGCTTTGTTGTTACCAGGCTTTTTGCGACCTCGAAGGTGTGAACCGGTTACGAACTTCGGGCGCCAATTTCCATGGATAGCAGCGACCGGTGTGCATTGTCACAGCGATATCGCCTAACATCAAGACGTACCATCACGTGGGACAACAAAATATCCTGGGGTGAAGATGTTGCCGCTGGGGGAGGCCTCTCCACGGGTTGCCGGCCAGCCGCGTGCTGAGCAACGACAACACGCTGCGGAAAATTATATTGCTGCGGAAAATTATATTACAGCTGTCCTGTGTCGCAACCACTAATGTGTTGTACCGCAAGGGATTCCGCCGAATTGGTCAACACGG
The DNA here is from genome assembly GCA_963578605.1 of Planctomycetota bacterium. Lineage (GTDB taxonomy): Bacteria > Planctomycetota > Planctomycetia > Pirellulales > Lacipirellulaceae > JAKVCB01. The sequence goes on from CAUZEA010000074.1 coordinate 26,867, forward strand.
GCCCGGTGCCGCAGGTGCCAACGCCTGGTTGGCTGGTCGCGCCGGTCATCACGCCCATGTCACGCCGCAGTCGAAATCGCGGTTTCCACTTCAACGGCTGTGCTCACTTCTGTGAGGTGGTCCGACACCTGGCGGTTGCGTGACAGATTCGCCTCGTTTACTTGTGACGAAGTCGTTTTATCGCGCCGACGGTGTGCAAAAGTTAGCGTGTTCATCGAGTCAGAAAGAACCACACGGTTGTTGGGAATACCCCCCCGGCCGTCCCCCTTGGAGGGGTGCTTAAGTTAAAAATAATAGAAAACCAATCAAATAGCCGGATTTTTAACGCTTTGAACCAACCGAGTCGTGAGTACCCGGTTTACGGGGGTCCCCGGCCGTTCAATTTTTCTCATAACATTGTTTTAAATAACGTGTTATGTCAATTTTCACGTGTCGGAACATGAACTTTGGTAGGGTGCCCAAACCAACAAAACAGGCCTGGATTCACAAGATTCAACCTATTTCACCGGGAGAATCGGCCCGAAACCCAAATGAATCTTGTGCGTTTTCTTGCACTCTGACCCAGGGCCACGTACAGTGAAGTTAAGGGATATCCCCCCCAACTACGCCTGGAGCGGAGTTGGCCCCAGTCGAACTGGAAGCAGGTTTATTAGCCACCAGCCGGCTCGATGGAGTAGGGAAATACCGCCATCATGGCAGACCGATCCTTCTCGGTGTGCCCTCTGGACGCGGCATGCCACCAAAAGGACGCAATTATGTTGGTACTTTCACGGAAAAAGAACGAAAGTATTATCATCAACGATAACATCACGATCGTTGTCGTAGAAATTCGTGGAGACAAGGTTCGCCTGGGGATAGAAGCCCCCAAGGAAATACCGGTCCATCGTAACGAAGTGTACGAAGCCATCCGCCGAAATCAGGAGGCGGTTGAGCAGCCTCAGGTTGAACCCGATACCACCAGCGCCGCTGAATAGGGACGCGATATCTTTTCACGGCGTGACAAAGAAGCTTCGACGGTTCCAGGCCCGTCGTTCTCTGTATTTCAGCGTGTCCGCAACTGGTAGACGGTCTGGACCGACCGATGTTGGTTGTGTGCAAATTTCCGCTACCTGTGGGAAGTTTCTGTTACCCACTTTGGCCCGGTTTCTGACGACCGGCAGGGCCCTGTGCTGGCTGCCGCTCGGCCAATTGGTGTTTGAATTATTTTGGCGGTGCGTCATAAAACGGGTTTGCATTGTCAGACAGGGTTGACGATCCATGGCACTACCCGTATAGAAACACCGAGGAAACCGGTTGTGAGACGCGCGCAGTTGGTCGATTCCGGAAATTTGTCCGTGGATTGTTTCTAGGTGTTTTGCCTAACCGGCCCCGTCGTCTAGCGGTCTAGGACTCCGGCCTTTCACGCCGGCAACACGGGTTCGAGTCCCGTCGGGGTCATTTTATATCCACCGCAACCTTATTCCACGTCGAATGTCATCAGGCGGTGTCGCCTTTTGAATTGGTTTCGCTGTCACCATGTTCTGCGGGCCACGACCGTGGTTGACCACAAAGTTCATGGCCAACACCCACGACGCGCTGATTCTCGTTTCCTTTGGTGGTCCTGAGTGCCGGGACGACGTGCTGCCTTTTCTGGAGAATGTTTTGCGGGGCAAGCCCGTGCCTCGTGAGCGAATGCTGGAAGTTGCCGAGCATTACTATGAGTTTGATGGGATCAGCCCGATCAATGCGCAGAATCGTCGCCTGGTTGCAGCCCTTCAGCAAGAGTTTGCCGACCATGGTCTAAATTTGCCAATCTACTGGGGCAACCGCAACTGGCACCCCATGCTCACCGAGACCGTGCGTCAGATGGCTACCGATGGTGTAGGGCGGGCCTTGGCATTTGTCACCACCGCGTTCAGTTGCTATTCAGGCTGCCGACAATACCGGGAGGACATTGCTCGGGCTCAGGAAGCCGTTGGACCCACCGCTCCGGAGGTCGGCAAGCTCCGCGTCTTCTTTAATCATCCGGGGTTTATTGAACCGATGGTTGACCGACTGCGGGAAGGCCTGGCCGAGGTGCCTCCCGAACGACGTTCTACAGCGCGATTGTTATTCACGGCGCACAGTATTCCACGATCCATGGCAGAAAACTGTCGGTACGAGGCGCAACTGCACGAGGCGTGCCGTCTGGTGGCTGAGGGGGCAGGGCATCCAACGTGGCAACTGGTTTACCAGAGCCGCAGCGGCCCGCCACAGCAACCCTGGCTGGAGCCGGCTATTTGCGACGTGATTCAGAGGCAACATGCAAGGGGAGATCTGGTTGACGTGGTGGTTGTTCCCATTGGTTTTGTGTCGGATCACATGGAAGTTCTCTTTGACCTCGATACCGAGGCACAAGAGGTTTGCAAAGAGCTGGGGGTGAACATGCTTCGGATACCGACGGTTGGAACCGATCCCAGGTTTGTAAGCATGATTCGCGAACTCGTGGAAGAACGACAAGACGATCAGATTGAGCGGAAAGCCTTGGGCGCGATGGGTCCCGGTCACGATGTTTGTCCCAGCGATTGTTGCTTATATACCCCCAGCCGGTCAGGTCCTGGCTAATCCTGTTTGCGAAGTCACAGCCAGCATCGCAAAAACTTGCGGACACCTGGGTCTTTGGGGGATGCGGCTTTTTAGAGTTTACCCATCGCTTAGGGTGGTTGTTCCACTACGGGGGGGGTATTTGTCGATGGGAGCGAGGCCGGTAGCCTGGCCCACCATTCGTGCCTGTTTTGATTTGGGTATGAACCCTCTCGGTACGGTGGACCGGTCGGTGAAAGCGAAAGGCTCAACAGGC
>CAUZEA010000075.1:0-29570 GCA_963578605.1 Planctomycetota bacterium
AGGCTGAGGCGTAGCCGAAGCTGGAAGAACACAGCCAGCCGCATACGCGGCGGGGGTCTGGTAATTCAATGCACTGTGGATGCGGTGGTGGTTGTAGTCCAGTTGCCAGCGGTCGATCACCCAGCGGACTTCCGCCAGGCTCAAGAACAACTCTTGGTGCAAGAGTTCGTCACGAAGCTTGCCGCCCGCCGACTCGACATAGCCATTTTCCCAAGGACTGCCCTTGGCGATGAACAATGTACCCACATCAGCTCGCTGGAGCCAGCGACGAACAGTCTTTGCCACGAACTCCGGACCGTTATCAGAACGAATGTGCTGCGGAGTACCACGCACCGCAAACAGGTACTGCAGAACACCGATCACGTCCTGGGAAGTAAACGAACGAGCCACTTCGATTGCCAAACATTCACGAGTGTACTCGTCGATCACGACGAATAGCCTCAGTTGACGACTATCTTCCGTACGATCTGTTAAAAAGTCATATGACCAAACGTGGTTCTTGTGCTGTGATCGACGACGCACGCAGCTATTCTCGCTGCCGCCTGAAAAACGTCCTCTGCGATGTTGTTTTCTCGGCACTTGCATGTTTTCTCGCTTCCAGAGACGGTGAACACGTTTATGGTTTACCTGCCAATGACGTTCCACGAGCACTCGATGAATGCGTTTGGCCCCGAAGCGTGGACGCTGCCTGGCTAAGGATCGCATTTCACGAAGTAAACGTGGTTCATCATCTACCCTGCGCAATTGATATCGCTGAGTACTGCGAGGTTGATCGAGCACACGACACGCTCGACGCTCCGAAACCTTTTGTGGCCCCAAACGACGACGCACCTCGGTGGTCGTTTGTCGTCGACGTTCGGGGCTTACCAGTTTCCCTGCGTGGCTTCCTTGGGGATCTCCATGTCGAGAGCCTGCTCGGCCACCATCTTCTTCAACCGAGCATTCTCATTCTGCAGCGCCTTGAGCTCCTGGGCCATTTCCGGCTGCATGCCGCCGTACTTCTGCCGCCAGCGGTAATACGTCTGTTCTGCGATCCCAATCAGCTTGCAAACTTCCGGAACTTTCTTACCTTTGCCAAGCTTCACATCCGCTCGACGCAACTTGGAGATAATCTGGTCCACACGATGACGTTTCTGTGCCATCTGAAAGAGTCCTTTCCGGGCCTTCGCCCGACAGGATTCTCTCACTCTTCCTGGACCATTTTTAGGGGGGAGGTCAGCTTCGCGTCGAAGGGGAAAAAATACGAAATAAAGAGTGCGGTGATCGACAGGAATTCGGGCTTACGCGTTGACCTGAATTCCGCCACAATTAACCACCTTGATGGTCAGGTCAGCGGTTGGGTTGCGGTGATCTCATGATGCAAGGGCAGTTCTCCGTGGCACTGCTGTACAGTCTCCCTGGAGATTGGCAATTTACCCGCCAATGGGTTGGCCAGTTCGCGGGCAGTTCTTCTTTTTCCAAGGGATGGGGACCTTAGGCATGGCGCAACCAGCAAATGATTTTCCCCAGTTAGTACCGGAGTTAGAGAATCGTACCCTTTGGACCTTCCTCGGTTTTTTTGGTCCGGGGGCGATTATTGCTTGTGTCACCATCGGCAGCGGCGAAACGGTCTTTGCCTCCCGTGGAGGCGCTATCTATGGCTACGCCATGGTGTGGTGCTTTGTTGCAGGAGCCCTTTGTAAAGGTGTGCAACTCTACAGCGGCTCGCGATTCATCACGCTTACCGGCCGCGGTCCGCTGCAAAGCTGGATGGAACTGCCGGGACCCCATGGCTGGTTTGTCTGGTTCATCACCATCATGACATGCATTTGGATGCCTTTCTGGCTCAGTGGATTGCCTCTAATGCTGGGGGATTTTTCCAATTGGGTTGTCGGGATCCCTCTTCCGGCAAAAGATGCCGGGCCTGCGGAGGTGAGCCAATTCGCCCAATATGGCCGTTGGTGGGGAACCATGTACATCTTGGTAGCGATTTTGATTACCTGGCTGCAAAGCTATAACTTCCTGGAGCGCGTGCAGACCGTCATTGTCGGGCTGCTGTTGTTCTGTATGGTCCTGGCCGCGATAGTTTCCAGGCCCGATTGGTGGGCAATGCTGGTCGGCGGTTTTGTGCCGCAACTGCCTGCTTATGAACCGTGGGTGACCCAGAAGTATCCCGAATTAGTGGGCCGGAGCCCGTGGGTTGAGATTATGGTGTATATCGGTGCCGTGGGTGGTGGTACGCAGGATTATCTGGGCTACATCGGCATGCTGCGGGAAAAGGCCTGGGGGATGCTGGGATGGCCAGGTAAAAGTCAGGTTGGTCCTCCGGAGCCAATCAGCGAGGCACCAGAAAACATTGCCCGCGGAAAACGTTGGTTGCTTGCACCCCAAGCCGATGTCACTATTTCCTTTGCAGCCATTCTGGTTTTTACGATTTGCTTCGTGGCGCTGGGCGCGGCCATTCTCCACCCACATCATATTATCCCCTCTGGATTTAAATTGTTGGTCGAGCAGTCGGTGTTTCTGCATCGCCTGGCTGGCGATTCCCTCGTTTTTCAATGGTGTGTCGATTGGACCTACCGAACTGGGATTTTCTTTGCCTTTTTTGGGACCATCCTGGGAGCCTATGAGCTTTTCACCCGCACCATTTACGAATGTGCCATTGCCCTGTTTCCACAGTGGGAACACGTACCGCTAAAACGTTACCGGTTTTGGACGTTGGTCTATGTAGGCTTGGGTGGGCTCATCCTCCTGTGGGGATTGGGCGCCATTGGGTTTGATCCCGTCACGATTGTGACCCCCGCAGCGCTGGTAGGGTCGGTATTGACGTGCGGCCTGTGGTGTTTTGCGATGCTGTGGTCTGACCGGGTCCACCTCCCCAAAGCACTTCAAATGGGTTGGTTACTCCGCCTGGCCGTGTTCGTGTCAGGAGTTTTACTGACAGCGGGAGCGTTTATTGGGATCTACGAGTACTTGAAGAAGCTGTTCATTGGCGCGTGAGTTGGCAAGGTACAGCTCATCAACCACCTACAATTCCAACGGCCAATCGGTCAGCAGTTCTACGCCTGTCTGGCTGACCAGGTAGTTCTGTTCAAGGCGAATTCCGTAATGCAGTTGCTCGTGATAAAGGCCTGGTTCGACCGTGAAGAAGTCTCCCTCTTGGAAGGTGTCGTCCCAGTTCGGATTGAGCCGTGGTGTTTCGTGGGGGCTTAGCCCCACACCGTGGCCTAGGTGATGCGGAAAGCTCCATGGTTCATGTTCCCGGAGGTGTTGCTGGACCTCTTCGTACAGTGTTTTGCAACTCGTGCCGGGCTTTACCGTGGATGTAACGTGTGCAAATACTTCGCTGATTGCCTGGTGGGCAGCAAGTTGCTGTTCATCCGCTTTGCCTCCCACGGCGAATGCCCGGCAATTGTCCGACCGGTAGCCACGAAAACCTACACCCAGGTCCAGGATCCACAGCTCACCCTCTTCGGCAGGCCGGCTGCGTGGGGGGCCTCCCATCGAGTTGGCTTGAAAATCCTGGCCAAAATAAGTGAGGGGCTCGCCCAAGATGCGGGTTGCCACGGTTTGTAACTGGCTAAAGAGCTCGAGTTCCGTAAGTCCTGGTTCGATTGCCTGGCGCGCATACTCGTACATGGCCCGATTGGCCTCGTTAGCCCGGGCCAGCATGCGTAATTCATCGGCATCTTTACGGCGGCGCAACTGTAGCAGGACCTGTTCGACGTCTTTCCATTGAGTGTCGTTGGAGGGGGTGCGACATTGTTCGGTCAGATAGCGACTCAAATAGGCAAGTTCACCACCCATGTGTTTTGGGCAATCGTCAATCGCTTTGAGCAAAACGTCGGTACTTGCCCGGCGCTGATCATCCCGGAGCGTAGAGAGCAACTGGGCATCATAGGGAACCACCAGGTCGGCGGCCGTTGGCATTTCGGTGGCGTGTTGTGGAACGACCAACGTGACTTTGCCACCGCTCGAGATGGCAGCTGCCATCTCGAAGAGCGGGCCCACGTAAGCGCCGGTTAGCCACTGCACCGATTCTGGCCGTGTGAGAACGGCCAGGTCGAGTTGCATCGGGTCCAATTGCTCCAGGAGTCGGCGCTGCCGCCGATGACAGGCATCGATATCAACACAGTAAGGATCATTCAGGGATTTTTCGGGCATGGCTTTTTCGTGAGCGTGTCATGTTATATGCTATCTTTGACGGTATTTACGGTAAGGTACACCTGCGACTTGCTCAAGCCCGGCTGGCTGTCGTTGGACAACAAGCCCGGGGAGTTACGCAATGAGCAGGCAGACGATTCGAGCCGCAGGGGTCCCGGTGAGTCCGCTTCCTTTCTCACCAGCCGTTTTGGCCGGGGGGTTTGTCTTTGTGTCGGGGCAGGCTTCGGTTGATGAGACCGGCAAAATTGTGCCCGATACCTTTGAGGGTGAAATGCGGCGTTCGTTTGAGAACGTGGCCAAAGTCCTTGGCGGGGCAGCACTTGAGCTGGACGATGTGGTGCAAGTTCGTGCCTATGTGCGCGATCCTGGCGATTTGCCTACCTATAACAAGGTTTACCAGGACCTTTTTCGAGAGCCGTATCCCGCCCGCACCACGCTCACGAATTGTTTACCAGAGACGTTGCGGTTCGAAGTTGAAGTCATTGCCCAACGGCGAGAATGAGGCCACTTAATGCGCGTAGGTATTTTGGGGTTAATGCAGGAATCGAATACCTTTTTGCCTGCCACGACTCACTGGGACGACTTTGCCAACGAAACGCTTGCGCGTGGCAGCGAGGTTTGCACCCAGTTCGCAGATGCGCCTCACGAGATTGGCGGATTTTTTGAGGGTCTCCAGACTGCAGGCCTGGAAGCGGTTCCGATTTTTGCCGCCCGGGCCATGCCTTACGGAACAATCGATGCAGAATCCTTCACGCGGCTGATCGACACCATGTGCGAGGAACTTAAGGCGACGGGCCCACTCGATGGCCTGTTGGTTGCGCCGCATGGAGCAACGGTCAGCCAGGAGTACCCGGACGTCGACGGTTATTGGCTCCACCGGGTTCGTGAAATGGTTGGCCCCGACCTGCCGGTTGTCGGGACCCTTGATCCGCATGCAAATCTTAGTCCGAAAATGGTTGAGGCTTGCGATGCGCTGATTGCCTACCGAACCAATCCACACGTCGACCAGCGCGAGCGCGGAAAGGAGGCAGCCAGTTTAGTTGCCCGCATGCTCAAAGAAGGACTCCGGCCAAGGATGGCTGCCGAGTTTCCGCCAACTGCCATTAGTATCGAGTCGCAGTGTACCGAGGAGTCCCCTTGCCGCGAACTCTACCAGCTTGCCAGGCAAATGCTGGACGAACCGGGTGTGCTAACCAACAGCATTTTGCTGGGGTTTCCCTATGCCGATGTCCCTGAAATGGGTTCGGCCGTGATTGTGGTCACCGAAGATGATTTGCCTCAAGCCCGCCGGTATGCCCGGTCGCTGGCTGCTGAACTCTGGCAGCGCCGCGAGGCATTTGTTGTTCCGATGCCTGGCGTCGAAGAATCGATCGAGTTGGCTTTAAAGGCCGAGGCGCCTGTTTGCCTGCTGGATATGGGGGACAATGTCGGTGGCGGTTCGCCAGCCGACAGTACCTGGCTGGCCCATGCACTGTTCGACAAGCAGGTTGAGCGGTCGCTGATCACGCTTTACGACCCGGAGGCCGTTGCCCAGTCAGGAAAAGTGGGTATTGGTGAAACGATAGAGCTTTGCTTGGGCGACCATAGCGGGGCACCCAATGGTGGGCCGCTGGTTGCTGAGTGTACCGTGCAGAGTTTGCATGAGGGTCGGTTCACCGAGTCCCAGGCGCTGCATGGCGGTTTTAGTGTTTTTGACCAGGGGCCGACCGCCGTGCTCACAACCTCACAAGGGTTAACCGTGGTGGCGACTTCAAAACGCATGGTTCCTTTTAGCCTGGGGCAACTGACCAGTTGCGGGCTAGATCCCGCCTCGTATCGTATCCTGGTTGCCAAGGGGGTCAACGCACCCATTGCAGCCTACCGAACGGTTTGCCAGACCTTCCTGCGTGTCAATACGCCAGGGTGTACGTGTGCGGATATGACCATGCTCAATTTCAATCGGCGTCGGCAACCTATGTTTCCGTTTGAACGCGATGCAACGTGGGAGGGAAGTGCAGTGTAAATTTGTCGATTTGTGGGGTTGTTACAAGCCCTGAGAGTTTCGAGTTTTCTGATAACCGGATGGTATCTGAGATGCACAAACCCATTAAATTGCAACAAAAAGTCATGGAGGGCAGGCGGCCAGGGCCACATCTTTTGATCACCGGAGGTGTGCATGGTGACGAATTTGAGCCCATGGTGGCAGTTCGCCGGCTGATACGCGCGGTGGATCCCGAGTTGCTTTCCGGCAAGCTCACATTGATCCCGGTCGCCAATGAATCGGCGTATTGCAATCTTCATCGATGTGGTGCCGACGGCCTTGACCTGGCCCGCACGTTCCCAGGTTGCCCGGAGGGATCGGTTACCGAGCAAACAGCGGCAGCGGTCTCGCGACTCATTCGCGCGGCAGATTACTACATCGATTTGCACACAGGTGGGACAACCTTATGTGTAAGTCCTTTGGCAGGGTACGTGCTGCATGCCGTTCCGGAGGTGCTGGAAAAGCAGCGGGAAATGGCCCGGGCGTTTAACCTGCCTGTTGTGTGGGGGACTTCACCAGACAGAAATACTGCCTCTTTATCTGTGGCCCGCGATGCCAACGTACCGGCAATCTATGCGGAGTACCTCGGCTCGGCTGTATGCCACACCGAGGGGATAGAGGCGTATGTCGAGGGGTGCCTCAATGTGATGGGCCTATTGGGGATGATCGATCACCAGGTCAATTCCTCCCGGGTAGAACACATGGTCGAAGACCCGCGGCCCCAAAGTGGTTACATGCAGACTCAAAATCCAGCGCCGATCGACGGTTACTTTGAACCCCAGGTTGTGCTTGGCCAGCGAGTCACCGCAGGTGACCTGTTAGGGGTTGTTGGCGATGAATTAGGCAATGTTTGCGAGGAGGTGAGGTTAACCCAGACAGGACTTGTGTTGGTCCTGCGCACCTTTCCCCGGGTGAGCAAAGGCGATGGTCTGGGGGTTGTTTTGGAACTTGAAACCTAGTGGAGAAAACCCATGAGTGAGTCCCCCGTGGCTATCGTGACTGGTGCTTCTCGTGGCATCGGAGCAGCGACGGCCGAAGAATTTGGGCGCCGAGGATATAGAGTTACCCTGGCCGCACGTACCCGCAGCGATTTGGATCAAGTTGCCCTGCGGGTTCAAGCAGCCGGAGGCGAGGCACTCGTGCTTGACGGCGATCTTAGTGATTTGGAGTTTACCGAGTCGATCGCCACTCGTACTGCCGAGCACTTCGGGCAGATCGATGTACTGGTCAACAATGCCGCCTGGCGTGAAATCATCACCATGCGCAATATGTCGATCGAATCATGGGAACGCACCTTGCGAATATCGCTTACGGCACCTGCGTTTCTGGCCAAGTGGTCGGCAGCTTTTATGGAAGAGCGCAAGCGGGGCGTTATTATCAACATTTCAAGTGTGCAATCAACGAGGGCCAGCGGCATTGCACCGGCCTATATTGCGTGCAAGGGAGCGCTCGATGCGCTCACAAGTGACCTCTCTGTCCTCTACGGTCCGCGTGGTATTCGTGTGGTTTGTATTAATCCGGGAGCCATCGATACGGAGATGAGTGGCGATTATGAATCGTCCGATGGCCAGAGCATTACCGCGCAGCTTCGCGAAAGTAGCGAAGACCGGATCTCGTTGCGTCGCTGGGGGCGGCCGGAAGAAATGGCCAAAACGATTGCCTGGATGGCAAGCGATGACGCAAGTTACATTACCGGCACGACGCTTCTTGCCGATGGCGGGCTTGCGTCGCAATTCGGTCCGTACAAAATCAACCAGTTAATGTTTCCCAAGGATTTTTCCTGAGCATCCTATCCTATGAGCATTTGGACCTACGCCAGCCGGTTTTCTAGCACACCCCGCGAGCACCAGTTGACCCTGGGAGAGGGGGCGACGCCCCTGGTGCGCTCGCGCTCGATTGGACCACAACTCGGGATCAAAAACCTCTTTTTTAAACTGGAGATGGTCAACCCGACCGGTTCCTACAAAGACCGGTTTGCCGCGTCTGCCATCTCCGACATGCTCGCTCAGGGAAAGACGCGCTGTGTGGCCACATCGAGCGGCAACACGGGTGCGGCCCTGGCGGGGTATTGCGCGGCAGCGGGGATCCGCTGCCAGATTGTCATTGTCGAAGGGGCACCGACCGGGAAGCTGAGTCAAATGCTCGCTTACGGAGCCCAGCTTTGTCGAGTACGCGAGTTTGGTACCGATCCAGAGACGAACGCGCAGGTCTTTGAAACATTGTCGCAGTTGGGCGAACGGCCCGAAGCTGCGCTTCAAGTCAGTGCGTTCCACTACAGCCCGCGCGGTATGAGTGGAGTTCAAACGATGGGCTATGAGCTTGTGGAACAGGCCGATATGCCTGTCGATCACGTTTTTTGTCCCGCCGGAGGCGGTGGCCTGACCCTGGCGGTCGCTCGTGGGTGCCAGGAGCTGGCCAGTGAACAAGGCAGCTCGCCTGCAAAGGTTCATTGTGTTCAGCCCGAAGGAAACGACACCATCGCCAGTCCGCTCAGAAACGGTGACCTCCAGGCGCGCGAGGTCGATTGTACCACCAAGGTCAGTGGCCTGCAGGTTGCCAACGTGATCGACGGAAACGAAGTGATTGCCGAGTGTCGCCCACTGGGCGGTACCGGGTATGTGGTCACCGACGAACAGGTCTACACCATGCAACGTCGTTTAGCGCGTGAGGAAGGAATTTTTTGCGAGCCAGCAGGGGCGGTGGCATTGGCGGGTGCGGCAAAGAGTATTGCCCTGGGTGAGGTCCAGAAGGCCGAGATGGCCGTTTGCCTGGTGACCGGTTCTGGCTTTAAAGACGAGGCATCGGTCCAGAGGATGGTTGCCGACGATCCCTGTCCGCTGATCGGTGCAGAGGAAGTGGCTGCCTGTTTTTCCCGTTAGCCGCGACGGAACGCACCTTTTGCGGATTCGGTTGGATGGGACAGCGACAGCCAAACGAGGTGATTATTTGTCCGTGACCGATTTTAGCTATTTGGCACCACCCGGACGCGGCGGCCGGATTTTCACTGCGAATCAAACATCAAGTCCCACGAACCGAGAAAGAAATGGCCCGTAAAGATCCTATCGTCGACACGCCTTGGAGCAGCCTGAGCATGGGCGATCGTATTCGCCATCTCGAGGTCGAAGGCTACGTTGTCATCCCAGATATCCTGCCCCTGGATCTGGTCGGTCAGCTGCGGGACGAACTCTCTCGCGTGCCGACCGTCGGTACTGACTACACGGACAAGAAGCAGACCGCAAACGACATCCAATGGTCGGGAGGCGCGCTCACCGAGTTGATTGCCCATCCGCCGACGATCGATTTTCTCAACCAGCTCTTCGGTGACCTTCCGATCTTCATGACCTACGACTATTCGCGCAGTGAGCCAGGCTGCCCGCCAATTAATCTTCACTGTGACGGCCAGCCGTGGGGATCGAAAATCTTTGGCCCGGAACAGAGTTGTCCGAAACTGGTGCGTGTTCTGTATTACCTCGAGGATCTGACACCCGAGTCCGCGCCGTTTCGAGTCGTACCGCGTTCCCACTTGAGTTTCCACAACGATGCCAATCCCTACCTGAGGTACAAAGAACATCCCGAACAGGTGATGGTAACCTGCGGCGCGGGCGCCGCGGCGTTGATCAACCAGAACGTGGTACACGGCAACTACCAGAATCGGAGTAACCATGCACGCGAACTCCTGGGGCTCGCGTACCGCCCCACTTGGGCCGGACCTTGTGAGCCCGTCGACCCATGGCCGGAAGAGCAACTCGCCAAAGTATCTCCCTCGGTCCGTGCGATCCTGCGCGATCGCAGCACCCGCATCTGGATGTACGACGCACCGAACGTGCCGCCGGGCCTGGCGAGCGAGGCGCCAGGTATCAATCCGAGTCGGTGGGAGCAGACATGATCGCGGCGGGCCGGATTGGATAGAGCCTGGTGGAAGTGGGTTCCGGTGACAGCCGGGTCGGACTGGTGATGCTGCGTGATCCACCGATTCCGGCAGAGCCCACCCGGGCTTGAAAAGACGAACTCTGGGCTGGGAACTTGGGAAATCAATCAAGCTGAAATTGCGTTCCGGCAGCGATTGGTAGATATTGGTTGTCAGGATTTGCGACCTCGGTTGCAAAACACCGAATCGCGGCGTCCCCGTGTCAGTCTGGAATAGCATTCCATTTCGTGCGGGGCCTTGCTGACCACTCCTCAATCATCACCAGGTGTTTCCGAATGGATTTCCTTACCAATTTTACGACATTCGATTGGATCATTGTCGCGGTTTATCTGTTGGGGACCGTCGTCGTTGGGATTTACGCCAACCGATTCGTCAGCGATATGACCGACTACATTGTTGCCGGGCGTTCGCTCAAGTCGTTTGCCTCGATTGCAACCATGCTCGGGTCAGAGATTGGGTTGGTGACCGTGATGTACACGTCTCAAAAGGGGTTTACCGGAGGATTTGCCGCGCTGCACATCGGGGTGGTGGCAGGACTTGCCTGCCTGCTGGTGGGGCTGACCGGCTTTATCGTCGTCCCTTTGCGAAAAACGGGTGTCATGACGATCCCCGAGTATTATTCGCTTCGATTTGGCCCGGGAGTGCGGATTCTGGGTGGCGTGCTGCTTTCGGTTGCAGGGGTCCTGAACATGGGGGTTTTTCTCAAGGCAGGTGCAATCTTTGTGACTTCGATCACAGGGCTCAATGATCCGGCGGCGATCAACATCGTGATGGCGGTTCTCATTTCACTGGTGGTCTTTTACACGGTTCTGGGTGGCATGGTTTCGGTGGTCATTACCGATTACATCCAGTTTGTGGTGCTTTCCTTCGGAATGCTCGCTTGCTGCTGGTTTGCGTACCAGGCGGTGAGTTGGGAGGCCCTTGTGACCGCGGTCAAAGAGATTCACGGTGAGGGGGGATTCAACCCGTTCAATGAGGATGGGTATGGACTTTCCTACATCATGTGGATGATCTTTGTGTTTGGGATTGTTTCGTGTGCCGTTTGGCCAACAGCGGTGATGCGCGTGTGTGCGGCTGAAAACACGAAAGTGGTTAAGCGGCTCTATACCTGGTCATCGATTGGTTTTCTGACCCGGTTCATCATTCCCATGTTTCTGGGGATTTCTGCCCTGGCCTATTTTTCCATGTCCGAGCATGGCCGCGACTATTTTTTCACCGGAGAGGGTGAGGTGGTTGCCGACACGAATATCACCATGCAAGCTTTGCCGACTTTTCTGGGCGAGATCCTGCCAGCGGGAGTTATTGGACTGATTACCGCTGGGATGCTCGCCGCGTTTATGTCGACTCATGACAGTTACCTGTTGTGTTGGGCCTCGGTCTTTGTGGAAGACGTGATCAACCCGATCGCGGGCGGAGAGCTGCCGGATCGCACCAGGTTGCTGCTGGCCCGAATCATGATTGTCCTCATCGGTGCGTTTCTCTATGTTTGGAGTACCTGGTATCCGATGGGGCAGGACATGATGGACTATCTTGCGGTGAGCGCCGCGATTTACTTTATTGGAGCCTTTACGCTCCTGGTGGGGGGTTTGTACTGGAAGCAGGCCAGTACCGTGGGCGCCTACCTGGCACTCGCCACCGGTCTACTGGCCGTGTTTGGCCTGCCCCCGGTCCAGGAAGCGGTTGGTCTGACGAGCAAGAACCTTGGTTTTGAGCTTACCGAAGCCCATGTCGGATTGGGGGCCACGGCACTCGCGGTGGTGCTGATGGTAGCCGGTTCACTCTACTTTCCCGGGTCGAGGGCCGATCGTACACAAGGAGCATAAGCATGAACCTTTGGATTACGTTTTGGGCCTGGGTCATCGCAGGATCGATGACGGCGTTTGCCATCCTGGCGGTCGTGGTCGCGATCGGTGGCTGGGGTGACCTGAAGGTCATGTTCAGTCGTAGCGACGGCCGCTTGAGCGGACGGCAGGAACCACCAGAAGATGAAAGCTCCAGTTGAAAATGGGTTCTAAGCCGGATCGATCGATGGCTTCTCCAGGCTCGTGTGTGGAATTGCTACAGCAAATGGTCTCGTTCGACACGGTCAATCGTGTCACCGAGGGTGTTCCTTTCGTCGAAGGGGAACTGGCGGCGCACCTGGAGGGCTTGGCCGAAGGTTGGGGGTTCCAGACAGCACGGTTGCCGATCGCGCAAAACGGATCTTCCGATCAGGCCGGTTTTAATCTGCTCATCACACACGAGGTGGATCAAAAAGTCCCATGGCTGCTGTTCGACAGTCATCTCGATACGGTAAGTGTTCAGGGAATGACCGTCGATCCCTTTAGGGCAGTGGTCGAGGATGGAAAAATCTATGGTCGAGGTGCCTGCGATACGAAAGGCACTGGCGCTTGTATGTTGTGGGCACTCAAATCAGCCTTTGAGGCTGGAGGGCTCCAAGCCAACATTGCCATCCTGTTTTCGATCGATGAGGAGGTCAGCCGCATCGGTGTAAGGGCTTTTGTACAGCACCAGTTGGCAACGCTCAGCTGGACGCCCAGCGCCGTGATTGTGGGTGAGCCCACCATGCTGCAGATGATCACCGCGCATAACGGAACGGTGCGCTGGAAAATCAAGACGCAGGGCAGGGCGGCTCACTCTTCGGATCCCAGTGGAGGTCGCTCGGCCATTACCGACATGATCAAAGTGATCGGGGCGATTGAAGTGGACTACATCCCACACTTAAAAGCCGAGCATCCCTTGGTCGGGAAGGCCCAGTGCAGTATCAACGTGATCACCGGCGGATCACTCATCAACGTGATCCCCGAATCTTGTACCATTGACGTCGATCGCCGCGTGGTACCCGGGGAAGATTCCAGTACCGTTTTGCCAGCCATCGACGTCCTTTTGCAAGCCTTAAGAGAGAGCGATCCCGAGCTGCGGATCTCCCAGGAAGAACCGTCAATTTCATTGGCACTAGCGCCGGACCTCAACCAGGCTTTGCAAGAATGGGTTGGCGTGGTTTTAGAATCTTTGGATCTTTCCAGCACAGTGCTGGGTGCTAAGTACGGGACCCATGCCAGCAATTTTGCGGCTGTTGGGTTGCCGGCCCTTGTGATCGGACCAGGGGACATCGCCCAGGCGCATTGCAAGGACGAATACATTGCCATCGATCAACTCGAGTCAGGTACGCAAGTCTACCAGGCATTGATGGCCCAGCCTGCCGACTACTGGAGTGCTGCGAGGTAGCTGCCACACACCGATCTGCCATGGACACCGGCTCGCAGGCTGGCAACTTACGACATTCCGATCGAGACCGCCGGTTCGGGTAATGTGCGGGCCTCGGTTGCTCCCTGGTAGCCAAATCCAGGGCCGCCGATGGTCGACAGATCAAGCTTGCCGCTGCGGCGTCGATAGAGCCCCGGGTGGATTTTCTCCTCCACCGATGACGCTTCCGGATAGAATTGCATCGCGTTGGTCTCCACTCCCATAATCGTATCGGCGTAAGCCGCCAAGAGCACGTGGGGAATTTGTGCCAGCATCGGGTTGGTGAGGTCTTGCACCATGAGTTGCATGCCGTGTGCTTTGGCCCAGCAGAGCGACAGCAGGGCACCCGACTGGGTTTTACAGGTTTTCAGCGCCACGCCATTCCAATTCAGCCGGTGTCCTTCGCGGACAAGGCGCCAGTCGTGCGCACTTTCGTCCATGAAGATCGGCTTCTTTGCTGCAATGGCACCCACGTCGATCGGGTACTTCTCCAACTCGTAAGGGAAGGGTTGCTCGACGTACAGTAACAAATCATAGATTTCTGGGTGTTCGACTTTCAGGCGGTCGAGAATCGTGGTCACGTACACGGGGTCGTGCACCGTGCAGTTGAAGTCGGTCGACAAGTGGTGGACTCCCTTGGCGAGCGAAATTTCTCCAACCTTCACGGTACGCTCAAAATCCCACTCGGCATCGGTGCCGCGCAGCTTGATTTTCAAGCAGTCCAGCCCATCGCGGTCGATCCAGTCTTCAAGAAGCACAGGGTGACCGTCGTCAGGAACGTGTGGGTCGAGTTCAGTCGGGTCGAGCGGATCAAGACCACCAACAAGGTGCCACGCGGGTAGCGTTTGGCTGAGTTCACTTTTGAGAAAATCAGCAGGATACTTGCTGTCGAAATCAAACCTGGTTTCCGATCCAAAATACGATTGGAGATCGCGGTTCATCCACTTCGCGTTGTAGGTTTGATATACGGGAAGACCGTGCAGAACTCCATACGCGTCGTGCAGGGCAAGGTCATAGGCGGATGAACAAATCAGCGCCGCCAGCCACGGCAATTCAGCATGGACCGACGCGTCATGTTCGGAGTTTCGAACCAGTTCGGCAAGCCGGGATTCGTTGATCGTGATGCCTATTTCCAGAGGATGCCCCCACACGGCAGAGTCGCACCACAACCGGGCCAGTTTTTGGCAAAAGGCGGTCATCGCCTCGTACCGCTCCTGATAACTCAGTTTTGCAGGCCAGGCCCATTGCACGCTAAGGGGTGTTTCGCCCCAGCCGTGAGCCGTCTTCCCGGACCGATCGGTGACTGCGAGGCGAACCCGCGCACAGGTGACTGAAGTGAGTACTTCGGCTCCAAACTTCAGTGGCATCCGTGTGGTCACAGGCAAGAAGTAAAGTTCAGCACCCGAAACAGACACGTCGGTCAGTTTTTCGTTTTGTTGGATCACGATTGATTATTGCTGTAAAAAATGGGAGTGCTGGTTGAATGTCTGAAACTGCCTTGGTGTGCAGCAATGCTGAGCTTGCTTTGCGAGCTGCTGACGGCGGGAAGCCAGTCGAAATCTGGGGACTTACCGCCAGTGTAGCTGGCCGTCGGAGTGGCTGGCACCATTGTTGAGTGGTTTGGGGGCTTTACTCAAGCGGTAAAGTTCCAGAAAAAACTTGTGGGAGCCGTCCAACCGGGAGAGTGGCTCGCCCCGTGACGGTTGTTGATGCTTGATGACGGGTTGCCTGGCCAGCGGAGTCCTGTTCCCGGTGCCCAGCGGATCAGATTTCAATTCGACCGGTCGAATCGCCGAATTCGTGGATGCCGGTCCCCATCTTTTCAAGCATCGACACATAGAGGTTGGTCATGGGAACCTGGCTGCCAAACTCGACATGGCGGCCTGCGGTGAGTTCCCCTCCACCGTGGCCGGCAAATACGATGGGCAAATTGTCGTGCTGGTGCCGGTTGCCGTCGGCCAGCCCGCCCCCCCAAACAATCATCGAGTTGTCCAGGAGTGACGATCCATCGGCGTCCTTGATGGTGCCGGTTTTTTCCAGGAAATAGGCCAACTGCTCGACGTAGAATTTGTCGATACGCGCAATCTTCGCGAGTTTTTCCGGATCCTTACCGTGATGCGACAAATAATGGTGCGCGTCGTCGACTTCGACTTCCGGAAAGGTGCGATTGCTACCGTCATAGGCAAGCAGGAAGGTCGCAATACGGGTGGAGTCGGTTTGGAATGCCACTGCCAGCAGATCAAACATGAGACGAATGTGATCACGATAGCTTTCCGGAATACCGGCAGGCGCATCGAAGCCAGGTTGGGGGGCTTCCCCCATCGCTTCAACGTACTGAATTTGCTTTTCAATCTCCCGCACACTGGTCAGGTACTCGTCGAGTTTGGCCCGATCGCTCTGACCTACCTCGCGCACAAGTTGGCGCGCATCTTCCCCGACGAAATCGATTAACGATTGGCGTAATCCTTGTCGGCGCGCCAGGGCTGCTGGCCGCTCGGCAGCCGGGCCCGCTCCAAAAAGTCGCTCGAAGACAAGTCGTGGATTCGATTCGGTTGCGACAGGGGTTGTCGGAGATTGCCAGGAAATATTGTGTTGATAGGCACACGAGTAGCCCGAGTCACAATTGCCCGAAAGACGCGAGTTGTCGCAGGAGAGTTCCAGCGATGCAAAACGAGTGTGGTTGCCAACTTGTTGCGCGGCAAGTTGGTCGACCGAGATACCCGCGCGGATATCACTGCCGGCGGTCTTTTTAGGCCGGGCGCCAGTCAGGAAAGTGGCGCCGGCGCGGGCGTGGTCGCCAGGTCCGTCTTTTCCGGCAGTCCCATTGGCGTGCGCCAGGCCGGAGAAGATCTGCAGGTTTTCACGGAATTTACCCAGCGGTTGCAGGGTTTCGCCGAGTTGGTAATTGGACCCGCTCCCGGTGGGACGCCATTGGTCGACGTTCACACCGTTAGGAACATAAAGAAAGGCTGTCCGGAGTGGGTTTCCAGCCGCTGTGGTCCCCGGTAGTCTCGGGCCTGCCGCAGCGGTAATGGTACTCCCCAAGGATTCCAGCTGAGGCAGGGCCAGGCAGGCCCCAAGCCCACGCAGAAAATAGCGACGGTTCAGCCGGTTTTGGAAAAATGTCATCGAACGGTTGCTTCCCGATTGGATTGTGGAGGTGCTACCCACGCCTTTTTTGGAATGCAGCGGTTTGAACGATAGCGTGGATCAACGTGCGAATTTTCCCCTGATTGCTTTCGAGCCTGTCGACAATCCGTTCGACTGTCTGTCCATCATAATACGCCATGCCCCTACCGATCGCAAAGACAAGCATTTTTTCGGTAACACACCGATAGAAGTCCCGTCGCCGTTGGTGAACGATGACCTGGGCAAGCTGCGCGGCATTTTCGAAAGGTTCTCCCGTAATCAGCTTACCTGTTGTATCGATCGGTCGTCCGCCGACGGTGTCGCGGTACATTCCCACGATGTTGTAATTCTCCAAGGCGAGCCCCAGGGGATCCATTCTGGCGTGGCACGAGGCGCACAGCGCGGCTTCGCGGTGCAACTGCATAAGCTCGCGCATGGTGGCATCCTGGTTCTCGCCATGTTGCACCTGTTCCAATTCGGGGACATCTGGTGGCGCGGGAGCGGTCGGCGTGCCGAGGAAGTTGTCCAAAATAAACAGTCCCCGTTTTACGGGTGAGGTGCGCTGGGGATTGGAGGTGACCAGCAGCAGGCTTGCGTGCGTAAGCATCCCACCTCGATGGGAGTCTTTGGGCAGGTCGACTTTGCGCATTTTCGAGCCTTCAACGCCTGCGATACCGTACAGTTGGGCCAGGTTGTCGTTGAGGAACGAGTAGTCTGCCACCAACAGTTCATCCAAGCTGCGGTTTTCCTCTACGACGTAGCCAAACAACATTTCCGTTTCGAGACGCATCACCGAGCGTGCTCTGTCGACGACACGTAATTCCAACTCGATTCCAGCCTGCTTTAATGCCCTTTTGCCGTTGATGTGCTTGCCAACGACATCCCGCGTTTGCAACCACTGCCCGACAAAGTTTTGCACGAACCTTTGGGACCGCTTATCGGTCAGCATTCGTTCGACTTCGTTCAGCAGGTTTGCACGCAATTCGCCTTGGGCGGCCAGTTGCGTCAGTTGGTCATCGGGCAGAGAACTCCACAGGAAATATGACAAGCGCGATGCCAACGCGAATTCATCGAGCGGTACGACTTCGGTCGAACTGGTGGAAGTGGGCCAGGTCTCAGCCCGGTATAGGAAACGGGGTGATGTTAAAACTGCCGTGGTGGCGTGGGCAACCGCTTCTTCAAACGAGGTGGTATGTGTGTGTTGTGCTTCCACCGCCAGGGTGACCAGGCGATCGAGTGTTGATTTTTTCACTGGCCGGCGGAATGCTTTGGAGGCCAGTCGTTTGAGAATTGCCCGCAGGTATTCCTGTTGTGCGGTTGGTTCTTGAGGAGGTGGTCCCTCGAAGAAAATGTGGCGATAACGAGACTCTGCTTCGGGGCTGCTGTCGGTTGTCGGTTGTTCGAGCGGGATCGCTTCCGCAGCGATTGCCTGGGCTGCCTTAAAATACTTTTCCAACAACAACGGCGAAAGACTCAGTACTTCCCCAATCGTGTCGAATCCGTATCCTGTATCGTCGGGTGGGAAATTTTCGGTGGTGTTGTACTCAACATCGAGCAGATCGAAGACCGTGTTACGATATTCCTCTCGGTTCAGCCTGCGGATCACGACATGACCCGGGTCGGGCTGATCGGGATTGAGCTTGAACACGTAGTCTTCGATCCAACGCATGATTTGTCGCCGCTCTTGGAGCGACGGCTGGTTCGCATCGCTGGGCGGCATGATTCCACAGCGGATATTCTGCCACACTGCGTGCCAGCGATCGTGTTCGGTCGAGGGGTCTTCGGTATTGCCCAACTGGTCGAGTGCGAGATTGCCCTCGTGACTGCCGTTGGCGTGGCAATCGAAGCAGAATTCTTCGAGCAGGGGGCGGAGTTGTTGCTCAAAGTTGGCCTGGGGTTCATCGGCATCGGTGGTCGAAGATTCACCCCGCAGTGAAACGGGGAACAAAATCCACGCTATCCACAAGAGCACCAACAACCGTACTTGAACTGCCATGCAATTCCTCGAATGGGGAAGCAACGCCCCGATCATTCCCAGTAGGCCTGTTGCTCTAGCGGCCGCTACCAGCTGCGGTTCCAACATCCAGCCAGCTGCAATCAACAACCGATTTCCAGGAAAGTTGCACCGGCTTTTGTCCAGGCTCGTGCCAATCTATTGATTGTAGTCATTTTCGAAAAGGTGTGCTGGTCCTATTTTTTCGCCAGCTGTTTTCGCCAGGCTCAATATTGGGTGGCGACGTCAGCAGCGGTCAGCTGCGATCGAGGAGACTGACAGTGACCGGCAATATGTCGGATTGTGTTGGCCGGTTCAGGCGAGAATGCCTGTGACAACCTGACCGTGAACATCGGTCAAGCGAAAGTCGCGGCCCTGGAACCGAAACGTTTGTTTCTTGTGATCGACCCCTAGCAGGTAGAGCAGGGTGGCGTGCAAGTCGTGCACGTGAACGGGATCACGCACAATGTTGTAACAGACGTCATCCGTCTCGCCGTAGCTCATGCCGCCACGCACGCCACCACCTGTCAGCCAGATAGTAAAGCAGCGGGGATGGTGATCGCGGCCCGAGGCTGGGTCATCGAGCTTGCCCTGGGTGTAGACCGTCCGGCCAAATTCGCCACCCCATACGACCAGCGTATCTTCCAGCAGTCCCCGTTGTTTGAGATCGGCAACCAGCGCAGCGCTGGCCTGGTCCGTGTCGCGGCATTGGTTGGTGAGGTGTTTGACAAGGAAGTCATGCTGATCCCACCCGATGTGAAATAGTTGCACGAACCGCACCCCGCGCTCTGCCATCCGTCGGGCCAGCAGGCAGTTGTAGGCGTAACTTCCTTTGCGGGTAACTTCCGGCCCATACATGTCGAGAATGTGTTGGGGTTCGCCGGAAATATCGGTGAGTTCAGGTACCGACGCCTGCATGCGATAGGCCATTTCGTACTGCGCGATCCGCGTGCTGATTTCTGGATCCTGGGCCCGGTCCAGCTGAAGTTGATTCATTTTCGCCAGGTCGTCGAGCAACCGGCGGCGCTGCAGACGTGAAGTTCCTTGAGGATTGTTCAGAAAGAGAACCGGCTCGCCGGTCGAACGCAGCTTGACTCCCTGGTGGCTGGTTGGCAGGAATCCGGCCCCCCACAACCGGTCGAAGAGCGGCTGGGCATTGGGGCGACCCGAACCACGTGAGAGCATCACCACAAAAGCGGGCAGATCGCGGTTTTCACTGCCCAGACCATACGACAGCCAGGCGCCAATACTGGGTCGTCCCGGAATCTGCGAGCCGGTTTGAAAAAAGGTGATGCCGGGATCGTGGTTAATAGCCTCGGTGTGGAGCGAACGTACAAAGCAGAGATCGTCGGCAATTTTTTTGTGGTGTGGCAAAAGCTCGCTGAGCGTTGCCCCCGACTGGCCGACCCGTTCAAACGAGAAGGGCGACTTGGTTAAAGGAAAGCGATCCTGGATGGAGGTCATGGTGGTGAGCCGCTGTCCTTGCCGCACCTCGCCAGGGAGTTCGCTTCCATGAAGTTTTTCCAGGCGGGGTTTGTAGTCGAACAAATCCATCTGCGAGGGCGCACCCGATTGGAACAGGTAGATGACCCGTTTAGCACGCGGCGTTATTTGTTGAGTGTCGCTGAACTTTTGCAGTGACGGGGTTTGCCCGGCTACCGTTGCCAGCCCTTCTTCTGTCAGGAGTGTCGACAGGGCAGCTGTTCCAATGCCGGCCGTCGCGCGGCCGAAGAACTGGCGACGGTTGATGTTCAAGTGATGTTCGAGTAGGGGATGCAGTTTGGTCATGGCAATTAACGTAACATGATGGTTTCGTCGAGATTCAACAGCAACAGCGCAATTTGGGTCCAGGCTGCATGTTCCACCACCTGAATCCTGGGGGTGGGCTGCGACGCCCCGTGCGAGAGAAGGTCTTGGGCATCGGTGGTTCGGTCAGCGTAGTATTGGTGGTGATAGTCGAGCGCGGCACACAGTGTAGCGGTCTCGTCGCTGGTTGGAGGGCGACCGAGCAAGAGCTGCATTCCACGTTCGATTCTTCCCTGCGGTTCTGTTCCCCCTTCAGTGATCATGCGGCCTGCCAGTTGACGAGCTGCTTCGATATAGGTCGTGTTGTTCAGCAGCACCAGTGCCTGAAGTGGTGTATTGGTGGTCGACAGGCCAACGGTGCACACGTTGCGATTGGGTGCATCGAATAATGTCATCGCAGGTGGTGGCACCGATCGCTTCCAAAAGGTGTAGATTGACCGGCGGTACAGGTTGAGGCCGCTGTCCACTTCGTAGTTCGAAGTACGGATGGTCCTGGGAAAGTCGTCCTGACTGCTGACTTCCTTCCACAACCCGGCTGGTTGATAAGGCCTGGTGGGTCGCCCACCGATCTTGTTGACCAGCAACCCACTGGCGGCCAGGGCCTGGTCACGGATCGCGAACGCAGTCAGCCGTTTCTGCGGGCCGCGGGCGAGGAGACGATTTTCGGGATCGTGGGTACGGTGCCACGAACTCGCGAGAGATGACTGGCGATAGCTGGCCGAGTTGACGATCAGCCGAATGAGCTGTTTGAGATCCCAGCCATTTTCGCTGAACTGGACTGCCAGCCAGTCGAGTAATTCTGGATGGCTGGGGCGCTCACCCCGCACGCCAAAGTCTTCAGCCGTTTTGACGATTCCGGTTCCAAACAGGTTTTGCCAAAGACGATTGACCGTAACTCGTCCCAAGAGAGGATGGTTGCCGGTCGTGAGCCACTGGGCCAGGCCGAGACGATTGCGGGAGGCATCCGGCAGGAGCGAGGGGAGAATTGCCGGTGTGTTGGCGTCGATCTGGGCGCCGCGCTGCTGGTAATTACCCCGGTTGAGCAGGAAAGCTGGCCGCCGCTCACCACGTTCCCGCATGATCATGACTGCTGGTGCCGTTTTTACGATAGCCTCGATCTGTTGCTCAATTTCTTGTTGCCGATTCGCCAGAATATCTTCGGTTGCTGAGGTTGCCTGGTGTTTGGCAACGGTTTCGAGATCGGCGCGGAGGTTCGCCAACTCTACGCGCTGGTCAACATTCGGATACCGCAGGATTGGTTTGCTGTAAGGGAACTGGTGCAGCCCCTCAGGATCGACTCCTGGATCTTCGCCGTTATTGAGGAAGGCAAACAGCCCATAAAAATCGGCCATCGTAACAGGGTCAAACTTATGGTCGTGGCAGCGGGCGCAACCCACCGTAAGTCCCATGAAGACGGTCGATACGGTTTCGACCCGGTCAACCGTGTTCTCGACGTAAAATTCTTCATCGATCGAGCCATATTCGGCATTCAAACGATGCAGTCGAAGGAAACAAGTGGCCAAAATTTGTTCGTCGGATGCACCAGGCAAAAGGTCACCGGCAAGTTGCGCGGTCACGAATTGATCAAAGGGCATGTTTTCGTTCAGGGCAGTGATGACCCAAGTCCGCCACGGATAGACCGAGCGGAAAAAGTCATGTTGAAAACCAGAGGTGTCCGCGTAACGGGCTGCCTGCAGCCACGGCAGGGCCAGGTGTTCGCCGAAGCGGGGTGAGTCCAACAGCCGGTCGACAAGATGTTCGTAGGCATCCGGGCGGTTATCAAGCAGGAAATCCGTCACTTCCGTGGGAGTGGGGGGTAGCCCGGTCAGGTCCAGCGAAACACGCCGGATGAGGGTGCGACGATCGGCTGTGAGCGCGGGCCGCAGGCCAGCTTGTTCGAGCTTTGCCAGGACAAAATAATCAATCGGGTTGCGGACCCATGATTCGAGTTGAACCGCTGGCAGTGGGGGGCGTTGGGGTGGTAGGAAAGACCAGTGACTGGTCGCGGGATCGGTCTCGTTACAGCAGGCGGGTGGAAGACTGAAGGCCGTCAGTGCGCCAAAGACAATGCCTGCAATAACTACGGCACCAGTAGAATACAAGAGCTTCACGCGACGGTTTTCCTCTGCGGGCGGTCACTAAGGGGAGCAATGGATAGACCCGTTTTGATGGAAGGCTGGGCTTTGCCTCTGTTCTATTTTCGGGTGTAAATGGCAAACGGGCAACTTCTGGGGGAGCGAACGACCGGTTCGCCTGGTTGGACTTACCCCTGTTTTGTGGCTTGTAACGAAAATTGACCTGGAACGGTGACTTTTGACATTGACCGGTCGGAGTAGAGATTCGGAGTAGAGATTAGGTCAGGCTCCCTTGGCGAGAAAGGTGGGCCCTTGCCATTGCGCACTTTCGGGCGACGGGTGAGGGTAGGTTTTGTCCGCTGGCCCGAACCCATGGCAGGGTTGTCAGCAGGCAGGCGGTTCCTCCCGCTATGAGTCCAGGCGATTTCAGCACGAGGTTTCACCGACGCGGTGACCAGGGACGCAGACTTCCCCCACCCTTGATGTACAATTGCGGCAGGTACGTTTGCCGATTCAAAAGTCGGTGTCCAGCGTGGTTGAGTCCAGTGTCATGGTTGAGTCCAGTGTTAGGGCACCACCGTCGGGAGAAGAAGAAATTGAGAATAAAAATCACGTCACTTGCAGTGGCCTGTGCATTGACCTTTGCCGGACCAGTCCATGCCGGATCGGTGCCTGCGCGAGCGGCCAACGGCATGGTTGTTTGCGAGGAAGCGATTGCCGCTCAAGTGGGTATCGAGGCCATGCAAAACGGTGGTAATGCCATCGATGCTGCAGTCGCTACTGCTTTCGCACTGGCCGTAACACTCCCGACCGCTGGCAACATTGGTGGGGGTGGATTTTTGGTCTATCGGCCTGCAACAGGCGAACCCGTGGCCTACGACTTTCGGGAGATCGCGCCGGCCGCCGCTACGCCCGACATGTGGCTCAACGGCGGCGTGTACGATCCTGCGCGGCACCACCAGAGCCACCTGGCCGTTGGAGTGCC
The DNA here is from genome assembly GCA_963578605.1 of Planctomycetota bacterium. Classification (GTDB taxonomy): domain Bacteria; phylum Planctomycetota; class Planctomycetia; order Pirellulales; family Lacipirellulaceae; genus JAKVCB01. The sequence continues at coordinate 23,326 of CAUZEA010000075.1, forward strand.
AGGTACGGTTGCCGGGTTGTACCTGGCCTGGAGTGAGAACGGGAAACTTCCCTGGGAACGATTGGTCGCCCCCGCTATCGCCTTGGCCAGCGACGGGTTTGAAGTGACCGACGGTTTGGCGCGATCGCTCAAAAAGGCGTTGCCTCGGTTGAAAAAATACCCTGCATCGGTAGCCCAATTCACCAAAGGAGGAACACCCTATGAAGCGGGAGAGATCTTGAAGCAACCGGAGCTTGCAAAAACGCTGAAGCGGATTGCCGAAGATGGCCCAGCCGGATTTTACGAAGGCGAAACTGCGGAGTTGCTGGTTCAGGAAATGCAGGCTGGTGGTGGAATCATCACGAAGGATGATCTTAAGAGGTATGTTGCCCGGAAACGGCTACCCATTCGCGGGAACTACCGTGGCTATGAAATCATTTCGATGCCCCCGCCCAGCTCCGGCGGCGTGACGCTGGTGGAAATGCTGAACATCCTGGAAGGGTATGATTTGGCCGGGGCTGGTTTTGGATCCGCACGCAATATTCACCGTTATGTCGAAGCAATGCGGCGGGCTTATGAAGATCGGGCCCAGTATCTTGGCGATCCCGATGCGAATCCCCAAATGCCCATCCAGAAACTCACCTCCAAGCATTACGCCAAACGTTTGCGAAACACGATTGCCGAAAGCCGGGCCTCGAAATCGGCTCCTGACAAATTTGACTGGCGGGTCCAAAGTCCCAACACCACGCATCTCTCCGTTGTCGATTCCCAGCGGAATGCCGTGGCGCTGACCTATACGCTGGAACAGGGATATGGATCGGCGATTGTCGTGCCGGGAGCCGGTTTTCTGCTTAACAATGAAATGGGCGATTTCAATCCAGCCCCTGGCTTGACCAATGACGAAGGACTCATCGGTACCGATCCCAATCTGACCGCACCGGGCAAGCGCATGCTGTCGAGTATGACGCCCACGATCATAGCCAAAGACGGCCAGCCTTTTATGGTGACCGGAACTCCCGGGGGGCGTACGATCATTAACACGGTACTGCAGACGATTCTCAATGTGGTTGACTTTGGGATGAATGCCCAGGAAGCGGTCGATGCCGGACGTATCCACCATCAGTGGTTGCCAGATGAAGTGTGGTTCGAGCGATTCAGCCTGTCCCCAGATACGGTTGAAATTCTCAAAGGCCTTGGACATACCGTTGTGGAGAAAAGGTGGCCATCGGCCGCGCAGGTGATTGTGGTGGATCGTGACCACAGAACCCTGGAGGGGGGATTTGACAAGCGCGTTCCCGACGGTGCTGCTGTCGGCTACTGACAACCGTTGCAGCACGCGGGCACTTCCAAATCCGTGGCCCCCGATGCAGGTAATCGCTTTACCGAGAGGGGCTTGGGGCCTTGGAGTCGGCAGGTTATAACTACGACGTTTTCAGCCTCGCAGTTTATCTTCAGCCTTACACGGTTTTCAGGAAGTCGAAAATAACGTCATGTCAGATCAAGAATCTCAGCAGAGGGGCCAATTTACGGGAAAGGTTGCCGTGGTGACCGGCGCCAGTTTGGGAATTGGTCGGGCAACGGCACTTGCTTTGGGCCAGGCCGGTGCCAAGGTCGTCGTCAATTACCGTTCGAGTGAGGAAAAAGCCGACGAAGTTGTGGCGGCAATTGGGGAAATGGGATCCCAAGCCGTCAAGCACCAGGCCGATGTTGCCGATCAACAGAGTGTTGAGCAGCTGGTGGCGCGGGCTCAAGAGGAATTTGGTCGTCTCGACATTGCCATCAGCAATGCAGCATACAGCGCCCGCGAGCCATTCACCGAAGCCAACATGGATGAGTTTCGTCGCTCGGTCGATGTGACCATGTGGGGCGCTTTTTACCTGGTCCGCGCTGCTTCCCAGCAGATGATCAAAAACGGCGATCCAGGCTCAATCGTGGTGGTAAGCTCACCCCACGCATTTATTCCTTTCCCTAATGCGATGGCTTACAACATGTCGAAGGCAGCTATCGAACAGATGGCCAAAACTGCGGCCACGGAACTGGTTGAGCACAAAATTCGGATCAATCTATTTCAGCCTGGCTGGATCGATACCCCGGGAGAACGTCACTTTGCCACCGACGAAGAGTTGCGGACGTTAGCCCACACAAGAATCCCCATGGGTCGGCTTGGAACGCCAGAGGAAATTGCCAAGGGAATCATTTTTCTGGCAGATCCGGTTCACGAATACATGACCGGTTCAACGCTGCTTTTAGACGGTGGTTTTTGTCTGCCGTGGAATTTCAGGAAGTAAGCTCGTTGGCTGAAAAATTCTTGCGGGAACAAAAAGTTGATCGCAGCCTGTGTGTTTAGAGGGTTGCGCAGGATGGTCTTTACGATGGGGGCCAGCCGTTTTTACTGGGTGGCCTTGATGCCAAGTTCGTCTTTGACCTCGGTGAATGCCCGAATTGCGGTGTCGAGGTCTTCCTCGGTATGGGCGGCAGAGACCTGCACGCGGATGCGCGCCTGGTTTTGCGGGACCACCGGGTAAGAGAACCCGATCACGTAGACTCCTTTCTCGAGCATCGCACTGGCTGCCTGGCTGGCCAGGGCAGCGTCGCCAAGCATGATCGGCACGATGGGATGTTCACCAGGGACGACGGTCAGCCCTACGCTGGAAATCGCCGAGCGGAATTTACGAGTGTTGGTCTCCAGCCGATCCCGCAATTCGGTGGATTCGGTGATCAGTTCGAGCGCTTTGAGTGATGCACAAACCATAGCGGGGGCGACCGAGTTGGAAAACAGGTAGGGGCGGGAGCGTTGGCGGAGGAGCTGGACGATTTCCTGCCGCCCACTGGTATAGCCACCACTCGCTCCACCCAGTGCTTTTCCCAGGGTACCGGTGATAACATCAACCCGCTCCATCACACCACAGTGCTCGTGGGTGCCACGGCCATGCCGCCCCATGAAACCAACCGCGTGTGAATCGTCGACCATCACCAGGGCATCATATTTTTCAGCCAGGTCGCAGATTTCCGCTAGCCGGGCAATCGTACCGTCCATGGAAAAAACACCATCGGTTGCAATCAAGCGACAACTGGCCGACTGGGTTTCACGGAGCTTTTCTTCCAGGTCCTGCATGTCGCCATTGCGATAGCGGAATCGGGCCGCTTTACAGAGGCGGATGCCATCAATAATACTGGCATGATTGAGAGCGTCGGAGATAATTGCGTCCTCCGGTGTGAGTAACGTTTCGAAGAGCCCACCATTGGCGTCGAAACAAGACGTGTAAAGAATGGTTTCTTCCGTCCCCAGGAATTCGCTGATGCGGGCTTCCAGTTCGGTATGAATCAATTGGGTGCCGCAAATAAACCGCACCGACGAGAGTCCGTATCCCCAGCGTTCGAGCCCGTCCTGGGCAGCGGCAACAATGGCAGGGTGGTCGGAAAGGCCGAGGTAGTTGTTGGCGCACATGTTGATGACCGACTTGCTCTCACCGACGCGGATGTGGGCGTCTTGAGGCGAAGAAATCAACCGTTCTTGTTTAAAAAGTCCACCCGCACGAATTTCGTCGAGTTGGTCTTGCACCCGTTTCTGTAATGCACCGTACATCATGGATTCCTTTAATTGAGAATGACCTTTGTCGATTGTCCTGAAACCATCACCTCAAAGCCAGTTGCCAATTCGCTGTTGTAAAACCGCCGCGTGGTTGTCCGAGAGGCTCTGTAGCATGACGGTCATGCGGTACCACGTTTCGCACATCTTGCGACCGTAGGTGCCCTTGGTCGTAATTATCTTCAAAACAACATTGTTCCACTGAATTGCCACGTCGTCATGGGGGGGAAGTTTGACTATTTTGCTTCTGCGGTTGCCAGGGGACAGCCTGGCGGGGGCTGTGGTTGAATGAACAATCTTTCCAGACCGACTGCCGAATTTCCCCGCAATTTGGGCAGGAAACGTCGTGGCCTCAGCCCTGGATGACCAGCAGATCCGGTGGCAGGGGTATTGCTGCAAGTTTTTGGGGCATTGTGCCTGCGGCAAAACACGTTGGTGGGAGCGGGGTCCTACTTCTTTGGCAATGACAAGCGATAGAATAGAGCGACTGCCAGCTGGCGATCATGAGTATTTAGCGGCATTAAAGATTTCTGAAGCGTAACTCGCTGTAGTATGATAGGACGTTTCTGATATGGGTAAATTAAAATTCCCCATGAGCGACTTGCAAGGAAATAGAATATGTGGCACCGACCGTCTCTTTTGATTGCCTTGAACTTTCTTGTGCTCCTTTTGCCCTGGCTCGTGCTCCCTTTGCCGTGGGCCTCTGCCGAGCAGATGGCCCGGGGAATCGTCTTTCACGACAAGAATGGTGACCAGCACTTTGACGAGGGCGATTTTCCGCTTGGAAATATTGGTGTATCGAATGGCCGTGAAATTGTATCGACCAGTGCCGATGGTCGATTTACCTTGACCATCGATGACGACGACATCATCTTCGTTCTCAAACCTCGGGGGTGGCGGACACCTCTGAATCAGGAAAACCTGCCGCGGTTCTTTTATATTCATAAACCAAAGGGTTCACCGAAACTCAAGTACCCCGGAGTTGATCCCACCGGCCCGCTTCCTGATTTGATTGAGTTTCCCCTCTACCCACAGAAAGAGCCCGATCAATTTCGGGCAATTCTGTTTGGTGATCCCCAACCTCGTGATCAAAAGGAAGTCGATTACATATCCCGCGATGTGGTTAGCGATTTGATTGGCACTGACGCATCGTTTGGTGTGACTCTGGGTGATATTGTCAATGACGATCTCTCGCTGTTTGGTCCGTTGACCCAGTCGATCGCCTTGATCGGAATCCCCTGGTACAATGTGATCGGCAACCACGATCTTAATCGTGTTGCCAAACACGACCACCATAGTGACGAAAGTTTTGAGCGAGTTTTTGGCCCAAATTATTATTCGTTTGACTATGGCCCGGTTCACTTCCTGGTGCTGGATGATGTGATCTGGGAAATTCCCGACGAGGGTCGACCAGGTTACGACGGTGGATTGGGTGCCGACCAAATGGGCTTTATTCGGGAAGACCTGGCCCGGATTCCGGAAAATCAACTCGTGGTGCTGTTGATGCACATTCCGCTTGTCGACGTTGAAGATCGACACGAGTTGTACCGCTTGATCGAAATGCGACCTTTTTGCATGTCGGTTGCAGCGCATCTGCATCTCCATGTTCACGAGTTCATCACTGCCGAGGATGGTTGGCGGGGGCCTCAGCCGCATCATCACATCATCAACGTGACCGTTAGTGGCAGTTGGTGGTCGGGGGCCCCGGATGAAAGGGGAATACCGCACACGACGATGGCCGATGGGGCGCCGAATGGGTATTCGATCATCAGCTTTGACGGAACGCGTTACCAACTGCAGTTCAGGGCTGCCGGTCGTCCCGCGAAGTATCAGATGCAGATTCATGCGCCCGATAGCCTCTCCCAGGAAAACCTTCCTTTTGCAACTATTTACGCCAATGTGTTTGATGGTTCAGAGCGTACCAAGGTTGAGTATTCGCTGGGAGACGATACCTGGCTCGAAATGGAAAAAGTGCTTGCACTCGATCCCGGGTACAGTCGAATGGTTGAGCAGGAGGCCGCAATTAAGGACAAAAATTGGCGCGAGATTACGTGGCCAGAGATTTCGACCCACTTGTGGCGGACAACATTGCCAACCTCCCTTGAGCCGGGTAGCTATGTGATCCGGGTGAAAGCGACCGATATGCATGGTGCAACGCATCATGGAAATCATCTGCTTCGGGTTACTCCATGAGCTGCTGATGGTATGGCGGGACGGTGAGAATGGTCGTTGACTTGCGGAAAAATAAAGTCTGCGAGGCTGAGAGTCCGTGAACCATCCCCGGTGCCAGCGGAGTTGCCAGTGGAAAGCGAGATCTCGACCAAACCGCTCTATCAACAAAGCATTTGCGGAATTGGCCGCTGGTTGGTACCAAGCCGGTTGCGGCTGTTGATGCAAGTCTCGAGAGCTATGTTGAAGCCAACACAAAGATCCTCTGCAATACCACGATTGGCATCGCGCATGGCCCGATCTTTCTTGGGTAACGGCCACGGGTAAACTGGCGGACCGTTCGTTCTGACAAGCGACTTGCGTTCGTATCTTTCAGGTTTTCCAGCGGCTGGGGCCAAGTCCAGCTGCATTTCGAGCCATGCCATCGGGACGATTGGGGAGGTCGAACTCAATGTCTCGCGAGTTCAAACTGCCAAAGTATTTTTGGATGTCCGGTGGCAGAGAGGCG
>CAUZEA010000076.1:0-29565 GCA_963578605.1 Planctomycetota bacterium
AGTCTCCAACCTTACAAGTCTCCAACCTTACAAGTCTCCAACCTTACAAGTCTCCAACCTTACAAGTCTCCAACCTTACAAGTCTCCAACCTTACAAGTCTCCAACCTTACAAGTCTCCAACCTTACAAGTCTCCAACCTTACCAGTCTCCAACCTTACCAGTCTCCAACCTTACCAGTCTCCAACCTTAGCGGTGCCGTACGGGCAGATTCTAACACCAGCGGTGCCGTACGGGCGGATTCTAACACCATTAGGGCAAGTATGGGTTACAAAACGGGCGAAAGTCAACCAGTTTTCCCGGTGTTTATCCCCCCTATTTATATGGCGAGCATTTTTTCCGGTCACTGAACACCAACTTGTCAAAGGACAGGATTGCGTAAACGTTAAAAGCGGTTTACTCAAACACGGGAGCAGTCACTCGAAGCGGGACAAGCAAACCGGCCGCATCTCAGTACTGGTTTTGATGGCCATGATCAGCCAGGGCGTCTGCATCGCTCCGGACCACCTGTCGCACCACCTTCGTGGCGATTTCTTGGTGAAGCTTCGTGGCAGCTTCTTCGACCGACATTGCCCCGAGGTCCCCCTCCAGACGATCTCGAACCGTGACGGTGCACGCATCACGGTCTTTTTCGCCAACCACAAACATGTAGGGAATCAGTTCCAATTGGGCATCCCGGATTTTGGCGCCCAGCTTGGCGCTCCGATAATCACCCGTTACCCGCAGGTCAGCCGCACGCAACCGCTGCTCGACCTCCCGGCCATATGCTTCGGACTTTTCGCTGACGGTCAACACGCGTACCTGCTCAGGAGCCAGCCAGAGCGGAAAGGCACCGGCGAAATGCTCGATCAAGACCCCAATGGTTCGCTCCATCGAGCCCAGCGGTGTACGATGGATCATCACCGGGCGGTGGGGCTGGTTGTCGGTGCCCGTGTATTCCAGTGCAAATCGCTGTTCACTCGGCAGGTTGTAGTCCAGTTGCACGGTGCCCAACTGCCACTCGCGACCAATGCAGTCAGTTACCACAAAGTCGATTTTCGGACCGTAAAAGGCTGCCTCGCCTGGTTCGGGCTCGCATCCGGGCAGTTCCATCTCCCGGGCAACTTGCTCGATGGCTGCTTCGGCACGATCCCACAACTGCTCGCTTCCAACGTACTTTTTGCTATCGGGATCACGAAAACCCAACCGCACGCGGTATTGGTCCATTCCCAGGCACTGAAGCAAATCGCATGTCATTTCCAGGCATCCCCGCACTTCATCTGCAACCTGATCGTCGGTACAAAAAATGTGAGCGTCATCCTGGGTAAATCCCCGCACACGCGTCATTCCGCTTAACTCACCCGACTGTTCATATCGGTAAACGGTGCCAAACTCGGCAAGTCTCAGCGGCAAGTCGCGGTAACTGCGAGATTGCGACTTGTAGATCATGATGTGGTGAGGGCAGTTCATCGGTTTGAGCAGATACCGTTCTTGCTCGTGTATCCAGGTGTTCAGCGAAGCAATCCGCACATCCAAAGGGGCGGTAAGGTCGTACTGCCCCGCAAATCCGAGAAACCGGGCAGCGCCAAGAAGCTTTGTTTCGTCCTCGGCGGTGACCTGGCCTGCCTCGAGTCGCTCCATCCACGCATCGACCAACTGGCCTGCTTTGTGTTCCGACAGGGGAGCAAATTGCGAGTCGCGGTAGTAAGGGAAGTGCCCCGAGATTTCGTAAAGCTCAACCCGCCCTATGTTTGGGGTAAAGACCGCCTCGTAACCCCGCTGCCTGAGTTCTTGTTTGATGTAGTCCTCCAAAGTCTGCCGGATGATTGCTCCCTTCGGCAGCCACAGCACCAGGCCAGAGCCTACGGTCGGACTGATGGTGAATAAACCAAGTTGCTTGCCCAGTAGCCGATGGTCGCGACGTTTGGCCTCCTCCAGACGCTTGAGATAGTCCTTCAACGCTTCTTTGTCGAAGAACGCTGTTGCGTACAGCCGTTGGAGTTGTTGACGCGATGCGTCCCCTTTCCAATAAGCACCCGCAACCGAAAGCAGCTTGAAGGCCTTACCAATTCGGCCCGTACTCGGAATGTGTTGACCACGGCAAAGATCGATGAATTCGCCCTGGCGGTAAAATGACAGTTCTTCCTCCTCAGCCAGCCCCGTTTCGATATGCTCGACTTTGAATTCCTGGCCAAGCTCGCGGACAAGGGAAACCGCCTCCTGACGAGGAACGACGACACGCTCGAACTGCTGGTTATCCTTGATAATCTTTTTCATTTCCGCTTCGATTTTCGGAAAGTCCTCTTCCGAAATCGGTGACGGTAACGAGAAATCGTAATAGAACCCAGTCGCAGTTGTGGGTCCAAAAGCGAGTTGGACCCCGCTGTAAAGCCTCATCACAGCCTGCGCCATAACATGCGCACACGAATGCCGCATGATATCGAGCGCCTTGGCGTCCCGATTCGTGAGGAACCGAAGCGTAACCTCGCCCGACTCTGGTAGTGGTGTCGACAAGTCGACGATTTGATCGTCGACTTCAGCAACGATGGCTGCCCTTGCCAAGCCAGGGCCCAGGTCAGCCGCAATTTGGGCAGAATTGATTGGAGAGGAATAAGCTCGCTGGCTGCCGTCAGGCAACGTGACATTCAGCATGGCAGAGACAGAATTGAATACGGCAGCGTCGGGCCCGCGATTGACTTCTCCACAACAGAAGTCGATACCAGATCGCACGCCAACCTACGGTGGGAAAAGTATACTCGGTGCAGACGCCTCAGACCATGCGTCTGGAACGCAACTCGCTACCGTGATCAACATCCCTGGGTTTTGAGTAAAATGCGCAGTTTGGAGGGGCTTGTTGTCTTGGGCATCTGACCAATCCTACAGACGAAAAGCAACAGGGATGCTTTTTTTCCGTGTCAAAGTGCCCAGTCATCTTCTGCTGGTCGATCAAATTCGCATCGTCTTGCTTGCCGAGACTAATTGGGTCAAAACAACCAAAACTTCCGTGAGTCGACTTCACCCACTTTGTGGCACATTTTGCGCCACCCTGCCCAACCGACGGTACCTGTGAGGTCGATTTCAAAAATCGGCCATGCGTGTTTTCCTGTTGCTACTCTTTGGCTTACGTCACGTGTAAGGACGAGACCAATCCCGTTTGGTACAGGCCTTGCTACTTGCTATAGGAACCACGGGAAGTGATGTCATGACTTCACGACCACACGTCAATTTCTCAACGAGATCGCCTCACGAAATTTTCCAGGAGGACCGTACCTTGATCACCTACGCGACGCCACGAGCCCAGATTATCGTCGTGGATTCCCATCCCCGCGACTACGACCTGCTTGCACATGACCGCGCACTCAGTCGCCTGGAATTCCAGTTTTTCCCCGATGGGCGTTCACTCCTTCGAAATCGGCAAACGACGTCTCCGGAGCTCGTCATTATCAATATGCACCTGCCCGACATGTCGGGATTGGACATCTACCAAGTAGTTTTCCAGCGTTGGCCAGAAATCCCCGTGTACCTTGTGGGTGACGATTACCGCCCGGATGACGAAATCCAGGCCCGCATGTGTGGTGCCATATTTTACTTTTGCAAACCGTTGCAACGGGAGTGGTTGACTGCGGCCAAGGGTCTGTACGCTTGACGGCGGTTTGAAACGAGGGTCCCAGCGGCCAGGTTTTCCAGTTCACGCGATCCATTTCCGAAGAAACCACGAGCACGCCTGAGGGCAGACCTGAGGACAAAAATGTCTTCATCGATATCAAATATATAGCAATAATTCCTGGCGACAGGAAAATTAATACACCTCTTAAGAAGGAGTCAACCGAAGATCACGAACTCGACTTCGCTTTGTTTCAAGGTTGCTGCGTTTTATGAAAATGATCCAACTGGGTTAAACTGACCCTACTCGTTCCATATTGCAAGTTAGCTCACTTCTCCGCTTTTCTGCTTGGCAGGAGGCCGTTCGACGTGGGGGAGGGACCGGTCAAGAACCGGTTTTCCAGAGAAATTGGCAGCTATCAGGGGAATTATCGGAGGAAATACCTATTTGCGGCACACCGCACGGCTGCTCCCTGCCCGAGGATTTACACACGATTAGCCTGCCCGAGGATTTACACACGATTAGAAGGATGGCGGCTGGCAAGTAGCGGTGGACCACTATTTCCATCTTTCCTGGGATTTTAACAACTCGATACTTGACGGCCCGACTCTTCCACATTAAAGTAACTGTGTGGCTGACGTATGGAGACTCGTTAGAGGACGTATGGAGACTCGTTAGAAGAGGACGTATGGAGACTCGTTAGAGGTGGCCATGTGGAGGTGCCTCGCCCGTTCTCAACGAGGGGTTGGGGACCAACGGTTAATTGGAATTTCCGTAACACAGATTTTAATTGGAACTTCCGCAAGACAATTTTTTTCGTCCTGAGTCTAGCTAATGACTTTGCAAAATACGGGGAGCTAATGATGACATCGGCAGCAATCAAAAGTAAATCTTTCATGGCTTGGGCTTTGGGCCTTTCTCTCGGTTTAGTTTTGCCTCAACTCTGTTTTGGCAGTACGATCGAAATCGAATTTACCGGCGTTGATATCAGTTATAATGGAACTGAGATTGTCGATAGCGATCCCTTCTCCGCGGATCCCGACCCCTTGACCTCGGTTGTGATTACCATGGGCGACACGCTGGCTGGGCCAGTCATCACCGATTTCATTAGTCAAAATTTGTACATTCCCGCAGTCTCAGCGATTCCACAGACTGGTGGGTCCACACAGAGCGGTGCAGGTGGATCGCTGTACCTTGAGCTTGGCACAGGCAATCACCTGGATTTGACATTAGGAGAAGTCGATATCAGTTACATCGACTTTCATGGTACATTGCAGTTCGTCTTCGCAGCAACGATTGGTGGTGTTTCTGCACAGGACCTACCGTATGGTTTGCAAATTGGCCAAAAACTGGGCGTATCGTTTTCAACGCAAGTTGCGGCCGGGTCGCTCACCAAATCGAATGGCTCTGTCAGTGGTTTCACGGCAGCCGGGACGGGTGAAGTGGAAGGTCCTGCCGTTCCCGAGCCGACCGGTTTCGTTCTACTGATGCTTGTCATCGCTGGTGCGTGCAGCCTTCGACATCGACGAAAGTGAGGGGTGGCATCTGAGTTCAGCGCGAACTCGTATCGCAAAACAGCAAAAAGCGAGTGGGAACCCTGGGCGGTTCCCACCCGCTTTTTTAATAGATCGTTTTCCGACGATCAAACTTTATTGCCTTCGCGACCGATAGTCACGGCAACCTGTACATGGTCAACGAATCGGCCAATGCGTGTCGATCTTCGTGCCAATTCCAGCTGGAGATTACAAGGGCGACCTCCTCTTCGATGCGGTTGACACGACCATGTGGCAGGACCCGTTGGGCGAGGAAAGCAACCTGCGGACCGATGGCACCGGTAAACGCTGGGTCAACCTGCCCCTCTATCAAGGGTGGCAAGAAAACATTCGGGTAGCTGCGGGGTGTCGTTTGGCCCAGCCCTTGGGGGTCACGGCGCCAGTTTCCTGGTTGCTGATCGGCAGCGTGGCCATGGCGGCCTGATTTCTCCGTCGGTGTTTCCAGCCCAGCTAGCCAGTGCCGACCGGTCCACAGCAGCCCCAGCCGAACGATCCCGGCTACAGCGGCGTTGGATGGTTGCCGCACGGGCGAACCAGCAGCGGTTGTTTGGGCGTTCCAAAGGCTGGACCCGAATTGTTGATCCGACAAGAGATTGTTCATTTCTTGAGGTCATTCTGGTTGGAACTCAGAGCGAGTTTCAGGTGACGCAACGTGCTGGGGAGTATCTCCCAGGTCTATTTGCCAGGTTCAGTACGACTTTGCCGCCTGGGGCATCGGGTTGACCGGAAAGGCCAGCACTGCCGGTAACGCTCCGAGATTTGCAAGTGGGGGGCCCGCACCCGAACCGTTTGAGCCTATAATGCGGTGGTTGACCAGCGAGCAATCTTTGCGAGCCAATGGCCCTGGTTGAGTTAGCAGGGATTAAATTTTGCGATCCCCGGATCGCGCAGAGAACCTCACAGGTAATCGCAATATGTCCACCGTCATTGAAGCACCTGAAGTTGGCGTGATTATGGGATCACGAAGTGATTGGGAGACGATGCAGGCAGCGGTTAAGGTGTTGACCGATTTCGAGGTGGCCTACGAAAGCCAGATCGTGTCGGCGCACCGCACTCCGGAACGGATGGTGCAGTATGCACAGACTGCCGAACGTCGTGGACTGAAGGTGCTCATTGCCGGTGCTGGTGGGGCAGCGCATCTGCCGGGCATGGTTGCCGCGCTGACGACACTGCCTGTTCTGGGGGTACCCGTCCAGAGCAAGGCACTGAGCGGTCTCGATTCGTTGCTGTCGATAGTTCAAATGCCTGGTGGTGTACCGGTGGGAACGCTGGCGATCGGAGTTGCCGGTGCCAAAAACGCAGGCCTGCTTGCAATTCGGATCCTGGCAACCCAGCGAAATGATTTGCGGAAAAAACTGCAACAACATCGGCAAGAACAAAGCGAACGGGTGCGAAACGATTCGCTGCCTGACATGGACTAAGCAGTTGGGCTGACCAAGAGCAGGATCGACCTTTGCGGGTACTGGTGAAGGAAAGGAAACCATGACCACCATGCAGTTGGACGCCGTACCATCGACAACTCAATCGTCTTCCTCAGCGCTACCTCCTGGTTCAGCGATCGGCATCTTTGGAAGTGGGCAATTGGGGCGGATGTTCACCCAAGCTGCCCAGCGGATGGGATATCGCGTCCATCTGTTTTCGACCGACCAGGCGAGTCCGACTGGTGAGGCTGCCGATTCGCAGTATAACGCGGCCTACGACGACCTGGATGCGGTGGCGGACTTTGCCCGTGAAGTCGAAGTGATTACGTTCGAGTTTGAAAACGTGCCGTTTTCTGCCCTTGATCGAGCTCAACAATTGGTTCCCGTGCGACCTTCGGCAGCAGTTCTGAAAACGGTACAACACCGGGTCCGCGAAAAAAGATTTCTCCAACAGATTGGCGTCACTTGCACTCCCTTTTGCGCTGTCAGTTCAGGGAGCGACTTGCAACATGCGGTTTCTGCGCTGGGTTGCCCGGTCGTTCTAAAGACCGTCCAGGAGGGTTACGATGGCAAAGGTCAGGTTCGCATCGACAAAGCTGAAGACGCGGCCAGCGCCTGGAAGTCGCTCGGATCAACGGAAGCAATTCTCGAGGGCTTTGTTGATTTCTCCCATGAATTGTCGATTCTGGCGGCTCGCGGCATGGATGGGTCCATCGCAACGTATGGGCCAATCGGCAACCAACACGATCAACACATTCTGGATGTGTCGATAATACCCCTTCGGGCATTGGCCGAGGTGGGACCAAAAGCCATTGAAATTGCCTGCACGATCGTCACACAACTCGATGTGATTGGGATAATCTGCGTCGAGTTCTTCCTCACCAAGGATGGTCAATTGTTCGTAAACGAGATCGCGCCTCGCCCGCACAATTCTGGTCATTTGACGATGGACGCTTTTGTGACGAGCCAGTTTGAGCAACAGGTGCGGACCGTGTGCGGGATGCCACTTGGCTCGGCGGTCCAGACAGGCCCGGCGGCCATGGCAAATCTCCTGGGAGACCTTTGGCGTGATGGCGAACCTGACTGGCAGCGAGTTCTCCAGATCCCAGAGGTCAAACTTCACCTTTATGGCAAACAGTGTGCTCGCCCAGGGCGAAAAATGGGGCACCTGACGGCTCTCGCCGATACGGCCGAAGAAGCCGAACGTATTGTGCGGCAAGCCCGCGAACTTTTGACAACCTGTTAAAGTTCACGCAACTCCATTTTGACAGGACATGTACCCCTGCGCATGCCATAATGACCGCCCCAGAAAAAATTTCAGTGTGCCACGGGTTTTGGGTCAGGCTTTGTAGATTCTGCGGTTATCCACAGATCTCCCAAAAACGGTATGATGATTCAGGCATGATTCGACAGTTCATCCAGGACTTGAGTTTGGCTGCCAGATGTAAATTCTAGGCTGTTACTGCCGGGTTCTATCACCAACGAAGGAGAAGCAAGTTATGAATAAGTTCATGTTGAGTGGATTGGTTTTATTTGTGGGGATGACGATGCAACAGCACCTTTTTGGCGATCAACCACAGGCAAACTCGGCGGTACTCGATCAGAACATGAAGACACTTGATGGCAAAGACATCAATCTGGCCCAAGCGTATGCGGGAGACGTTGTCTTGCTGGTGAACGTAGCCAGCAAGTGTGGGTTGACACCGCAATACAAAGATTTGCAGGCGCTCCATGGAAAATATGCCGACCAAGGATTGTCGATTGTGGGTGTGCCCTGCAACCAGTTCGGTAATCAAGAGCCCGGGACGTCTGAGCAAATTGCGGAGTTTTGCCAGAAGAACTACGGTGTTGAGTTTGACATGCTGGCCAAGGTCGACGTGAATGGTGAGAATGCCTGCTCGCTTTACAAGTACCTCACCTCCCCAAAGGCGAATCCCGATTTTGGGGGTAAGATCTCCTGGAACTTCGAGAAGTTTCTCTTCAACAGGCAGGGTGAACTGGTCGCCCGCTTCCAACCTAGAATGAAGCCAGCTGCGGACGAGGTGATCGAGAGGATTGAGCAGGAGTTAGCCGCCAAACAGGCCGGTCAATCATCGCAGTAGCGAGTCAGCTTGATAGGTGGTTGAGCGCTTGGTTTCGCGGCGCACGGGCCCATGGTTGCCCAGTTGCCCAGTGCGGTTTCGTGATCGATCAGTCAAACCAGGCGTAGCGGAAAATGCAGTAAATCGCGTTGATACCGTCCCGCCAGCGGATTTTTTTGCCTTCTTGGTAGCCTCGGCCGCGGTAGCGTATCGGAACTTCGGCGATTCGCGCGGCACGCCGCGCCAATTTGGCTGTAAGTTCTGGCTCGAAACCAAAGCGATTCTGAGACAGCATCATTCTGTCGAGCAACTCACGACGAAACACCTTGTAGCAAGTTTCCATATCGGTGAGCTGCTGCCCCGTGGTGTAATTGGATAGTTTTGTCAGTAATCGATTGCTAAATCGGTGTAGCCAGGAGGGGTCCTGCTGAGGATTTTTCTCAAATCGTGAGCCGTAGACAACGTCTGCTGCGCCGCTTTGCAACGGAGCAAGCATTCGCCCGTAATCGGCCGGGTCGTACTCTAAATCGGCATCTTGGACGAGAATGACTTCGCCACGCGCGAACTGGAATCCTGAACGCAACGCGGCACCTTTTCCACAATTGACATCGTGAAGTATAACCTGAACGTCCTTCAATTCTGCCAACTCGCGGAGTACTTCCCGAGACCCGTCGGTACTCCCATCATCGACGATGATGATCTCGTAGTGCAGACCAACTGCCCGAACTTTTTCGACAATTTCGCGAAGTGTCTCGTGTTCATTGTAAGTCGGAATCACAACAGTCACCGCGAGTTGCTTTTCTACCTGAGCGTCAGTATCAAGCACGGTCGTTACGTCCGCGAGCGTTTGCTCAATGCGGTCGAGATACGACGTGTCGGCGGGTGCCATCGAATCGGCGGGTGCCATCGAATCGGCAGGTGCCATCGGGGGCGCCGCGGAGGAGTCAGCGTTTCCAGAGATTAATGTGGAGTTTGTCATTGGTCGATGTTCATCTCCCGCGGAGGACCCTAGGAAAGACTGTTAGGGGTTGGTTCAGGATTCTGCCACAACCGCCTGTCGGGCAGTCCCGCTGTCGATTTGGGCTAGTGCACCTGGCAATCGTGGTGCATTGGGCATACAAGAGGTGACCGTCATACCCAATTTCACAGGTGTCAGACAAAACGTCAGAGCTACAACAAGAATACACCACGGTTTTGGGGTTCCTGCCTGGAAAGTCCTTTCCACGGTGGGCACATCTTGTCGCTTTTTGTACCGTAGCAGTTACAATCAGAGCAAACGTCAAAACCGGCTCGATGCTAGCGTCGAGCTTGGTAACCTCACCTTGGCACTTTCGGTCGCTTGTTGTATCTTGCCTAACTAATTCAGCGGCAGGTTGTGCAGTTTTCTCGAGCGTCGATCCGAAAGTCACACCGACGAAGCTTACCCTGCCAAGCGAACAAAACTAGCTATGCAACACTGAGCGGCCGACATGGAAGGAGGCCAACATGAGCACCGCTGATCATAAACAACACCTACGTGTGCATATCCGTTGGATGATTCGGCGGGATATGTCTGAGGTGCTTGATGTCGAACGTGACAGTTTTGAGTTCCCGTGGTCCGAGGAGGATTTCATTCGTTGCCTACGGCAGCGCAACTGCATCGGCATGGTAGCCGAACGTGGTGACCGCGTGATGGGGTTCATGATTTATGAGCTCCACAAGACACGGTTGCACATCCTTAATTTTGCAGTTGCCAACGACATGCGTCGTCAAACGGTCGGCTTGCAAATGATTCAGAAGTTGATCAGCAAGCTCTCGAGTCAGCGCCGCATACGAATCAGTTTGGAGGTTCGTGAAACCAACCTGGTCGCCCAAGTTTTCTTCCGCAACGTTGGTTTTCTCGCCACATCGGTCCTGCGGGATTATTACGATGATTCGCCGGAAGACGCTTACGTCATGCAATATATGTACGAGTCTGAAGAATCAGAAATGATCCTTCCGATCAATCGCATCAATCGCCTGGCAGGATAACACCGCTCCGGCAAGCCTGCCCGCCACTAGCGGTACAGTTCCCATTGAACCTCTGACAAACGCTTTTGAAGTTGGGCTTCAGATTCCCGCTCGTCACTTCCGGCTGCAAAAACGGTCAGTACGGGTTGACCCGCTGAGATCCGGGTTCCTTGGGCAGGGATGTCGGCAAGTCCTGGCCAGGGATCGCCACAACTTTGGTGGCAAGCCCACGCAGAAAACTCCTTACTCACCTTGACTGGCCGCCGGGCAAAAAGGATAGCCTTACCCACGTACTGGGCATCGCGGGGAACTGGTACCTCAGGCAAAATACCTTCGCTGCAAGCGATCACATGCGATTGAAGCATCTCGCACCCGGTTATGCGCTCCACAATTTCGACGGACGAGGTGTAACGCGGATTAACCTCCAATACCCAAACGCCTGCGTTGTTGATCATCAAATCGACCCCAAACAGACCGCAGAGTTTGAACCCGGAGGCCAAGACCGATCCGATTTTCTCAATCGTCTGGTGAACCATTTCATTGATTCGCAGGGGCCCTAACGAACCAGCATACTGAAACGGTTGTGCCCCTGCCCAGGCAACACCCACTAGTTGTCGCGTGACACCAAGTAAACGGGCTTGACTGTTGGCTGCAACAAAAACGGCAGAAACAGAATCTCCCTCCAGACGACGTTGGAAGAAGGGTTGTTGGCAGACCGTCTTGAGGCGTGCGTAGCCTGGCCCGCTGTCTTGCTGCGCCCTGGACTGATTGGAAGCAGTACTCCGATCGTGGCTCCACACACCATGGCCACTACTGGCTCGGTAACTCTTCGTGAGCCACGACCCATCGCACGGTAGGTCATCCGCCGTTGAGCGTGTTTCGGGAAATAGCAAGCCATTATCCCTCAACCTGGAAGCCAACGCATCGGGTGATCGCACGAGTTGTAACCGAGCTCCTGGATTACCCAAAAGCGGTACGATCGCGGCCATGCGATCGACCAGATCGGGATGATTTTCTAGCGCACCGGTGTACATCCAGGCGTCGACATCCACCGCTTGCAACCAGTGATAGAAATCAACCGGATATTTTTTGATCGCCGTTGCCGAACAACGGTGACAAAGATCGCGATCACGAAAAAGATCTGCTGCGACTGGCTCAAACCCGTCGCGCAGTGCTGAATGAGCAGCAGCCCGGACACTCGCACCGACTATTGCAATTCGACCGACAGCCATAGATTACCAAGCGCCAAGGCAAGCCTGCTGAAAAAATGTAGGTACCGGGCAAGGGGATGGCGAGATACAGATCATGGCAAGCACTCCTCAGACCGGTCGAACTGCGTTTCAACACGAAAGCGGGTCATGCGTTCGACGCTCTCCCCGACGGGCGAAAGATCAAACGTCGACAAATCGACTTCAAACACCGATACCCCATCAAGGGTTGGTGGCCGGTTTGCCACCTAAGGGGTGCCATCGCTTTTGCGGTACTGCCCACGAAACTCTTCAGCAGGATATTTCTGGGCATTTTTGACCATTTTAGCGCGGAATGCCGTGCTGATGTCGATTCCCAACTCGTTGGCCAGGGCCAGCGTATAACCAAACACATCGGAAAGTTCTTCACCGACCGCTGCCAGTGTGTCAGGATCCTGGGGAATTTCTCGAGAAGCTTCTGGTGAGATCCACTGGAAATGCTCCATCAGTTCGGCAGCCTCGATCGCTAAGGCCATTGAAATATTCTTGGGGGCATGAAACTGTGACCAATCGCGCTGGGCAACAAAATCGGCGACCAATTCTCGGAGCTCTGCGACGGTGCTGGACGCATCGTCAGAAGAAGAGGACTCAGGAGCCGAGGGAGCAGTCATCAGGCGGCCCATTTGGGCAAAAACGACGGGACGGAAAACGGATCAAATCCAGGTAATGTAAGCTGTCGGGGGGGGGATTTCCGTTGATGGTACCGACTGCGATAGCCGTCTGCCAGATGGGCCATGACCTCGATGACCAAGAGATCGGCACGACTCATCACGTGCCGGGCACTCCGCCCACCCAGGTCCTGAATCAGTTTTTCCAGCACGTGGACGTGTAATTCCATCATCTGCTGTGCCGAAACGCCAGCGTCAGCCAGCAAGTCAGCCAGCGTCGTCATCTCGCCTGTCAGGTTACCGGCTCCCATGATCACGTAGGCACGAAGCATCTCGCTATAGTGCTTCACCAGCGGCTCAGGCAACCGACAGCTGATGGGATCGTGGGATGGTGGTCTCTTCCGGAGTTCACGCGACCGGGAGTTTATAGCTAACGTGTGGTCTGCACCATCGGCAGGGTAGCTTTCCTGCTCCGATTTTCCATCATGCAGCAATTCGAGGTCGGCGATCACTGCCCGTTGCTCATCGAGCAAACGTTCGGCTTCGGTGTGCTCATGTGCCAGTCTTTGGTGATCTGCCTGGACAAGTCGCCTGTTTTCACGCACAAATTGGCTTCGTTCGATAGCTCGGGCAAAGCACCATAACAAGGAGCGGGTTGTCGTCTGCTCGACACAACAGTAAGCGTCAGCACCCACTTCATAACATATTGCGTCCATTGCGGTCGGCGGTTGCGTACCCAGCACGATCATCGGTTCATCATGACCGCCAGCACGCAAACCCTCCACCAGCTCTACCGCGTCCAGCACATCCGGTTCGTGGCTAACGAGTACGGCGTCAAACACCTCGTCTCGAAGTCGGGCCAATCCGGATGTCACTCCGACTGCCTCATCGAGCAGAATATCTGTCGCGCAATCGGCTGCAAAAGCTTCCATCAGCCACCCGCCCGTACGATGCAACGTTGTAACGTACAGCACTTTGATACGGGCCGGCATACGCCCCCAAAGGCTTGACTGGTCAGACACGGAAACAGCCTCGGCGACGGTCATCGCAGGAACGTTCCTCGATCCAATTTGTGTCGTGAAGTTGGATTTCGTTGACGCCGGCAATTCAGCGGCCAGACGGTACCGCAGAGACTCCCCTGGGTCAACGCCGGACCGTCGCTTGCGGTGGCCGATATCAACCCTACAATGGAGCGGTTGTTGCCTGACTGTTTGTACCTGTTCCATTGCTAGCATCTTTACTATGCGGATTGCCTATCTCGACTGTGCCAGCGGCATCAGTGGCGACATGACTCTGGGTGCACTGGTTGACGCAGGGATCGACCTGGCGGTGATTCAAGCCGGGATTGACTCGTTGGGGCTGCCCAGCTGCCGACTCCTCTCAAGTGAGGTCAAGAAAAAAGGGTTTCGGGCAACACAGATCGTGGTGGAACACGAACCAGAACACGCCCACCGGCACCTGCACCACATCACCGCGATGATCGACCAGAGTTCGCTGTCCGATAGCCAGCGTAATTTGGCGACACGCATTTTCAGTCGCCTCGCGGAAGCTGAGGCCAAAGTTCATGGTTCGACCATTGAAAAGGTCCATTTCCATGAAGTGGGTGCTGTCGATTCGATTGCCGACATTGTCGGAGCAGCGATTGGCTGGGACTTACTTGATGTTGACCGTATCAACTGCTCTCCGATTCCCACCGGTACGGGCTTTGTAGAGATCGCTCACGGTCGCTGTTCGATTCCCGCTCCAGCGACGGGAGAACTCTTGAAAGGAATTCCCTTGGCCGATTTCCCGGTCGTCGGTGAGCTGACCACTCCCACAGGAGCTGCCATAGTTGCTACGCTGGTGGATGAATTTAGCCCACCGCCGGCAATGACCGTTCAGTCGATCGGGTACGGAGCCGGGCAAAAAGACTTTGATCACCCCAATATCTTGCGGCTGCTGGTCGGTGATTCGCCAGATTCCGATTCAACCGAACTCCAAACCGATTCGATTGTGCTACTGGAAACCAACCTGGATGACATCTCGGGCGAACAGGTTGGCCATTGCATACACACGCTTTGGGAATCGGGGGCGCTGGATGTAGTAACCACAGCCATTCAGATGAAAAAGGGGCGGCCTGGGGTGATGCTTAGCGTGCAGGGCCGACCGGAAGATACCGATCGTTTGGAGGCGATTCTCTTCTCACACACGACCACACTTGGCGTCCGTCGCACAATCGTTGCGCGTCGTGTGCTCTCCCGGCAACCCCACGAGGTGACAACTCCCTGGGGATTGGTTGCTGGGAAATTGGCACGCTTGCCAGATGGTTCAGACCGGTTTGCTCCCGAGTATGAGGCGTGTCGGAAAATTGCTAGCAAACACCAGGTTTCGCTTGCCGAGGTGTTCTCAGCCGCCCAGCAGGCATTTTCGCGTCATTAGCACCACGAGGCAAACGCCCCGGGACAAGTGTCCCGAAGTCCCGACCATCGCCAGCGGCCAAATCGTGGCCGGTGCCAATCTGCTCCAAGCCGCGCTGCACCGTATTGCTCTTCACTCGGTGTGTAGAACGAGGCTACACTCCCGGACGATGGTACCGCTGGCCAACATTTTACCGACACTCATGTTCTTTGCGGGATGTGCCTTGCTGACGACCATCCTGCTTCGTCGTTCCTATCGCTACTTCCAAAAGCGCACCCGCAAGCGAGTGAGCGAGCCAGCCATCGAAAAGCAACCGCGGCCGGACCAGTCCTGGTCTGGCATGCAAAAGGACACTGTTGCCCATGTCGAAAGGCAGAAGGTCGAATTGCACGACATGTCGCGTGATGTGACTGGACAGCTCAACAGCAAAATGCTTCTGTTGCAGCAGCTGATTGCCAAAAGTGACCAGCAAATCGAGCAGATGGAAAAGCTGCTGAACGATTTACAGGAGCAACGGGCCTGATCATTGCCAGGCGTTGCCAGCGCGGCTCACGGTGACGCCGCCAGTTCAGCTAAGCGCTGCTTGATCTGGTCGCTTCCCACGGTTGGTTTCCGGCAGGCAAAGTTCTCGCACACGTATAACGTGGGTTGGCCACCGATTGCTTCTTTCCCTGCGAATACGTCACAAAGCAACTCGGGAGATGTGCCACCGAGGTCACAAGCTGCAAGCAGGCAGTTTGGCAGATAATGACTGTGGATGTCACGAACCACTTGCCGGACGGGGTCACTCTCCAAATCACCTGTCAGCACGAGTTCGAAGGCAGGACCCAGGTTTAAATCGAGGGCCAGAAGCAGCTGTCCCGTTGCCAGGGGGGCTTTCTGCATAAGATTTGCACCGGACTTTAGCGTCGCAGCTGCTGCATCAAGATAGTCACTGCGACCCAGAAGTTTGCCAAGTCGCAACAGTGCCGTGGCCGCAACCCCGTTTCCGCTTGGCGTGCTGGCATCGGTAAAATCCTTCGTCCGGGCGATCAATGTTTCGTGATCAATCGCAGTCAAGAAGAAGCCACCACCCTCATGGTCTGCAAACTTGGAGAGCAAAACGTCGATCAGCGCAACGGCTTCGGCAAGCCAGTATTCATCGAAGGTCGCTTCGTACAAGCTAATCAACCCATCTGCCAGACATGCATAATCGTCGAGATAAGCGTCGAGCTTGGCAAAACCGTTCCTCCAGGTGTGCAGCAGTCTTCCATCATCGCGTCGCAATTTGGAGGAGAGAAACCGGGCCGCCGCTTCGGCCGCCTCGACGTACGATGCTTCAGCGAGTGCTGCTCCCGCACGGGCGAACGTATCGATCATTAAGCCGTTCCAGGCCACGAGAACTTTGTCGTCGCGTCCAGGACGAACCCGTGCCGCTCGAACTGCGAGTAGTTTTGCACGACTTTCGGCCAGTTCCTCGTGCAATTCGTGCTCGTCGCGATCAAGCACACGCGCCGATTGTTCGATTGTGCGGGCAAGATGCAGGATGTTGCGACCTTCAAAATTTCCCTCTTCCGACAGGCCATACACACGGCTGAAGGTCAATGCTTTTTCGGACCCCAAAACCGCTCTAATCTCGTCGGGTGTCCAGGTGTAGTAGAGGCCTTCACTTCCTTCGCTATCCGCGTCCTCGGTGCTGTAGAATCCGCCAGCCGGATCGGTCATATCCCGAAGTACGTAATTGAGGATCTCGCGAACGACACGCTCGTAGGTCTTTTCGCTGGTAGCCAGGTACGCATCGAGATAAGCACCACCCAAAAGTGCGTTATCGTAGAGCATCTTCTCAAAGTGTGGTACGAGCCAGCGGGCATCGACCGAGTAGCGGGAAAAACCACCGCCAAGATGATCATAAATTCCACCCGCTGCCATGCGGTCGAGCGTCAACCGAACGACTTCGAGAGAACTTTTCTGCCCCGATCGCTTCCAGTGCCTCAGAAGCAACTGCAGCGCCATCGCTTGAGGAAACTTTGGCGCACTTCCGAAGCCACCATAGGTAGGGTCGTGCGTCCGGCGCATTTGTGTGGCAGCGTCATCCACTAAATCCCTGGAGGGTTGCCTGCCGAGAGATTCCGAGTCGCTCAACCCGACCTTACGTAGTTCTTGGGTCAGATGTTCAGCACCTTCGATGGCCTTCTCACGCCGCTCTTGCCAGGCCTGATGTGTGGCGGCCAGAATCTGATCAAATCCGGGCATGCCTCTGGACGCCTGCGGTGGCCAGTAAGTGCCACCGTAAAAAGGCTTCAGGTCGGGTGTCAGAAACAGACTCATTGGCCACCCCCCATGGCCTGTAAGCATCTGCACGGCATTCATATAGATTTGATCGAGGTCCGGTCGTTCTTCACGATCGACCTTGATCGAAACAAAATGCGCGTTCAGAACACCTGCAATGGCCTCATTTTCGAAACTCTCGTGCTCCATCACGTGACACCAATGGCAAGCAGAATAACCAATGGAAAGAAAAATCGGCTTTTCTTCCTGTCGTGCCTTTGCGATAGCTTGATCGCCCCAGGGATACCAATCGACGGGATTGTCTTTGTGTTGCAATAGGTAGGGGCTCGTTTCTTGGGCAAGTTGATTAGACATACCAGTCTGGTTCTCGCTTGAAACCGCAGGCTTTCGCCGAGGGCTGTCATGATTGTGAGGAACATTTCCCGGGATCCCGGCTGCTGAGAGTCGCTACGGCATCGCTACAGTACCGATCGCCAAGGTCCATCATTCGATCCAACCGCCGGCAAGAACCCGTTGGTTGCTTTCAGGATCGTAGCAAACGACCGCTTGTCCGGGAGCGACGCCAAACTGAGGTTCAGCAAACTCGATTTGCAACCGTTCGTCGGGTAATCGCTGCACCATTGCCGGAGCGGCCTGAGCATTGTAGCGAATTTGAGCGCAACAAGGTTTTGCTTTATTGACTGGTATCGTTTTATGCCAGGTGACCTGCCGAGCGGTCAGTTCACACCGCATCAATTCATGTCGATCACCAATCACCACACGCCGGGTTTCTGGCTCGATCCGCACGACGAACTTCGGTTCACCGAGTGCCACCCCGAGTCCTTTTCGCTGACCCACGGTAAAACCTTCGATACCGCCATGTTTTCCCACAACGGCACCGTCGACGGTAACTAATTCACCACTTGTGTCCCGGTGTCCGCGCCTGCCGCGCAGAAATGCGTCGTAACGCCCCTCCGACACGAAGCAAATTTCCTGGCTATCTTGTTTATCTGCCACGCGCATGCCGAGTTCTGCAGCCATACGTCGAATTTGCGGTTTTTCGTAGTCACCAACTGGCAACATCATTCTTGCAAGGTACTCTCGCTTTACGCCAAACAACACGTAAGACTGGTCTTTGCCGTTGTCCTGCCCACGGCAGAGTTCAATTTCTCCACTAGCACCCTGTCGCACACGGGCGTAATGTCCTGTGGCGACGTACTCGGCACCAACGCTATCGGCATAGTCAAACAATTTCCCAAACTTGATCCAGTTATTACACTGCACACAGGGGTTGGGTGTGCGTCCTGCGGTGTATTCGTCCACGAAGTAATCAATGATCCTGGAGAACTCTTCCTGGAGGTTGAGTGCATAGAAGGGGAGCTCCATTTTATCGGCCACACGTCGTGCATCCTCGGCGTCAGCTGCCGTGCAGCATCCTTGCTTGTGATTTAACCGGTTGACGATTGGCAGGTGCTCGGAGCTTGGATTCTCCGCGGGAGTGGTTGCGCAGGCTACGGGAGATTGTTGCCCATGACGCATGAAAATGCCGATGACCTCGTGCCCTTGCTCAACGAGCAGATGAGCAGCGACACTTGAATCGACGCCTCCTGACATGGCTAACACAACTCGCGACATGATCCTCCGAGTTTAATCCCTAGGGCCACTTTCCCACAAGAAGGTGGCTCGCGGTCTAGGCGGTTGACGCGTATAATATAGGCCCACAGGAGATTTTATGGACAAAGAACTTACCGACCGTGCTGAGGCTATTCATCGGCAACTGATACAGTTACGAGACTCTCTTTGACTACGCAGGCAAGCAGTTTCGCATCAAAGCCATTGATACCGAGATGGCGAAATCGGGCTTTTGGGATAATCAGGAAAAAGCCCAGGCTGTGGTCAACGAACGCAAGTCGCTCAGCGGGTTCATCGATCCCCTGACCGACGCCTTGATGGCCAACGACGATTTGGCGGCGATGATCGAGATGGCCGCAGAAGACGAATCGTTTGTCGACGAGGTGCCCGCTGCGATTGCGCAACTTGAAACCCAGGTTGAAGATCTGAAACTCAAGGTGTTGCTCAATGGACGCCACGATAGTGCTGGCGCAATTCTCTCGATCAACGCGCGGGATGGAGGTACCGACGCCAACGACTGGGCCGAGATGTTGTTGCGGATGTACATTCAATGGGCCCAAAAGAGTCGCTCCGAAGTAGCTATCCTCGATCGTCAAGACAACGAAGAGGCCGGGATCAATAGCGCCACCATTGCTATCCGGGGTCCGATGGCATACGGCTACTTGAAGGGAGAAACCGGCATGCATCGGCTGGTGCGGATCAGCCCGTTTAATTCCGAAAGCAAGCGACAAACAAGTTTTGCCGCGGTTGATGTATCGCCCGAAATCAACGACACCATCAACATCGATATCAACGAAGACGATGTTCGGGTCGATACCTACCGGGCAAGTGGCGCTGGTGGTCAACACGTCAACAAGACTGATAGCGCTATCCGACTGACTCACGCACCAACAGGCATTGTTGTTCAATGTCAAAACGAACGGTCGCAACACAAGAATCGTGCATCGGCTTGGAAAATGCTCCGCTCCCGAATAGCTCGCTTTGAAGAGGAAAAACGCGAGGCAGAGGAAGCGGCCAAATATCAGCAGCAGGCCAAAACAGGTTTTGGGTCACAGATTCGAAATTACTTTCTCCATCCCGATCAACGCGTGAAAGATGCCCGGACCAAATTTCAGATGGGTAATTTCCGTGCGGTGCTCGACGGCGATATCCAGGGGTTCCTGGAGGCCACGCTTCGCTGGCGTGTGGGACAACCAATTGAGAAAGATGGTGAATAATGGTTCGAACATCCAACGGCGTAATTGCTCAGCCGGTATGAAATTAGCCGACCCCCTCGTCATCGAAGCAGCCGGCCTGCGGGCAGTATTCACGCGGCACGCCGATCGCTGGCACCACCGTGTTGAGATTCAAGCAGACTCAAAATGGCCCGTCGTGCTGCGGAGTGTGGAGGGGGCACCCGAGGAAGATTTCCCTCCTAGTCCCGCGATCCAGGAACTCCATCCGCACGTCGATCCCGATACGGGGTTGGTGGTTTTGGGTGTCGGCATGTCAGGAGGAAATCACTGGAGTCTGGTCTGCCAGACCAATGCCTCGCAGCAAGACGGGACTCATCAACTCGCCTTCTCATTTGCCTGTCGCAGCCGACACCCGCCAGCAAGAATTGGCAATACCTATGAAGTCCTCCATCAAACGCTCTTTACGCTGCACGAGGATACCATGCAACTAGTGAGCTGCCCGGGGTCAATTGCCGTGGCCACAACGGACGTTGCTGGTATCACGGAGGTGAATCAGCAACTTCGCCTGGACCAGTTTCCGGCACAGATTGCCGCAAACGATGCAAAGCCCAAAACATGGCAATGGTCGTATACGATTCGAACGATTGATGAAACGACCTGTGGCAACGCGTCTGGCTGAAAACGGGTCCAATTCACAAAGACCGAAGTTGAGTCCCGTCCAAGGTGCCTTGCCCAGAATTGGCACTACCGCGCACCGTTCATTCAACGGGTATTTCCTCGCCAGTGTCATGATTGTGAAAAACCGGCGGCCGCTGTTGCGTCCCCACGATTGGTCTCAGCTTCCGCACCCAAATGTTACGATAGCGAACTGGGTCGCCGTGATCCTGCAGGCGAATTGGAAGCTTATCGGCGTGTGCCTGGTACTGGGGCGGGCGGTGCCAAGGCGTGTCGCCCAAAAGTTCAAAATGGTTGAGTATCAAAACGCCGTTATGTAGCGCCGTGATGTAGGCAGGCGACAGGAGTTGGCCTGCGTCGTCGAAACGTGGGGCAGTCCAAATGACGTCGTAAACGTTCCACTCGCCGGGTGGGTTCATGACATTTATGGCCGGTGGCGTTTGCTTGTAAATTGCCCCTGCCTGCCCCTCAAAATAAGTGGGGTTGTTGTACGAATCGAGGACTTGAACCTCGTAGGTATCCATCAAGAACACACCGCTATTGCCGCGGCCCTGACCGTCACCTTTGACTTCTGCAGGTGCCGACCATTCGATATGCAACTGACAGTCACCGAAACCTTGTTTTGTCTTGATGTCGCCCTTGCCAACGACCGCTTCGCCGTTGTCAACGGTCCAATTCTCGCCATTTTCCCAGGCCGAAAGGTCCTGGCCATCAAACAACACAATGGCGTCGGACGGCGGGCCGTGGGTGCCCCCTGGGGAGACCACTTTTGGCTCGGGCCACTGGATGCCGGGAAGATATTCAATTTGTGCCATGAGCGGGTTACACCAATTCAAGGCAAAACAAGCAAGACTCGCAACGGAGAGGACAGGGATCGGAACGCATAGTTTAGCCGCCATTGGCAAAAGCCTCCACTACCTGGGGTTCGAAGGGTTTGGGCAAATCTGCCCGAACCAGAATTATGACTGCCAGCCTGGCCACAAGCAACTTGCCTCGAAGGCATCGATAAGACAGAATGACCGGTTCTGATTCCTGCGGTCGACGGATCGCTGGCCAATAGCAAGGCCTGTTACTGACGGTTGGCCTGTTGCCACGCAAAAAATTCGAAGGAGTCTGGCCTCCGATGGCTTTTGACCACATTGAAAAAATAAAACGAGAATACACGGACAAGTACGTCATGGTGGATGGAGATCGGCCGGAACTTGCCCGGTTTAAGGGAGAGGTTGGCCAGGTCAAAACGGTCAATATGAGCGGGCGTGCCCTGGTCGAATTTGTCGATTACCATTTGAACATTGGCCGGTATGACATTGACCTCGACTACCTGAAAGTAGTCGACAAACCGGCTCCCAAAGAGAAAAAAACCGAGGCGAAGAAGCCCGCCGCCAAGCCCGCAGCGAAAAAGGCTCCATCGTCAGCTCCAGCTGGAGAAAAACTCTCCCCGCTGGAAATGGCACGGATGCAGGGGGCGGCCGAAACGAAAGCGGCGGAACCGGCGGGAAAAAAAGCCTCGAGTGGAAAACTGTCGACTGCCGATATCCTGGCCATGGCCAGGGGAGGTCAAGCATCCGGCCCTGCCACAAGCGAGGAACCGGCCAACCAAGACCCGCCCGAGCCAGAGCCAGCTTTGGACGAAGAACCCGTTGCCGAAGCACCGACTGAGGAAACAGCCCCGGCTGAGTCGACCTCCGCGGGCGAAAAAGTAGACAAGTCAAAAATGTCCACTTCCGACATCATCGCCTGGTGCCGCGAGCACGACGCCAGCTAAGGCGTGCCGTGGATCATCTCCTGCCAAGCGAGTAGTCCTAGGGTTCGGGTTGTCCCACATCGACTTGTGACCAATCAATGTGGTCCATTTCTTCCCTCAGGACATTGAGGATTTCTTTTGCCTTTGGCAAATCGCGCTCAGCGACCAAGACTTGAACTTCCCCAGGTGCTTCGGCCATGAATTCGGCGGTAAATCCACCGGTTGCGATGGCAGAAATGCCTGCCTCCTCGAGCGCCGAAACGACTGGGGCAGTCCCAACTTCAGTCGGAAACGCTACCAATTTGACGAGATGTTTGATGTCATCAGTCATTTTTCGAAGATCCTTGATTGTTCAGCTTGTTTTGTTGTTATGCCAGATTCCCGCTCGGTAATTGGTCAGGCAAACAAATCATGGATGACAGACCCGCCAGCGGCGATTTTCATAGGCCGGCCGTTTTTCGACGTAAAGGTGGTCTGGAGCGAAAGGCCCAGGCCTTGGCAAACCGTGGCCATAAGATCCTCTGACGAGTAGGGTTCGGTCTCGACTTGAGTTCCATCTTCGTTTGTGGTTCCAATCACGCGCCCGCCCTGAATCGCCCCGCCACCGAGTACCACGCTCCAAGCGCGTGCCCAATGGTCGCGTCCAGAATTTCCGTTAATTCGCGGGGTGCGTCCAAACTCACCCATCCACAGAACCACCGTATTTTGCCAAAGGCCGCGTTGCGCCAAGTCTTCGACCAAAGCGCTCATTGCCTGATCCATTTCTGGCAGTTTTGTCTCGAGGCCCGTGAAGCAGTTGCTGTGCAAGTCCCAGCCACCCATATTGACCTCGACAAAAGGGACACCTGTTTCGACCAGGCGGCGGGCCATCAAACATCCCCGGCCGAAACCTGTATTCCCATAGCGATCCCGAATGGTTTCTTCTTCCTTCGCAACCTGGAACGCTTCCATTTGCTTGCTCGTGAGCAACCGATGCGTTTTTCCAAGTACTTTGGCATGTTCACCGGCGGCACTACCACGGCCTTCGGCGATGAATCGTTTTTCGAGTGCGTCGAGCAATTGCATTCGATCCTGCAAACGTTGTTCCTGGATTCCCTTGGAGCGGAGATTTCGCACTTGTCCATTCGAATTAACTTGGAAAGGGGCATAAGCCATGCCTAAAAAACCAGGGCCGTTGCTCGATCCGCCAACCGATACAAAGGGCGGGATCTCGAGCTCGGGGACGCTCGCTTCCAGTTCGTGGGCGACGACTGCGCCATAGCTGGGGTGTTCTATATTGGGATTCGGCACATACCCCGTATGCATGTAATACCGACCTCTCTCGTGGTCGGCCTCGCGCGTACTCATGGACCGCACGATCGAAAGGTGATGCATCTGTTGGGCAACTTGCGGCAAGTGCTGACAGATTTGTCCCGCACCCGTGGTGGCGATTGACTGAAAGGGGCCTCCGGTAGCGGCGCCTGGCTTCAGGTCCCAAAGGTCGATGGTGGGAGGTCCTCCGCCCATCCAAAGCAAGATGCATGACTTGTTATTTCGGCTTAATTCCTGCGCATGGGAGCGGAGGGTTCCGGTCAATGCGAGCGCGGGGCCGGCAAGTGCCGAAGCGCCGGCCAAATGCTGCATAAAGTGCCGCCGACTCATGCCAAAAGGGATTAGACGCTTTTTCATGGCTTACCTCTCCACATCAAAACCTTGCTACACTTCATCCAAACTATCCAAGACCCAAACTATCCAAGATCCAAACTGTAATGACAACCTTTTTCCTGCGATATGGGGCATCACCTCACGCGAAGTGGGCAATCATGCGGGCTGCCCTCAGTGGAGTTCAGCTTCCATGAATTACCCAGCCTGTGGTGTGGTTGTTGGTCAAAATTTAATGGTTGAGAACAAACTCATTGCTGTTTAACAAGGCCCACCAAATATCTTGAAGTGCCTCGACGACATTCCCATCTCGAGCCAACAACAGTTGGTTACTGATGGTTAACTCCTCACGCGAAGGCTTCCGCGATAAAGCGGCCAGGTAGAGATTGCGAATTTTCTCCGGGTTCGACAACTTGTAATTACTGGCCACGCCAGCGAGAAAACTTCCGGGCTTGGTACCGGTCGCCTGCTCCATCAAATCGCCATTCATCATCATCAGGACTTGGGGAATTGAACCGTTAAATGTCGTGGACTCATCGTTTTCGTCGGTACCAAAAGCAGTATTAAACTGGTCGAGCCAGCGTTGTTTGCTTCGCGCGCGATCGTCGTAAGCAAGTGTCTCCGCCACTGACGTCACGATCAATAGTGTCTCGTAGAGTTGTTCCGCTTGTATTTGCCTGAGATAGAAATGACTGAACATCGGTGGTGTCCCGAGGGTAGGATCGTCGGACTTGTTCGCCCGCGTCATGCGGCTTGAAAGACCGTACGGTTCGGAGAGGACAATCCAACGCATCAGTTCGGTGAGATCGTAACTGGACTGTTGAAATGAATCGCCCAGTTCCTCCAATAACTCTGGATGGGTGGGCGGATTGTGCGGGCCCCTGTCGTCAATGGGTTTGGTAAATCCGTAACCGAAAAAGTGCGCCCACATGCGGTTGACCAGCGCACGGCTCATTTCGGGTGAAGCGAGTATCAGCTTCGCCAATTCCTGGCGACGATTGATATGCTCCAAATAGCCACTATTGCCAAACTTGTTACCCGTTTCGGTCTGCAGGGCTTCGAGAGACGTCCCGTCAACGAAGACCGGATAGGCTATCTTGACCTTGCCATTGCGAAGTTCGTAGTAAATTGAGGCTGCAGCCCGACTGGTGGCGCCTGTGTCCACGAACTCACCATCGATCTGCTCCCAGATCACTTCTTTCGCCGATCGCCAGTGCTGTCGACGGCCTTCACCGGGGAAATCTTGATTGTAAACACGGGCAACATCCTGATCCTCACCATTGGGAAGTGATTCGATGAGGGTTTGCCGAAAAAACGCATTTAGCTCCCAGAACTGGTTTTGCCGGTACTCGTTGAAAGGGTGATTGTGGCACTGCGTGCACTGGACTGCCATGCCCAAAAAGATCTGGGCTGTCTTAGCCGTCGCCTGGATTCCGCCTTCTTCCATCTTGTCAGCCAGGAAGTTCGCAGCACCGTTGAAATCTTCGTCGCCCGGACGGCAGCTACCGGTCGCAACGATCAACTCCTGCACCAGACGATCATAAGGCTTGCTCTTCTGGAATGATCGGCGTAGATACTGCTCCATGCCAGAGCGGTTGGCGAGCGACTCGTCGGTGGTTCCGCCAGTCCGCCCAATCAACAGGTTCGTCCAGATGGTCGACCAATGCCGGGAGAATTCCTCACGGTATTCATCTCCCAGTAAACGGTTTACAAGAGTCGTACGTCGTTCGGCCGTGCGGTCTGCAAGAAAAAGACGCAGTTCATCCAGGGTGGGCACGCGTCCTATGAGGTCGAGATAGACTCGTCGACACCACTGGCCGCTAGCCGCCGGACGAGACGGCTTCAAACCATGGTCCTCCCAGCCTTGCCGAATTTGGTGATTGATCAAGAGCACCTGGGAGGGAACGGAGGGGTCGTCGCCACCACTCGATGTGGCTGCTTCAGCCCTAGCTGAGGGGATATCGCCAATCAGCCATCCGAGCGAGATTCCCGCAAGCAAAAACAAGCGAACCGTTTGCCGCATTGATTCTCTCCATCGCCAGGGATTTGTACTCCGACCTGACGGTTATCACGCTTCATGTTACACCCACGCAATTAACTTTACACCTATAGAACAAACTCGCAAAATGGCCGGTCGTCCACTCCGCGAATGCGGACCGGCGGTTCAGAGCTTTCAGATGAGCCGTTACCAACCAGGAAACCGCAAAAAACTTTGGCCGACTTGCCCTGCTGGCCTTAAAACGAGGGGCTCACGGCTTGAGAAACTCCGCTAACACCTCGGTGAAAGTGCAAGTTGTATGTATCAAAATTGAGCATATGTTTAATTATGATACACCTAAAATGCAACAGGCGAATCTGGGATCATGCCTTCAAGTGACCCCAAATTCGCCCGGTTGCACGGATTCGGCTGGACGTAGGAGATTCTGTGGGAGGTTGGCAGAACTCTCTAACTTGTTTGATACCAGCCGTTTCCTCAATCGCGGTTACATTTGCCTCTTCGTCAATTCGGCCCCTCTCTTCGCTGTTCCAGCCCTGACACAATTATTGGCCTCTGCTTGACGACATCAGAAATAGTAGCAAACTCTATGCCAAACACCGCATTGCAATTTGAGAATTGGCGATTGACCGCTCTGCAAGTCCCGTTCGTTGCCGCGTGACACCATCGATCACGGGCGTCATCAGTGTGATTACAGATCCTCGCAGTCCACGCCCGGTTGACCCCAGGCGTAACCTCCGAAACTTTCTTCACACCGGTGAGTTGCGCTTTGGCATTTCAAAACGGGCACGTAATCTGCGTCCAGATTTACATCCAGTTCCCCGGCTAGAGGGTTCGCCCAAACGGGGGGCAGCGTTTCCCTCTTTCCAATCAGGGCAGCTTATACCTGGGCATACCTGAGCAGAATCACGACGTTCAAACGATTGACCTTGCTATGGCGTTCACTGCCACACCATTGTCGTCACAGTTGCTGGGGCAGATATCGGTGGGGTTGGTCTGGGGATGGCTGGCAACTTGCCAGGAGAGTCTTCAAACGATCAACTCTCCTCGGAGGATCGTTCAGTGCACTTCAAGCATCCGCTGAAGGGCCACAAGCGCCCAGTGGGTTGTTTCTTCATCGACTTCAACAATGTTCACAGGTGTGCCTGCGGCGAAACTCTCCAGGCTCCAACAAAGATGAGCCAAATCGATGCGGTACATGGTCGCGCACATGCAGACGACTGGTGAAAGGAAGTGAATTTCCTGCTCCGGGTGTTCTTGTTTCAAACGGTTCACCAAATGCAACTCTGTGCCAATCGCCCATTTGGTGCCAGGCGGGGCCTCTTCGACCGTCTTGATGATTTTGCCTGTCGATCCGTATTCATCGGCCAGTTCGAAGACTTCCAGAGAGCATTCCGGATGAACCAGGACCTTGATGTCGGGGTACTGCTCGCGAAAAAGCTGTACGTGTTCCGCGCGAAACATCTGGTGCACACTGCAGTGTCCTTTCCAAAGGATCACTTTGCTCTCTCGGAGGGTTTTCTCGCTATTACCGCCAAGATCTTCGGCATAAGGATCCCAGACAGGCATTTGGTCGTTCGTGATGCCTATCCCAAGGGCTGTGTTGCGACCGAGATGTTGATCGGGAAAGAACATCACGCGACCTGTTTTTCCGGTTGCTGCTTGCCGCGCAAAACCCCATTCGATTGCCGCTCTGGCGTTGGACGACGTACAGACGATGCCACCACGCCTTCCTACGAATGCCTTGAGACTGGCAGCGGAATTAATGTAGGTGACAGGCGTAATCTCCTGGCAGTCGAGAACTTCTCCCAGTTGATCCCACGCATCTTCTATTTGTCCGAGGGTCGCCATGTCGGCCATGGAACAACCCGCGGCGAGATCTGGCAAAATGACCGACACGCGTTCACCACCGCGTTGGAGATATTTTTCAGGTCGATTGGCAAGAATATCTGCCGTTTCGGCCATGAAGTGAACACCGCAAAACGCGATGGCGCGGCAGTCGGCATTCTCGGCTGCTAGCTGACTGAGGCGATAGCTATCGCCGCGTAAATCTGCTTGGGCAATGACCTCGTCTTGCTGATAATGATGGCCAAGGATGAGCAACCGTGAACCCAATTCGCCTCGTACGTGCGCGATGCGGTCAATCAGCTCCTCGTTTTCGAGCGACTTGTAGAATTGGAGTTCCAGGCCAGATGAAATGGTTTTGTGGATGGTCATCATAAAGCGGTCCCCATAGGCAGAGATTATAGTCGAAAAGCACCAGCCAAAACAGTATCCCGACTGTGGGCTCCGGTGGGAGACTGGGCGAAGTTGTCCGGTCGTATCGACCGATAATCCCCGGGGAGACCTCCACGATTTGAGGTTGCGAGGATGGATTCCTGGACCTCCCAGGGTGCTACCATGGCTGAGCCAAGTTCTGAAACTGCTGCGGATGTAGCCGGAAGCTGCTGCGGATGGCTTGGGCGGCCCTGGTCTGGTGTTGGTGTTGCCGTACGTAAACGGTGTTGCCGCAGCGATTCTGCCCGATTCAACAGGCCTTGTGTTCCCGACGGGTGTCGGACACTAGATGCAGTCACGACCTGCAAGCTCAAAAATCTGGCCAAGGAACTCAGCACCCTGTTCATGCCCGACCCGCTCTGCAACGCCCCGTGTTACACAACGGATGTTGATCAGACAGCGGGTGCCCTGGCCGCAGCTGAATTTTTACCTCCGCGTGGTGGACTCCTCTGGAACTGAAAGTTGGCGCAAAAGTGGGACGACTCGACCTGATTTGGTCCTGGCACCATCCGGCAGCAGTTGCTGCTGTTTTTCCAGAGACACGGAGGATAGCCGGGGTCGACCGAAACAAGAAACGAGCGGCGGGCGACTTTGCCAAACTGCCAGGCTATGCCCGCAGCTTGCTGAAAGTTCCCGTTCCGGTATCGGTTACCCTGGCAACCAACAAACAACGGATGAATGAGATCACCAAATTGGGACCGGGGTCGATTATCAAGTTCCACAAATCTTGTGACGAGCTTGTGGAGCTAATCGCTGGCAATCGTTCGATTGCTGACGGCGAAGTGGTAAAAGTTGGCGACAAATTTGGACTGCGAATCCATCAGATGTTGATGCCCAACGAACATTTCTGTCCGGTGGCAAATCAAAACACAGAGTGATCTCATTACCACGCTGAGCCACTTCCTCGGTTATTGTTTCCTGCCTGCGTCATCCACCGCTACTCGTTTTCCAGGAACCAGCGCACCAGGGCTGAATTGCAGGCGATTTTTCTTCCCAATGGCGTGATTGCGTTTTGGCAATCAGTTTCGGTCGGCGGAGTTCTTCTTCAATGACCCCGCGCAAACCGCGTCCAAGTTCGTGCACAAGCAGTTCACGTACTTTGCTGACCCGCGTCAGGTTGAAATCATCGAACTCCAAGTGGCATCAACCACCTTTGGTTTGATGGCCATACCCGTCTGGGCTTCCCCCGATCTATGATCCAGGGCCTATGAGAAAATCTAGGTCTAGGGATCCGCTGGCTTGCCGTAGCGGAGAAGGTTGCTGAGGCGTAGCCGAAGCAACCTTTGCAGCGGAGGGAAGCC
>CAUZEA010000077.1:0-28387 GCA_963578605.1 Planctomycetota bacterium
TTTTTGACGTGATTCGTTCGTCCTTCTGACTCATGTTTTGGTCATCAATCACCAGCACGACCTAGGGCACCTCGGGCGACGTCATGGGATTGTCTTACCCAAGTCACCTTCCCAACCAGAAATCGTTGGCCTAATCAACTTGCTTCTACCGTAATGATCCATTGCCCTGACCGACCTGAAATACTTGCCCGGCTTCGAGCTGCGGCCCCATCGGTATTGCCGTCGCTACTGTTGTGCGATTTCGGCAATCTGGAACGAGAGCTTGGGCAGTTACAGGAAGCAGCCATCACCTCACTTCACTTCGATGTGATGGACGGCGTGTTCGTACCGAACTTTACTTACGGGATGCCGATTATTGCCGCGCTTCGCGATCGGACCAACTTGATTTTCGATGTGCATTTGATGATCACCGAACCTGCCGGTTGCGTGAAACATTTTCGCGACGCGGGGGCCGATGTGATCACCATCCATGCCGAGGCGGTTGACGACCCCCGTCCCGTGCTCGACAAGATTCGTCAGCTCGGCGCGGTGGCTGGCCTGGCAATCAACCCGTCGACGCCGGTCGAGGCAATCGAATCATCCCTTCCAAATTGTGACGTAGTTCTCGTGATGAGTGTTGAAGCCGGGTTTGGCGGACAATCGTTCAACGAAGTGGCACTTGAGAAGCTCAAACAGCTTTCGGCGGTATCGGGCAGCGATCCGCTACTCGAAATCGATGGCGGGATCAATGCAACGACCATTGGACGTTGCGCGGAATCGGGTGCACATCTTATGGTTGTGGGCTCGGCGATTTTTAACGCGCCGGATTACCAGAATGCTATCGGTGAACTGCGCGACGTCGCAAAAGGTGCGATTGGTATCTCAGGCAATTAATCTCCCCCGGGGCGAAGAATCCTTCAATATTCGCGTTAAAAGATGTTTCGAATTATCTTGATCCGGTCGGGTACTACTGAATACGACGAACAGGGTCGCATTCAGGGGACACTCAATATACCGCTCAGCAAAGATGGTCGTCGCAAGACCGATGAAGTCATTCTGACGCTCTCGGACGAATCGATCGCCGCGATCTACACCAGCCCCTGCCAGTCGTCCAAACATGTCGCCAAGGCTTTGGGCGATGCCAAAGAACTCAAACCCAAGACTCTGGAGAAGCTCCAGAATCTCGACCACGGTCTGTGGCAAGGAATGTTGGTAGAAGACGTCAAAGTAAAACAGCCCAAGGTTTATCGACAATGGCAAGAACAGCCCGAGACGGTTTGTCCGCCCAATGGAGAAACGGTCTGCGCGGCAAAAGCTCGAATTGCCAACGTGCTCATCAGGCTGGCCAAGAAATACAAGAATGGTGGGCAGATTGCAATCGTGGTTCCTGAGCCACTTCATTCACTCTGCCGACATGTCCTGCGGCGTGACGCGCTGGGAGATCTCTGGCATGCCACCCCTGGTAAAGAGACTCCCGCCTGGGAGCGGATCGACGTAACCCCGGAACTTATCGGTGCACGGTAAGGTCGATCCGCCGATGCGGGTGGAAAAACCAATCCGGCGATTGTTAACGCATATGTCGTCTTCTCAGGTGCGATTCCTGTGGGCTGCAGACGCCTCAACTGATATCATTTGATTATGGCCACCAGCGACGCACCGATCACGACCGCATCGACCAAGCCCCACCGCGAAAAACGGGGGGTACCGAGTGGCCTCTGGATACGATGCCGGGATTGCGGCGAAACCATCTTTCGCAGAGAAGCCGAGCGCCGTATGAACGTCTGCCCGGAGTGTGGCTATCACATGTATCTCTCGGCGTGGGACCGGGTGCGATGGGTACTCGACGAAGGCACGTTCAACGAATGGGACGCCAACTTAGCACCGACCGACCCGCTGGAATTCCACGACAAAAAAGCATATGCCGATCGCCTCCGAACCGAGCAAGAACGGACCGGTCTGCGCGATGCGGCCCTGACCGGCGACGGCATGATTCGCGCTCGCCGTGTGGCCCTGGGTGTGACGGACTCGGCTTTCATCATGGGGAGTATGGGCTCTGTCGTTGGTGAGCGGCTCACACGACTGATTGAGCGAGCCACGCAAGACAAGCTGCCACTGATCATTATCAGTGGATCGGGTGGCGGTGCCCGGATGCATGAAGGGATCCTCTCGTTGATGCAAATGGCCAAGGTTTCCGCAGCGCTGGCCCGCTACGATCAGTGTGGGGGCCTGTTTGTTTCGGTACTGACCAACCCAACCATGGGTGGGGTGGCCGCCAGCTTTGCTTCACTGGGGGACCTTATCTTCGCCGAACCCAAAGCGCTCATCGGCTTTGCGGGACCACGAACCATAAAAGCCACCATTCGCTTGGAACTCCCCAAAGGATTTCAGACGAGTGAGTTTTTGCTCGCACACGGCTACATTGACCGTATTGTCCGGCGCAAGGATCTCAAGAGCGAAATTGCTCGGGTCATCGACTACTGCGGGAAATAGTGTGGTTTGCAGACCACATCCGGCACGACGGGATCCCGGCCATCAACTGCTGCCTTTCTCCGACGATGGAAGTCGCCGTCGATTTTGACCCGCGTGCCGATTCGGTCTTCACACCTGTGCTTTTCACCACAACTGGCTTTCTTGCCTCCCCACACC
Organism: Planctomycetota bacterium; assembly: GCA_963578605.1. Taxonomy (GTDB): domain Bacteria; phylum Planctomycetota; class Planctomycetia; order Pirellulales; family Lacipirellulaceae; genus JAKVCB01. Next base: position 2,626 of record CAUZEA010000077.1, read on the forward strand.
CAACAAAAGTATCATAGAAACAGGCGGGGCAATTACGGAGCAGAACACTCGTGCGAATCGGACAATTCTTCAAATCAATGCTGGATGGGGATCGCGTCGATATTGCAAGACGTTACGAGATTCTCCGCGAAGCCATCTCCGGAACTATGTCGAACTTCCACATGGCCCGCGACCGCCAAACCGATCAAGTGGTTGGCTTGAAGATCCTCAACAAGCAAAAAACCGCGGCATTTGAGGCACGTTTCCGTGGGCTGAAGAAACCAACCGAGGGCGAAATTGCCACCGCAATCACCCATCCCCATGTTGTCAAGACACACATCCACGGATTGACGACCGAAAACGAACAATTCCTGGTGATGGAGTATCTTGACGGTCCGGGGCTGAACTCGCTTTTGATCGGACGGAGTGACCTGCTGGACGGCAACCGACTGATTTTAATCCGCCAGGCAGCTGAAGGGCTCGAAGCAGTCCATCAAGCCGGTTTCATTCACCGCGATATTTGTCCACGCAACTTTGTGTGCCGGCCCGACGCCGCATCCATGACCATGATCGATTTCGGGCTCTCGGTCCCAGCCGAGCGGCAATACCTGCTCCCGGGTAACCGCACGGGTACCCCGAATTACATGGCACCCGAAGTCGTCCGTCGCCGCTCCACCGACCAGCGGCTCGATATTTTCGCCTTTGGTGTCTCGATGTACGAATTGTTCGTGTTCGATTTGCCGTGGCAACGTGGTACCGATGGCCTGGCTGCGATGGCGCACGGCATGACACCCCCTCCGCCAATCCATCACTTTTACCCAAAAATCGACCGCATCCTCGAAGCGGCTCTCCTCAAATGTATTGAGGCCAACCCAGAAGATCGCTTCTCCTCGATAACCGCGTTTCTCAGAGCAATTCGGTCCATCAAGCACGAAGATGTTGAATTCGAGTCCTCGTTATGATCAAATGTGCCGGTCGGCTGTTGTGTCCAAGGTTATCCTGAAGTTTTGATCATCCATTCAGGTTGTGGCAAACCGAAACCCTGCAATTTTACTGACAGCTCGTTACACCACCGTTGCAGCAAGGACCAGCAGCAAATAAGCGGTTGTCACGAACAGTCTGTTGTTGTTGCCACGCTCAATATTTCCGTTGCACGGAAAACTTTTGCTATGATCGTTCGCCTCTTCTTTGCCGCGGTGCTTTCGGCCGTTCTTGTATTTGCCTGGAGTTTCCTGTTTTGGACGGTTTTTGGTGCAAGTACCCACTTAATGGTTCCACTGCCTTCCGAAAATCATCTGATCGCCGAATTGCGGCAAGCCGGTATTGCGAGCGGGATGTATCTCTACCCAGTGCCCGTCGATACAAACAACCAGGAAGCGACGGAAGTATTCAACCAGCAACACCGTGATGGACCGCTACTGCAACTTGCTTACAAAGCCGATGGGGCCCCCCCCATGTCGACCGAACAAAATGTCTCACGTATTACCCACTACTTTGCCGTTGCCCTTATTGCCGGTGCAATCCTGGCAATGGCCCGCAACGCACTGTGCAGTTACTGGCACCGCGTAGGCTTCGTCTTGTTGTTGGGACTCTTCGCGACGGTGTGGCTCACTTGGGGCAACGCGATTTGGTGGTACCATCCCTGGATCTTCGCAATCGGCTTGATGCTCTATGAACTTATCGTTGCTCTCTTGATGAGCTTGGTTCTCGCTGCATTCATCAAGCCAACTCTTCAGCCCAGTGAACCACCCCCGTCGACCTGACTGCCACATCCCGAATCGAGGGTAAGGCAATTTCGAACCCATGTGCGGGATCTTGACTCGCGCAAGTCCTTGAACTTCATGATTCGGCAGTGCCCACAGCGAACGAAACCTTACGCGAGCCGACGAAATAGCTGCCTGACAAGTTGTGCGTTGACCAGTCGAGTTTCACCTGTTGAGCCTGGCGAAGCGATCCGCAGCCTCGCCCCAGCGGTCAGCCAGGCCAACCTGAGGCTCAAACATCTTGACCGGAAAGCTGGCGCGGACCACGTCGCGAGCCTGTGCGTGATCGGCAACCTCCTTCGCCGTTTGCACTTGGACCAACAAGTTGCCAATGGCCGTTGCTTCAACTGGCCCGGCGATAACAGTCCGTCCACACGCATCAGCAGCCATCTGATTCAATAATTCATTTTGAGATCCGCCTCCCACAATATTTATCGTCTCGATCGTATTGCCAGTGAGGGTTTCAATCATGTCAAGCACCTCCCGATAGCAAAGTGCCAGGCTCTCCAAGGCACATCGGATCGTTGCCCCATGCGATTCAGGCACCGGCTGGCCCGACTGTCGGCACAACTGGGCAATCGTCTCTGGCATGTTGTCCGGTGCCACCAACCGGGGGTCATTCGGATCGATCACCGATGCCAAAGGTTCCGCGGCGGCCGCTTTGGCGATCAATTGGGCCCAGTCCAATTTGATACCATCCCGCTGCCAAATGCGGCCACATTCCTGCACGAGCCACATTCCCGTGATGTTCGTCAACAGCCTTGTTGTGCCGCCAATACCTGCTTCGTTCGTAAAGTTCCAGCGGGCAACTTCGTCGTTGATAATCGGTGCTTTGGTTTCAACACCCATCAAACTCCAGGTGCCACTACTCACGTAACACCAGTTGGGACCCCTTCGATCAAGTCCGCCCGCCGAATTGCTCGCCGGAACTGCATAGACCGCACTGGCGGTGTCATGGGTACCCGGCAAGACAACATCAACCCCGGTAAGATTCGTTTCGGCAGCCACGTGGGGAAGCAGGGGACCCAACTTGGTTCCAGGCAACACGATTTCACCCAAAATCGAGGTCGGCAAGCCAAGCCGTTCTAACAGGTTGGTTGACCACGACTGGCTTCGCGGGTTGTAGAATTGGGTCGTCGATGCATTGGTCTGTTCAATCGCTTTCTCGCCGGTGAGCAACCAGTGCAGCAGGTCCGGAATCAGCAGCAACGATTCGGCTGCCTCGAGCATTGGCGAGCCCGATAGCTTCGCGGCCAGGAGCTGATAAAGTGTGTTGAATTCCAGAAATTGCAACCCGGTTTCCGCGAAGATCTCGTCCCGGGGAACCCGTGCAAACGCCTGCTCAAACATCCCTGCGGTACGCCGATCGCGATAGGCAACGGGATTACCCAACAACTCATCGCCATGGCCCAGCAAACCGTAGTCGACACCCCAAGTGTCGATGCCAACGCTCCTGATTTGGCTGCCGTATTTGGCCGCCGCCCCGCGGAGACCCTCTTGAATCTGACTCCAGAGCCCCAATAGATCCCAATGCAGCGAGTCACCCACCCGCACAGGACCGTTCTGAAAGCGGTGCAACTCATCGAGCTGAAGTCGCCCATCCTGAAGAAGTCCGGCCACGACACGGCCACTGGAAGCCCCCAGATCAACCGCCAAGAAGACTTTTGCCGCCATCTGAAATCTCCTTTCTCAATTGGAATTTCGCCGAATTGGCCATATTGGACCGCAAAACATCACCTGCATGCTTCTCGACACGGCGCCTCACCCTTGACCGGCTAAGTCCGCCCCACGTCCATGCTGGCATCCTGGCTGGCGACTGGTGACACGTCAAGTCCCAGATAAGTCTTTCCCTAGAAACGACTTGCGAAAATAATCTCCCCCGGAACACCCAGACCGTAAGTCCTTGGAAGGTCATCAGAAGCGAGGGGGGGAAAGACCCTACCGGTCCGATCACCGCCGACGGACCGTTCCGGTGGTCAAGAGGCGAACCCGAAATGACCGATATGTGTCAAACACAGGAATAGTTGACTTAGTTGACCAAGTTAGATAACTTTTATTGTTGGGACTCGAATCGATGGGTGCCGTTTCAAAGCCTTTTGAACCGACCGACCAACGACCCCCGCGGGAGCTACCGAAGCTTCGTTTGGTAGTCCCCGAAAGCCCGACGCGGGCCGTAGCAGTCCCTCAAGCAGTACCAACGCACTCCAGCACAATGGCCGATACGCAAACTGCCAATTCGCTTCCGCAGCATGCCGAGCTGGCAACTCCCCTGCAACCGACGGCGAAGTTGTTGGAAGAATTGAAAGAGGCCAGCCGCAGTCTGGAAACGGCAACGCCCGAAGCCATCATTCAATGGGCAAGTAACCGTTTTGCGCCGCATCTGACCATGGCTACTGCATTTGGTCCAGAAGGATGTGTCATTCTTTCAATGCTTTCTCGCGTGGCACCAGCGACTTACGTATTCAACCTCGAAACGGGATATCAATTCCAGCAGACCCTCGACTTGCGCGACCAGATTGCAGAAAAGTATGGGGTCAAAGTAGATATGCTGAAGCCGGAGCTTTCGGTACCCGAGTACGAGGCGGTGCACGGTGGGCCACTCTACAAGTCCAATCCAAACCAGTGCTGTTTCGATCGCAAGATCACAGTGTTGCGACGAGCGGTCGAGGGCAAACACGCCTGGATGAGTGGCATTCGTCGCGATCAGAGTTCCGATCGGGCCAAAATTTCCACGGTTGCTTGGGACAGCAAGTTCAATCTCGTCAAGGTCAGCCCCTTAGCCAATTGGGTCAAGCAAGACGTGTGGAAACGCATCACCGACGAAGCAATTCCCTACAACCGGTTGCATGATCAAGGCTATCCAAGTGTTGGCTGCTGGCCCTGCACCCGTGCCGTGCCGAATGGTGACGACGATGAGCGGGCTGGTCGCTGGAGCGGCACGCAGAAGACCGAGTGCGGCCTGCACTCGTTGGAGGCCGACGGTAGCGGCATCTAGTCATCGCCACAGGGGACACTGAAAGTTGCCTGACGCGAGCCCTGCAGATTGCGAAAGGAACTGATCCAGAATCGACCCGCTAGAATCAGGCCGTTCTCGCTACAGTCCCAGCCACCCGAGTCCAACATGAAACTATCTGCCCGAACCGAGTACGCCTGCCTGGCGGTTATGTATCTGGCCGAGAATTGGTCAACGGCTGCACCTGTACAAATCCGTCGCATTGCCGAAGAGCATGGTATTCCAGCGAGGTTTCTGGTGCAAATTCTGTTGCAACTGAAGGGCGTCGGTTTGGTTACCAGCATTCGTGGCGCTGGTGGTGGATACCGGCTCAACAAAGCACCCACCGAGATCACGTTGCGGGACGTCATCGAAACTATGGAAGGTGATGGCTGGCCATCGACCAGTTGCGACAAGTCGTCACCGCTGGGCGAAACCCTCCTCAGTTTCCGGCAGGAGCTTTGCCGCACCCAGCGCGAACGCCTGGAGTCGATTTCACTCGCTGAACTGGTTGAACAAGCTGCGGTTGATGCCGAACCCATGTGGTACATCTAAATGAGTTCCCGTGCCTTGAACGACGTGCTCATCACCGGCCTGGGCGTAGTTTCGCCAATCGGCCTGAATCGCCAGGCGATATGGCAAGCCATCGATTCAAAAACGAGTGGCGTGGCGCCGTGGCCCGAAATGGCCGAAGCTCGCTGGATGGCGCCCTATTGTGGGGCTGTCCGCAATTTCGATGGCAAGGCGTTCGTGAAACCGCGGAAAAGCCTCAAAATCATGTGCCCCGAAATGCAGTTCGCCTCCGCTGCGGCCGAACTTGCCTGGGAAGATGCCGGACTCGACGATCGTCATGTCGACCCGCAGCGATCAGGAATCGTGGCGGCGGCCGCTGGAGAGCAGTTCTGCCATCTGGAAGAACTGCAAGCGTCGTATCTCGCGTGGTTGCGGGAGGAACCTTTTAACATTCACTGTTGGCCAAAATCTGCGATTGATGAACTCTTTCCGCTCTGGCTGCTGAAGTACCTCCCTAACCTCAATGCCTGCCACGTTGGTATTCGCAGGGATTTCCGCGGACCCAGCAACACAATCTCCATTGGCGATCCGTCAAGCCTGCAGGCGGTTGCCGAGGCAGCCCATGTCATTCACCGGGGCAGTGCCGACTTGATGCTGGCCGGCGGCAGTTCCTCCTATCTTTCGGCAACTCTCACCGCATTCCACGCCGGGGCTCGGCTGGCGGTCAGTGACCGCCCACCCGCTGAAATCTGTCGCCCCTTCGATCGGGCCCACATGGGAATGGTGTACGGGGAAGGTGCGGCATTTTTCATACTGGAAAGCCGGGCCCACGCGACCCGTCGGGGTGCCAATGCAATTGGACGCGTCGTTGCCGCGGCATCTCGTTGTGAACCTTCCGCCTTTAACTGTGACTATTCGGGCAAATCGACTGCCCAGGCAGTTCGGGCTGTTCTTCACCAGGCCGATTTAGAGCCGAACCAGATCGGTCATGTCAACGCCCATGGCAACAGCACGCTGGAAGACGACCCGGCCGAAGCTCAGGCAATTCAAAACACCTTGGGCGACGTGCCGGTGACGGCTCCCAAAAGCTTTTTTGGAAACCTCAGCCAGGCTAGCGGTGCAGTTGAACTAGCCGTCAGCTTGATTGCCCTTGAGCGGGGGGTGATTCCACCCACACTCAATTACGAAAACCCCGACCCGGCTTGCCCGGTGAACGTCGTCACCGACGTCCAACCGACTGAGAATCGAACGTTTTTGGCGCTGAATCATTCGCCCAATGGTCAGGCCATGGCTCTTTTGGTCGCAGAAGCGTAGTGTGTCACAGTCGGGCGGGCGTGCAGTCTTAACGGCGCATTGCACGATCCATGTCGCGTTGCATGTCGCGCTTTTTCATCGACTCGCGCTTGTCGAAGAGCTTCTTGCCACGACAAATCCCTAACAGGAGTTTGGCTCGACCCCGTTTGAAGTACATTTTAAGCGGCACCAGCGTGAGGCCCCTTTCAAACGCCTGATCTGCAAATTTCTTGATCTCGCGGCGGTGCAGCAACAACTTGCGGCGCCGGCGGGGTTGGTGATTCAGGGCGTTGGCAAACTTGTATTCAGGGATATCCGCCCCCACCAGCCAAACTTCGTTTCCTTCGACCCGCCCATGCGCTTCATCAAGCGAAAGACTGCCTTGGCGCAAGCTCTTCACCTCGCTGCCGACCAGGGCGATGCCGCACTCCAGCGTGTCAAGCACCTGGTAGTTGTGCCGGGCTTTGCGGTTCTGGGCGATAACTTTTTCATTCTTGTTATCGCCGGACGACTTGTCCTGTTTTCTTTTTTTTGCTTTAGACATGGTCGCCAGAAAGCCTGCAGAAAAGAGCTACTGGTAATCTGCCTCCGAAATGGGAGGAAGGGCTTGAAAATCAGAGATAATATTTGGATCTACGATTTGCTGTGGGTCAAAGCACTTACGGCCATTGGGGGTCATGAGCTGCTGATACACCAGGTAATCAATATCGGGCTGGATCGAAAGGCCATGACCATCGGCAAAGATCACGTTGAAGGCACCGGCCGGATGGTTGCTCGCCGGGCGGGCATAGAATGGCGCGTTCTCAGAATCAGACGCAAACGGATCGCCGCTACCCTCCTGGCTGAACCGCTCTTGATCACTGTCACTCCAGACCCACACCATGCCAAAGTGCTGTTCACCTTTCTGAGTTGGCCCTACACCTAACCAGGAGTAGTTCGCATTTTTGTGGTTATTTTCTCCCAACATGAGGGTTGTTGAGGCGCCGTCACGAATCCCCGCGAGTCGTGTCTTCACGGGGGTGCTACTCAAACTCAAGTTATGAAACAAACCATTCTCTTTGCGGTCGCGCACAAAGGTGTCGCTATCCCAATCCCACACACCGGCGTTTGCAACATACGACAAGCCGGCATTGTCCGGGTTAACAGTGACATCGGTATCGGCCGGACAGACAAAGACTTCCACCGGCCGAATTCGATCATCTTGGAAGTCGCCATCGACAATCCGATCCCAAAGATCTTGCCGTTCGAGTTGCGGGAGAATGCGGGCCGCCCAGCTCACTAGCGATCCACCTGCGGCACCGCCGCTCGCATATATCGAATTGGCCAGACCATTACCAATCACAGTCACGTACTGAAGATCGCTACGCTTGACCGGCTGGACATACCCTGGAAAATTTCCCTTGGTTGATTCGAAGTTGATCATAGCCTGGCCCAGGTTCCGCTGGTTATTGGCGCACTGGGCCATCATAGCCCGGCCCCGGGCGGCGTTGACCGCCGGCAACAGCAAGGCGACCAGAATTCCGATAATCGTGATCACCACCAACAGTTCCACTAGCGTGAAACCAGCCGGTTTTTGCGCGATTGGCGGTAATTTTGCCCAGGTCGAGCCACGAGCTGTGTGGCCGGAATGAATCGTCATGGCACGTCCTCCGATAGATTGTTCCGGTTCTCTGTACGCATCGCCTCTGTTAGCGCCCTCGAGCCGCCTGCAGCAGCTGTGCGGAGCCCTTGAGTCAACGGCCTCTCTCAAAGTTTATTATCGCGAATAGAGTCCCAAAAAACCAGCGGTGACCCGTTACCCCCATGACCTCCCCAAGCGGTCAAATTGGCCAAAAACCCGCAAAATCCCCGATCACCTCCCGGGTCGCTACCGAGCCCCCAAGTGGCTTATTCTCCGGTCCAAGCCAGACACTGCTTGCCAGTAGGTCACGGCCTCGGGCAAGCCCAGGAGACTGCAGGCAATCGATGCGCGGGCAGTGTACCCTCATTTGCGACCAACAACCTCCGGCGGGAAAGCCAATTCCAGCGACTACAATTGGTCGATCTGGTAAGGTATCCTATCATACGAGACCATCCTACCCTGCCACGGGCGAGTTCGGAGCCTGGGGCGAACTTCACCCACCGGCAAAATTGGCCGGTTGGCAAAATGAACCGAGGGCAAACTCATGCTCAACGCTATGCTATTACAGATTTTGAGCCAGTTTCCGAGCGTATCGCTGTTGGCCCAGGCACAAATTCTGCAGAACAACATTTTGAAGCTCGGGATGTTCGCCGTGTCGGCGATCATCATTTTCGTATTCGTCCTCATCGTCTTCAGTTACGGCAGGCTTTGGCTTCGTGCATTTGCGTCCACGGCGCAGGTGCGGCTGGCTGACTTGATCGGCATGACCTTGCGAAAGGTGCAATCACGCACGATCGTCGACGCCAAGATCATGGCCATGCAGGCGGGCGTGGAAACAGATCCCGAGACGGGCATCACCACCCGCCGGCTTGAAGCCCACTACCTCGCTGGCGGTAATGTGCCACGGGTGATCAGCGCCATCATCGCAGCACAGCGGGCTGATATCGACTTGGACTTTGACCGGGCAGCCGCTATTGATCTTGCTGGGCGCGATGTGCTCGATGCCGTCAAAACGAGCGTTTATCCTAAAGTCATCGACTGCCCCGATCCAGAAAGGTCTGCCAAGGCAACCCTTAGCGCGGTCGCAAAAAACGGTGTCGAGCTTCGCGTCCGAGCACGGGTCACGGTACGGACCAATCTTTCTCAGCTGATTGGAGGTGCAACTGAAGAGACAATCATTGCCCGGGTTGGCGAAGGCATTATTACAGCCATTGGATCGGCCGGAGACCACCTCGCTGTGATGGAGAACCCTGATCGCATTTCCAAGGCAGTACTCGCTCGTGGGCTTGATGCACACACTGCATTCGAGATTGTTTCGATCGACATTGCGGATATCGATATTGGCGAGAACATTGGCGCGCGGCTCCAAGCCGACCAGGCAGACGCCGACACCCGCAAGGCTCAAGCCCTCGCCGAACAACGGCGGGCTAATGCGATTGCCCTTGAGCAAGAGAATAAAGCAGCCGTCGCTGCGAACCGCGCAAAGGTATTTCTGGCCAAAGCTGAGGTTCCACTGGCCCTGGCCGACGCATTCCGTAGTGGCAATCTGCAAACGCTACCTGACAACAGACAGTCCTGACGCGGGCTCTCTTACTGGCCGACTTGCGATCGGCAAAGAAAGTCATTTTGTGTTTTGCAACGTCGCGCTGCGCAAGCGATCCCTTTTAACAAGATGCGGCGAATGTGAATGCTGCCCGAGAATTCAACTACTATTGCCGATTTAACACGTACTCGAATGTCTCCTGAATAAACTTCTCTTCGGGAGCCTTGGCAAGAGTCCAGCGGCCATCTTCAAACTCCAACTCGTACATATCCTCATATTCATTAACTCGTTCATTTAGCACGGGCTTCACTAAATCTTTCAGATGTTCCTGCGATGCTTTTAAATTGGTGGCCAAGGAATCATCGAAATCGTTCAGCAGAGGAGAATCGATATCTGAGAAGGGTTCCACAACACCACCTTGTGCAGTGGTGCCAGCTTTATGTTCCTTTTCATCTTCATCGTCTTCGTGATCTATGGTTGATCGAAAAGTGGAATTCAATCGCGTATCGACCGTGACGCGGGCCTTGTAATGGTCCGCCGGAGTCGCTGGAGGAATCAATTTATCCTTCACCTTTCGCTCAATCTTATGCGTCGAAACGACCCCATTACCTGAAGACGTAGCCATGCTCACTTTTTCCACTTCCCGACGAAACATCGTGATGATTCCCTTGTACATTTCCTCCGGACCGCGGTTGGCCAGTGACTCCGTACTGCCATGACCGACAAGTGCTGACGAGCGTTGCCGATCACAACCGGAGTTGCCAAGTGCCAGCAGCACCAGTGCAATCCCAAAGCACGAAGTAAAGCCCACCCGTGCGGCCATATCGGGGACATTCTCTTGGCGGCTGCGTATCCATCCGCTAGTTTGCTCTTTGAAAAATTTCCTCATTTTACTTCGGCTCCCTTATAATTCAAATCGTGACCAAACCACGTCGTGCTGGAAGGTACCCACGGGAAGTCTGCCATACCGGTCGGCGGGGCGATCGGACAAACCAAACCCATTTCAGGTGCTTGACCAAATGGACAGGTCGCCGGTTAAAATCCGCCGAATGGATCTTCTTCCTGGTTACCCCCCCCAAAGGGGTCATCCTTCATTTCTCCAGAATCGTCGGCAAACGGATCTTTCTCATCTGAATCCTGTTGCGAATCGGACACCAAAGGACCATTTTCTTCCTGTTGGGCAGTATCATCAGCGAAGGGATCGCTTTCTTTTGTACCACCCGGTTGGTCGGCGAAGGGATTGGTCACAGCATCGAGAGCGGGATCGTACAAATCAGCTGGCGGTGTACCCGCATCCGTGTCAGCGGTCGCTGCCATTTTCTGCTGAGCAGCCTCACCTGATCGAGGTATTGTTTGGGGTCGCGTCGGATTTTGCTCTGGTACAAAGTCGCTCGCCACCATGCCGTCGGTCAAACGATCCAGCGAAACAGGCACGCGGCGCCGAGTTACCGAGGCTTCTGTCCTTTCTTGGTTTTCATACCGTTTTTGCTGAAGCTGCTGACTCGCAATTGCATGCTGTATCCGTGCGTTTTCGCGGTATTTTTCCAAGGTGAGGCGATTTGGCCCCTGCACACGTTCCAACGCGTGGCCAACCGCGTACTGACCGGGACTTTTCGCTTCGAGCATTGCACCATCGCCAAAGTCGTCGAGTGCTTCTGGGGTACGACCCAACTTCAAGCGATTGAGGGCGCGGAAATAGTAAGGACGGGGATCCCTGGGATTGGTTTCGATCGCGTGTGTCAGGTATTGATCCGCCGGAAGGCTGTCTCCGGAAAAATGGGCATGCACACCGCGCCCATAGCTTTCAAGAGCGACAGTCGCATATTGGGCCGACGTGACAGACGCAACTGCCATCCACCAGGCGACCAAGCCTACAACGAGCGCGATTCGCATTGTTAATCCTATATCTGGAAGCTTCACGCCGGTTTCTCAAAGTGGTTCGAGCCTGAAACCCCTGGCAGTTCCGGCGCCTGTTAACGTGTTGCCATGGCTGGCATCTGCATGGCGAGGACACCAGCGTCAAGTTGCTCAGGATCTCCCAACCCAAGACTTGCTGTCTGCCGAGTCGTTTGCAATTCATCGATTCGAGACTTCACCTCATCGAACCGTTTGCGCTCGATACGACCAAGGCTATCCTTTGTGAGACCGAGCTTCAATGCTTCCTTCCAGGCAACGAGTGCGTCATTGTTTTGCCCGGCACCCAGGTGGGCAATCGCCTTGTGAAAATATTTAGCAGCCGTCGGATTGTCAGTCACCGATAGTTCCAGATCCTCAATTGCATCATCGAACTGTTTGTTGGCGATGAACACGACTGCCCTTGTGTCAAGGATATCGGGGCTGGGACCAAGAATCTCGACTGCTTCGCGAACGAGTCTTATGGCTGTTTCCCGCTTTGCATCGTCGTCTTGCAGCGCCAACAAGTAGCTCAAATTATTGAGTACGATGGCACGTCCACGGCCACGCAAATCGCGCCGGCTAAGGAGCTTTCTATATCCGTCAGCTGCTTTCTTATACGCTTGCTGGATATCGTTGAACTCAGCCTGTTGCATCAACAGCGGAATTGATTCAGGATCCCTACGCAACGCTGTATCAAGCCAATGGCGGATTCTATCATCGAATAGGTTCCCCGCATCCTCCTCCCGAGCTCGGATGACTTTAATTGCCGTTTGAACGACGGCTGGAGCTGATTCGGGTGTATAGACCTGATCGAGCAAAGCGAAACATTGTTCAATCTCTTGGTGAACGCCAATAAATTCAGCCAGTTTGAGAACCTTTGCGGAGTCCCGTGAGACGAGGTATCGATACAGCTTAAAGGCCGTTTCTTTGTCGTTCAACTCGTCAACAAGCAAATCGGCTATTTTATCGACCCGAGGCAATTCCGTGTCGTCAAGTGTACTCAAATCTTTGGGCAAGGTGCGCAGGAGGGCTTGACGTGCGTCTGCTTGTTTTCCCGTTTTTGCAGCAACTTTGGCAATCAAATCGAGCGTGTTGATGTTGTCGGGTTTCAATTGCATAAGTTTCTTCAGGTGACGCACAGCCTGGACAGCGCTATCCTTTTGGAGCAACATCTCAATGTAATTGGCACGCGCTTGTGCGATTTCGGGATAGCGGGAGATCACGGTCAGCATTTGTTTACGGCACCTGGGCCAATCACCCAAAGCGTAGTAAAGCTGGCCCAACATAAGTTCTGCAGACACGTTGAGACGATCCACCTCCTTGGCCTCCTGCAGCAATTTCATCGCCTTTTTTCGCGAAATAGGCTCCGGTCGCGGGGCGAGAATCTGTGCCATTTGCAAGCGATCCGTCAGCGAAAGCAAGCCATCTTTCGAATTCGAAGCCAGCAACTTTTCGGCCTTGAGCAGGTTTTGATAATCCCCTGTATTCGCCAGCAACTGGGCCGCAGTGCGGCGGGCCCAAACCACGTTTGTGTTGTCTCCTGGGACTTTGCCTTCGGCGTAGGACTTGAGAATGGTGTTCACAAGCGGTGTTGCTCTCGCAATTCTCTGCGGACGGTTGTATCCATTGAGGCCTGTGAGGTAGAACACGGCGAGTTGCCGAGTTGCAAACAGGTCGTCGGAATTTGATTCACAAGCCGACCGATAGAGGTTCTCGGCATCGAAGGCCCGCCCCATCACCTCGTGACATTTGGCCACCATCAACGGCAAACGCTCACTACTAAGTGCCAGTTGTGCCTCGCGCAAAGCCTGTTCAGCGTTTGGGCGATCTTTGTGGTACATGTGATAGCTGATTAGCGCCAACCATGCTTCCTGGAGACTTGAATCGAGGTCAACAGAGCGGCGAAATGCCTCCCCCGCCTTCGCATCTGCTTCTTCTTTTTCATCGACGTTGAGTGACTCGGCTTGCGCGATCTTTGCCATGAGCTGACCATACCAAAGTTGTTTGCTCGCATTATCGGGTGCCTGATCGACAACAAGTTGCGCCGATGTGATCGCGGCCGGGACATCTTCGTTGTTGAACAGAATCTCTGCGTAGAGCTGTCCTATTGCTTGTTGACGGGTAGCCTTCGGCAACCGGTCCACAACAAGTTTCGCCTCCTCGAACCGTCCCCGGCTTACCAACAAGCGGATATGTTGAATGATCGCACCGACAGGGGAACGCCCCAACTGTGATGCTCTTTGGTAGTATTGTAGCGCTCTGTCCTCATCCCCGTTAATCATGGCGATCTCGGCACGAAGCAAATGCAGCCGGTCCCAATCAGGACGGTCCTCAGCTGCGGTGGACACAAGTTCTATAATTGCCGGCAAATCTTCGATCGCTAATTCACCCTGTCGCAGCAAGGTCAATCGCCGACGTGCCTCGGTGTACAAGTAAGTGGGGTCTCCTCGATCAACCACTTCCAAAATTCTTTTTTGAGCCGCTTGCATCGAAGCGTCATCACGCGCATCGTGAGCCACGCCGAACAACATAAGTCGCGTAGGCAGATCGTTGGGAGCCAGTTCCGTCACCTTAGTCCAGCCACGCAGGGCCTCGTCCCGCATCCCGATCTGGTAATACTTGCCCGCCAAGGCATTCCAAAGCTGGATCTTGTCGTTCGTACTCCAATCGTCGATCCCCTCGGTCAGGGCAGCCAGTTGCTGAGGTAGGTCAACATCGTTGATCGCAATCAATAAACCCGCTTTATCGACGCGCAACACTGGGCTATCGCCGAACTCGGATATCAGGCGATCTTCGAGAAACTTCAACGCCTCAGCTGGACCCATGTCAGGATCTTGATTCAACACCTGCATACCAACCCTTCGAATATGGAGATCATCCGGAGCTAACTCGTAAGCCTTTTGCACAAGCTCGTTCGCTGCCGAATACTTCTGCAACATTAACATCATCTCCACATGCAGCAGCAGCCGGTCTTTCTCGGAGAGTTGCCTTGCTTCGGCCAACTCCTCCACCCGCTGCTCAATTTTGGTCCAATCCTGTTGTTCTTCCGGCAACTCGCGCATCTCTTGGATGAGTGTTTGAAAGGAAGGTATCGCATCTGCTGTGTCTGGAATCTGCAATCGGGACATGACCCGCCGCATTCCTAACATGGCGGGCTCAAGTTTTGAGTTACGACGTAATGCCTCCTCGTACGCGTTTTGAGCAAGCTCCAGTTGTCCAAGTTTCTCATAACAGAGGCCCAACTGGAGATCGATTTGACTCGGTATGTCACCACCAAATTGACTCATCAAGGGACGTACCTTCTTGAGCGCCTTGCTCGCCTCCCACCATTTTGACTCACTCAACATGAGACGTGCCGATATCCAATCGACATACTCTGGGCGGAACCCGTGATCTCGCATATCTGCAATCGTTTCCTGTACGCCCTTAAAATCGGTACTTCGAATCTGGAGGTCCGCTTTATAAGCCAACAAGAGCATGCTCTCTGCCTTTTTGACGGCTTTGATTCCGCGATTCACTTCCTCCAACGCTTGATCATATTCGGAGTTGCGCATCAAAATATCGGCTAATTGCTGGTAGAATCGCGAATCCTCCGGATACTTCTCCTTCGCCACGGTGAACATCCGCTTTGCTTCCTCGTTATTCTCTTGGTCCTTGTAGAGCAAACCCATAGCCAACAGGACCTCTTCATTTTCAGAGTTCAACTCGTAAGCCTTCCGAAAGTCGCTTTCGGCGCGATCCTTGTTGTCAAGTTTCTGGTAATACTGGCCCCGGTTGAGATATGCTTCGTACGAATCGGGATTCGCATTGACAAGCTGCTCCATGACGCGGTCAGCCAACTTCGGTCGTCCTCGTTGCTCGCGGAGCAAATCCGCCAAATTGCAGTAAACAATGGCTGAATTCGGCGCTTTCGCTTTTGTCTCATCAAACGTTTCTGTGGTCGGATCGAAACCGATAAGTTTCTTCGCGTAAGACTCTGCTTCGATGTTGCCACTGAGAGTCAGGCAACGAGCGTGCAAAATCATGAAGTCCTTGTCTTCCGGGTTGTTGTCCAGCAAAATCTGCACATGCTTAATCGCATCGCTGTACAGCCGAAAATTACGTGACATGCAAATTTCGACCACTTGACGTCGCAAGCCGTCTTGTTTCGGCAATTTCCTGACCGTGTCTTCCATCACCTTGTAACTCTGCAACCTCTCTTCGGCGCGAGGGTTGTCTTCCTTGTTGATGTATTGGTGCCACGCGTTTGCCCGCGCGACCATAATCGCCTCGTCGTTAGGCCTGACCGAAAGATATTGCTGATACAATTCTCCCGCCACCCGGTAATCCTCCGCCGCCGTTGCTTTTTCGGCGCGCTCGATCAGAGAACCCGCGTTGCGGTTGATCTGAAACATCCACAATCCATAGACCGCGCCCAAGCCGACAAACAAACTAACCACAATGGTAAAAAGTACGGTATAACTGACTCGATAACGTTGCATGTTCCCAACCTAAATTGTGAGAGATCGAAGTAATCCGGTGCAGAGAAAGCACCTATCAGTTAAAAGTTCGGTGCCAGCCACAGATGCCGTTCTCGTCGCGAGATCGTCACCTATAGAACCTCCACCTCTGGCCAGTACGAAAGTCTGTCACCTTTGGTTCGTGCAAAGGGCCAATTTACCATTGCCGCTATACGCGTTGGGGCCGATTCGGCATCGTGCCCCGCTAACATTGACCAAACGGTTCATCCCCAAAAAAAATCCCATTCCTTGGGCCCATCTGCCGCTGGGCCTTGCCTAATCGTATCTTGCCAGGGCGGTCTGTCAACGAAACTGTGCTTTTGAAAGGCTGGTGGCACGGCAAAATCGTTAAACCCTATTCAACCATCCCACTGCGGCAGAGCTGCATTGAGCCGACTCCGGTGAAGCATGGCGCGATTGGGCTCAATCAGCTCATGCTTAATCGACTCGAATCGGGATCGGCCTGGAAACTATTGGTTTCTCGCCGCCGCTTTTGGCTTGGATCGTGGTTGGGCCCCGCCCCAACAATGAGGCGGCAATCTCAATCTCGCCTTGATTGCCATTGATTCGGCCCACGACTCGATTGTTTTGCATGAATTCGATGTTCTCGGCACCGGGCTGAAACGCAACAAGTCGGAGCGACGCAGCAGCAGCGACCACCGATTCTGGGAATATGGAAAACTCCAGTTTCCCATCGTGATTGCGGACTTCAATGGGTAGATTCACACGCCCTTGACTCTCAATCGACCCGGGCGCGACCCCCACGATCTGGAACTCGTGATGTCCATCGACCAGTTTCGTCGTATCGACCTCGATCTTTTTACCTGGTCCCAGCCGCGTGTACATCACACCGTCAATGTGCAGTTCAAAGAAGCGGATTTTTCCCTGCCAGAGTGAGCTCGCTTTCGGTACAAGTGCTACTGTTCCTGCAACCGTGTCGCCCGCCTGCAAACCGTCGACTTTGATGATCGGCGGCCTTGCCCAGGGCTGGCAAAGCGGATCCCCCACAATCAACAATTGGTAAGGTGAAGCGATCGATTGGTAGAACGCCTCCGCAAGGGATGAGCCGCGAACGTAGTGCTCATCCAGCGACGCGAGCGGGAATTTCGCTTGGATCGCAAATGGCTCGGCCACCGTGCCACACGCTCCAGCGGCACCATGTCTCAAAAAACTCGTGAGTGGAGTCTGCCCAGCATCAGAGAGCATCACCCCCCCCAGGCTTGTCAGGTTGTCGCAAATTGCACCGGGTAGGAGAGTATCGTGGGCTCGGTCCAGATCGAAGTTGGCAGTCCCCGACACGATTCCCAGTATATCATGACGTCCTCTCGGTATGTCTCCCTGGAGCAACTGGGCACCAACACCTAATGCCGCAAGTCGCTTCACCGCGGCTGGGAAACAGGCATCTCGCGTCGACGAGCGGACACCCTTCCGTTGCATGAAATAGAATGTTCCATCCGGGTGCGTGGCATCGGCTTTGACGGAACGATAAAGATACGACAGCACTTCGTCGACCGTATTTCCCCGACCAGTGGTCACACCGAGCATTACAGAGAGAAAGTAACGCTGGCCCTGCTTGACATCCTGCGTACGGCCACCAGAGCGGGTCCAGTGGTAATTGGCCCGAAAAGCACGTGTTGTAAAGTTGCCCAACTCCTGGCAACGCGAAAGATTTTTTGCCTGGTCTCCCGGGACATACCAGTTCGCGTTGGTCCGCAGAAAACCCTGATGCTCGAGCTGGATATATGGCCACAGGTAGGTGGCTCCCGTGAGTGAAGCGATGGGCCGCATTGACGGTGATATTTTTACTTCAGCGAAATCCTCACGCAGATCAATCCGCCACGGAAAATCGCTCGAATAGACAACATAGTCGGTTTGCAACCCGAGTTTTCTTTCGTCAATGGCTTCTATTATGGGTTGAAGCAAACGCTGGCGAAACTTCTCGCCCTTGCAGACTTCGATGCCTCCCTTCCAATCGATGTAGAGAACGTGCGAGGCAGACACTCCCCGAAGCTGGATGTAGTGGTTCGCAATGGTCTTCGAACCCTCGCTCTGCGCATTGACAACGATCAGGATGTTTTCTGGACCGCCGCCAGCGGAGGCGCACGAACCAACAAGCCAGGAACCAACAAGCCACGCCATGGCTCCCCAGACAGACATCAGAACCCAATTCACAATCGCTTGCTCCCTCCGCTCTAGAGACGGTTGTCCACGCCCGATGATCGAGCCGGACACTTGGCAGGCCCTTTCCTGCAAAACCTTGCCCCCCGCCATAAATCGGCCCACGCCCAGCAGCAAGGCACATCTGCCTGGTGAAACTTTAGTTGTTGAGACAACGTCCATCACATCTGAGTCAATGACCGAATTGCCATCAGCTACGGCCACCGTCTATGAACTTGGTGTTTTCTCCGCACGACACGCACTTTATGGTCTACCACAGCGACAATGTGGCAGTCCATACTGTACGGCGTAGATTTTGATGAGTTCGCCAGAAAACATGACAGTCATGTCGACTGGTCGGCAGGAAACCACGGCCTGCAGCGACGTACTGGACCGATTAGACCGGCGATTTCAAGAGTTGATGCGCCCCGAACAATCCGCAAGCGGCAACCGGTACCGTCCAGCACCCCAGACCGTGGGCGGGTCTGGCTCGAATCAACCCTAGGACGAAGCCGGTACAAGCAACCAACAGCAGTGCAGACGGTTCGGGTACCATGTTATTGTGGGCAGAACCATTTGCGGTGCTGCCGAAGTTGCTTTTCCAAATGATGTAGTCGGCCTGGTCAACCGCACCATTTCCATTGCCATCGGCAGCAAGGTTAATCGCCGAGCCTAGCGTGTCGCGCCACACGGTGTAGTCACTGGCATCGACGGTGCCATCCTGGTTGTAATCGCCTGCCAGATTCGCAACGACGGTCAGAATGACACCCGTGGCTGTGTAGGCAATGTTGCCCGAAAAACCGCTCGGTAGTAGCAGCGTATCGAAGGTGCCGTTTCTGGCCCCGGTCGCCGTGAGAAACTCAAAGGAATCATTGGGAGCAGGTGCAAACGGAGTTCCACCTGCCAAACCGACAAACGCGACCTCGAGCGTGCCAGCTAGTGCCACATCGCCATCGATAATCAACTGATCAAACTCGGTACCGGGCGTCGTACCGCCAATTTCGATGGCCAGGACGCCGTTAACGGTGTTCACATACCGACCTTCGATGTTAAGCGTTCCGACCCCATCGCCCGGTTCCACACGACCATCGTGATTCTCGACCTGGCCTGCGATGGGACCACTGCCGGTTAGAATCGTACCTGAGCCACCAAGTCTTCCCCCACGCATGTCGATGAACTGTGCATCAATCGTGCCGCCTGCTAACTTGATTTCTCCATCGATTTTAATGTTCACTCCTGAAAATGTCGTCAAGGTATCACCTTCGCCAATGAACAGGGTCATCGTGCCACTACCGGCACCCCCCACATTCAATTCCCAAACGGTCGCATCCGCTGGAAGGACCACCTCTTGATTGCCGCCAGCTACATGATCGAGGTTGACGATACCAAGTTGATCCGGGAGTGCCGCAACGTCCCAATTCGCCACACCACTCCAGGCAGCACTGGGGGAGGTGGTTGTCCAATTGAATGGGTTTGTGACGGGATCGCCGATATACAACTGGGGCCCGATACCTCCACTACCGAGCGCAGGCTGCGGATCGATCACGAGATTGCGCCCGGCGAAAAGATTCATTCCGACAATCCCATCGACAATGTTAATGGGGTTCGATGCATCCGTAACGTTGAGTGCCACGACAGGCACATTCTCTACTGTGAACGCCCCGCCGACTGTCTCAATCGTGAATTCATCAACAAAGAAACCGGGGACATCGAACGTGGTACCACCCGATCCCACAATGGCAATCGTAAACTCCGGATCATCGAGTAAAGGATCGAAGCCAAGGCGGACGGCGTTGAGCTCCGATATGACGGTGACGGACGCTCCGGTATCAAAGAAAAAGCTGGAGTCGTCTAACTCTTCACCATTGTTGGCGACATCAACACTAACAAACATGCCCCCAACCGATAGCACCCCATCGCTGTGAAGGGTGTGTGCGGTCGGGTTGTCATGGAGAGGGCGTGGGGGGGTTTCAAGGAGACCCGCGATGTCAAAAATGTAATTTGGTGAGTTCGCGAACGAACCGCCTGGAAGCAGTATCAAGGGTGCCCGCCGCAAAATCTCCTGGCTGCCGCTGCCCAATGGCAAAAAATCTATTTGCGGCGTCCGCACCGTTTTTCCCGCCAGTTCAAAAATCTGTGGTCGGTCGTTCCGGATCGAGGTCGCGTACTGACTGGCGAAGGGTAAGCCCAAGATGTTCGGGAGGTCGGTATCTGGCGGCAAACTCAACAACGATACGCTGGTCTGGCCAATCATGGTGGACGGGTTCAAAGTCAGGGGCGATGTCCCCGTTCGATTTTCCAACCCCGTTGCGTAGATGCCAAGCGGATCATTGACCAACGCATCAAGCGTACCTGTAGCTCCACCAAGCTCAACCGTCATGGCGCCGGCAAAACCCTCGTTGACGAAGTCGAAGGCAGCATACGCAGCATCAGTGATGAGTGATCCATTCGCCCCGGTATCGATGAGCGCCACATCGTAATGAGCTGAGTCACCGACTCCCAAAAAATTGCCACCGGTTGGGCCTGGGCTGGAATCAGCCATGAAAAAGTAGAGATCTTCGTCGAACGTTTTAAATTCGTCGGTGAGCCCGATTCCGACCAACGGCAGAAACCCCTCCAGGGGAACCCCATTCGCACGGCCAGCAACGATCACCCATACAGCTAAAATCGCGAGCGGGGCAACGAAGATTGATTGGGTACTCCCAAGCCGAACCTGGCTGATCATTTGCCGCCTCCATTTCACGTCTACTGCCGTTTCAGCGCCCGTAGAGCCTGTCTGTCCCGTTCTTCCTCTCTCTTTAAGCGTAAGTAACGGTAAGAACCACGTCAAGAAAACGGGCTTTTTTCAGCACTTCGATGATTTTCTCTGGCAGCTCAGTCCTTGCCGACAGTCGGTCGGCCAATGCTGTGGTAGATGAAGCCCCGCTCCCGCATCTGCTCGAGTTCGTAGAGATTGCGACCATCGAAAATCACGGGTTTGCGCATCTGGGTATACATCTTTTCAAAGTCAGGCCGTTGATAATCACCCCACTCGGTCATAATGACCAGCGCATCGGCGTTGTGGAGGGCATCGGTTTGCCTGGTGCAATAGGTCAGTCGATCGCCGAATTCGGTACGCACGTTGGCCATCGCTTCTGGGTCGTGCACACGAACGGTCGCGGCTTTCTGCAAAAGCCATTCGAGCAGTACCAGTGCCGGTGCTTCGCGGATGTCGTCGGTCCTCGGCTTGAATGCCAGCCCCCACACCGCGATCACCTTGCCGCTGAGGTCTCCCTCGAAAAAGGCTGCTAGTTTTTCCGGCATGATTCGCTTCTGGTCGTCATTCACCGCGTCGACCGTACGCAGCATCAACGGCTTGAACCCCTGGTCCTCTGCCATGGATGCCAGAGCCCGCACATCCTTGGGAAAACAACTACCTCCGTAACCAACGCCAGGAAAGAGAAACGCAAAGCCAATCCGGCTGTCGTGACCAATCCCACGTCGCACGTCGTTGATATCTCCTCCCAGCCGCTCGCAAAAATTCGCCATTTCGTTGATAAAGCTGATCTTGGTGGCCAGTAACGCATTGGCCACATATTTGGTCATCTCCGCGCTTTCGGGCGACATCACCAGGAATGGCTTTTCCGTTCTCAAAAATGGTTTGTACAGCTGGTGTAGTTTTCTTGCATCTCCTTCCGAGCGAACTCCAACCACGACACGGTCCGGTTTCATAAAGTCGTCAATCGCTACACCTTCCTTCAGGAATTCAGGGTTGCTCGCCACCCGACATTCGCGACCGGTGCTTTCTTTCAGTCGATCAAAAATATGTGCGTTTGTACCAACAGGAACCGTGCTCTTGGTCACGATGATAACATCATTGCTGAGGTGTGGAGCCATCGTATCGACCGCCGCCCAAAGAGCCGTGAGATTTGCCGAACCGTTGGCCGATTGCGGAGTCCCAACGGCGAGGTAAACAATCTCGGCTCGTTGAATGGCGGTCGGGGCATCGGTCATAAAGTGAAGCCGGTCGGCCTCGACATTACGCCGCACCATTTCTGCAAGTCCCGGTTCGTAAATCGGCACCTCCCCGTTGTTCAGTGCAGCGATCTTTTGCTCATCAACATCGATACAGGTGACATCGTTACCACTATCTGCAAAGCAAGTTCCGGTAACGATGCCCACATATCCTGTACCAATGACCGCTATTTTCATGGCGAATTACCCGCGGAGCCTTAACGTGAGGGAAAGTTTTGCAATGAATGCGACAGCGGGGCAGCCTTGGTGTTTGGTGATACTGCCCTGGCGACCCGGCCCTCTACTCTTGGAGAGCTCTATCCAGCTGTTTCTTCTGATCACGGGTTGCTGTTTTCTTCGCGCGGTACACGGACGATGGCCGTCAGCGTATCGCCACGATCGACACTCATGATCCGCACACCCTGAGTATTGCGGCCAATGGCGCCGATGTCGCTTGCCTTGATGCGCTGAATTTTCCCGCGCGACGTCATCATGATTAACTCGTCATCATCACGCACGCCGGCGATACCAATGACCGGCCCATTGCGGTTGGTTGTCTTGATGTCGCGTACCCCCTTACCACCCCGGTTTTGTGTCCGGTAGCGAAATCCGGATGATCCTTCATCGCTATTTTCCTGGTCGTCGCCGTTAGCCCCGCTGTTGTTCACGCCGAACGGCGTTCGTTTGCCGTAACCATTGGCACATGCGGTGAGCAAGGTCGCTTCGGGGTCAGCGATCACCATCCCAACCAGCTGGTCATCGCCAGCCAGCGTGATTCCTTTAACGCCGCTCGTATTACGCCCCATCGGCCGGGCATCCGATTCTTTAAACCGGATTGCCAGACCTCCGGCCGTGGCCAGCACTACTTCCTGACCCGCAGCGGCGACGACGACGTCGACCAGTTCATCCCCATCCTTGAGTTTGATGGCAATCATGCCGCTTTTCAGGGGGCGGCGATATGCTTTCAATTCGGTCTTTTTCACGAGCCCTTTGCGGGTTGCCATCATGAGATAGTGACCAGGCTCATCAAAATCGCGAATAGCCCGGCAGTCAGCGATCTTTTCCCCTTCGGCCAGATTCAACAGATTCACAATCGCGCGGCCTTTGGCGTCGCGGGAAAGCTGGGGCAAATTGTAGACCTTTTGCCAGTAGACTTTGCCGCGGTTGGTGAAGAAGAGCAGATAGTCATGCGTACTGGTGACGAACAGGTGTTCGACCGGATCGTCCTCATCGGCTTTGGCGCCTTTAACACCTTTACCGCCACGACGCTGTGCACGGTATGTGCTGGCTGCGGTTCGCTTGATGTAGCCATTGTGCGAGATCGATACGACCATTGTCTCTTCTTCGATGAGATCTTCGATGTTGACATCGCCAACCTCTTCGTCGCTCAATTCGGTGCGCCGCTTACTGCCAAGTTTATGAACCAACTCTTTGCAGTCTTCGCGGATGATGCCATAGACGTGGTTCTCATCGGCCAGAATTTCCCCAAAGCTCGTTATCTTCTCAAGCAACTCGGTGTGTTCTGCGACGAGTTTTTCCTGCTCCAAGTTGACCAATTGACCAAGCGTCATCTTGAGAATCGCGTCGGCCTGCACCGGGGTCAGGGAATATTTCTCTGCCACACCCCGCTCTTCCTGAAACTGGACAAATCCTGTGTCTCCCAATGCCCGCTGCAGCATTGCGGCGGGACATGTGATTTCATCCTCCAACCGTTGTTTGGCTTCCAACTGCGACTTCGACGAGCGGATCACCCGGATTACCTCATCGATGTTCGCGTGGGCCAGCAGTAAACCTTGCACCGTATGCTTGCGCTTGCGGGCCTTGAGCAGCAGGAACTCCGTACGGCGGCGAATCACTATCACCCGATGCCGTACAAACTCCTGGAGCATTTCCTTCAGCGAAAGGGTGCGGGGCTTACTATCCACCAGCGCCAGCAGGATGATCGAGAAAGTATCCTGCAACGGCGAGTACTTCCACAATTGGTTAAGCACCACATCGGGATCGGCATCCTTCTTCAGATCGATCACGATCCGGACCGGCTCTTCCAAATTGCTATGATCGGCAACGTCTGCGATGCCTGCCACGCGTCCGTCACTGGCCAGAACCGAAATTTTCTCGATCACCGCATCCCGCGTTTGTTGATACGGAATGTTGGAGACAACAATCCGCGCGCGACCATTTTTTTTTGTCTCCACGGTTGTCTTCGCTCGTACCGCAATCGTACTGCGGCCCGTTTCGTAACTTCGCCACAAGGACGCCTTCCCGCAGATAATACCCCCCGTCGGAAAATCAGGTCCCGGGATATATTCCATCAACTCGCGCACGGTAATCTGCGGGTCGTCGATCAACGCCAGGATACCCCGGCAAACCTCACCCAGGTTGTGCGGCGGAATCGATGTTGCCATACCCACCGCGATCCCGGAAGAACCGTTGATCAACAAATTGGGAAACTTCGCCGGTAGCACCGTTGGCTCGGTACGACGCTCGTCGTAGGTTGGCACGAAGTCAACCGTATTGAGTTTCAAATCTTCAAGCATCGTCGCCGCTGCTTGCGACATGCGGGCCTCGGTATACCGCATAGCCGCCGGAGGCAAACCGGCGATCGAACCAAAGTTGCCCTGCTTGTCGACCAACACTGATCGCATATTCCACTCTTGGGCCATCCGAACCAGCGTCGGATAGATAACACTTTCACCATGCGGATGGTAGTTGCCGCTCGTGTCGCCAGAGATCTTGGCGCACTTCACGCGGGATGAACCGGGCGTCAGATTCAGGTCGTTCATCGCCACCAGGATCCGCCGCTGGGAAGGCTTCAGACCGTCCCGTACATCGGGCAGGGCCCGGCTGACGATCACGCTCATCGCATACGTCAGGTAACTATCACGCAGTTCGTCCTCAATAGGCAAGTCGATCAGTCGCGCGGCGATCGCCTGTTCATCTTCCGGATTGGTGGAGTCGGTCGACACGGCAATTTCCTGAAGGGTTAGGTCGGCCAGTAAACCCGTTCACGGGTATCATTACACCGGCACGCTCGCGAATCGTGTCCAAAACCAGCTTGACTGTGCTTGTCCTATTTCTACTGTGCTTGATCCTATATGGTGCCTGTTCCAATGCAAGCCTTCCCGACTGCCGGAACAATACCGACGGGTAGGCTCAAAACAACCGGCTGTTGGGCACCCGAGGCAACATGATCATTCAGGAATTTAACCCCTTTCGAGCCGGTTCACAATGTCGCTGATAAGATCGATAGAGGTTCCCGCAAATTCCCAGGCGAACCTCGCGGTTTGCCCTGGCTCGACCGCCAACAATCTACCAGAATAGTCGTTCCTGGATGTTTCTCCTACCTGAACCCCGAAATCCTCCACCATGCCCCAATCTCGCGGCAAGCATGCTTCCCGAAACACGGCTGCTTTTGATTCGCCCGACACAATTGAAGTCGAACTCAAAGACCCATGGCTGGCCGCTTTACTGGCTTGGCTCATCCCCGGTCTTGGACACCTCTATCAGGGACGG
>CAUZEA010000078.1:0-27053 GCA_963578605.1 Planctomycetota bacterium
TGGAACCGATATTTTCGTCGGCTGGTCGGGCTTGCCCGCACCAAGCTGGGTGATTCGCCACGTCGTGCCATCGACGAAGAAGATGTTGCCGTGAGTGCCCTCAACAGCTTCTTTACCGGCGTTGGTGACGGGGAGTTCCCCCTGCTCAAAGACCGCGCCAACCTCTGGCCGCTGCTGGCAAAAATCACCGCTCGCAAAGCCATCAATCAACGCCAACATCAGCTGGCCGCCAAACGGGGCGGAGGTCAAGTTAAGGGAGAATCGATTTTTGCGCGTCCCGGAAACGATAAGACCCGTGCCCTGGCCGAGCTGATTGCCGATGACCTGACCCCCGAATTCCTGGTCACACTGCACGAAGAATTTCAGCGACTCATGGAATGCCTGCCCGACGAGCAACTGCAGGAAATCGTCCGGATGAAACTGGCTGGACATTCAAACCGCGAAATCGCCGAAACCCTGCACGTGGTCGAAAGAACCGCTGAACGCAAGCTGCAACTCATCCGCGCCTATTGGACCGAAGCTTCAGAGTCGGACTAACGCCTGGGCAACAATATCTGCTGCTGGCTCCAGGACCTGCTGCTGGCTCCAGGGCACAAAAGATTGGGCCGTGCTGCTTGACCTACTTGACCACGCGGCTAAGACGACCCATTTCGCAGGCCCCGCGTGGCGACCCAGCCAACCGTGAGGCCCCACCAAAAAAGTAACCCCGCTGCCGGTTCAGGAACCGTACTGCCAGACCCGCTTCCAGCACCATTGCCGAGCTCACTAGCGGTATTGCCAATGTTGTCTTTCCAAACGGTGTAGTCGGCCGCATTGACAATCCCGTCGAGGTTACCGTCGGCTGGTAGAAGATCTCCGGTATTTCCAAAAGCCGTTTTCCAAATCGAGTAATCACTGTCGTTGACATTTTCATCACCATTGTAGTCGCCAGGCAAGTTTTGGAGTGTGACGGTTACCGATTGGCTATCCTGGACTATCGATGTCAAAAAAATGCCGTTTCCCAGGTAGTCGCCATCGTTTGCGGCAAAGAGGGCCGAAATGCTGCTCGCCTCCAGAATGTCGAAGGTGGTCCAGGTTTGTTCGGGCTGTGTGTAATTGTCGGTCACTTGCAGTGAAACGGTCCCGTATAACGTGACATCCCCAAACACCTGAAGTTTCTCGTCGGCATTGATCGCGTGGACCGCCCCGTTCTGATATTCAACGTCGGCAGCAATCCAGCCTCCCCCCGAAAGCTGCTGGCCATCGACAACATTAACATCGCCAGTGAGTGCACCGCCGCTGGCGATGTGGAGTCGCCCATTGGTAACGTTCGTTTGGTGCGCATTTTGAGGTTGGGTGACCGAGAGGGTATAGCCCGCCGAGACGATCACCGCGTGGGCCGCGGTCGGAAGGTCAGAGTACCAGGTTGCCACATCCCACTCCTGGTCTGTGCCTCCGGTCCACGCAGTGGTCGTCATCGCTGGCACAATGGTAATCGTTGCCTCCGGATCTAAATCACCCCCCCGGGTGACTGAGCGATGCAACTCCCCATTGTAGGAACGAGCGGGATTAGTGGGATCACCGCCAAACACAACATCCGTATAGGCGGTCGACTCGCCATCGTGGTTGATTCCAAACTGGCCGATTTGGAGCAAAAGGTTACCTGCCCCTGTGGCAGTGTACGTAACCGCTCCAATCAACCAGGCGTATGCGTCATTACTATCGGTGTCGCACAAGGGATCGCTGCCGCAAACGCCGCCAAAACCGTCGTGGCTGACTCCGTTGTCCGAGGGGTCGACCCGAATCCCAAACAAGTCGTACATCTTTTCGGGACTGCCAGTTGCAGCCAGCCCTTCGGAGAAATCGTTCACAAATTGATAACGCTTTGAACCATCGATGACCGGGTTGAATACCACCGATTCTCCCAAATCAATCGACGCATCGGTCGCAAGTAAATTGAGAGAAAAATCAGTGATCGTTTTGAATCCTGGGTCCTGAACCTCCGGTCGAGCCCAAATGAACACTCGCCGCTCGGCTCCAGAAACACTTGTCAGGGAAACTTGACTGGGCGCCGCGGGACTGTCAATACGATCGGAAAGCCAAATGTGGGTATATTGCGCGAACAGTTGGTGTCCGCTACAAATGATCAGCGCAATGGCTATGGCGACTCGGTTACAGTGCATGGCAATTTGCCCCATTATGACAAAGTCCCGGCTACCCCATGGGTAAGGCTGGTTGCCCCTATGGGTAGGCGACCGGACCACACCTTTCGCAGCGAGTCGGTCGTCTCGGACCGGATATCATCAACCACCCGTTGCCCCCCCCTCTGGAGGGTTCGGCGGTGCAAAATAGCCCGTTAGGCTAACGTTTTTTCCGTTGTACGATAAATGGTTGTCGGGAAAACCCAGCCTTTGCTGAGGTACTCAACGCAAGGTGCAGATCGCCTGACGGAACAAATGTTCAGTATTCCAAGCCGCACAACTTCCTGCGACAGCACGATCTCGTGAGCCACTCTCTATTTTGAACACCTTGGGAAAAAATGCAAGTATTTTGTATCCAATGACTCGCCGTCCCCCCCGGTGGTTACGATAATTCCGGATACCGCTGAACATGATTGTCCCCAGAAGTTGTCCCCAGAAGCACCCCCCAGATGACGAACCAAACGATCGGTTTTTTTGGCAATTTTACAGCACGATGGGCATCGGCCGGTTTGCTCGCCGTAGTCTGGCTGCTGGCCGTACCCGCTAGTGCACTCGACATCACGTGGGTGGGCTCGGGCAACACGCAATCCTGGGACGACCCGTTCAACTGGAGTCCGCAGACAGTTCCCGGCCGCCTTGATCAGGCCATTTTCAACGAGTCTTCCGCCGGGCCCACTGGCCAAGGGCAAGTTCAGCTTACGGCGCCAGTCGAGGTCGGAACACTCTTGTTCGATAATAGTCCTGATTTCACGTTTGACACGGGGCTGACATCGTCTGGGATCCTCACGGTCGAAGATGAAGTTTTATACAACGGAGCGGGAGTTCTCCACCTCTTCGGAAAGGAAAACGTTTACAAGTTCAACGCTTTACACCAAACCAACGGCGTGATCGAGGTCGGGACAAAACTGTACATCACGGCGCACAATCCAGACCACTCAGATGCCGGGATTGTCAATGTCGGCCCCGGCGGAGTTTTTCGCCTCCGCAACGATGTCAACATGTTTTTTGACGGGTCGCTTCCCAAGTTTCTGCTTGAAGGAAAATTCGAAGGAAATGGCACCGTCGATCTGAGAGGAAACGAGGTTGGCCAATTCCAAAACTCCGGGAGGTTGGTACCGGGTGCTTCCCCCGGGACCGTCACCATCGAGGGAGACTATATCCAAAGTGACGAGGGAGAACTCTATATGGAAATCGATGGTGTCCAGAAGGGAGATTTTGATCTGCTGGTCGTCACAGGAGACGCAACGCTGGCCGGCAACCTGAACTTCGAACTCAATCCCGATCTCGAAGAAAATGAATTTATAGAATTCATGCAACTAGGTGGAACGCAAACGGGCCAATTCGACCAGGTGTCGACAACAGGCAATAGCAACGTTTTCATGGCCACGGGAAGCTCAAGCTATTTCACCGCCGAATCGTACAACCTGGGCGATATGGATCGAGATCATGATACCGATCGTGACGACATCGACGCCATGGTACTAGGACTCCGCAACCAACTAGCCTATTTGACCCTCACGGCAGGAGTGCCTCTCTGGGAATCGGGAGATGTCCACCCATCAGGCAGCCCCGACGGAGATTTTGACTTTGACGATGTTGCCGAGCTGGTCGGAATGGAATTGTACCCGCCGCCTGGGGGTGGGGGTGACTCACCGCTGGCCGGGGATTTTGCTGCCGATACACAAGTCCCCGAGCCTTCACCTGGCCTGCTCCTCCTGGTAGGGGGGGTGGTATCGGCCAGCCGACGGGGCAGGCGCGGTGAAGCGTCTCCACTCTACCCTCGCAAAAGAGATCTTCACACACGCCCCGCCGAAACCGTCAAAGATGTCCTGGCCTAACGAGGCGTTACCCCCATCCCATCCTTCCGAGACCTCACCCGGCCCGACGCATGTTCCCCTTCACAAAGCACTTTTGGCGACCAAATCACAGTTCCACGGCCCAGCCCGGAGGTCGTCCACACCGATCCCGGTAAAAAAAAAAGGTTATCCATAGTGTATAATAGGGATTGCCAGATTTTCGTTGCCCAGGTCATGCGGTTATTGTCGGTCGGGAACCGACTCCCGTTTCTGAGTTCCTTAGTTGAACAGCAGTGACTGCGTTCAATAGTAGTGCCCCCTTTAATTCCCAGACGTTGACCCGCTCGCACAGGCAAACTTCCCGCTTGAACGTTTTCCGGTAAGACCTCTCGATTTTCTTGATTTGTTCAAACAAAATACAAAGTACTTGATAAAAATTTCTTGCCACCAAGGCAGACTGCTGCGACCATTGGTGGTGTTGTTCGAAAGTCCACGGGGAATGCTCTTCGTCATGAATCCCACATTTAACCGTTTTCGGAATTTGGCAACCGTGAGGGCATGGGCTGCGGTTGTGATTGCGGCCTGGCTGCTGAACGGCACCGCCGACGCAACCGACTTCACCTGGGTTGGCCAGGGGAACTCGTCGAGCTGGGGCGATCCGTTCAATTGGTTTCCGCGGGACGTGCCGGCTCGTACGGATGTGGCCATTTTTAATTCCGAATCTCCCTCTGCTGTCATTCGTGTTGAGCAGAACCACAGCGTGGGAACCGTCTGGTTCACCGGAGATTCCGATTATACCTTGACCACCGGTTCAAACGGTACCGGAAATCTCCAGATCACCAATGAGCTTCTGTACGATGCAGTGGGAACACTTAGTTTCCAAACACCCCGAACTGCATTTCGGATCAATTCGATAAAACAAACCGAAGGCGTCATTAAGGTTGCTTCCGATATTCTTTTCGAAGGTGACGTCGGGGCGTTGGAAGTCCAACAGAACGGCACTTTTCGTCTGCAGGGAAATGCCAACCTGCTTTTCTACGGGCAATCTCCCGGGGTTTTGGTTTTGGGAGACTTCGGAGGAAATGGCACTATAAATCTTCGTGGCAATCATGAGGGAATTTTCCGGAATGCTGGTCGTGTGGCACCAGGTGCGTCCCCCGGCACGCTTATCATCGAGGGCGACTACATACAGACTCCCGAGGGACTGCTCGATATGGAAATCAACTCGACGAACCCGGGAGAGTTTGATCAACTCGTGGTCAATGGAGACGTAACACTCGCGGGGAATGTCGACTTCGATCTCAGCTCCGATTTCGGAGACGGCGAATTTGTACAATTCATGCAAGTCAGCGGATCGCAAACTGGGCAATTCAACCAGGTATCGACAACGGGTAACAACATGGTTTTCATGGCCATGGGAAGCTCAAGCTATTTCGACGCCGAATCCTACAACTTGGGTGATATGGATCGAGACCATGATTACGATCGCAATGACATCGATGCGATGGTAACAGGGCTCCGCGACCAGCTCGCCTACCTGATACTCACGGTCGGAGTTCCTCTCTGGGAATCGGGAGATGTCCACCCATCAGGCAGCCCTGACGGCGATTTTGACTTTGATGATGTCGCCGAGCTCGTCAATTTGGGATTGTACCCGGCGCCGGGCAGCGCTAGCAGTTCGTCGCTGGCTGACATTCTTGCCGCGGATACACAAATCCCTGAGCCTTCGGCTGGCTTGCTCCTGGTGATCGGGCTGGCTTTATCGGCGAGCCGACCGGGCTGGCATCGACCTGCAAGGCACCATCCTGCCCGTCGGCAAACCAACCCTCTGCTGACTTGAGGCATTTAGGTTGAGGCATTTGCGATGGACCGAGGGCGCAAACACCAGAAAGAGCTCACCTGGCCATGGCTACCAGGAATGCCCTCTGCGCTGCCTCGCCCGTACCAGGCACCTCGAAGCCACCGCGATCCTCCTGGCTTTACCCTGGTCGAGCTGTTGGTGGTGATCGCGGTCATCAGCATCCTGATAGCCTTGTTACTGCCGGCAGTGCAGGCGGCCCGCGAAGCGGCGCGGCGTTCCAGCTGCAGTAACAATCTCAAGCAAATCGGACTGGCACTTCACAACTACGAAGGTCAGTACGGCTCGTTCCCGTCCGGAGCCCACCTGCATCAACTCAGTACGAAGTCGGGCATTAGTTGGCGCGTGATGCTGCTGCCTTTCATCGAGCAGCAAACCCTTTATGCCGAAATCAATCCCCAACGCGACGGCGGAGCCGAAAACTGGGCCGGCCGCAACTTTGTGGTCGATTCCTACCTTTGCCCAAGCACCTCACCTCCTTCGTCGAATCCGCTTGCGATGCATAACTCCAATTACGCTGGTGTGATGGGGGCAAAGGTACTACACCCAAGAATCAACGTAGGCGCCGAACAATCGTGTGGTGAAGTTTATGGGGACGGCGTGCTATTTCCCAACAGCCGGACACGATTGGCGAAAATTACCGACGGCACCTCCAAAACTCTGGCCGTGGGGGAACGGGCCTATATATTTCGTGACTGGATGACTGGTTCGTTTTGGTTTGGTGATCCCATCGCCATGCTTTGTACGGGCGCAGCCAAGAACATCAAATATCCGATCAACGCCGACCACGAGGTGTATGGTTACCACACCGGCGACAAGAGTGTGCCTGAAAACCAGCGGACCATGCCACTGAACGATCTGCCATTTGCCAGCGAGCATACTGGCGGCGCCCAGTTCACCATGTGCGACGGAAGCGTCCACTTTTTCCAGGAGTCCATGGATATTACGGTCTTGCAAGACCTCGCAACCAAACGTGGCGGCGAAGTCGATCGCTGGGAGCCGTAACTAAAAATCATTCAGAAGGAGCTGCACCGGCAACTTCCCAGTCGAGCAGCGGGTCGCGGAGCGTCAAATAACTCGACAGTTTATAGACTTCTCCCGGATCGGTTGGCCACGCCTGTTCGACCTGGTCCATAAGAACCGGAGTTGTTAGTAGCTGCGATTGTTGCACCTGAAGGCTTGGCTCAACACTTGCTGCTTCCAGAACAGCCGCCAGGTGGTCCACCTGGTGAAGAGCGTTATCCTGGTTCTCTGCCGCCAAGCGCTTGCGCAACTCCAACGACTTCCGGGCCCACTCGAGCGATGCCTCTTGATCGCCTTGAATCCCGTAGAGCGTCGCCAGTTGGGCAGCCGAGTCGGCCCACGCCACCCGATAGCGGACTTGCTGCGGAAATTCTGCTGTCAGCACAGCAAGGATGCGCGCGGCAACCTCGAAATGCTTGATCGCCAGGGCAGGGCGTTGGCTTACTTGTAGCATCATCGCCAGGCTGAGCTGAGTTCGTGCTGCACCTTCCGGATCTGCCTGGTCATCGGGCAGCGCACCGACCACCTCGTCGTAGTATTGGTCGAGTAACCTGGTCACCAAATTCCGCCGCCAGCCCGGTACGACCTCCTCCATACCAGGAGTCCCTCCTACCAACCCGTTGATCCGGGTTTGCAGCGTGGCAACTTCACCTTTAAGTTCACGACGCTGGTTCTCCTTTTGCTTGATAAGCCCCTGACTCTCTTCCAGTCGGGTTTCAATCATCTTGCTCTGCTGGAACATCACGACGGCTGCAATCGGCCCGGCAATTGCCAGGAATGCCCCCAACCCAATCGTCGTGGCAGCAAGCGGGTAACGCCTGCACCAGCGGATCCCCCGCTCCAACCGCGACACGGGGCGGGCACGGACTGGCTCGCCCCGCAAATAGCGACGCAGCTCATTGCCAACCGCCTCGGCCGACTCATAGCGACCGTTCGGGTCTCGTTCCAAACACTTCAAACAAATCGTGGCAAAATCGGCCGGAATGTGACGATTCAGATTGCGCGGGTCGGGTACATCATCGGTCAACCGCTGCTGAACCTGCATCTGGGCGTTACCCCGATAGGGCAATTCGCCAGCCGCAAGCTCATACAACATGACACCAAATGAATAGATATCGGTCCGCCGGTCAGTCCAGTGCGCCTCTCCGCGGGCCTGTTCGGGGGACATGTAAGCGGGGGTCCCCACGATGTGTCCATCGAGGGTCATCGTGATCTCGCCAACTTCACGCTTGGCCAACCCAAAGTCCATCACAAATGGATGGTCTTGCCCGTCAATCATGACATTCGATGGCTTGAGATCCCGATGAATCACACCTTGTGAATGTGCGTGATACAGTGCGTCGCAGATGGCAACGCCCAACTCTGATATTTCCCGCGTGTTGGGATGCCGATCTTTCATCCAGTCGGCCAAGGAACTTCCATAGATGAGTTCACTGACAATGTAAATCGTCCCGTTTTCCTGATCACGACCTATCTCGTGGATCGGGACAATGTTCGGGTGCCGTAGTTGGGCCACGGTCCGCGCTTCGCGAAAAAAGAGTTCTGCCTCCGACCGCTCCAACCCTCCTCGGCGGGGTATCTTGACCGCGACAAACCGGTCGAGTTCCTCGTCGCGTGCTTTCCATACACTCCCAAACCCACCTATCCCCAACTGTTCGATCAGCTGAAACCGTCCCAACTTACGGCCACTCATCCCGGCCTGAGGGCTATCGTCCTCCTCAATCAGATTGAATGTGCTGCCACATGTCGCACATGTCACATCCCTATCGATCGAATCGTCCAGCAGTTCCACTGGGTTATTGCAGTGGGGACAACGGATGTGCAGACCGACTGAATCCACCCCGTGCTTCGAACCAACCACAATCGTTTCTATCGTGTCGGCAGACGGAGCCACCCCCTCTACCATTGCGCCCGACTTGTGCAGGGTGGTAAGCTGCTTTACCAACTCTTCACGCAACTCGGGATGCGCGTCGAGCACGTCCTGGTCA
This sequence comes from Planctomycetota bacterium, assembly GCA_963578605.1. Classification (GTDB taxonomy): domain Bacteria; phylum Planctomycetota; class Planctomycetia; order Pirellulales; family Lacipirellulaceae; genus JAKVCB01. The sequence continues at coordinate 8,846 of CAUZEA010000078.1, forward strand.
GAAGCCATCTTTCCATCAGGGCTGCGGCGGTATTGAAACTCGATCACGAGCAGTTCCCGCAAGAGTGGCCCGCGCAAATCGTCGGCAATCCCCTCAACGAACTCGCACAACCGGGGGGCATCGCCCGACCTCCACTTCGATTCGAACGCATCGCAACGTACGTCGATCTCTCGTTGAACCTCCAGCGATACTTCGTTGCTACTGTGCACAGATCCTACTCACCATCGATTGCCATGCGCTGCACCTGCCTGGTCCCCAATTATACCGCAACCTGGGATGAAATCAGCCGAAACAAGCAGTCCCGTCCGCTGTCACGGCACCAGCCATTCGCGTCTGTAATGGTTGCCCAAGTTGGGCAATCCGTCGCGCTGTGCTGATTTTCGCTTGAATCGACTCGCCTCCCTCCACCATCGAACATGAAATGCGACGGCCCATTAAAGACACAAAGGGGTGTCCAGACAAATTTGAACGGGTCTCTCTCCTGGCCTCCCGCGGTCGGCTGCGTCGATCACACCTCAGCCACAATCAGGCTCGCTCGCGCATCGTCGATCATCACCTCCTGCCGGGTGCGGCCAATAAAAAAACTAACGCGGTCATAACCACAGTCGGCAAGCAGGGCCAGCGCCTTGTCAAACCGATCACCCACCCGTGTTGGTGTGTGGGCGTCGGACCCCACAACGACGGAAATTCCCCGCGTATGCATTTCCCGCAGCATCTCGGGAAAAGGATTCATCTCGCGGATTTTCTTGTTCGCCCCCGAGGTGTTCAACTCCATCGCGATTCCTGTTACGGCAATCCGATCCAATGCTCGGCGAATGTCCCCGAGGATCCGTTCCGGATGCCAGGATTCGGAAACTTGATTCTTCACCAGGTCGGGATGGGAAAGGCAATCGAAAAAACCGGTTTCGGCAGCCGCGGCCAGTTGCTCAAAGTAAGCCCGTTGGAACTGGACCGCGTCCCCGTTCCAGAATTTGGCGTTAAATTCATCGCTTTTGGGATGTATCGACCCCAGCACATAATCGAAATCGACCGATGTGACCTGCTGTTCGAGCCAGCTCTCATAGCCGGGAAAATAATCGCACTCCAGGCCAAGCCTGACATCGACCCGCCCTTCCCAGGCTACCTGAGCCCGCCGTACCCCGTCTAAATAGGTCTCGAACTCATCGGCGGCCATCCTCACGTCGGAGTAGTACCCGTTTGGCATTGGGTTGTGACAGGTCACTGTGTGCCCGCGCAACCCGCGGTCGAACGCCACCTGTGCGTACTCTTCAGGCTCTCCGACCGCGTGCTTGCAAAGAGGCGTGTGCGAATGCGTTTCGTAGAGGACAGCCTTGGTGGGTCTCATGAATTCATTTTTTCTTGGTCTGCTGGTTACTTGTTGCCTTCACAATAGCAAATCTCTCTCATGAATACATCCGCTTGGTGTGTTGAGAATTGCCACCGCCTGCTTCAAGTCACCCGCCGCAGGCACCGCGACCCAAAACCGCCAAATATCCTCAGGACGGTGCAACGACCCCATCCGAAACCCCTCAGCCAAGATGGATCCAATGGATCAGAACGGTGGCTGGCCAAATTCGTTGTCGGTGGCGACGAAGCGGACAACGACCAACTGGTTGCCTCGCCTGGCACACCCGCATGCTGTTACCGTCAGAAACCTTAATTAATAAGGGCAATAGTAACACGAAGCCGGCGCGACATACCGCACGGAGCGGTTGTACGAACCGGTCCGCGTGAAACCACCACCCAGCATCCGTTGAACCTGAACACCGTAAAGTGGTGCCGGTGTGGCAACCGTGGTCGTCGGCACGGGAGAAACGACCGGTTGGTAGACGGGCGCAGGCTGTACTGGTACCGCGGAGTAGACCATAGGGCTGGTGGGCGGGCAACAAACCATAGGGCTGGCGGGCGGGCAACAAACCATGGGGCTGGCGGGCGGGCAACAAACCATGGGGCTGGCGGGCGGGCAACAAACCGCGGGGCTGGCTGGTGGGCAATTCATGGGGACTTGCGCCACGGCAGCCGGTGCAACCAGTAACAAGGTAAAAATGGCAATCGCGTAACGCATGACAGACCCTCAAAAAAAAAAGAGTGAAACGTCCCGCCCACTATGAAATTATCCTTAATCATCTGGTTATTGCAATTCAATGTGATGGGTTTCTTGGGTTCCGGTTGCCCTCACCACCCGCACAACCGACATCTTTAAAACTGCTTGCTGGTACCAGCAGTAATGCCGCCTCAATCGCCTGGTGGTGAATCCAGTCTTTCAGGTTCGGGCTGAGCAGCGGGTTCGGGTTGAGCAGAAGGAGGAGCGACGTTCTTGATCTCCATTTCACGGGCCCTGGATAGCGCCGATGCCACCAAACCGGCAGGAACCGAAACCACCCCCAGGCCAATCAACAGCACGACAAAAGTAAAGATCCTGCCGCCAGCGGTAATCGGGTAAGCATCGCCGTAACCCACCGTCGTCAACGTGGCAACTGCCCACCACAGGCTGTCGAAAACCGTGGAAAATTTCTCGGGTTGTGCCTCACATTCAAAAAACCAAATACCCACCGATGCAAGGAAGAGCAAAATAACCGTTACCAGCAAAAAGAGGATGAGCTCTTCACGGGCAATTGAAAAGGCATCCTGAAACCGCTGGATTGCCTTGCTGTACCGGGCAAGCTTGAAGATACGAAACAGCCGCAACAGACGGAATGCCCGAATCGAACGCAAATCCATTCCAACCGCGAGATAAAACGGCAGCACTGCCAACAGGTCAATGATCCCGAAAAAACTTGTCACGAACGCTAATTTTTTATCGGCTACGCCAATCCGTAGGAAGTATTCGATCGTAAAGATAGCCACTGTGATGATCTCAAAATAGCGCAATCCTTGACGCCAACCATCCGAAAGGTCTGGGATGGTGGTCACGGCGAAAGCGATCAGCGACAGCACGATCAAGCCTTTTAAAAACAGGTCGAAGGCAAGACCTGATGCTGTATCAGACCGCTCGACAACGTCCTTCAAAAATGTGTTCTTCAAAGATGTCATGGCAGAAAAAGAAATAGTGTGTTACCTGTATTTATGCCGGTCAACCAAAATTGGGGCCCATACGGATGGATAACCGAGCCAAAGAACTAATCCTTAGGGCAAGTTGTATTGGGAGACCGTGTCGGAATCAACGGGAAAGACCCTCAAGACAACAGTTCTGCACTTGAGCCACCTAAACATCGTAGGCCCCACAGAATCGGGATTCCAACTCAAACCGCAGCCAGGTGCCAAGAAGACCCGGAATCCGCGGGACCGACGCAACGGAAATCACTGTAACCCCGTTGACCGAAATATTCCTTGTTTTCCAAATGACAGCAAGCCAATGGCTTACCCGGCAAAACGGCCCCAGCACCATGGACCTCGTTCGCCAACAACGACCAGGTTGTCAAAAGGCAGTCCACGCCACAAGTTATCGCTGTCCTGTCTGGTTCGACTCGGCGCTCCCCGACTTGCCACGCGGTTGCGGACGGGCCGGTAGAAACTGCAACTTGCCGAGGCCCCGTTTTTTCGTCGACGGGGAATTGCCGTCTGTAACCGGCGAGGTGCCTTGTAACCGCGCAATCGGCTGCATACGATGCAGGTTCTGCTAAAAAAACTCCCGCGGAGACAATTCGTATGAGCGACGATCCTTCTTGGGCCCGGGGAAGCTACCCCTCCACGCGCCTGCGGAGAAACCGCCGACATGAATGGTCGCGGCGCTTGGTGCGCGAAAACCGGGTTACCGCCGACGACTTGATCTGGCCGGTGTTTGTGCACGAGGGCGACAACCGGCGCGAGCCAGTCAATTCGATGCCAGGCGTTGACCGTTTGTCGATCGACCTTCTTGTCAAGGCAGTGGGCAATGCCAAGGAGTTGGGCATCCCGGCTGTCGCTATTTTTCCAGTGACCGATCCGGCCAGGAAAACACCCGACGGCGACGAGGCGCTCAATCCAGAAAACCTGGCCTGCCGTGCGGTGCGGGCAGTCAAAAAGGAACATGGCGACGGACTCGGCATCATTTGCGATGTGGCGCTCGATCCTTATACCACCCATGGACAAGACGGCCTGGTGCGCGACGGGTACGTGGTCAATGACGAAACCATCCATGTCCTCTGTCGCCAGGCGCTCGTCCAGGCAGAAGCCGGTTGCGACATAATCGCTCCCTCGGACATGATGGATGGCCGCGTTGGCGCAATTCGTCGGGCACTCGACGAAACCGGCTTTCAGCAGGTGCAGATCATGGCGTACTCGGCCAAGTATGCGTCGGCCTATTACGGCCCGTTTCGCGATGCGGTCGGGTCGGCCAGCAACCTGGGCGAGGGCGACAAACGCACCTACCAAATGGACCCGGCCAACGGCGATGAAGCACTCCGCGAAGTGGCCCTCGACCTGGCCGAAGGGGCCGATCTCGTCATGATCAAGCCGGGCATGCCTTACCTTGACATTGTTCGCCGTGTGAAAGAGGCATTCGGCGCGCCGACGTACGTCTACCAGGTAAGCGGTGAATACGCCATGCTCTCAGCTGCGGCAGCCAATGGCTGGATCGATCGTGAGCGGACCATCATCGAAAGCCTCGTTGCTTTCAAACGCGCCGGTGCCGACGGAATCCTGACCTACTTTGCCGTCGAGGCAGCGCAGCTGCTGGCCTGACAAAAAGCTGTCACGCAACCATACCGCTCGGTTGGCTCCCCACACCCGCGCCCCGTCACCCATTCAGCAACGAACGATGCACATCACAAAAAGGGTCTACCAGTGGTCCGAGTCGGAACTTAAATATTGCCGGCAACTGGGAGTCAACCACATTATCGTAATCTTGCCCGAGGAGCTAAACAAAGCCCCCTGGGAATTCCTCGACCTGTTGCAACTTCGCAAGTACGTCGAATCCTTCGGGCTGGAAATGGCAGCCATCGAAGCCCCACCAACGTCGATCCACCGGCCCATTCTGCTCGCCAGTCCCGACCGGGACGAAGCGATCGCTGGTTTCTGCAAGTCTGTCGAGAGCATGGCTCGTGCCGGAATCCACACGCTCTGCTATGACTTTGCCCTCAATCCCTGTTGGGGGAGGTGGCGGAATGGGTTAAGTGGTGGCGGTCGCGGGGACGCCGGACTGATGAGCTTTGACAGCCAACTCATCGAGAATGTCCCGCCTGGCGACGCGGGAGTGGTAGATCACGACGAACTCTGGGATCGCTTTGCCTATTTTGCCGAACGGGTCGTTCCCGTCGCCGAAAAGGTCGGTGTGAAACTGGCATGTCATCCGGACGACCCGCCTTTGGGAAGTCTTCGGGGCGCTGCCCAGATCCTGGCGACCGTAGACGGTATGCAGCGTCTGATCGACACGGTACCCAGTCCATCCAACGGGTTACTCTACTGCCAGGGAACGGTTGCCGAGATGGGTGTCGACGTACTCGAAACAACCCGGCATTTTCTCCGACAGAAAAAGATCTTCGTCGTCCACTTTCGCAATGTGCGCAGGGTCCCGAGCGATGGCCTTAAGTTCGACGAGGTCTTCATCGACGAGGGCGACGTCGACATGGCCGCCGCCATGCAGCTCTATGCCGAGCACAACTACGATGGACTGATCGATCCCGACCATGCTCCCGTCATGGAAACCGACACCCAGTTTGGCCGGCACCGCGGTTACGCATTTGCAATTGGTTACATGACGGCGCTCAAGCAGATCATGGGGAACGGCTCCAACCGATCGTGAGCCTGGTGCAGCTGGACAATCGCAGCAGTGTATTTTCGAAATCGCCTGTAAGGACAAAAGCTCTCGACTTGTAACCTCTATTGGCCTTCGGTCGAAGTGATATCCCCGGCAAAATCGACCGGCACACAGTTTCGACAATTTCCCCTCCTGGTGACCCGCACCGGTGGGCCCGAAAACCAACTCACACGTGGCCCTCTTCCCGCATCCAGTGAATACTCTTCTCCAGGCCTTTCCCAAGAGGTGTTGTCGGTCGCCACCCCATCTCGCGATGGGCCTTGCTGATGTCGCAACACATGTGTTCACAAGCAAAGTAAAGGCCGCGGCGGTCGACCAGTGCCGGAAACTGCTTGAGGATCTTCTCCGGGTCGACATATTCAATCTTCGGTTCGACCTCCAGTTCTGCGGCGATCCGGGCGATGTAGTCTCTCATCATCACGGCACGTGGGCCCCCAATGTTGTAAATCTGGCCGATGGTTTCGGGCGACTCCAATGCATTTCCAAACGCGCTGGCCAGGTCGGTGACGTAACCGGGATGTAGCAGGGCACGCCCGTCGCCAGGCAGCAAAACGGCCTGGCCATCGCGCAGGAGGTGAAAGAACTCCGGTGCACGGCCACCCCAACCCTCAAGCAGCACCGACCCAGGACCATAAATGTAACTCATGCGTAACGACGTGCCAGGAAAACCGTGCTCCCGATGGGCACGCAGCAAAACTTGATCTTGCCGAAGTTTGTGGTTGAAGTTGTAAACCTTATCGTGTTCGATCAGCGGGTCGCTTTCGCAGGCCGGAACCGGTGTGCATGCCCCATACACCCCGATCGATCCGGTATGAATCAACTGCCTGATCTGCCCACCGAGTTGCTCAATCACAAATTTCAGGTCTTCGTCATCGAGAATGGTATCGATAACCGCGTCCCATGCTTCGGCCTTCAGCACCTGGGCGAACCTGTCGCGGTCGTTCTTGTCGCAAATGATGGTACGCGCCGCATCAGGATGGTCAGGCCGCGTTCCACGATTCATGACGACGACCTCGTAACCACGGGCTGCTAAATCGCTGACCGCAGCCCGCCCGATAAACTTCGTACCCCCTATCAGCAGGACTTTCATCGCTTGACCGTTCCCTCTTGTTTCATAACGACTTGTACAGCAGCAACCATTTACGTCAAAAATTGCACCACCCTTGAAACCCACATCCCCGTGATCGTACGTCGACTTCACACGGGGTTACAACACCAGCAGTTTACCCAGTCCGCCTGATCAGACACCCCGTGGTATCGGTTTTTGGGGTTCTTGATTTTGCTCCCGTGGGGTACACCGCGGTGGTCTGAAGTGACGCGTTTTTCACGAGAACGGTGGCTGCGCGGTGCGAGCGGTGAGCGGGGCAACCATCGGTTGGTGGCTGCACGACGGCTACGGGTTTGGCCACCAGAAAACCCTCCGCCGGGCAAAATGCCCGCAGGAGTGGTAAAATGGCTGAGGCAACGGGGCGGCACCCGGGTGTCAAACCGCTCGAAAACGATGGCGAACTGGCATCATTTCAAAAAAGGCGATATTATTCTAGCCTTAAGCGCCCGTAGCTCAGTTGGATAGAGCAACGGACTTCTAATCCGTAGGTCGCAGGTTCGAATCCTGCCGGGCGTGCTTGACTGGCAGTGGTCAGAAAGTGGCAGGAGGGACTAAGATATCTCCATCACCTGGGTTACGCGATTGTTGATCTGGAGTCGGCTGATGCGCCTGTTCACAATGTTTCTGCTGGCCACTCTGGCGGCGTCTTCAGTGCATGCTGCTTCGTATCAGAAGACTGACGGTACGATTGTTGATCCGATCCAAAGCGTATTTGGTGGGGACCTTCCCTATGTAGGAACAAATCTGGAACCCGGTGCATCGCTGAACGGTGCATCGCTGAACGGCGCGTTCCTGGAGAGCGCGAGCCTGAACGACGCGATCCTGACTAATGCGGACCTGGAGAATGCGAACCTAAGTAATGCGGACCTGCCCAGCGCGAACCTGACCAGCGCGAACCTGGCCGGCGCAAAACTACGCTACGCGGGTCTGAGCGACGCAGATTTGACCAACGCCAACATGGCCGGCGCAGATCTGGCCAACGCAAACCTGCTTCGAGCGCACCTGGACGGCGGGCACCTATACAACGCGAACCTGGGCGGCGCGACCCTGAGAGACGCGCACCTGGATTACGCGAACCTGACCGGTGCCAACCTGACCGGCGCGTTCCTACTGGAGGCGAGTCTGCCCAACGCGACCCTGACGGGCGCGAACCTGTCCTACGCAACCCTGGCCTCGGCGAACTTGACGGGGGTGAATCTGGTCAACGCGAACCTGACCAGCACAACGCTTTCTGGCGCAGATCTGACGGACGCAAAATTCAGCAACAGCACAATTCTTTGGCACGAAAAAACCGTCGTGGGTTATGGCTTCGACGTAGCTGGTTTGCAGAACTACCTGACCGAAAAAAAGCAGGCATCGTCCGTCTTTGGGGTCACCATCATTCCCGAACCCTCTACAGCGATTCTCCTCGTCCTGTTGGGCCTGGCATCCGTGCCGCTTCGAATGCGACACAGGTAGTCTGTTAACGCACTGTGTCAGGTCCGTTAAGAGCGGGCAGCGGTAACGGCCCCGCCACAAAATCTAACCACCGAACGATGGCCCATGCGGTACTGACCGAAAGTGGCGTCCCGCGGACGTCCTGGCTCACCCGCCCCGTAAGCAGTGGGGAGAAACTTCCTGACGCGCCGGGAAAGGTGCGACAGTCAAGCAACCAACAGCTACAATACCACTTGAGAAAATTGGCTGCCTGCGCGTTCGACTGCAAATGTGCGGGCTACAGGTGACAGGCAGAAACTTCGTATCAGCAGGCCGCTCGGACTTACTGCATCGCAGGACAAGACAAAAGGAACAAATCGAGACCTCTTCATCATGACCGGTGAACAGGAATGAAAGTAAGAATCCTGGCCAATGACATCCACCATGGTCGAAACGAGTGGGAACGAACAAATGTCAAAGACAATGATGGGCACAAATTCTCTCGGGCAACAACTCCCCGGATTGCTTGTCTGCGGTTTGCTGGCAACAGGTATTCTACCGGCCACGATGCTGGCAGCCGGTTGGCAGAGCCATGAAGTCGTGCAGCTTAATGGCAGTGCCGCGCCGATTCGTCTGCCGGCCAGGTCCCAGATCATTACGGAGTCATGGAATCGGATCGTACGGGGTCCCTATCTTGTTTTCATGCCTGAAAAACAGCGGCTGATGATGATGGTTTCTTGTGATGTCCCTTTAGTACCGTTCCTGCTAGACAGCGATGACTTCGGCGAAACATGGTCCGCGCCGCAGCGCATGCCCCTCGACGAGGGGGAAGGCCATAAAACCGGCTTTGGAGTGAGCTTAACTTACCTGGACCAAGGCCGCGTTATCTGGTCGGTGGAACATGGGGGCCGTTATTTCAGTCAGGACTACGGACAGACTTGGAGCGATTCGCTGCCGATACCGCCAGGCCCAGGCAATCAAACTTTGTACCAGTGGGATCCGTACCTGGTCGATCGAGATCCACAAACGGGTAAAGTAACACGGGTTTGGGAAACGGGGTATGATGTCGAATTGAGTCACATGCAACCACGAGCGTACATTCGATCCAGCGGTGATGCTGGCCACACTTGGAGTAAGCCCGTCCAGGTGCACGAGTGGAAAGACGCAAACGAAGTCGCCTTGTTTCGCACGCAAAACGGCAACATCCTGGCGGGTTGCCGGACGCGAGCTAGAAACTTCGACCTCTCCAGGCCATGGACCGATCACCATGCCGGTCTGGGAATTTCCATCTCCCCGGACAACGGACAAACCTGGTCAGAACTTAACATCTTGTATAACTGGGGACGTCATCATCCTAGCATGGTACTCCTGCCTGACGGGCACATTGTCATGACTTACGTCGTTCGAAAAGGATATGTAAAAACGGCAGACGGGTACCCCCAGTACGGCATCGAGGCGGTTGTTAGTCGAGACCATGGCAAGACCTGGGATTTCGACCACAAGTTCATGTTGTCCGTGTGGAAAGCATCTCGGAAAGATGATTATTCCTTCTGGGCGGCTTGTCAGTCGACTTCCTCGGTACTGCTGCCGGACGGTTCAATCCTGACTGCCTTTGGCACAGGTTTTCGCGCCCGCGACAAACTGGGAACTGATCCGACTAAACCGTTCCCACGCGACATCGGCCTGGTGAAGTGGCAAGTCAACGATAAGGGTTTAAACGGTGAGACTGCTATCGCCGACGCGTCGTTCGACTCGGATCTGCGAAACGTGTTTGACCCGAATCCGTCTCACTAGGGATCCGTTTCTTATGCTTACTGAACAACTCCCGGTTGAACGAATCAAAAATGCAACCGCGGTTATACTAGGTCTGATTCTTGGTTGGCTAAGTGTCGATTTCGCTGCTGCAGAACAACGGGGGATTTTCGACTACGAATTTCAACGGAGGGCTGGTGATGGCGTCAAGAAGATCGTGTTTATTGGTGATGCGGGAACGCACGGACCGCCGGGTAATCATGAGTTCGTAGCCGGGTTCATACTCCTGGCACGGCAATTGCACGAAGCTTTCCCTCAGGTTCACTGCGTCGTCTATCCCAGCAACCACTGGCCTGGCGACTTGTCACATGCCGACGCAGTCATTGTGGCTTTGAATCACGGTCACCAGGCGGCAGTTGACCCGGAAATCTTTGCTGCCGTCCGTCGCGGCGCTGGCTTTATGGCAGTGCACTACGGGGTCGAGGTGAACAAGGGCAATGAAGGGAACAACTACCTGCAATGGATAGGGGGTTACTTCGAAACGTTTTGGTCCGTAAATCCGTGGTGGATACCCAAGTACGAACAGTTTCCTGACCATCCGGTCGCCCGCGGCATCATGCCGTTTAGCGTACACGACGAGTGGTATTACCACATGCGGTTTGTCGGCGACATGAAAGGTTTGACGCCAATTCTGACCGATGTTCCTCCACTGGAAACGGTGAATGGAACTGCGACCAGCCGAAAGGGGAATCCAGACGTTTTCCGAGAGGTTTCGGAGCAAATCCCGCAACACATGGCATGGGCGTACGACCGACCAGACAGTGGACGAGGCTTTGGATTTACAGGCTTACACCTTCACGCGAACCTGGCAAACGACAACTTTCGTACCGTACTGCTGAACGCCTCCGCTTGGGTCGCAGGACTGGAAGTCCCACAAGATGGTGTCCCCTCGAAAACGGTGAGTGACGAGGACCTAGAGCGACTTATTGTTGAGGCCAAAGCTGTGAGAGAATCCAACAGCCCGCAGACTTTACAACAGTAGTTGCGACCCCGCCGCCTGGTTAGTCCGCGCTAGCCACCTGCAGTTCCTGATCAAATCGACGGAGTGCCATGATTTACCGGCTGTCGTTACCCGTTCTGCTGCTCCTCGGTACCGGCACTTCCGAAGTGTCGGGCAAAGCTGTGCTGCTGGACGAGCAATTTAACCTCCCTGCCGGCTTTCACATTTATAAGGCTGCTGACTCCAGTCTCACTGGCGGTTCCTACGATCTGACGTTCGATGGCGAGGGACGGTTGCTGGTAGGTGACGGCGAAGCAGTGCGCCGACTCACCGACACTGACGGGGACCAGGTCTACGACCAGGCGGAAATAATCGCCCAGGGCCTGGGACCGCGAGGTCCACAAGGCCTGCTAGTCTACGGTGATCGATTGTATGCCGTAGGGGGCGATGGAATTCAATTATTTACCGGCTACGAAAGTGGCGACCCGCTTGAACTGCAGGGGCGCATCGGCGAACCATTCCACACCGGCGGCGACCACTCGGCCCATACCGTACTGCGGGGACTGGACGGCTATGTCTATTTCGTCTGTGGTGACGGTGGCGAGACATCCGACCGACGGCACATCACCGAGAAAAGTTCTCCCGTAATCTATGAACGCAAAGGAAGTGTGTTCCGTTTCGATCCAACCGGGGAGAAATGGGAATGCATCAGCGCGGGCGGCCGCAACTCGCCCAGTCTGGGTGTGAATTATCTGGGCGAATTCTTTAGTTTCGACAGCGACATGGAGTGGCACACCGGCTTGCCCTGGTACCGGCCAGTGCGTCTGAACCACTGGGCCATTGGCGGCGACCAGGGTTGGCAAGAAGTTGGCGCGTACCCTCCCTATTACCTGGACTGCCTGCCGCCGATTTTAGAGGTCGGCCGCGGGTCACCGAATTGGGGAGTCTTTTATGAACACTCCCAGTTTCCTGACTCCTACCACGATTCATTCATTTGTTGTGACTATCGTTGGAAATCGGTGACCACTGGCGGATACAACTCGGCTGGCCGATTGGTTGTGTTTCACTTGACGCGGGATGGCGCAACGTGGCAAGCGACCATGGAAACCCTGGCCGAAGTTAAGACCAATGCCATTGATCAAGATGGCGCAGCAATCAATTTTGCGCTGGTCGATGTCGAGGTCGCACCAGATGGGAGCATTCTGCTCACCGATCACAACCAGGGTGTGTGGCGAATCTTTTACGACAAGGCAACCACACCGACCATCCCGCCAATTGTGCCCCGGGTTGCCTTGGCGGCCGATCGGCAAATGTCCCTGCAGCAGTTGCTGTCCCTGCCACAACCGTCCGCAGAATGGAGTCGTGCGTGTGAACAACAAATCATTGCCCAACTGGGTGACGACGCAACTGCACTGTTGCAATCATCCGCGACAAACCAGGGAACCCGTGAAGGGGTATCTCTGCGCCAGCGGTTGCGCGCGATTCGTTACCTGGCTGCCGAGTTTCAGACCCTGGACAAAATATTCCTGCAAACCATAGCGAGTGACGAAATGCCCGAGATACGGGGACAGGCAGCCTGGTTGTTAGGAATTCGTGGAGACCACGCGGGCTGTCGATTGCTTGTGGACCTTCTGGCAGACTCCGATCCATTGGTACGTCGACGAGCTGCCGAAGCCATGGGGCGGTTCGACACAACTTGCGGTCAACAGGAACTTGTCCGGACGATGGGAGATTCTGATCGCCCGGTCCGCTACGCGGCGATGACGGCCATTGCCCACCGTCCGCTGGCGGAGTGGATCGACGTGGCACTAAAAACGGATTCGCCACGAATTTGGATGCGGGCACTGACGGCCGGCTCGCTCCGACGCGAATTACCCCAAGCCGCAGTAGTCGCGGAAATCGTCGACCGACTCTTGGGAGCTAAGTTGACAGAAAAATCCGACCAGCTCGATCGGTTGCGCGTCCTGAGTTTGTTTCGTCCCCAAATCAGCGAAAACATGGAACTCCAGCAGCGAGTCGCCGCCCATCTCGCCGCGGGGCTCACAGCAACAGACCGCGAAGTCCGTTGGGAACACATACAATTGCTGGCCGAGTATAACGTGGCGGCCGCGTACGAACCATTGCTGGACCTGCTAGAGAAAGAAGACAACTACGTTACCCAGTTCCACATTGCCAACTCGCTTTCCCGCATAAACTCCGGTTGGAATGCGGCCAGCGAAGCTCGTCTCGTACAGTGGCTCATGACGAACCAGCGAGGCTGGTTCGTCGAACTGAGCAACAAAGGACGAGGCTTCCCCCTGTTTTGGTTGACGGCGCTAGACCGACTGATCGATGGGCACGCAGGCGCGTTGGCTCAACATCTCGATCAGCTCGTTCCTGGCAGCCAACTATCGTCCCTCGCCTACGGTGAGGTGGCCACAACTCCAACTGGACGCCGACAGTTACTCGGCATCTATGAGAGCAGTGACGATGTGCAGGTGCGCCGCGAAATACTCAAAGGTTTTTCGGGCCACACACTCGAATCGAGATACTGGCCGATGATGTCCGCGGCCCTCAAGTCAGCAAACCACGACGAGTTTCTCTTGGGCGTCGAGTGGCTGGCTAACCAAGGCCCGAGTATCAGCGAATTCTTCCAGGAATTGCGCGGAGGGGTCGAGGAACCACGTGATGGCGAGCAACCGCTGATTCAGCGGGTGGTTGAGTTATTGGAGCAGGGACACGACGAACTCTACTATGCGGATCGCGCCTTGTGTAACTTCACGGCGGTCGATTTTGACCGACAGCGCAACTTCCACAGCGACCAAGTGCGTCTGGACGCTGTGGAGCATTGGCAGGCCTGGTATCGCGACCGCTACGGCGTTCCGTTTGTCAGTTCTGCCAGCCCAGAACCGACAGAAATCATGTCGGACGCACAAGTCCACAAACTCATTCTCACGAAGGCCACGCAAGGAGATAGCGCCCGCGGTCGAGATATCTATATGCAGGCGGGATGTTTTTCTTGCCACGGCGGCTTGAAGGACAAAGAAGCGGCGATCTTTGGACCAGACCTGGCAGGCGTTACGCAGCGTCTGAAGAAAAGAGAACTGGCTGACGCGTTGGTCTACCCCTCAAAGCAGGTTGCCCAGCGATTCAAGAATTCGTTGATCATCACTGACGACGGCCAGACATTGACAGGAATGGTCACCGCAGAGACCGACCAACACTTAACGGTGGTAGACACCAAAAACCAAATTTGGCGCATCGCCCGGCGCAACATCGAAACCCACCGACTACTGGACACCTCGCCCATGCCAGACAAGGCATTGAATCGATATCGCGAACAGCAAATCCAGGATCTATTACAATTCCTCAAGTCGCTGCGGTGACCATTCCTCGCAATGCCCCGAATTGCTCGGCGCTGATGTCAAAAAATTCTCGAATCCGAGTGCCAAAGACGCCAATGACGCCGACTTACGAAGGAAGAGTAATCAATCCAGTAAGAACGAGGGCCAGCGACCGCCGCTTTTGCGTATTCGCCGTCCAGTCAGTGAGCCGCAGATGTTCCCCTGGAACCGTTTCCTAAGGAACAACGCCTCTCAACATAAGTACTCTTTGGACATGCCTACACAGCACCATTCTTGTATTCGCCATCAACCAATCGCCAGAGGTTCCCTGGATTCGCATCTTTTAGCTCATACGGCAAACCGGCTTGCGGGAAGCCCTGGAAACAAACCAACCGCGCAAACCGAAAAATAGCCGCCGTACCAACAGACGTTGACCGTCCATCGGTCGTTGCAGGATAGGGACCGCCGTGGTGCATCGAATGACAAACTTCAACCCCAGTAGGAAAGCCGTTAAAGATGATCCGGCCAACCTTCCTCTCGAGGATTTCAACCAGATCCATGTGTTCCGCAAGATCTTCTTCCGTTCCATGAATCGTGGCCGTCAGATGACCTTCGAGCTGATTCGCTGCCTTGATCAATTCGTCTTTCGCCTTACAACGAACAACCAGTGTCGTTGGCCCAAATACTTCTTCACTCAATCTCGGGTTACTCGTGAAGGCATCAAAGTCAGTCGTCCACACATGAGCACCGGCCTGCGTCTTGCCCGGATCCGCTTCAGTCGCCGACCGCGAAAGTAACGAGACGCCTTCCGTCCTTCCGAAAGTGGCAAGTCCTGATTCGAAAGCATCGCGAATCCCGGGATTCAACATCGTCGCCGGCGCAGTTTCAGAAAACGAAGACTCGGCCGATGCAATAAACTTATCCATTGGCTCACCGTCGATCCCGAGAACCAAACCTGGGTTCGTGCAGAACTGCCCAACACCCTGCGTCACGGATCCACACAAACCCTGAGCAAACGCCTCACCTCTCTCTTCAAGCGCCCCCGGTAAGACAAACACGGGATTGAGACTTCCCATTTCCGCATACACGGGAATCGGTTCTGGACGCGCAGCCGCCAGATCAAACAAGGCGCGTCCACCGGCAAGTGAACCTGTAAAGCCGACTGCCTTTGCCATTGGGTGCTGGACCAACGCTGTGCCGACTACCCGACCTGATCCGTGAATCAGCGAGAAGACACCTTCCGGCATGCCGCAGGCTTTGACTGCTGCTTGAATTGCTCGCCCAACCAACTCAGCCGTTCCGGCGTGCGAACTGTGCGCCTTGACAACCACGGGACATCCTGCCGCAAGTGCAGACGCCGTATCTCCGCCGGCAACCGAAAACGCCAGGGGGAAGTTGCTCGCCCCAAAAACCACAACCGGACCGACCGGCATAAGCATTAGGCGTACATCCAGCTTGGGCAACGGCTGTCGATCTGGAATCGCTGTATCGATCCGGGCGTCGACCCAGGAACCCTCCCGTGCCAGACTCCCGAAGAGACGCAATTGCCCGGTTGTCCTGCTTCGCTCACCTGTCAGACGCGGAATCCCGAGAGCGGTTTCTGCATCGCATCTTTCGAGTAAGGCGTCTCCGAGCCCTTCAATCTTCTCCGCAATCTTCTCCAGAAAGGCGGCACGCTCTTCGCCAGATTTCTTTCTGAAAACCGGAAAGGCCTCGTCCGCCAACTGCATCGCCCGATCGACCTCTCCAGGCGTCGCCCCGACAAATTCAGGGGCCATCTCCACACCCGAACCTGGATTGAATGACTTAAAGGTCTTATCCCCTGCGTCTGCCTGGGATAACCCTATCAAATTCTTGCCTTCCGGTTCCATAATTCCTCCATCTTTCTCTTCAAAACATGACTGCGCGAGATCCAATCGCATTTAAGTCGGGTCTTATATCTTGTTCGCCTTAGGTGCTAATAACAACGTCTTGAAATTACCAGCACACCCCGTTCTCCACAAACCGTACATTGGACACCTGGATAAGCCCGGCAGAGAAAGCTTCTTGGCATCTCGACAATGGTACCGACCCCACAACAAACTTTCACACCTCACTGGAGCCAATCCATGTGATTCCTTGCCTTTGCTCTGCCATTAGACCATTAATCGAATACTACTTCCAGGATTACCCTGTGGGTGCCGAAGCGGAATCTGACCTCGACCTGGAAGCATTCCCCAGCATTGCGGACGTGCGCAAGGATTCAAATGGCCGGCATGAGTCTCATCGATTGCAAAGCGACGCAAGACAAGTCGATGACCTGCCCCCACGCGAGATACCAATATTGCAAGTTAGTGTTGGAGTCGCATTGAAAGAACTCTTGTGAAGAATATCGCCAACAAGGCAAAACAGGGGGCCCTCTGCAATTGGTCCCCGGCAGGAAAACAGAATTTTAAAAAGCACTCGTTTTTCGGGGCCTGACGAATATCCGAGACCTTTGGGAACAGACTCCTGGATCTTCTAGTTCGCCTGATCCCACAGATCCTATCCGTAGGTTGCAGGCTCGAATCCTGACGGGTACGAAAGGGCAGGGGACCGAAGGCCGGGTTCTCAAGGACCCTCAAAATGGCTACACTGGCTGGGGCTGAGACAAGTACGGGCCGTGGCGCAGTCTGGTAGCGCGTTTGACTGGGGGTCAAAAGGTCGCTGGTTCGAATCCAGTCGGCCCGACTTGCTTAAGATGTTCTGCAAAAAGGACTTGTGGAAAACAGACCGACGCTCAAAAGAATCTATATCCTTTTCCGTGTACTATTCAACTCGTTGAAAGTGACCGGAAAGCGACAAACAGAACAAGCGCCAACTTGTTCTTAGGCACAATCAGTTTCCCATGAGGTCAGCCATGCCAAGAGCTCCCAAGCTCGGCAAGGTCAACGGCTATTGGTGTGCCAAAGCTGGAGATCAGTCGGGTGTCTACTTCGGAAAGGTCGGCAAGGTACCGTTCAAGGAAGCCAACCGAGCGTTTTGCAAATATCTCGCTACGCTCAGTGCCGACCGCAAACAAATCAAACTGCCACAACTGTCGGTGGCCGAAATATGTGACGCCCATCTCGCTTGGGTGAAATCAGACCGATCTCCCTCACTGTTTCGACAACGTTGTTCGATTCTCAACTACTGGTGCAAACATGTTGTTCGATTCTCAACTACTGGTGCAAACATGAGGTGGAGCCATATAACGGCAGACGCCTACCGGGACATGGCAAACAGATTGGACGTTTGCGGGCGACGATGATCACCCGTCTTCATGTCGAGCAACACATACAGCAGCGGGCCACCAACCCCAGTGCACACACGGGTCGTCCTCTGGGGGGCAAAGAGCCATTGTTGCGGCTATCAAAGCGTGCTGAAACTGGGCAGCCAACACGATTGAAGATGGTGGTGGAGGACTGTTGCCTGAGGACCATCGGCCTTTGGCTAAACTGTCACGCGGCTATGTGGCTCCTAAAGATCTTACCGAAGTCGATCTACCTACGGACGAAGAAATTCAATTTCTGTTTCTATGGGCAGTAGTCGAGCCAACGATGGTGCGTGCTCCACATGGTAGATGGAGGGAGAGACGACCCGATGAGATTTACACACACGACAGTCAGGTTTTTGCTGATATGCTCCAGGTTTACCATGCCACAGGGTCACGTACGAGCGAGCTTTGCGATGCTCTCGTTCGAGATTTCATGCCCAGGACTCAACAGATTTCTTTGGGAAGCCACAAGAGTGACCTTACCCCGCTTTTAGTACCAGCCTAAGTGAGAGAATCGGGGTTAAGTAACTCGGCTGTGTTCTGGAGGCTGAGGCGTAGCCGAAGCTGGAAGAACACAGCCAACCGCATACGTGGCGGG
>CAUZEA010000079.1:0-26767 GCA_963578605.1 Planctomycetota bacterium
TTCCTCCGCAAGACCCTCCTCCTGAAAGACCCAAGGTCGACGGTGGAGCATGGAAAAGCTACAATTGCCAGTTTTACAAACATCGGTAAATACCGATTCATTGGTCGTCCTGGTTTCCGACATTCAGGAGTTAGCACTTAAAGGCAGCAGAATCTATGAGGAAAAGTAAAACCCTAAAGCGAGTACGCAACAACCAAGTCGCGCGGATGGCGTTGCTTGGTCATTACATTCCTGCTTACGTGTTTCATGCGGCAAGAGCCGGACACGATTGCATCTGGCTCGACCTGGAACATCGTGAAATGTCGACCAAAGAGGTACAAGCGTTACTCGCCTACGCACACCTTTTCGACATCGACTTCATGGTTCGCCCGCCATCGAAAGAAAAAACTCCGTTGTGTCGGTATCTGGAAGATGGGGCCGCGGGATTGATGATCCCTCAGGTTGCTAACGCGGAACAAGCACAGGAACTTGTCATGGCCACCAAGTTTCCTCCGATAGGGGATCGCGGAATCGACAATGCAGGTCTTGATTCTGACTTCAGCAGCCACGATCCAGACGAATATGTGGCCTGGGTTAACCGCGAAACTTTCCTGGTGTTGCAAATTGAAACTCCCGAAGCGGTTCATAACATCGAGTCGATCGTTGGAGTAGAGGGGGTTGACGGAATCTTTGTTGGTCCCGCTGACCTGGGGCTTCGGTTGCGACAATCTGGTGAAATGCCGCTGGAAAAGGCTTTCGAGATTGTTAGTGCAGCCTGCACCAAATACGACAAGCCTTGGGGATGTCCTGCATACGAAGCCAAGGAATTTCAGAAACGCTCGACGCAGGGTGCACAGTTGCTTCCCTCAGCAAAGGCTATCAACATGTCGACAGCCGGACGGTAACCTCCGCGGTTGACCACTTGTCCGGCAGGTCCTGCGCCTGGCGATTGAATCGGTCCCAACGGTGATCCAGCAGAAAGACCGGCACAGCAGAGCCAAAACACCATAGACCAACTGGGTCGTCACGGGATGGTCCACGTAGCGGGCCTTGTATGTGTTGAAGGACAATATTCCCTTTCACTTGCCGTCCTCAATGTAACGGTGCTTTCTTGAAAGACCACGGTCGACGGTTGACCACGTCAAAGTTACAATTTGAGCTTTGTGCGGTGAATACCTGGAATTCTCCAGGCCGAGCGATTGTTTGTTTTCGATCGACTGGGCCGTTAACAGACCAACTCGTAAAGGCACTTGGATTTATGCGGAAAAGTAAAACCCTAGAGCGGATTCACAAGGGGCAAATTGTTCGGATGGCAGCACTTGGCCATTACATTCCCGCCTACATGTTTCATGCGGCGAAAAACAACTTCGACTGTATTTGGCTTGACTTGGAACACCGCGAGATGTCGACCAAGGAAACACAGTCGCTACTTGCCTTTTCACATCTATTTGACATCGATTTAATGGTTCGTCCGCCAACCAAAGAAAAAACTCCTATCTGTCGGTACCTGGAGGACGGGGCTGCTGGGGTGATGATTCCCCAGGTTGCGAACGCCGAACAAGCCAAAGAGTTGGTTATGGCAACCAAGTTTCCTCCGCTGGGTGACCGCGGTATTGATAATGCCGGTCTCGATTCGGACTATAGCACGCACGATCCAGATGAATATGTAGCATGGGCTAACCGAGAAACCTTTCTCATGGTGCAAATTGAAACCCCCGAGGCAGTCGGCAACGCCGAAGCAATTGTTGCGGTTGAGGGGGTCGATGCGATCTTTGTCGGTCCTGGTGATCTGGGACTTCGGCTACGCCAATCAGGTGAGATGTCTTTGGATGATGCTGTCGAAACCGTTATGAAAGCGTGCTCCAAATACAACAAACCGTGGGGATGTCCCACAATCAGTTCTGATGCGTATCAGCAACGATCTGCGCAAGGAGCGCAGATGCTTCCCGTAGCTAGTGAGTTTTTTGGATGGATGACCAACTTGCAAAATGCAGCCGACCACAACTGAAAAATGTTGTGCGGTTATCTTACCTGCTGGTGGGAATCACCTGTATTGCGACCCTGGTGTGCACCTCTCGTGCATGGGGTGAAGTTCCAACCCCCGCTGCTGGCACCACCATGACATCTGCCCCACGGGTCGGTCTTCAAATACTCGACTGGGTGTTGATTGGACTGTACGCAATTACCACCATTACCATCGGCTGGTACTTTGGCCGCAAACAGACCAGTACGAAAGATTATTTCATTGGTAGCGGGAATATGAATCCCACCCTGATTGGCATTTCACTTTTCGCCACTCTGCTCAGTACGATCTCCTATTTGTCACTGCCGGGGGAAATGGTCGGGAAGGGCCCGGCAATCCTGGCCAACTATCTCTCTTACCCGTTGATTTTCGTTATCATCGCGTTCGGCCTTTTACCCGCCTACATGAAACATAGGGTGACCAGCGCGTATGAACTGCTGGAATTAAAACTGGGCATTAGTATCCGGTTGCTTGGTGCCACGATGTTTCTTTTGCTACGGCTTGTCTGGATGTCATTATTGATCTATTTGGCAGCCAAGGCGATGTCGGTCATGATGGGTATCGGCGAAGAGTGGGTTCCCCTGATTGTCTTGTTCACCGGTTTTGTGGCAGTAATTTATACCTCGATCGGTGGGCTTCGCGCAGTTGTGGTAACCGATGCCATGCAGACTGCCTTGCTTTTTGGCGGCGCACTGCTGGTGCTTGCTACGATTACTTACGAGTACGGGGGCTTTGGCTGGTTTCCCCGCCAGTGGCAATCAAACTGGGATGTGCAACCGATTTTACCCGTCAGTGAACGTTCCTGGTTTGATCCGGGGATTCGAGTGACGGTCCTGGGAGGTCTTGTCTCGACGATCGTCTGGTATGTCTGCACCGCAGGGGGTGACCAGACATCGGTTCAACGTTTTATGGCAACGCGCGATCTCAGAGCAGCCCGTTGGGCTAGTGCCGTACAGCTGATCGTTGGTTCGATAGTTGGAATTACCCTCGGATTTGTGGGGATGGCACTGCTGGGATATTTCAAAGACCATCCGCAGGAATTGCCACCTGGCATGACCATCGCTGACAATGCGGACGACGTCTTTCCCCGCTTTATCGCCTACCACCTCCCGGTAGGTGTGTCGGGGCTGGTCGTCTCGGCCATGTTTGCTGCAGCCATGTCCAGCGTCGATTCTGGAGTCAATTCCATCACGGCGGTCGTCTCAACCGACTACCTCGATCGGTTCGGGCTACGTGCCAAAACCGAGCGTGGGCATCTCCTGTTCGTCAGGGTGTTGGCGTTTTCAATCGGTGCAGTGGTGGTCTTCGGAAGTACTTTTATGGGATGGATTCCAGGAAACATCACGGCCGTCACTAACAAAACGGTTAACCTGCTGACCGCACCCATCTTTGGGCTGTTTTTCTTTGCCCTGTTTGTTCCCTTTGCGCGACCTGCGGGAGTCTGGGCAGGAACCATTTGTGGGACCGTCGTGGCCGGAATGATTGCGTTTTCTGGGCCCTTGGTCACACTGTTGGATCTGAAGTTTGGAATTCCAGTGGAGACTTTTGGTGTCGAGTTGCACACCACGATCGATGCCGCTACGGGTGCAAAGCAGACGATGGCGGACGACCCTGTCAGCTTCCAGTGGATCGGCCCGGCTGGCCTACTGGTTGATCTGGTGGTCGGATTGCTAATAAGTTGGTTTATCGTCCAGCAAAGAAATAGGAGAGCAAAAGGCCTCATATCGTGAACGATTTCCGAAGAATGGCCTCTGGCAGCAAACAGCAAAGCTTGCTCCGCAAGGTTTGTAAATTAATAATGCGTGAACGTACACCAGTTTTGTAATCCAGAAACCTTGAACCTTTTATAATCGCAGGAGCCTTCAGACATGCATTCCATGATTCGTACCAATTTGATCATCGTGGTGGGAATTCTCAGCGTGCTCCCTACCCATTGCTTTTCGAAAGACAACATGCCTCCGAAGGGCTTTGTGGCTCTCTTCAATGGAGAAAACCTGAATGGCTGGCAGGGACTGGTTGCTAATCCCGTCAAGCGGGCTGAGATGTCGCCCGAGGATCTCAAGGCAGCCCAGCAGAAAGCTGATCAGCAGATGCGAGACCACTGGTCCGTGGTGGACGGTGCATTGCGCTTTGATGGGGATGGACATGGTGGGAATCTTTGCACCGTTAAAGACTATGGCAACTTCGAACTCTACATCGACTGGAAAATCCTCCCAGGGGGCGACAGCGGAATTTATCTCCGCGGGACACCGCAGGTGCAGATCTGGGATCCCGCTCACGAACCATACTGGGAGAATGGAGCCGACAAAGGATCAGGTGCCCTGTGGAACAACCAAAAACATGCACGATTTCCGCTGGTTAAAGCAGACCACTCCGCCGGCCAGTGGAACACCTTTCATATTAAGATGGTCGGTGAGGACCTTTCGGTTACACTGAATGATCAGCTGGTTGTTGACGAGGTCGTCATGGAAAACTACTGGGAGCGAGATAAGCCGATTTATGCAACGGGCCCAATTGAGTTGCAGAATCATGGCGCGGTACTTTGGTTTAAAAATATCTATTTACGGGAACTACCATGAGCAACATCACACGATCTTCACAAACCGAATTCCATCAAAGCCGGCGCAGTTTTCTGCGTCGCGCTGCGATTGCCGGTACAGCCACAGCCGTGGCCCAGTCGTGGACTCTTCCGATTACGGTTGCCAAGGAGCGCTCACCAAACGAGAAGCTCAACATCGGATGTATCGGTGTGGCAGCAAGGGGAGCCTCCAATGTGTCTGGGGTCGCAACCGAGAACATTGTGGCTTTGTGTGACATCGATGCCAAACGGCTTGACGGGGCGGCGGCGAAGTATCCCAAGGCTGACAAATATCGCGATTTCCGCCGCCTGCTGGAGCGGACCGATTTGGATGCGGTTGTCGTCTCGACACCCGACCACACCCATGTCATGCCGGTCCTCGCTGCCATCGAACTGGGGCTCGATGTCTATTGCGAGAAGCCGCTGGCTCATTCGGTTTACGAAGTACGTAAAATTCGTGATACGGCCAGGCAGCATGGTGCTGTTACGCAAATGGGCACTCAAATCCACGCGCTCGATAACTATCGCCGGGTGGTGGAAATCATCCAATCGGGCATGCTGGGACCAGTTGACCGAGTCCACGTCTGGAAGGGGTGTTCGATTCCCTCTGGCACGCGCGTTGCCCAGGCAACCCCACCCCCGCACGTCGATTACGACCTGTGGACCGGGCCTGCTCCCATGCGTCCCTTTCACGAGTCGCATTTTCATTTCCAGTGGCGGTATTGGTGGGACTTTGGTGGTGGTATCCTGGCTGATTTCGGTTGCCACTACATGGATCTTCCGTTCTGGGCACTCGAACTCCAAGCTCCCACCACGGTTGCAAGCCAGGGGGAAAAAATCCATGTAGGTGATAACGAAGTCCCCGATCGCATGCGGGTCGACTACTCGTTTCCCAGTCGAGCAGGCCAACCACCGGTTCATCTCACCTGGTATCAGGGAGATACACCACCCGACTGGGTTGGCGAATACAAGAAAGATGGCGATGCCGTGTTGTTTGAAGGCAAACGCGGACGGTTGCTGGCTGACTATATGACCCGCAAAGTTTTTCTGGATGACGGATCGGAACCACAACCACCACTTGGCTGGATTCCCAATTCGGCGGGGCACCATCAGGAATGGATCCAGGCTTGCAAGACCCGCGGCGGAACCACTTGCAACTTCGACTATGGTGGAAACCTGGCCGAAGCGGTCCTGTTGGGGAATGTTTCGTATCGCGCCGGGCAAAAAAAACTTGATTGGGATGCTCAGCGATTGGTCGCAACCAATTGCCCCGCAGCGGCTAAGTTCATCAAGCGTCAGTACCGTGCGGGCTGGGAGGTATGACAGGGTGCCCGTCTATAAGGGTGCCGCAACCGCAAGCCGGGTGCTGCTAGGGAAACTGGCCCCCATGTTGGCGGACCCGCGCGCCATGTTCCTTGAGCCGGGTGTACTGGTCGGGAGTGAATCCTCTCCAATCTTCCAACAGCCGCAAATTTTGGTTCAGTTCCTCGCGCCCATTCGGAGCCATTAGGGCGACGGTCACGGCGGGATGACACAAGGCAAACCGATACCATTCGACCGCTGGGGGTGCGACAAACCCTTCGGGGTCGTCGGAGGTGTTTTGCATCAAAGCCCCCCAGCGGAGACAAGTGAAAACCACCACCGGTAATTGGAGGCTGGTCGTGGTTGGAAAAATGTCTTGCTCGGCACCACGATGGGCCGCATTGTACCGAATCATGAGCATGTCGAGCCTGCCCGTCTTGACACAAGCGGCCGCCAACTTCCGCTGATGGCTTGTCAAACCAATGGCGCGCACCGTGCCGGCATCTCGGGCCGATTCCAAAACTTCAGCTGCTCCCCCTGGTGCTGTGATTTCATCCCACTCGTGTTGGCGTTCGACGTAATAGTACGTCGCGATATCGATGTAGTCGGTCGACAATGCGGCCAGCGCCTCTCCCAATTCCTGCCGTGCTGCTTTGGCGGTCCTGGCGGAGAACTGGATCGCGACAAACAGATCGCGCCGCTGCGGCCCGAGTTGGCAGATTGCTTCTTGCATCCCGTCCGGATGGCCACACCAATTGAGGTAATTCACACCTTGCTCGACGGCAAACAAAACGTCATCGCATTCCAAAGTCGTGTTACCACGGGTAGCCAGCCCCAGGCGTAAAGTACGTCCCAGATTCGGAAAGTCAGCGAATTGCGGAAATTCTTCGTGCAACATCTGGCACCGGTGGGGCGCAAGTATGTGAAATCAATACGAAAACACTTACGATTGAAAGTGTTCAATGGTTGTCCGCAGCGGATCAAGCTCCACTTTGTCAAGTGGTTGTATGCCTCTTTTGAATTGGCAAACTCTTTTGCGGAACAACTCGACCTGGGGACAATCATCAACGGTACAACTTTTGACTTTTCCATCGAGGACGATTCGTGTGCTTGTCATGAAATCCCATTCTAGTTGGCCGCACCGACAATGTGGAACCCACATTCGCACTCGCCCGCTACTCGATTATTGTCCCCGAGTTTGACCAACGAATTGTTGACATGCCGTTTCTGAATAATTACAACTACTGTTAGCAGTTTGCTGCCGGTTTTCCCTGCGGAAAGAAAGAACAACCATAGAAAAGAACCATCGCACTGGCAAGGCGGTCAAGGTGCTACGGAGTCGTTTGAAGTTGATCATCTCCTCCCGCTGGAACCCAAGAACGCCAGGCCTGGCTGTTTGAGAATTCTCTTCGTTAGTGGTTGGTGACACCTTTACCGAATCGAAGATTGATGGGAGGTGAATCACGATGACCAGTCATACTAGTAAACACCAGTTTGCAATCGGGATTACCCTTGCCCTGTTCACAGGTGTTGCTTGGAGTGCAGACCGCACCTGGACCGATGCTACCGGCGGTTTCAGCGTAATTGCCGAACTGGTCGCCGTCCGAGGGGACAAGGTGGTGCTTCGCCGCCAGGATGGAAAACAGATTACGGTGCCACTGGCGCAGCTCAGTGCGAAAGACCAGAGGTTCCTCAAACAAAGCGAGTCAGACGCTTCTGTGGCAGAAGGAGAAGCGTCGGCAAAAGACATCCCGGAGGTAGCCGAGAAATTTTTCAGCGACCTGCGGAACTCAGATCGCACCGAAGCCCAGCAGCTGCTCACGAAAAAGGCAATGCCGCTCATGAAGGGGCCACGATCGCCCCTGGCCCAGCTTCCAAAACCATCTGCGGAAGAAAATGCGATCAAGGTTGGCGAGGTCAAGATTGATGGAAAGGTGGCCGAGATCCCGATCCGTGTGCGGGCAGCTGGCAAGTTCCACAAGACGAAATTGCACTTCCGCTTTGAAGGCGAGAAGTGGCGCGTGTTTGCCATCAGTGCGACTTATCCAGATGGTGAGAAGTCCATCAATTTCGAAGCAGAAGGGGTAACGGGTCAAACCGGCGACCCACTGCAAGCATTGGTTGGCAAGCCGCTGCCGTTGTCAGGCTACACGATTGATGGCGGTCCGCTCGAGATGGCGAACTACCAAGGCAAGGTCGTGCTCGTGGACTTCTGGGCCACGTGGTGCGGTCCGTGCCGTGCGGAAATACCGAACATCATGCAGAACTGGCATAAGTATCATGATGATGGCTTTGAAGTCATTGCGATTAGCGTGGATGAAGATCGAGAGGCTCTTCGCACCTTCTTAGCCCAGGAGCAGCCACCCTGGACGGTTGTGGAGGACAAGCACCCTCGCAACAAGCAACCGATGGGCGCAAAGTACGGTATCCGTGGCATTCCCGCGTTCATTCTGCTCGGCAAGGATGGCCGCGTGGCCGCGGTGAACTGTCGGGGGCCGCGACTGGGACAGCAACTCAACCGGTTGCTCAGTGGGGATGGTCCGGGTACCGCTGATCTCGGGGTAAACACCCGGTAGAGAGTCATCGCGTTTCGGATTCAGCGACTGCCATCGACAGACCACTCGGGTTTGGGATTCAAGAGGACCACCCCTTTTGCGAACCTGGGGAAGGGGTTCGAGTGCGCCAAGGCGTCGCAAGACCGGGAGCGACGTGGTCATCTTGTCAAGTTGATGAGAATCTTAGGGTAGTTCAGCACTGTTGAGTCTTTCCGATCTGGCAATTCAGAGAATCCTCGAGCTCGATTTCCCGACACGATCAACGATTGGATTTGCGCCAGAGTCGGGCGACTTTGATTCGAAAACGTGCTATAACCCTGTTCCTCTCGGAAAAAACTCGCTGATCGCCAAAAAATTCTGGCGAAGTGCCTTGGCGTCGTTGGTGGCCTGCGGGGACCAACTTCAAGATATTTCTTTCGGGGTACCGGCATGACGAGTCCATCAAAACGGACTAAAATCGCAGGCGGTACCAAGGGCTCAGTGACCCGCAATCGAAATTGACTCAAAGGAAACGAAATGAGACCAACCAGCATGGTCGCCCCCGAATGGTGGGACTACACAACGTTGGACCGCGAGATCCTCGACGCTGCCGCACGGTTATCGGCCAGTGACTTGGCCGGTTTGTCACGCGACGGTTTTACGGTTAATTTGTACGACACGCTCGAAGACTTCTACCTCGCCGAGGCATTTGAATACATTACCGCCTGGAAACAAGCAACGGCAGACCAACCCGTTGGAATCTGTGGACCGATTGGACCAACCGAGCAGTTACCCCTGGTGGCTCGGTTGGTCAACGAACTAGAGCTGAATCTTCAACATGCCCACTTTTGGGGCATGGACGAGTGGGTGATGGATGGTGTCGAGGTTCCAGAGGATTTTGCCCTCAGTTTTGCGCGTACCGACCGGGAATTGCTGTTCAACCGCATTCATCCCGATTTGCGGATGCCAGAAAGCAATATCCACTTTCCAAAGGCCGATACAACCGAGTACATCGAATCCTGGAACCACGCTCGATGTGCCGTCATGCAGGGAGGCCAGGGCGAAGTGAAACACTGGGCATTCAACGACCCTCCTCGACGCCAGGCACCTTACGATCAGCAGCCCCCTCCCCCAGAGGAGTACCGCAAACTCACCACCCGAGTCGTCGACCTTCACCCGATGACGTTAATTCAAAATGCCCGTACGTCCGGTGGTGGTGTCGTGTCGAACGTGCCGACCCAGGCGGTTACCGTAGGCCCTGCGGAAACATGGAAGTCAGACAAAGTCTCCATCTGGCATGCCGGCACTCATGACAATCCTTTTGGCCAGCGACTGACGGCCTTCATGATTTCCAAGGGCATGGCCGACAGTGCCGTGCCGATGTCGTTGCTCGCTGATCACCCCAATGTGCAGTTCAACTATTACCGTAACGGTATTGGTGCTTGTGACATCGAAATGCACTAGTACGTTGATGACTATACCTTGGGGGGTGACAAAGCCTGGCGTAAATCTTGCTATCGACAACCAGCCAATGGCAAACACCCGCTTACCGCCGCACTACCTGACGAAAAAGCAAGGTTCGATTCCTCGAACGGTTGACCTCACAGTCATCGCGTATCACCTCTCACACAGATTCTTTGCCACAACCTTATGAAAACCGCCTTTGCAATTGCCGCGCATCCCGACGACATCGAGTTTGCTATGTCAGGCACCCTTATGCTGTTGCGAGACGCCGGTTACGAAATTCACATCATGAACATTGCAAACGGGTGTTGTGGTACGACTGAATATGATGCCACAACCATCGCCCAGATGCGCTGCGAGGAATCCATGGCTGCGGCCGAGTATGCAGGAGCTGTATTTCACAAGAGCTTTTGCGATGACCTGGCTATCTTTTACGACAAGCCGACGTTGGCCCGAGTTGCAGCGGTCATGCGGGAGGTGGCACCGGAAATTGTGCTGACGCAGTCACCGGACGACTACATGGAAGACCACATGAATGCCAGCCGGCTGGCCGTGACGGGCGCGTTTGCCCGCGGGATGCCGAATTTCGTGACAGACCCTCCACACCCACCCGTCGATGGCAATGTGACAGTTTACCATGCACAGCCTTATTCCCACCATGATCCGCTGCGGCATTTGGTACAACCCGATATGTACATCGATGTGACCGACGTCATCGAACGAAAATGTGAGATGCTGGGCTGTCACACTTCCCAGAAACAATGGCTCGATGACAGCCAAGGGCTCGACTGTTATTTACAAACACTAAGGGATCTCGATCGACAATGCGGTCGCATGTCTGGTAGATTCGAATATGCTGAAGGGTGGCGCCGTCATTTACATCTCGGATTTTGCGAGGAAGATGATGACCCGCTGCGCGAAGCACTGCAAGACAGGATCGTAATTGCAAACAGTTAAAGGGAGGGGAATTTTATGTCATCTTATCTGGACACCTTGTTTTCACTTGAAGGTCGCATTGCGGTTGTGACTGGCGGAAGTCGTGGAATTGGCAAAGGTATTGCCGAGGGTCTCTTGGGAGCCGGTGCGACGTGCCTGATCACTGGCGTGAACAAAACACGCCTCGAAACGACCGTTACCGACTTTAAGGCACAAGGGCTGGCTGCCGACGGGTTTGCGTGTGAGATGTCGGCCAAAGAGCAAATTGCCGATCTGGTCGATTACGTCCAGAAAACGTACGGCCGTATCGATGTGTTGGTCAACAATGCTGGCTCGACGGTTGGTCACCACTCGCTCGAATACCCGGACGAAACCTGGGAAAAAACGCTGCAGGTCAATCTCACCGCCCCATTTCAGCTTGCGAAGCACTTTGGGGGAATGATGAAAAATCAACAGCAGGGCGTGATCATTAATATCACCTCGTTAGCTGCTGAACAGGGATTTTCCGGTAATCCTGCCTACCTGGCCTCCAAAGGGGGACTTCGGCAACTGACCAAAGCCTTAGCATGTGACTTGGCCGAACATGGAATTCGTGTCAACAGCATTGGGCCTGGCTATTTTCACACTGATATGAACAACCAAAGTTGGAACGATCCAGAGCGGCGCGAACTGCGGGCCCAAAACTCGATGCTGGGTCGTTGGGGAGAGCCTAATGAAATGGCTGGCATGGCGATCTTCCTCGCCTCGGATGCCGCCAGTTTTGTGACCGGGCAGGAATTCTACGTCGACGGTGGCTGGCTGGCCAAAGGCATGTAACGAGGACAATCTTCTCAAACAAGTGACGGGCAATGAACGAGTTCGATTCACTTCTTTTGTCCCCGCAGTACCTCTCAGATCCGTATTCGGTATATCGAAATTTGCGTGAACAAGCCCCGGTGGTTTGGAGTGAGCGCATGGACGGGTGGGTCATCACGCGTTACCGCGACGTAAAGAATGCCTTTCGCGATCGGCGATTGAATTCCGGGCAGAGATTGCGGTCCTACATGCGGCAGTTTCCCCAGCAGTTGCAGGAAGACTTCAAACCACTCTACGAGATGTACACCAAATGGCTGGTCATGATGGACCCACCCGATCACACCCGCCTCAGAACATTGGTGAACAAGGCGTTCACCCCCCGCATGGTTGCCGGTCTTGCTCCCAGAATTGAATCTTTGTTTGATGACTTATGCGAATCATGGGCTGTGACCAAACGGTTCGAGTTGATCGGTGATCTTGCCTATCCGTTACCTGCCATGATGATCTCGGAAATGTTAGGCATTCCGGCTGAAGATCGCCAGCAATTTCACCATTGGGCCGATGAGTTAACGGCTTTTCTTGGCAGCGGTGCACCTCAAGTAGACCTTGCTGAGACAGCATCACAAGCGGTCCAGCAACTGAACGACTATTTACGGCCCATCATTGCAAACCGCCGTAGCGAGCCCCGTGATGACCTGATCAGCACGCTGGTCAAGATTGAAGAGCAGGGGGAAAATATTTCCAGCGACGAACTGCTGGCGATGTCTGTTTTCTTGCTGGTGGCAGGCCATGAAACAACCATGGCACTCATTGCCAATGGGGTTTGGGCTTTATTGCAGAATCGCTGCCAGCTGGAACAGTTAAAACAGGACAAATCGCTCCTCCCATCTGCGGTGGAGGAATTTTTGCGGTATGATAGTCCTCTCCAGCATCAAATCCGTGTTGTTTCGACCGGTTTTGTGCTGGGAGGGGAATTGTTAGAGCCGGGACAGCGTGTTGTTTTAATGCTGGGGGCGGCCAACAGGGATCCCGAGCAGTTTCGGGAACCAGATTCCCTGGTACTTGACCGGTTTCCCAATCAACATTTGGCTTTCGGGGAAGGTCGCCATTTTTGCCTCGGCGCGCCCCTCGCCCGACTCGAAGCAAAGATTGTGTTTGAAAACCTGCTGGATCGTTTTCCCAACCTGAAGGCGGTGGACCAAACTGTTTCCTGGCGCAAAGACACATCGTTGCGCCATCCGTCTCAGGTATGGGTGACCCTATGACGATTTCCGTCAGCGATCTTCAACCTTGCGAAACGTCGCCACCTGACAGCCGTTGGCGGCGGATCATCACCCCGATTCCCGTGCCTGAGTCATTACCGGTCATCCAGCGACTGCGCAACGTCGAAGCCTACTCGAACTCTGGCATGCCCCCCATCTTATGGCATGAGGCCGAAGGCTTTCTGATCCGCGATCCGTACGGCAATCAGTGGATTGATTTGACGAGCACCATCGTGATGGCCAACATCGGTCACGGGCATCCTTGCGTGCGGGCAGCCCTCCATCACGCCGCCGACGCTAAATTGCTGGCAACCTACGCATTTCCTACCGAAGCTCGTTTACAGTTACTTGAAAAACTTGTTGCGGTCAGCCCGATTCCTGATTCTAAAGCAATCCTGTTTAGCGCGGGTACCGAGGCGACTGAAGCAGCTATCATGTTGATGCGTCGCCAGGGGCAAAAGATCCATCCCGAAAAAGTTGGAATTCTCAGTTTTGCCGATGGTTACCACGGAAGAACGCTGGCCGCCGGACTCGCATCTGGTTTGGCAGGCCCCAATGACTGGATTCCCCGCAAGTCGGTCCGTCACTATCAAATTCCCTTCCCGTTTGGGCCGACCTGCAATTACGGAAATGGTCCCGGTCATCATTGTGACGAGCAATGTTTTCATCAGAGTCTGGCCGTACTCGAAACCAACCAAATCGATCCTGACCTGATCGCAGGGTTCATCGGTGAGCCCATGCCGGGCTGGGCCACCTGGCCAATGACTCCATCCTACGCTGCCGCCATGAAGTCGTGGGCCCAGCAACACAACATCCTTATCTGTTTTGATGAAGTCCAGTCGGGGTGCGGGCGGAGTGGGAAGTTCTTCGCCATGGAACACGTGGGCGTTGTGCCCGACTTGATAACCCTGGGTAAAGGCCTGACCTCGAGTGTTCCCGTCTCGGCAGTCATTGGGCGGAAGCAAATTCTCGACGAACCGACACCGGGCGAGATGTCGAGCACACACGGAGGTAATCCAGTGGGTGCCCAGGTTGCCCTGGCCAGCTTGAAGGTCCTTGAGGAAGAAGAACTTGTCCTGGCGTCGGCTCAAACCGGCGAGTTGCTGCTGGCTGAACTTCAAAAACTTGCGGTCCATTTTCCTGAGCAGATATTATCGGTCCATGGTCGGGGACTCTTCATTTCTATCCATCTTCGTAAACCGGGCGGTTGCGAACCTGATATAGATCTGGCCAACTTGATTGTTGCCGAGAGTGTTCGACGGGGTGTATTGATGTTTGGCACCGGCCGCGGTTTTCTGAAAATTGCCCCACCACTCTGCATCGATCCAGACGCTGCCCTGGAAGCAGCCCAGGTCATCAATGACTGTTTTCACCACTGTGTCGAGGAGAGCAGCTAGCCTGCAACAACTTCAAGCCAGTTTCACCATGCCAGCGTTACCCGCATCAAGCTGAAGGACGAACAACCATGCAACCGCAACATCCTACTGTATGCCTTACAAGCCGCCTCGGCTTGATTGCGCGCTCGACCGTTCTACTGTCCCTGGCGGTGGCCTCACCAGTGGTCCAAACAAGCAAGGTTCAGGCCCAGGTTGTTATCTCGGGAAATGAAAACAAACTCGACTTAACGTCAGGAGAGTGGGTGCCTCAGTTCGACGCGGAACCCGATTCCCTGACGATTATTGACTGTGCACAGTTTCCACCCAAGGTACAACATGTGGCGGGGATCGCGAACAGTGTGATCGGGCCTCCCTCGAACGTCGCCATCACCCCCGATGGGAAGGTAGCGCTGGTCGCCAATTCGCTCAAATTGGACCGTAATTCTCCCGACGGCTATGTGCCCGACACCTTGATACAGGTTGTCGACCTCACACGTCAGCCACCACAACTGGTGGGTACCGCCGAAGCAGGAAAGCAACCCTCGGGGATTTCCATCACTCCAGATGGACGCCTGGCGCTGGTCGCCAATCGTGCCGACGGTACCATCACGGTGTTGTCGATCGACGGAACCGACGTCAAGCCTGTTCAAACGGTCAAAGTAGGGGAACCAGAAGACCAGGTCTCGGATGTCGCCATTAGTCCGCACGGCAAACTCGCCCTGGCCAGTGTTACCGAGGGGTATCACTTGAGACTCCTGGAGATTAGCGATGGAAAGGTGACTGCGACTGATCGAAAACTCTCAGTCTGCGGAAAACCTTATCGGACTGTGATTACACCCGACGGCGAGTTGGGATTAACCGCCGGTTCAGGGCAGGGGGCTCCCGACGTTGACGCACTCACGGTCATCGATCTCACCGCCGACCCGATTCGCACCGTCGACTTTGTTCCGCTCGGCAATGGTCCAGAATCGTTCGGCATAAGTCCCGACGGAAAACTGGTGGCTGTCATGTTGATGAACAACTCGAACATTGTTGCCGACGATCCACTACGCACAGAAAACGCCTTGCTCGTGATATTGGCCCGTCGCGGAAAAACCTATGAAATCGTACAGCAGGTTTCGGTTGGACGAATTGTCCAGGGAGCTGCTTTTACTGCTGATGGCAAGTTTCTACTGATCGAATGTTACGGGGAGAGGCAAATTTGGGTCTTTCGTGTGAATGGCGAAACTGTCCAGGATACGGGGCACCGGATTCATACTCCCGGGTTTCCGTCGTCGATACGAGCCGCTGCTCGACCGGCGCGTTGAGCAGCTACCAAATCGTCAACCCGCCATCTACGATTAGATTGTGACCGGTCACGTAGCTGGAGGCCTCGGAGGCAAGAAAAACGGCGGCTCCCTTGAGTTCTTTGCCGTCCTGGCCCATGCGTCCCATGGGAATCGTCGCGCTAAACGCTTTGACAAATGGCTCAGGCTGATTGCGGAAAAAACCTCCCGGGCTGATGCAATTGACACGAATGTTGTCGGGGGCCAGATAAACCGCCAGGTCTCGAGTCATGTTAATGACCGCTCCTTTTGCGGCATGGTAGTCGATCGTGGCTCCCCCCATATCGGTCCCCTGGTAAACACGTCGATCCTTGCCAACGATTCCTGCCGTCGAACCCAGGTTAATGATGACACCGCCGCCGGCAGGCTTCATCGCCTTGGCGACCGTGTGTTTAGTGCAGTAAAAGGTGCCGTGAAGATTGACATTAATCGTATCGTGCCACAGTTCGGTCGGGCGTTTTTCCAGCGGAGCGTTGTTAGGTAAACTCACCACGTTACCGGCGTTGTTGATCAGGATATCAATCTTTCCGAACTCGGCGAGGACGTCGTCGATGAGGCGTTCCACCTGGCTTTCATCGGCAACGTCACAGACAAAACCAACCACCTGTTGCCTGGTGTCATCGGTGATTGTTTTAGCCGATGCTTGTGCGTTCTCTAGATTTCGGCTGGTGATTGCAATTTCAGCTCCCACTTCTGCCATGGCAGTCGCCATGTCGAACCCGAGGTTTCGCGCCCCACCGGTAATGAGCGCAACTTTGCCAGTCAAATCGAAAAGTTCCTGGGTCGTAGGAGCAGCCATGCGAAAAACCTTATCGGTAAATGAGATTTTGGATTGACGTGCTCATGACTTGCCGCCTGACCACGCTCTGGCAGGATTGGTGGGACTCTGTTTTAGGATCTCGATTTGCGAGTTGGCCGCGAAAATGTTACGAGTTCGGTGCTCTGGCACCCTGGCTACCGACATCGTGTTTGGCCAACTCAATGACTTCCACGCTCTTGCGGGCTTCGGTAATCGTACAGCTGAACTGGCGGTTCTCGGCGACCGCTACCAGGAATTCTCGATCTTCGGCGGCAAACATGTCATCTCGTTGCGTGTCCAATTCTTCCGCCAGCCAACTGGTGGACGCCTGGTCATAGCAAGAGATCGTACAGTGGTCCCAACTGGCGAATTCGACCAAAATCACGCCCTCGGTCCCGATTAAATCAATTTGTCTCCGTCGCGGTTGCTGGAAAAAATCGAGATGCACATTGGCGAGACAACGGTCTTGGAAGTCGACAAGAATCTCAACCATGTCGGGCGCCTCAATCCCAATATCGCTGTAACTGCCCGCATAGGCTCGTACACTCCGAATTGGCTGACCGGCGTACCAGATTGCCAGGTCGACATCGTGGGAAAGGTCATACGCCCCCTCATATCGACTCATGTACATTTCGCGATAATCGGGCCGCACCTCAGGCAGGTGTTCTCCCATCAATGCCCGCACCGACACAAGCCGGCCAATGCGTCCTTCGCGCAAATATTGATGGGCCTTAAGCAGGCCCTCATGAAACCGAAAGCAAAGTGCAACCATAACCTTACGTCTTTTCCTGATTGCCAACTCGACGACCTCATCGATACCCTGGGTTGAATCAGAAAGCGGTTTTTCACACAGAACATGACAACCGGATTCGATCGCCTCGGAAATCATGGGAATGTGCATATCCGGAGGTGTACAGATAAGGGTGGTGTCGGGCTGGTCTTCCAGGCCGGCTGCGAAGCTTTCGTAAATCTTCGTAATTGGGATTTGCTGCTTGAGAGCTGCGCGCTGCGCCGCGGTTGGGTCGCACGCTCGAATGTCGCGCACCCCAAGTTCGGCCAGGACCCGTGCATGCCGCCGTCCGGCGCTACCACAGCCCGCAATCAAAACGCTGATTTCTTTCCAGTGCCTTGTCATCTTTCCCAAATGCGCAACCACCGTCGACAGACAGGTTCAGCCGTAATCTCAGAAGTCCGGTAACGCAAACTGCTGCAGTTCACAACTTACCGGTGAAGAAGTTCGTGGAGCGGAATCTTTTCAAACACGAGGTTTGCCTGGCTTCCCTCATACACAATACCGACATGGTCTTGGTCGATTTGCGTGATGCTGGGGTACCCGTTACCTTGACCTTCATCCAACAACATGTGGTATTCTGCTGGCCATGTTTGTCCCTCGTCAAGGCTCACCTGAATCATTTGATTTACCCGGCCCTTTTGGGTGTGGCAATTGCTGAAAAGGAGCGCCTGGCGAGTTGCTCCCTGTTGCTTGAAATTGACTTGGAAGAGCGTGCCGTTACAGCCCGATTCAATCAGTACATTACGGTGCGTCGGATGGGGTTGCCAGGTCTGTCCCCGATCGTGCGTGACATAAATCGACCGGTATTCAGCAGGTTGCATTGTGCGAGAATTCAGCAAAATCGACCCATCATTCAGTTCGACAACCTGGCACTCCCCGTTGCCCCGGGCCGTGTCTGACCCCACGGTCCAGGTTTTGCCATGATCCCGACTGCACATGACACTTGAAAAACCTATTTTCTTGACATCAAAGTTTAAGGGGTTGCCCTCGGCGAGGCCTTCCACCGGCAAGACGACGGTCCCGTCCCGCAAGGTAATACCGGCCTGGGGCGATGGTGCAAAGAGCACCCACTCCGGTTGTTTTAATTGTCGGGTAAGATTCTCCGGAGCGGACCAGGTGAGGCCATCATCTTCAGAAGAGACCATCAGGAACTGGGCGCTCTTACCGATTTCGAATCCCTGGTCTGACCCACCCGATTCCCACTGGTGTGTGCCCAGCTTGCCCCACATCCAGACCGCCGCACAAAATATCTTGCCGGTGTTACGATCCACCACAATTCCGGGATCACTACAACCGTTACGATTTTGGGGCAGTCCGCCGTACTCACCCATGTCCATAATTACTCGAACCGGCTCCCAGGAACGGCCACCATCGGTGCTGCGGCTCAGCCCAATATCAATGTCTTCCTGCAGGTCGCGCCGTTTTGTTCTCCGTAAGTCGTAAACGCACAACAAGGTGCCTTGAGGGGTTACCGTCAAGGCCGGAATCCGTGATGTGTGAACACCGTCGTCATACCGCTTGCGGAGGGCATAGGCGATGCGCTTTCGCACACCGGGAGTCGTGTCCTTGGATACCAGCAAGCCGGAAGTTGTCTCGATCTTCATGCAAGCCGCATCGACTTTGTGCGTCAACTCTGCCGTGGGATGCAACTTGCAGGAGAGCCAAAAATGGTTCACACCCGGTGCGAGCAGCTGGTTTCCCTGGAAGGTAACCTGGTTTGCCGGTAGCGAAACCTTTCCAAACGGAACCATGAGTTCCTCGGTCACGGCTTGCTTGTCGCCCGCATACGTGTTGCCATTTCGAAAATCGTCCAAACGGCGGGGATGATGACGGTCCGAGGAATAGAGGGCTAGGGAAGCGATGTCTTTCAGGTCGTCCGTTCCACGAAAACTGAAGGTGAACCCTGTCACGCGAACTCCTGGTTTGTCAACTTCGATAGCAACCGTGACCAGGCCGTTGTGATCATTGCCTATGAGTACGGGGTGTACCCGTTGGCTGGAAACAGCCTTGATCCCTGTTGGGGAAGTTTCAGCCGAGACCGAAAAAGGGGTCTCCACACCAATCAAAATAGCGAACAAAACCAGGTATTTCATCGGCGGTCTCTCTTTTCTGCCATGATACATGATCTGGTGGAAAAACTGTGGTTATGTCTTTCAGTTTGCCAGGAAGAAAAAGATCTGTAGAGACACGCTGGGTGGCTTCCGCCCGGTGCCGGTCTGGAAGAATTTGAGCCAGAGGCGTCTTCCCACCGGAAACGCGGTTCCTCGTGACACCGCCTGATTGTTAAGATAATAAGGGCTGGAGCGAAGTGTGGCTAATGGGTTTCTGTGATTGTGTAGGACGACTCCGATGAACAAGGCTTTTGTTCGTGAGCCAGAACCGGATGGACGGGCGTATTGTCCGCGCTGTGGAACCCTGGGAACCGCGGTCAATGCGGGTCCTTTAGATACGCATATTCAGCCAGAATCACGCGCCAGGATGCACGAGGCCGCCTGGTATTGCGGCTTTGCACGCTGTGAGGTGGCCTACTTCAATCTGCTGGAAACGGTGGTCGTGGTGGAGGAACTGAAGTCGCCAATTTATCCCTATGATCTCGACGCACCGCTTTGTGCCTGTTTTGGTCTCTGTTACGACGATGTGGAGGCGGATGTGCATGACAACCGTCCAACCCGTATTCGAGGCCTGCTGGCCAAATCACAGTCCGCAGAAGCGTCATGCCAGACTCTGGCTGTGGATGGACAGTGCTGTATGACCGAGGTGCAAAAGCTTTATATGAAGCTACGCACGAAAGCGTCGGCCGAATAACCGGCCGATGGTCGATGGCGGGGTAGGGCACCCCCTTTGGGAACAGAAAGCAGGGCTCCGCAGATCACCAGCAAAAACCGATCAGCCTTTTTGCGATCTCAGAAACCAAGGCTAAAAAAGGTGTTGAGCAGGGCAAAAAATCTTTTCATCGCTCTCGGTTTGCGAAAAGGTTCGTCACGGCTGTCTTCAGGATCCCTTTGGTCGGTTCCTTCGGAATCGGCCGGTCGGTGTAAAAGATCTTTGGCGAAGAAGTCCCTCTTCAGAGCTTTCGGACCGTCCAGGTCGCGGATCCGGTTCCGCAGGTGACCGCTGGCGGCAACCGGATGCCGTAGAGCGGCTTTGCCGTCGATTTCACCACCACGGCCATGTGGTATTCTGCGGGAGTTTCTCTTCAGTGGCGGTAGGACCGAAGGCAACGAAAATGCCTGGTCCAAGCCGGTCGCATCTTCCTCTTCCGGCGGATCAGTGGCAGCAACCGGCGTTGTCGCATACGTGGCAAAAGCCCCCTCGACCATTCCGCGAGTTGCTGGTTCACCGGAAATATCTAAATCGGCCGGCCCGCTGTTTGTTTCCAGGGGCGAACTGTCGAGGTCTGAAAAAGCCTCTTGGAGCATTGGGCCATTGGATGAATCATTCAGCAGTAAAAGTGACGAGCCAACCGCGCATCCGGCACATTGGAGACTTAGGGTCTCGATCCCGCTGTAAGTGACCGTTGCCAGGTCCAGCGTGGTTACCGTCGTTCCGTCGTCAACCGGCAATTGGGTTTGATCGGTAACGGTGAGCACGTCACCGCTGGGAGTTGAATGGGAACCGCCGGCCACCAGAAAAGCGACGGCCGCATCGGGAGTGATTATGAATTGGTCATTCCCGTCGGCCCCGGTCAGGGTGCCGGTCAGGCTGGTACCGGAAGGAGCTACAAACAGGTCGTTGTCAGCGCCACCGGTCAGGTTCTCGATATCGGTGAAGCCTCCGGCAACGCCTGTCACCGTACCGGTATCGGCTCCCGTGAGGACAAACGAGGTAGAAACAGCATCGTCGGCCGTTAGGGTATCGCCAGCGGCGCCGCCTCCACCGGTGATGGTTCCCGAGAGTGTGCCGCCACTTAAGGTAAAGGTGTCGGCGCTGGTACCCCCGGTGAGGTTCTCGACGTCAATAAAACCACCGGCCGTGCCTGTGGCCGTACCGGTATCGAGCCCGGTAATAACGAACAGGGTTGCTGCGGCGTCGTCGGCAATCAAGGTATCGCCAGCTGC
Source organism: Planctomycetota bacterium (assembly GCA_963578605.1). Taxonomy (GTDB): domain Bacteria; phylum Planctomycetota; class Planctomycetia; order Pirellulales; family Lacipirellulaceae; genus JAKVCB01. The sequence goes on from CAUZEA010000079.1 coordinate 21,225, forward strand.
GCCACTGCCACCGTCGATGGTTCCCGAAAGTGTGCCACCATCGAGGCGGAAGGTGTCGGCGGCGGCGGCCCCGGCGAGGTTCTCCACATCGGTGAAACCACCGGTAATGCCCGTTATCGACCCTTGATCGGCACCGTTGATGACAAACTGCGTGGGCACGCCGTCGTCGGCCGTCAGGGTGTCACTTGCCGCGCCGGCTCCGCCGGTCACGCTGCCTGAGAGTGTGCCGCCATCCAGATCGAAGGTGTCGGCACTGGTGCCACCGACCAGGTTCTCGATGTCGGTAAAACCACCGGCAACGCCGGTCACGGTGCCCGCATTGAGTCCGGTGATGACAAACAGGGTAGCAACCGCGTTGTCGGCCGTCAGGGTGTCGCCAGCTGGGCTGCCGCCATTGATGTTTCCTGAGAGCGTGCCGCCATCGAGACGGAAGATATCAGTGCTGGTGCCCCCGGTGAGATTCTCGACGTCCACAAAACCACCACCAACGCCCGTTACGGTGCCGTCGTCCGGTCCGGTGATGGTGTAAACGGCGCCCGTGTCGGGGCCGATCAATTCATCATTATCACCGCCGCCGTCGAGGATTCCGCCCACGCCGAGTCCCACGGCCAGGTTGAACAGGTCATTGCCCCCGGCGCCTGCCATGTTGCCAGTGACCTGGCCGGTGACCCCGAAGTTAAAGGTGTCGGCGGCGGCGGCCCCGGTGAGGTTCTCCACATCGGTGAAACCACTGGCAATGCCCGTGATTAACCCTTGGTCGGTACCGTTGATGACAAACTGCGTGGCCACGCCGTCGTCGGCCGTCAGGGTGTCGCTTGCCGCGCCGGCTCCGCCGGTCACGCTGCCTGAGAGTGTGCCGCCATCCAGATCGAAGGTGTCGGCACTGGTGCCACCGACCAGGTTCTCGATGTCGGTAAAACCACCGGCAACGCCGGTCACGGTGCCCGCATCGAGTCCGGTGATGACAAACAGGGTGGCCACCCCGTCATCGGCTGTCAGGGTATCGCTGGCCACGTTGCCACCATCGATGGTTCCCGAGAGCGTACCGCCATCGAGGCTGAAGATATCAGCGCTGGTGCCCCCGGTGAGGTTCTCAACGTCCACAAAACCACCACCAACGCCCGTTGCGGTGCCGTCGTCCGGTCCGGTGATGGTGTAAACGGCGCCCGTGTCGGGGCCGATCAACTGATCGTTGTCACCACCGCCGTCGAGGATCCCGCTCACGCCGAGTCCGGTGGCCAGGTTGAACAGATCGTCGCCCCCAGCGCCTGCCATGTTGCCGGTGACCTGGCCGGCGGCCGCGAAGGTAAAGGTGTCGGCGGTGGCACCTCCGGTGAGGTTCTCCACATCGGTGAAACCGCCGGTAATGCCCGTGATCGACCCTTGGTCGGTCCCGTTGATGACAAACTGCGTGGCCACCCCGTCGTCGGCCGTTAGGGTGTCGCTTGCCGCGCCGGCTCCGCCGGTCACGCTGCCTGAGAGTGTGCCGCCACTTAAGGTAAAGCTGTCGGCACTGGTGCCACCGACCAGGTTTTCGACATCGGTGAAGCCACCAACAACACCGGTCACGGTGCCCGCATCGAGTGCGGTGATGACAAACAGGGTGGCCACCCCGTCATCGGCCGTCAGGGTGTCGCTGGCCACGCTGCCACCATCGATGGTTCCCGAGAGTGTGCCGCCATCGAGGCGGAAGATATCAGCGCTGGTGCTACCGGTGAGGTTCTCGACACCTACAAAGACCGGTACCACGACTGGCACATCGCCGGCATCCAGTCCGGTGATGGTGTAAACGGCGCCCGTGTCGGGGCCGATCAATTCATCATTATCACCGCCGCCGTCGAGAGTCCCGCCCACGCCAAGCCCCACGGCCAGGTTGAACAGATCGTCGCCCCCGGCGCCTGTCACGTTGCCTGTAATCCGTCCGGCGGGCTGGAAAATAAAGGTGTCGATGTCCGAACCACCCACCAGGTTGGCAACCTTCGTGAAGAACAGGCCGTTAATCGTTCCTTCATTCTCTCCGGTGATGATCCACGTGTTTGGCGTGTCGGCGGCAATCAGTTGATTGTTCCCGGTACCACCTTCGAGTCGTTCAATATGGTTGGTGATATCGCCAACGTGGTTAACGACATTCACGCCGTCGGTCACGTTGATCGAGTTGGTCCCTACGGTGAATGTCAAATCGGCACTTACGTCACTGAAACTCATCGTATCGTTCGTACCACCGTCGAGGAGTTCTTCGACCGTATCGTTACCCCAGTTCTCGTCAAACTCGAACCGGTCGTTGTCGGTGCCACCGATCAGCGTGTCATCTCCGGCCAGACCGTTGATCGTATCTTCACCTGCCCGGCCATCGAGCCTGTTCGCCTCGTTGTTGCCCGTAAGCAGATCGTGGTCGGTTCCGCCGATGATATTTTCCAACAGGTCGGGTGCGGGGCTTTCGACCGTCAGGCCCCCATACTCGGCAATCTGGTTGGGGGCAAAGCCGGGATGGGCCCCGGTAAGATCTGCAGTCACGGAGACCTGAATCTGGCTGAAGTCGAGCGTGTCATTGCCAGTTGTTTCGGCGACCGTGTCGACATCGGTCGGGTTTCCGATCACAAATTCAAAGGTGTCATCGCCTCCCTGGCCGAACATCTGGTCGGACCCGAACCCGCCGTTAATCAGGTTGTTGGCATCGTTGCCGGTCAAGGAGTCATCGGCGGCACCTCCGAACAACTCTTCGAAGTTTTGGTGCTGATCGAAGAGGTCGGTCACGATGATCCGTAAATCGCTGACAGGTGTGAGTGTTACCAGGTCGATCTGCCCATGGGCGGCGATTTGGTTGGGGGTTATGAACGGTGGCACGCCGGACATGTCCACCGTAACCGGTTCGTTATTTTCCAGGACGGTGAAATCGAGTCGGTCGTGCAGGCCTTCGTCGGTAGGTTCTTCGGTGCCGGCGCCAGCAAGTTCAATGATCGTGTCAGTCTCAGGGCCTGCTCCCAAGGCAGGTGCTGCATCAAAATGATAAAAATCACTGGCCAGTTGTCCGGCGAGCGTGTCGTTATCGGCCTGGCCGAACAGGTGGTCTTCTCCCCCGATACTCAAGATACAGGGGTTATCGATAACGTTGTCACCGTAAATCGTGTCTGCGCCAGCGGTTCCATAGATCCAGTCGTCACCGTCGGGCAGGTCAATCTTCTGGAAGTTTCCAAAGATAAGGTTTCCGACCACTTGTCCGCTGGTGGAGATCGTGACCTCGTAGAACGTGTTTGCGGGATAACTCTGGAAGTAGTCGTCCGGCACGACTTCGCGCACCTGGTAGGTTCCCGGTGGCAGGCCTTCGATCGTATAGGTGCCGTTACCTTGGGTCACCGTTTGCGGTTCGCCATCATCGAGCTGGCCATTTTGGTTGCGATCGATGTAAATGGTCACCCCTGCCAGGCCGCTATCCGAATCGTAGACCCCATCGCATCCCACGTCATCAAATTTTTCACCCGTGATTTCCCCACCGTGGAAATTGCCAAAATTACGTCCCGTGACAGTTTGGCCGGTCACGAGGTCCACCACGTGACTGCCGGCGACTACGGTCTGCTGGTCACCACTGTCATTGGGTCTTTCGAACACCGGCAATTCGAAGTTGGTTTCGACGTTGCCTGTCACCAGTTCGGATTGCCCGGTCGTTGTCACATAGGTTGGATCGTAAGTCGTCGTTTCGGTTGGCCTTGTATACAAAACAACGGGTTCGGTTTGGAAGTAGCCGTCAGGAACAACCTCGCGCACGACATGTTGTCCGGCTGGTAAGTCAGACAACACGTACATCCCGCGTTCGTCGATGTGGGTGTTTGGATTGTCATCCATCGTAACCGTGAACGGTTCGGTGGGATCACCGTTTTGGTCTACGTTGAGCAGACCGTCGTTATTGTCATCGACATAAATCTGGACACCTGGAATTCCTGGTTCACCAGGGTCGCGCACTCCGTTGCCGTTGAGGTCTTCGTACTTGGTGCCGGTGATATCTCCCGAATCTCTTTGGTTGCCAAAATCAAGACCTCTCACGGTTTGGCCCGATGTGACGGTGACGACATGCACGCCCGGCTCGACAATGCACAGTAAATCGATCGTCAGTGCCTGGCCACCGGCCGCAAGGGAGTTCACGATCCCTTGGATGGACACGATGCCAAACTCGGGATTGGTAGCGACAGTCACCAACGTACCGCCGACCGTCAGGCCATGGAGGTCGGAGAAGTCCTGGACGATTTTCCGATCGCCATTGACGGTCAGATTGACCGAGCCCTCCGATTCGTGGAACTGGAATGTGAGCCCGTCGACGGGCCCTCCGAAATCAAATTCAAGATTCGCCTTGGCAATGAACAGCTCCTGACCACTACTTCCGGCCAGTCCCGTAGTGGCCACCTGGGCGGCCCCACCTGAGGCGGAGGTTCCGTCCAGGTTCGTAAATTCAGCAACCGTTAACGTCGCTACGTCACCATGGGTGCTTGTCGTGGAGAAGGATTCCCCGAAGTTGAAGATCTTGCCTGCGGGCAAGTCTTCCAGTTCATAGTAGTGCCGGCTTACCGGATAGGTTTGTCGCCAGCCTGTTTGCATGACCTCTGCAACCGTATGCGTGCCCGGTCCAAGTCCCGTCAAAGAATAATCACCATTGGCATCGGTGACGGCCGAAGGTTCATCCGGGTCGAGCTGTCCGTTGCCGTTCTGGTCCACGTAAATGGTCCACCCAGCCAGACCGGGTTCGTTGTTGTCCTGTTTGCCGTTACCGTTTGCGTCAAGCCACTTGGTGCCGTGGATTTGGCCCGAGTCGGGTCGATTGCCAAAATCGCGATTTTGGATCGTTTCTCCGGAACCAACAGTGACAACGTGCACACCCGGGTGGAGCATGCACAACAAATCAACCACCAGTTCCTGGCCACCTGCCGCAAAGGAGTTGATGGTCCCCTCGATGTTGACACGTTTAGAGTCATCCCCCACGGCGTTTACGGTGATCAGTGCCCCACCAACTTGTTGGTCGTGCAGCTCTGAGAAGTCTGCGACATTTCGCAGATCCCCGTTGATCATCAGATTGAGATTGCCACCCGTGTTGTGATATTGAAATGTCAAACCATCGATGGGATCGCCCAAATCAAGGAGAAGATTGGCGTTGGAAATTGACAGTTCCTGTCCACTGCTGCCGGCCTGCCCGGTGTTAACCACGGTAACCATGCCATCGGAAGTTGCCTGGCCATTCTCGTAGATAAAATCGGTGACTTCCGCTGAGGCGATCACACCATGGGAACTGGTCGTGGTAACGGTTTCTCCGTTGAAGTAGGCACGACCGACCGGCAAGTCTTCTAACTCATAATACTGTTGGCCTCCGGGGAACGTTTGTTGCCAGCCAACTTGCACAACCTCCGCAATCGTATAGGTACCTGCGGCAAGTCCGGTGAACGCGTAATTGCCACTGGGATCGGTGACCGTGGAGGGTTCACCAAGGCCTGGTTGTCCGTCCCCATCGAGGTCGAGGAAGATGGTCCACCCCGTAAGGGCCGGCTCGCCGGAATTCCACT
>CAUZEA010000080.1:0-26418 GCA_963578605.1 Planctomycetota bacterium
AACCAACGATCAATACGGTCTGCTCCAAAGCGGGGACGCTGCCTGGCTAAGGATCGCATTTCACGAAGCACACGATGGTCATCGTCCGGTCGACGTGACGCGTATCGCTGAGTACTCCGCGGTTGATTGAGAATACGGCGCGGTTGATCGAGAACACGGCAAGCTCGTCGCTCTGATGCTTTCTCAGGCCCCAAACGGTGACGCACTTCAACGACTGTACGTCGACGACGTTCGGGGCTTACCAGTTTCCCTGCGCGGCTTCCTTGGGGATCTCCATATCAAGAGCCTGCTCCGCCACCATCTTCTTCAGCCGAGCATTCTCTTTTTGAAGGGCTTTCAGTTCCTTCGCCATCTCCGGCTGCATACCTTCATATTTCTGACGCGGGCGGTAATACGTCTGTTCGGAAATCCCAAGCACCTTGCAAGCATCAGGGACCGTCTTCCCTTTACCAGGCTCGACATCCGCTCGGTGTAATTTCGCAATAATCTGATCCACCGTGTGTCGCTTCTGTGACATCGCAAAGAATCCTTTCCCGGCCTCTGGCCGGACTGGCATTCTCTCACTTAACCTGGAGCAAGTTTAGGGGAGGACGTCAGGTTCGCCGATGGATGGATATTCAAAGACGTTGTGACCGGCTGTTCGCCCGGTTGTTGTGCGGTTGCTTCGTCGGCAACTTCAGCAGAAACGCCGGCCGCCGGCCAGCTAAAATCGGCCACCCAGTTCGATTGACTAGCCGTTGCGGTGGACAGGGCCACTGGGTCCTGGGGGTTGTCTTCGGCTGGTAAAACGGCGCTTGCTGAGAGATCGGAATCAAGACCGCCGGGCAGCCCATCAGAAGCGTCAACAAGTAGGTGGTCGACTTCACCAAACAGCTGGTCGACCTCGTTGGTGTTGATGACGCGGGCGGGCTTGACCGGTGGTGTCAGCTCATCGGAAGATTCGGTTTCGAACCAGGCATCGACATCGGTGGATGTCGGGGTGGGCAGATTGTGCGTTCGGGCGTCTGCTTGAAATGGGGCGTCAGAAATTCCCAAATCACCATCGGCGACCTGGGCGACCGGACCATCGGGCCCGGTGAGAACCTCTGTCGGCAGGTCGGCCGCGAGCATGATCCGCGGCTCAAGCGTCTGGAACGACCGCGCCGGCCGCCTGCTGCCTGGCGGCGCATGCCTGGAGCCACCGTTTCGCTGGTTGAGCGTTCTCCCCATGGCTGCCGTCTATTTCCCAAATGGACCGCTACTTATTATTCCCTTCCCGAAAGCTATAACGTGTAAATTTCATGGTATTTGTAGATGTTTATTCTTACAATCCCCTGATAGTAAGAAATCAGGAGTTTCCTGCTTAAATTACCACCCGCAGGGGTGGCCGTTGTGCGAAGCGGAAGGATTTATGGCTGGGCAGGTCGAAAAAGATCGGCGAATCGCCGGTTGGTCAGGAAGTCGAATTGCTCGTTGTCGATGCCAGCATGTGCGGCCAGCAGAGCGCGGTCTTCTGGGGACACGCCCAGGAGTTCGCCAACATCCAGCCCAAGTTCAAGCTGTGCCTGTCGATAAGTGAGTGAACCCAGGTGGTTCGCCTGCCTCAGAAACTGCTTGGGGCCGATCGTTCCGCCACGTTCGAACTGGAGCTGGGCGATGCGGTTACCAGGGCTCTTTTGTCCAAGGGGATCGATGAGCAGAATGATGGTTTGGGTGTGTCGTCGGCTCGTCAACAGATAATCGGCGCCGTCGAGTCGCCGGTAGTCCCAGTCTGTGGCGCTGCCGGGAATTCCAGTAACGCTATTTTTGTCGCGGGCCGATCCATGATCAAGGATCACGGTAAAAACGCCCGGTAGAACCTGGTAACGGTCGGTGCCTTCCTTGCCGACGTAGAAGACCGCTGGGATTTCCCGGCCGAAGAAATCTCCGCTGCCGGTAACATGACCGGTCTGTTGGGACCGGCCGGCGCCTGGTGCTCTCGAGAACCGAAACCGGTCTTTCCAGAACCGGGGGACTTCCAGCAGATCCGCATTGCCGGAACCGGTCACCAAAAGCGAACGGGGGGTAAGGCCGATCGTTGCTAGCGTGTTTGTGTTGGATCCCCAATTGACGAAAATATTTTTCTTGACTTCGGTTGTCGTGCCATCGGATTGAGCGTAGGTGAAATCGTAATCGATAGGCTGGGGATTTGCGATCTGGGGGCCACCGGCACCGGTGACAAACCCGATCCACTGGCCGTTGAAATTGCACTGGGGAGGTTTGGCCCCGGTGGCCACGGTCACACCCTGGAGGTCGATTTTCTCAAGCCCATAATAGTCCTGGCTGCCGTCGTTGATTTGCTGGGCTGCTTCCTCGGGAGGCTGCACCTTGATAGGTGAATGGTTTAAAGCCGAAAAGATGCCAATGTCCCGGACCACGTTGACCTCCTTGGATCCTTCTGGCTCGCCCCCTGGACCAAGTGCGCCGTCGTAACGAAAGCTGGGTACAAAGAGGTTTTTAATCTGCACGCCAAAGATCCCCTTTCCCAGTTCATTACTTAGGGCCCGCGAGAACATGGTCCGGTTCGAGATGAGGCCACCAATGATGTCTTCGGGTGGCTTGCCTGGAAAAGAGGTGAGCTGGGTAATGCGATGCACATAGGTGTCGTAGATCCGGCAGCCTGTAACAGGACCATTGCTAAAGCCATATCCGCTCAGGTTGATAGCGCTTCCGACGTAGCCCTGGTGAATGAGGTTTTGTCCGAAGGTCTGGCCGGGGGCCATGACCTTCAGGGCGTCGTCGTTGACGTGCAGCACGTTGCGCCTCAGATCACTGCCGGGGGCGAGCGTTTCAATTCCGTCAGATGCATCGACCCACCCGCCGATGATCTGGTTGTCCCAGGCGTGTACCCGGCCTGTTTTTCTTGTTTGAAGCTCGGTCCCGAGCGGATTGGTCTGGTAGTTTCCGGTTTCGCTGTTGTAAATGGCGTTCCCTAGCTGGGCCATCCACAGCCGGTCGCCTGTTTTTTCGGACCCGTCCCACCAGTTGACCGACGGCGTAAATGCGTTCAAGGCAACCGTGCCTTGGGCCCGTCTGGGGGGATATTTTACGCTGATGCCAGAGACATCAATCGCCCAACCGGCGGTTGGATTGCCCTTCCCGTAGGAAGACTGCAGGTCGAGTGTCGCGTTGAAAAATTTGTCAACCGGCGTTAAGCTGCCGCTGGGGATATGCGCGGTTGTCCTGAGGCGCGCGAAGCCATCAATCAGGCCGACTCCGGTCACGGCAATCTGTTTGTCGAAGTCCAGGGCGACTGTTTTAAAACTGCGTGGGCCCCAGCTGGTTTCCCGGTAGACGATTGATTGATTCAGCAGGATCTGCGAAGTATCAATCGTCCCGTCGATCTCCAGGTGCACCGGGCTCTTTCGGTCCCAGCTGCCCGAAGCGGGTGTCCCGCCGCCCAGTAAAAAGTCGGCAATGGCACCCACGTATACGTCGTACGTTTTGTTCGGCAGGTTCTCAAAGACCAGGCTGGTTTTAATTAAATTGCCAACCGTGTTGAGCCGGCTCGCTTGAACGGTTTGCCAGCTTCCGCCGTCGGCCGGGGCAGGGGGGGTGTATCCATCCTCGGGCCCAATCGTAATGATCACCGTGCGACAGCCATGATACTGAGGAAAATAGGGGTCGTTTGACCGATTCTGGTACGGTACGAGTGTGAATTGTTTGACCGCGGCAACACCGGCGTCGCCCGACGGAACCCGGTTCAGGTAATCGTGAAAGTGGGGAAGCCCAAAGTCGAACGTACCGACCGGAAACCCGCCCTGGTCGTCATAGGTGCCAGCAGGATTGCCTGTCGCGTTCTGGGTGTTCCAAACCCCTCCCTGGTCGTTGCCTCCAGCTAACCACATCCCGGTGATTTTATTGTCGCGAAAAGAAGGGTCGGTTTTCACTTCGAGCCTCCAGCCGTTGAGGTTCTCGTTGAGACTTGCTTGAGGTATCCCAATCCGGGTGGTTTGAATGTCATAGTAAACGGCGCCAGCATCGTCGTAGGCCCAGCTATTTTTGGTATCCTGCAGGAAAGGTGCCGGCCAATGTTGTCCTGGAAGTTTGTCACCCGGGAATTGCCACGGGGCCATCGCGGTAAAGGTTTGGGTGGCGACTGCGCCATACCGGTTGCCACCCGGGTCGATGAGGGTGATCTCGAACGGCAGCTGGCCATTGGCTGGCTGCCCAGTGCCGTCGGCCGAGTCGCCGTCGGTTGCCAGGTTGCCGGCGAGAATAACACCGGCAAGCATCACGCCGGTGCGATTAATTGTTTGCCCAAAGAGGTGGTGCCGGTTTGTATGCCGGGGGCAGTCCCTGTTGCGGCGATCCGTGGGAATGTTTTTCATCGGCTGGAAGTTTCTCCCAAGAGGACTTCTGAGGTTTCAACCGTGGCCAGGTTTTTCGAGAGCTGGACACGTTGAAAAAACATCGTAACGCGCCTGCCGCCAAACACAATTAGCACCCCGCCGGACGAGGATACGGCCCGAAAGCAATTGCAAGAGTTTGCCTTGCATCATGGCGCCAGGCGTTTTTTGAAAAGTTCGAGGCGCGCGATCGGTTGACCTTTTGGGCAAGGGCTACAGGCGTTTTAAAGTTCCGCCCGGTGAGAAATCAATCGGTGCCGGGTCGGAGATTAGCGACATGTCGGGATGCTGGTCGACTTCCGGCAGCATGGGCTGGGAGACCGAAATGGTCTCGAGACTCTTGGTGTCTTTGATCTGTACGATACGGGCCTGGCCGTACTTGACTCGTACCAGTGTTTTGACCGCCAGTTGAATGGCCTGCTGATCTGTGGGCATTGCAATGGGGATCAAGGCACCGTCAAGAAAGGTGGAGGTGATCACATTGCTGTAGGTGGCCGGATAATCAATCGCATCGTGAAGTTGCTGGGTGATCACATCGGCCAGGCCCAGGCCCGTCGCATTTCCGCGTGTTTCGGGGCTCAAGGAGAGGACCACAATTTTTTGCACGCGCGGTTCGGAAAACCCGGTGGTGTTACGGGCGTTTCGCCCGGTGATATTGGGATCAAACCCGGTTCCGGAAACCTCTTTGCCCATCTGCTCAATCACGAGCACGTCGATATCGGTCAACAGGAGCCGGCCCATCAGCGCCTTGGCTTTCACCAGCAGTGCGGTTTCTCGCTCGAAGAGGTTTTCGGGGAGAATCGCTTCGACGATTGCGGTCTGGTCGAAGGCGTTTTGAACCATGCCGACTCCGAACAAAAATGGGGAATGTTGCATGATGTGGGTGGCTGCCTTGGGCAGGATGTCGTGAAACTGGTCACAGCCATGCCAGTGCATGTGCGTTGCGCCCTCGATTTTCCCCATGCCGATCACCATCATCTTGACCAGCCCGCTTTCAATCGGAGCACGAAACGCGGTGTGCGGCTTGATGCGGTTGACGAGCACAATCCCGTCGGCCTCGTGCGCCTGGTGGTCGACGCAGACCGGCGTACCATCGCCCAGCTGGGAAACCTGGACCGTTTCCATGGTGGCCCGCACGGGTGCGCCGACAAACTCTTCGCAAATGCCATAGGTGGCCAGGACCTCCTGCTGGCCTTCGGCGGTGGCACCGCCATGGCTGCCCATGGCGGGAAAGATAAAAGGCTTTGCGCCCAGTTCCTTCAAGGCGCGTACCGTCGCCCGGATTACCGTTTTAATGTCAGTGATTCCCCGACTGCCAGCACCAACGGCGATCGTCATGCCGGGCTTAACGCGGGACTGGACCTCTGGCCGCTTGATTTGGGAGATCACCTGGTTTTCGACGTCGGTAATTCGGGCATCGTCAAACCGCTGACGTACGAGTGCCATCTTTGGCAGGGCAATATCGAGTCCGCCGGCAATTGGGATTTCTTTGGTTTTGGGCATCTTGATGGTTATTGGTTGTGCCGCGAAAAGGCACCCGGCAGTTTGTCGGTACCGATAACGCTGGGCGGGGTTTGCAGGCGATGCCGACCAGCATGGTCCACAATTTGAGGCACCGCAAGAGGATGGAGCACCGGTTTTTGCGCAGGCGGGAGTTGGCGCCCTGGGGTTCCCGGCTTTCGTTCGCGACCAGAGTGGTGTGTCAAGGATTGGCGCTGTTTGGCTGCGGAGTGTTGGGGGCGGTGTGGGCAGCGGTTCCTCGCAAAGGTGGGTTGTAGAACACGGTGCCGGCTTTCTCTTTGCCTTTGGGCGTGAGTTCGCCAAGCTCGACCATCTTTGTGGCCAGGGTTTCCCACCGGCTGGCCTCCATCCAGCCAAGTGCCTGTTGATGGGTTGTTTCAGATTCGACGAAGCCTGGCAGCACGGCGGCCGCGCGCTTCATGAGCGGGGCGGTCATGTCCGGGTTCAGTTTTACAAGGATCTCGTTGATTGCCGCGGGGGAATCGAGATAACTGCGCCACCCCGCCCGGAGAGCAGTTACAAACCGGGCGACCATTTCTGGTTGTTGTTTCAAGACCTTGTCGTTGACGGCAATCACGCCGACGTAGGGATTGTAGTTGGTGTCGGCAATTAAAAAGGTGCGAGTCGCAATACCTTCGATCTCAAGTTGGAGTGGCTCGGCGGTGGCAAAGCACTGCATGGCTTCGACCTTAGCTGCGATAAAAGGTGCCAGCGAACCGCTGTAGGGTACGAACGTGGCCTTCGGTTTCCCGTAGCGAAGCTCGAGCCATTGCATGAAGCCCAGGCCATATTGGCCCATTATTTTGGAGTCACTTTCCCACAACTGCTCAAGCGTTTTGTACGGCGAAGTGTCGCGAACGATGATTGCCCGGGGATATTTCTGAAAGGTCGCAAACACGGCCGTGGCCTTTCCGCCTTGTGCTCTGAGGGTGAGGAGTTGGGGGCCGGCAATGACGGCAAAATCGACTGTCCCTTGAGCCACCATTTGGCTGGCCGGCACCATGGGGCCCCCTTTAATTAACTGCACGTCGAGTCCCGCCTTGCGGAACAGGTTTAGATTCTGGGCGGCGTAAAGACCTCCAAATTCCGGTTCCGGAAACCAGTTGAGTTGAACGCGTACCGTGGTCAGCCGGTCCGTGGATTCGGGGGTTTTTTGGGGGGCACAGCCGATCAGGATGAACGAAAGGCCGACAAGCAGGGTGGTTTGCAAGCGTGGGGTCACGGTTGTCTCCTCGATGTGCGCTGATTTTGGCGAATCCGATTCCAGCCTGCCTCATTGGGCCGAGGCATGCCAGCGGCGGAGGCTGGCCCAGCCGACAAGATTAACGACGCCAAACAGTAGAAAACCAAGCATGGCAGCCAGCACAATGGCGGCGAAGACCACGTCGGTGTGGTTTTGTCGCAAGGCGCTGGTAATGACGGCCCCCAGCGGTGCCCGGTCACCACCAAAAGCACCGACAAACTCTCCGACAATGGCACCAATGACCGACAGCCCAGCGGCAATCCGCAGGCCGGTAAAAATTGAGGGAAGCGCAGCGGGGAATCCCAATAACCACCAGGTACGAATGCGTCCGGCACCGTAAATCCGAAATAGTTCGCGCAAACCGGGGTCCACCGACTGGAGCCCGTCGAGGGTTCCAGCGATGACCGGGAAGATCGACACGATGCAGGCCGCTGCAATTACGCTTGGCTTGCCGTAACCGAACCAAACCACCAGCATCGGGGCAATGGCGACCAGCGGCACCATTTGCAGGAGCAGCGTAAGGGGATAAATCCCGCGGCGGGCCAGTGGTACCAGGGAGAGCCCGCTACCGACAAGCACGCCCAGCGTAGCCGAACAGGCAAATCCGAGGAGCATTGCGATCGCGGTGCGACCAGCTGCCGTGAAGAGCCTGGTGGGATCTCGCCCAATAGCCGCGGCGATTTTTAGCGGGGCGGGTAAGAGGAATTCCGGGATCCCCAGCAGGACGACGGCCAGTTGCCAGAGGGAAAGCAGTAGCACGATAATCAGCAGTGGTGGCCAAATCGCATACCACGCGCGTCCGATGGTACTCATGCACGATTCTCCATACCCGCCTGCAAGGTGGCGTAGACCTGTCCGGTGAGGGAGGCAAACTCGGAAGTGGTTCGCAGCTTTGCGTCGCGAACAGGAAAATCAATTTCAAAGCGTTTCATGACAGCGGCCGGGCGGCTGGAGAGCACAATCACTTGATCGGCCAAAAAAATGGCCTCGGTGATGGAGTGTGTCACCAAAAGTGCCGTCACGTTGCGATTGCGGATCAGGCCAGCGAGTTCTTCATCGAGTTGCAACCGGGTCACCTCGTCGAGCGCGCCAAACGGCTCATCCAGCAGCAGTAGCTGTGGTCGTGAGACCAGGGTACGGGCCAGGGCCGTGCGCATTCGCATTCCCCCCGACAGGGCTCCCGGAAGCCGGTTAGCCGCGTCGGTCAGTTGGACGAGTTTGATGGCGGAGTCGACCGCTTGTGATCGCTGGGTTCGATCGACCCGGGCCAACTCGAGTGGCAAGGAGACATTTCCTTGGACATCCCGCCAGGGAAGCAGCCGCGGTTCTTGAAAACAGTAGCCCACCGCAGGGGAGGGCGGGGTAAACTCAATGGTTCCACGGTCTGGCGTTTCGAGTCCCCCAATCATCCGCAGAACCGTAGTCTTGCCACAGCCAGTCGGGCCCAAGAGGGCGGTGAAGCGTCCCGGCGGAAGTTCCAGGTTAAGATTGGCCACGGCCTCGATTTGAGGCCCAAACCTCTTCGATATATCCCGCAAGGTAACACCAGGTGCCGGGCTGTCCATGCGGCGAACCTCTCAAGGTGGAAAACTGGAATGCTGCGGAGTGGGTTTGGTTACCAATTCGCGAACTGGCAGGCGGCGCTTAAGAATTGGTGTCCGTCATATCGGCAACCCAAAACGGGCTGGTTGTGGCAGAACCGAGCAATTGAAAGTGCTGATTCTACTCAGGTGGTAATCGACTCGCAACGCAACGGAAACGTCAAAGCCTGCATATTGCCGAAACGAGGACGTTTCTGTGACAGGAGAGGACGTTTCTGTGACAGGAGAGGACGTTTCTGTGACAGGAGAGGACGTTTCTGTGACAGGAGAGGACGTTTCTGTGACAGGAGAGGACGTTTCTGTGACAGGAGAGGACGTTTCTGTGACAGGATAAGTGTCGGTTGATTTTTTTACGAGTCGAGCCCCGTAAAGCACGCCCCGTAAGGCAATCCAAGAGTGTGAACCGTACTCCGTGATGTTTTCGGGGCCGGTCAAGGGGATGATTGGCTGGACCAGGCCCCACGACTGTCAAGGCCTTGAGCTGGCGAGGAGAATTCTTGTCGTGCAGCCGGCTCCCAGGCGTACCACGATCACACGAGTCGATTTCAAGTCAGTTGGGGTCAATTGCAACAGAACACTTGAAGTATGCTGGACTATTTGTTGCAAATGGCGAGGGTGGTACGAATCACCATGATGGCCGACTTGAGATACTCTTTTCGCAAGATCAAGCAGCTCTCTTGCGGAAGATCCGTCGATTCCATCGCTCGAGACGCTGGCGGAACCACGATCGCCGCATTTCGACAACACCAGGTGTAAGGGTACGATAACTTTTGTCGGCTGATACCAACGAAGGTCGTACGCGGCAAGAATCGATTTCAGAAAATACCTGTCGAAAATGGTTGGCGGCGGTCGAACCTGCCATTTCCGCTACCACCTTCACGACGCAATCTCGCGCATTTTGATCACCAGGCAGCCCAAACATTAATGGCTTGTGCGGAGAATAAAGGGGCCCTGCATCACAACATTCATCACACAGGTCGGCAAGCGTGAGCAGCACCAGGTCGCGGTCCAACTCTGCTCGTCGCTGTGGGTCGGACAACAAGTCGAGTGAAATTGTCCTGCTCAACCTTGTATGCCGCTCGATCAAGGCTTCACTACCCGGGCCAACCCGATTACGTACCGTACGACGCTTGGCTTCGGTGATTCCGCGCGTCCCATCTCCAAATGCACCATACAAGTACGCTGAATGCAGCAAACCTGCCGTAACCATCTCGACAGGTTCGTTCCACAAAAACAAAGCGCTGGCAGTACCAACCAAATGGGACGTAAACGGTTTTTGACTGGGTCGGTGACAACCGACAAAGAGTTCGCAAGCCAGGTCATACGCTGCCCGCACTAACTCAAGCTCATGATCTTCGCATGTTGCGTCGATCATTTGGCGGTAAAGTTGGAGATTTGTCTGCGCTAGCATGCGAGTTGTCTTTCAGGCAGCTTGGGAGACTATACCGGCCGGATCGTGGACCAGACGCGGCTGTGCTGGTGATGCGTGACCAAATTTTTCTGGCGGATACCGACGACGATTATGGACCACGTCCAACCAGAATAGGCCTCGTTTAAAGAGAGAATTGGTCCACTTGCGACCGAGGATCCTGCGGATTGGGTACAACCATGCCAGGCCATAAGAACGGTGGTAACGGAGCCATTTCAACGACTCGACGTCTGCGAAATTACCAGGCGTGAGGTTCCACTTTTCGGCGAATCGATTGATCGAAGCAGCAGACCAGGCTTCGCTCCAACGCAATTCAAAAAACGTCCGGTCGACATTATCGAGCCGCTTGGGAGGAATGTAAGTGATCTTCGATTCGGGTTCGACCAGGACGCGGCCACCCGCCTCGCGCACCATTAAACAAAGATCGCAATGCTCAGCGTAACACAAGAGACCTTCGTCAAGGGGGCCTAACTGCTTGAACACCTCCATCGCTACAAGCACCGCATGAAACTCGATCAGTTCGGTCTCATGACGCTCGATCGTTTCCTGCACTTCAGACAACAACTTGTGTCCATGGTGGTGAAGTTCGTGGTGGTAACGCGTGCCATCCGCCTCGGTTTGGATCCGACAGTCACCACCCACCATATGAAGACGGTGTTGCTCTGGTGCGTGCTCAAAATAGAGCGGACCTACCACCCAAGCACCCGTCTGTTCAGCACAGTCAACCAGAGGTTTCAGCCAATTTTCGCCAACCAGAACGTCGTTGTCGACAAACACAACGTAAGGTGTCTTCACATGTTCAATCACCAGATTGCGAGCCTGGTTGGGACTGAGATAATGATCGGTTCTTAACAGCTTAAAGTTTTTTTCCTGAGCCTTTTGCTCCAGGTACCTTTGCACCTCCGGCGGTGAACCGCCGTCGATACAAATCAGCTCAAACGGCTCGCGCGTGCGTTTGAATAAGGTTTCCAATGCCCGCTTTGTTGTACTGAAGACTTCACGTGGCACAAAGCCGATTGTCGTACGAGGTATTCCCATAGATTACCCCTGAAAAGCAGCATGCTAGCAAAGATGAGTTGCAGCCAAGGGGGCGTAGTTAGTCGATTCGACAGATCTGATCAATATCAAGGCGCAGGGTTGGGGCATGCTCCACAATGAGCCGGCTTGACGGGGGAGGGGTCGAACGGTCGGCCGTGAGCACAGCTTGCAAGACCTCTGGTATTCGGCACTTGGATGACTGTCCAATCACCAACAACCCGTTCCAGGGCATACAGCTGAGTTACGAGAACCTGCAGCCGCTCGGGCTGTAGGTTTATTCGCGGGCTGGTTCCGCTATTTGTTCCCGTGCTATTGCCGGCAGTGCCGCCAAGTGTCCATCGTTTGCCATCACCGATTCCAGGTGGACCAGGCGTTGCCCATTCGCCGTTGACATCATAGTTTTGCTGTACACGCGGTCGAACCAGAAGCGGCATCGTTGGCGATATGGTCTTTGAGTTCGGCGATCTGATCGTTTGGGACGAAGCGTCGTATCCGCACTACCAACACCAATTGGACGATCCTGAATTGCGAGCGTTGCCACGAACATGGTTTTACGTTGCGTGCAAACGGACCATGCGGGCAGAAATTTTGCACAATCATCCATGAATGCGGTCAAACAATCTTTCCGCTAAATCTGTATCCAGGTCTTTGAGGATCTCGTACTCTGCAGTGGCTGCTGCGGTATTCTTCAATGACAAAGATAGGACAGGCCCAGTAGATAATGGGCTTCGGCACCGTTGGGATTGACATTAACGGCCTGGTTGAACGCATCGATCGCCTCTTCGTGTCGGCCGAGCTTGGTGAAGGCGTAGCCGCTACGGTGATGGTGACTGTAGGCACGAATCCGCCTGGTGAATGCCAGAGCCTGGCGGCGAACATGGCGAGGAGAGGTCATCTACCCAACCAAAGGCCACGGAACTCCAAAAACAGAGAAACAAAACACGGATCAGTGTCATCTTCGAACGCTCCTGCTTGGATTAAATGACTAAATCACGTTTCCTGTTTCCCTTGAGCCCGAAGTTGATGCAATCGCAAAGTGGTGTTGATTATAACATTGTGCCGCCCTGTCCTGTGTCTGGGGAAGGGTGCAATTCAATACAGGCTCGGTAGCTCTTTGCCAAAAGACTTTGCCCGATTGTTTCAGGGCGTGGTTGTGATTGTCGTTTCCGATCGCAATGTTGCCGGAGAACCTGGGGCAGCAAAGACTGCAGCGAGTTTGCACAGTTCATCACCAAGGGTACGTACCTGCCACTCTGCCTGCTGCATTTAAGCAATCGGGTGGGGATGGGATGACGCTGGTGATGTCCCAAAAAGGAAAACAACAGTGAGCAACCGTTGCGGCAAGCAGTCCCGTTGCGGCAAGAGCTAGTTGAATCGCTCGGCAACCTTTTGGGCGAACTCTTGATACGTTTCGTCTTTGACCGTATAGCTGTGGTCTTTGTCGGGGAACACGCCTTCCTTGACCTCGCGAACGTATTGTTCAATTCCGGTGACTGCGACGTCGGTGAGGTTGGCAAAGCGTTTGGTAAATTTCGGCTTAAAATCGGTAAAGACACCCAGTAGATCGTAGCAGAGCAAGATCTGGCCATCGGTTCCCGGGCCGGCGCCAATGCCGATCGTGGGAATGTCCAGTTGCTTGGAGATGAGTTCCGCGATGCGGTCAGGCACGGCCTCGAATTCCAGCATGAAACAGCCCGCCTCCTGAATGGCCAGTGCGTCGTCCAGAATCTTCATGGCTGCCTCAGCGGTGCGGCCCTGTACCTTGAATCCGCCAAACATCGCTACCGTATGTGGGGTAAGACCAATGTGGGAAGCGGTGGGAATGCCTGCATCGATGAGTGCTTTGAGAATGTGGGCCTGGCTCTTGCCACCTTGTGGTTTAACGGCATCGCAACCCCCTTCCTGCATCATGCGGGTGGCGTTTTTGAGCGCCAAATCGATCGTGTGATAGCTTTGGTAGGGCATGCAGCCGAGTACGAATGTATTGGGTGCACCGCGGCGAACTGCCTCGCAGTGCATGGTCATCATGTCCATCGTGGCGGGTATGGTATTGCTGTGGCCGTGCGCGACCATCGCCAGGCTGTCGCCAACAACGGCCACATCAACGCCGGCCTTTTCGGCCCAACAGGCTGACGTGTAATCGGGTACCGACATGTACACCATCTTTTCGCCAGTCTTTTTCGAATCGCGGATTTCTGTGATGGACCGTTTTTTGCGAGGGAGAGCCGATTGTGTTTCAGGTGTGCTCATGCCAGGTTCCATGGATTGCAGGAAAGTAAAGTCGATCTTCAGTGCGACGCGGCATAGAGCTTTCCTTGAAGGCCCGCTCAGAGCTTTCCTTGAAGCCCCGCTCAGAGCTTTCCTTGAAGCCCCGCTCAGAGCTTTCCTTGAAGCCCCGCTTCAATGGTCTCGCTCGTGATTCGCCAGGAGTTGTCGAGATTCGCAACCACGTCAATCATAAACTGTTCGCAGTGTGCAAGCGCCTGTTGATCGTCCCCGAGGTGATCCGCCAACAGCGCCAGCGACAGTTGGCGGGGCCCAGCACCCTCGTAGGTCCATTCGAACCCGGCGGTTGAAAATATTTTTAAATCGAAACGGGTATCGAGTGGGCGACCGTCGACGGTCACGCTCGCGCCTTCCAGGAACCGCCCACCTTCATAGACCTTCATGGTTATCACGTTTCCTATAAATCGGCGATTCGTACCCAGGTGCCCAGAACACCACCGAGGATCAATGCGACAATCCAGCGGGTTGAAGTTTGCCAAACGCCCAGTTGGGAAGTGATCAACAGTACCAGTGCAATCACGGCAAAGCCAACCACAAAACCGCCGGTCAGCGATGCCGAGGAACGTTTGATTTTCTTGGGTGCTATGGCCATCGGCGCTGGCGAATAATTCTATGGAGGTGAAGTTTCGGCGCGCGCGACGCCTGCCTGGGGATCGTCTGACGCGCCAACAATCTTACGCTGTTTTTGTTTCACATGTGCCGTCGAATAGCCATTGAACAAGTGGCCCAGCACGCCGCGGTTCAGGTCCGATGTGCCGAACAGCCAGTCGGCGAATGGATAGGTCAGGTTGAAGTTTTTTTCCATCATGATATGTACGTCATGATGGGCAATATGATGTCGACGAATGGTGTTGATAAAAGGAATGTGTTTGGCCAGTCGATCATCCTTCACATGACAGCTGTAATGGAAGAACTCATAGTTCAAGTAAAGGAACACGCTGGTCATCATCAGTATCCAGCCCATATTTGGCAGACCGGCATAAATGAGAATCCAGGTTGGCGGTATTGCCATCAAAATGAACGTGACCAGGGCATACGGTGGGAAAAATACAATCCGGAAATCACGGTTGCTGTCGACCGTCGGTTCGTGATCGGTGAAGAACTGATGATGGGCCAAGGTGTGCCGCGTATAGATTGCCATGAAGAAATTGTTGAATCCCTTGATCGGCCGGTGCATGACAAAGCGATGGATCCACCATTCGAACAGGTTGGCGACGAGAAAGACAACCGGGATAACCAGCCAGGCGTACCAGGGGGGATTGTTCAAGTGCTGCACGCTGTACCAGATGACGGCAATGCCGATGCCAAAGATCATCAGCACGTGGAGCGGCCCACTGTAAAACCTGGCGATTCGCTGACGGAAATCCTCGCGGAACGCCGCCTGACGCTTAGGCATGGCGTTGGGCTGGGTCACCGAGTCGTTCATGGCATGGCCTCCAGGAAAATGATGTGACCTGCGGAAAAAGATGAGAACAGCCGCACCATATCGAGAAATACCGGTTTCGCTACTCCATAACCGTAAGCTGAATAACATTCTACCTTAATCAGAATTTGGCTTCAATAAGTCAATCGAGACCCTCTGTCCGGGTGGTGTGATGCCAGCAGGCGGACTCTCGAGCACGATGTCGAACCTCGCCGATTGGTGGCCGGGGAGTCCCGGGGAATCGCCAGTTCGAACGTCAGAGCGAAGCCGTCGGCGGCGTGGAAGCAGGTGCGACAGAGGATATCTCTCACTCAATCACTGCGATCTGTGCCCAATCCTTCAAGTTGATTGGCACGCGCCAGCCATCAGCCGTCTTCACGGATTCGATTTGATGTTCAACTTGCTTGCCGTCCAGATCAAAGAGATAGATCTTGGGCGGTGCCTGGTGTTTTCAGGCATAATTTCCTGACACGCTGGTAATCGTGCGCTCTGCGCCCTCAACCCAACCTTCGTGCACGCCGATGGGAGTCAGGGGGAACATATGGTTAATCGGACCATTTTTACCGCTTCCAGGACCTTCCAGCGGAATTTGCCTGATGTGGTAGTGGTAGTAAAGCAGGCCGTGGCGCAAATAAGTGGCCACGCCTTTTATAGTTCTGCGGGCAGTGTCATTTGCGCCGCTCGCTCCCTTTGACAATCCCAATGCGATGGGACTTGCCAGGCTGCCTCTGAAAAGGTAAGGGACCAGTGGAGGTTTTTCGCCGTCAGGGGTCGCCATGGGATCAAAGGCATTCCAGGTTTCTGAGAATCGGTAAATCGGCAGGCTCACTTCCTCTTCCGATGTTGCATAGGTATTGGCAACGACGACCTTACCCCTATCGAGAGCAACTTTGCAAAGATTGACCCTGGCGGTGATACCGGCAACGTTGGCGTCAAAATATCTTCTTTTAATCCGTCCTGTTTTTGAGTCCAGTTCAGCACTGAAACCGTCCCACTTGTCATAAGTTTTTATGGTGGAATTAACCATCGAGAACTGGTCAATATAGAAACCGTCAAAGCCTACTTCATCAAACAGGAAGTTTACCTGGTCCATCAGGAATTCGTATTGGTAGTTGCCTACTACCGGATAGACTCCCAATGCAGATTGTGGTGTGGAATCCCCCCCATAAAGCTCAATCGTGCCATTGCCATCCTTGTTGCGTTTCATGCTGTCCCGCCAGGGTGATCCGGCTTCGACAATGCGGGTCTGCGCCGCGGTAAGGGCAAAGTTGTTCGAGGGTTCTCCCGGCTTCGCAGCTGGCAGCAGATGTCCGTTTTCCATGTTTTTCCGGTCAATCGCAACCCAGTCGCATTCTATGGCGGCGAGCACCTTGAGTTTTGGATCGGCTGCCTTCAAAGCCCGGATGGCTTTTTGCATCTTATTTTTGTATTCGTCACGAGGCCAAACGCGACCGTCAGGGCCGGGGGTGTAATCCATAAATGGAATCACCGCCACCATTGCCAGACGCATATGCTGAAGATAAGACTTGAGTTGCTTTGGTTCTTCCCAAGGCATCCAGAAGTCCTCGCCACGTGGAGCGCCCAACCTCAGAAACCGAAACGATCCTTCGACGGTGAAGTTGGATTTTAAATTTCTACGAAGCTGGTTCATAAAGGAGAAATAGTCCTCCATCGTCCCCAGCGGATGCATGCTCCAGCGGATCGTCAGGCTCTTACCGACATTAAATGCCAGATCACTGATTCGAAAGCGAGCTTGGTTGGCTGGGACTCCAAGAACCGTTTGATATCGCTGGCGAGAAACGTTGTCCTTCAGGAACACGCCCATGTTCCCCGATTTACCGCTCACGAAGAACGTCGGGTTCGCGCCCCAGCCCTTTTGCCCCGGACTGATGATATCTTTAAAAACTTCTGGCTGAGTTAGGACGTTCCAAATTTCAACTCCGACAGGCTCATTGTCCAGATTCGTGAATTTATCTGAAAATTCGATCGTACCGTCTTTGATTTCCAGGGTGCGACGAATCGCGTAAAACTTTCCGTGGGCTTCGATTTGCAAGGACTGCGGTGATACCTTTTTTATCTGAACGGATCAGTTGGCTTCACTGCCCTCCGGTTTTGCCGATAATGCGTTCCAACCGATCTTATGTCCCGGATAAGAAAAGGTTGATTTCACGATACAGGACTGCGGTCCGGCAGTAACCAGTAACTGACCATTCTTACTTGCCTTTACGGTGATATCGCCTTGAGTTACTGTTTCAATGGCCGGTTCCGGCTGGTAATTGGCTAACTTGTCAGGCCCCTTGGCTCCCTCGTCATAACCAGCTTTGACCTCGGCTGCAGTAAGGGCTTGGCTGTAGATTTTAACGTCGTCAATCTTGCCCGCGAAAAACGCAGTACGCGGATGTTTGGGCCCCTGATCAGTCCTGGAATCGCCAACCATACAGCCGATGTAAAAGTTCTTGCGCACGTGATGGGAGAAGTTGGTCGTGAAGAACCTGTTTTCCGAAATACCTGGGGATTTGAGTGCTGAACTTTTCGAGCCGATTTTGGCGGCCGATGCGGTCCGAATCGAGCGGATTGTTTCTCTGGGCCATACGTCAGTTGAGGAGTTCTGGTACGACCAGGACGAAAGCGAGTGAGTCGTGGTGCTTGCGGGTGCCGCCAGAGTCGTTTGCGATTCCCCGGGGGGGAAACCACGTACCGTCTGGCTCAGCCCAGGCGATCATCTGAACATTCCGGCCCACACCCGCCATCGGGTTGCCTGGACCGACCCAGACCAAGCGACTATCTGGCTGGCCATCTTCTACAAGTAGAACCCGCCTGTGCTTGTTGCGAACTACGGGACGACCAGCAGGCTTGTGCCGTCGGGTGAGGGTAAGTGCTTGAACCGGCCAACTCAGCCAACTCGAGTGTCTGGGTACTGCTGGGAGTCTGGGTACTGCTGGGAATGGGTGTGGGCGGCACCCTTCGCTGCAGGCAGCCGGTACCCTCACGACTTTGATTGCACGGGACAGCAATCGCGTGACTCTCTCTGGCATTGATTGTCCAGATTTCGTAGTTTTAGCCGCTTGAGCATCCTTGGTTTCCATTCGATACCGCAGGTCGAAAGTTCTTGCTGCAGTCATGATCAGCTTCTGGCAGTAGTACCGAGAGAGAAACAGGTGTCCTATCGATACGTGATCCATGCGCGCGACGCCGGGTTCTTTGCGAATTTCAACGGCGTCATTAATCGCCTGGGCAGTACGGTTTGCCAGGACGACATCGCCGTTGTCAACTGGCAGGCCAATCAGGTTGTTCGGGACGGAACGGTAGTTGCGCAAACCCAGTTTCCCTATGGTACGCCAGCCGATGGAAACTTGTGGAACCAATTTTTCGAACCGTTACCGTTCATACCCAATCGCACGGCTAGGTACCAGACACGGGATATCTGGCAGATCGACCATTGTGGCATGTGTTTTGACACCTTTCGCGCTTGGGGCAAACGTGCCTGCCGTCTCTACACGCTCAACAACCAGCATTGGCGTCAGAAGTACCATGCAATCTACAACAGGTATGTTCGTCCGCGGGCTTATATTAAAGAGCGGGTTGACTCTTTTTGCGGTAAGTATCTGAATCAACCAGAGTGTGTCGGCGTACACATTCGTCATGCAGGGCACTCGGTCGAGCAAATTAACAAATATGTTTATGGAGTACCTCATTTTGTCGCAGCGATTCGGCAGCAGTATGGCCAACGGGTGCCCACAATTTTCCTTGCTACCGACCAGGAGGATGTCATTCAGGAAATGCGTGACGAATTCGGTGCGGCAGTTGTTTTTCAAGAAAACGTGCAGCGGGTTGTGGGCGGCGATGCCGAGCAACTGCACTTTGATCGAAAAGGTGCGGTCGAACTGGGTGCGGATATCCTCTCCGACGCCCTTCTGTTGGCGAGTTGCAAACGGCTAATTCATGTGACCAGCAACGTGGTTTCGGCTGTGGGTTTCATCAATCCTCAAATAGAGATGCGGTACACGGGGCATTTCGAACCCGCAGCAAAATTGTTTTGGAGCCGGACCCACCAAATTTGCTTTCGGGGGAGGTCCTTGCGGCGTCTGGTTCGGTGGTCACGGGGTAGAGAGGTCGATCTGCACCTGCTACCGACGGCACCATGAGATTACCGTACTCCGAAAAAGTCATGTTGAAGCCAGGTTGTCATCAACCAAGGTTGTAGCGGTTGAGGTCATCTCCAACGATCTTGTCTGGCTTGTGCTCAGCAAAGTGTCGAGGGTGGATCGTGACAAGATAGTCCTGCGGTGGTGGACCACGTGAGCGGGCTCCTGAAAGGCCGCACGACCATTCCCGACGCAGGACTGGGTAGCATGGGGAGAAAATACGGGTAGCAAACCGGTTTTTTTGGGGAATTCACCCTCGCGAAGCATGGAATGTGCCTGCTGATGCGACAAGTGTTGAGCGTGGAGCAAAGTCTCCGGCAGGTAGGTGACGGTTGCCTGCGTGGACATGTTTTGCGTGTTTTGGTACGATTATGAGCCTTACCCCACCCATTTGATTTGTAGACTCGCACCGGCGGAGCGAGTCCTCTTTGCCGTCTGTGGCATCCCCACAGGCCGAATTGATCCGAGCGATGGATTCGATTGAAGTAGAGCGGTTTTTAGAAGTAGTTCGCAATGAATTTCCTAAACATTGACCCCGGTGTAGCAAGTTCAACCTAGCGGGTTTGCTTGTTCGCTCGTTCATGTTCTCGCGCCTCGCCGATACGATTGTCCAACAGCGGTGGATTGTCATCGTGTTGCTGGTGGTGTTGACGTTGCTGGGGTTAAAGCTCTCCCATAACCTGAAATTCGACTTTAAAGTCGAAGCGCTTTTCTACGGCGAGCAAGAGGAACTGGCTTTCAACAAGCAGTTCAACGACACCTTCACTCACGAAGACAATCTCGTGATGGTGGTACTCGAAGCGACGGGGGATGATGATGTTCTCTCTGCTGCCGCGATTAACTGGCAAGTGAAGTTGACCAAGCGACTCGAAAATATTCCCAACATCGAGCGGGTGGTGGGGTTGTCAACGGTTCGAGTTCCACGTGTCCGCGCCCTTGGTCGCTCCCGCGTCATGATGGTGCCGGTGGTGCGACCCGACACGGAGTTCGACAAAGAAGAACTCGACAGAATTCGGGCAAAAGTAGCAGATACGCCTTTGCTCAATGGCATGCTGATCAGCGAGGACCGCCAGTGTGCGGCGGTCGTGGCCTATTTTGCGACTGATGTGAACGAAGTGGCCGAAGTGAAGGAAGTGGTCACGGCAGTTGAAGAAGAGCTTGACAAGCTGGCACTTCCGGCAGGCTATCAACTACATGTGACCGGGCTTCCGTGGATTCGGCTTGATATTTCTGAGCGACTACAAGCTGACCAGGCGAGTATAGTACCCACCTGCGCCGGCCTGTTTTTGGTTATTCTCCTGCTGATGTATCGGCGTCCCGCCGGGTTGTTGATTCCGTGGGCAGCGATTGGCATTGGCGTACTTTGGACTCTGGCCACGCTTGCTGTTCTTGACAAGCCGCTTAATATTGTCACTAACGTGCTGCCAGTGCTGTTGATGATTGTGGGCGTTTCAAACTGTGTCCACGTGGTCAGTTATTTCTCAGAGCAGTCCTTACTCACACCCGGCGACCGAGAGGGTATCGCGCGGCGAACGCTCAGGCACATGGGATCGGCCTGCCTGCTTACTTGCATGACCACCGCAATCGGCTTTCTCAGTCTGGTCGTGGCAGATGCCGAGGTTCTTTCGGATTTTGGCTGGCAAGCGGCGATTGGAATGGGTTTCATTTACATCGCGACAATGCTGGTCGCGGGGGCCTTGATGCCATTGCTGCGGGCACCAGATTTTGTATCCAACCGGGCACGCAAGGCGGGAGAGGATGTGACTCGTGAGAACTCTTTTCTTGCCCGAATTGCAGCCGCCATGGGTGGCTTTGCCACGCGGCGGCCTTATGTCGTGCTTGCCAGCGCAGCTTGGGTCATGGTGGGTGTTATTGCCTTGGCCCAAAACGTGGTGATTGATTCGAAGTTGATCGAGACCTACGACGAAGACAATCCCGTGGTTGAAACGATGCACCTGGTGGAAAACAAGTTGGGCGGTTTCATGCCACTGGAACTCTCACTGACTGCCGACAGTGAAGGGAAGTTCCAAGACGCGGACACGTTCTTTCGCGTAGCCGAGGCAACGGCCTATTTGCGGTCGTTATCGGAGGTTGCTTTAGTGCGATCGTATGTTGATTTGTACCGCGAGATGGATCGCGCGTTGCCGGGCAAACCACGCTTCCACAAAAACGTACCGACAGAAGAGCCGGTCAAAGGATCGGAAACCGTTACCCGATTGCATGACGCGCATACCCGTCTGGAAAATAACAAAAACGCCAAGGCAAATCGGTACCGCGATTACCTCGCGGAGGATGGGCTTCATTCGCGGATATCAGTACACGTTCGCGACATCGGCATTCGTCGGTCACGCGAAGTCTACGAAGAAATCAAACATAAGCTTGCCGAAATCTTTCCCCCGGAATCTGGGATTAGGGTGAGGCTGACCGGCGATTCATACTACTCGAGCATGGCAATGCGCGATCTGATCGGGGACTTGTTTTATTCGCTCATGGGTGCGGCTGCAGTTATTTTTGTCGTCATCGCCGTCCTTTTCCACTCCCTGAGAATGGCGATCGCCTCGATACTTCCCAACACCACTCCTTTGATCGTCACGTTGGGTTATATGGGGCTTATGGCCGGCTTGGGCTTTAGCGGCTATACGATGAGCACTGGGAATGTCATCGTATTTGCAATCAGTCTGGGTATCGCCGTTGATGATACGATCCATTTTCTGGCGCGGTTCCGCGACGAAACCAGGGATGGAGGTTCCATCGACGAAATTGTCCGTCGTACCTGTCTTGGCACAGGACGGGCAATAATGCTGACGAGCCTCTTGATCGTGATTGGCTTGTCGGTTGTCCACCTCTCTCAATTCGTGCCGACGCGACGTTTTGCGGAGTTAACCACCGTTACCATGTGTGCTGCATTACTTGGCGATCTTTTGCTGCTGCCAGCAGGTTTGAAAATCTGCTGGAAACCGCAAGTCAGCACCAGACTCACGCCGGCACTGCGGGTTGTTCCAGAAGGGCATACCACCGTGGCGGGAACGCATCGGGTCGGAACTCACTCCAAAAAGATCCCGAGCGGCGAACTGTCAACGCGGCAGTGAGTCTCGGTTGCGGATTGCCGAGCAAAGACTCCAGTTCGCAGGCTGGCCACCAGGTTAAGGGTGGCGAAAATCGAGGAATTCCAGTGGTGGAAGCTCGCTGGCCAGAAGTGGCAAGAAAGGATCGACGTAACCGGTCGCCGCATATTGCGACAATGACTGCCCAACGGCCGGTGGTGGACTGCTCGATTTGAGGAAGGTGAGTTTCTCGGCGTTGAGGCTGATGGCCAGCCGTGCCGCGACCGAATCACTGCTGACATCCCAGCTGGACACAAGTTTGCTTCCCGGTTGCAGAGGTTCAACGTGCCGTAGAAAGTGTACGACATCGACGAATGATCCACCGATGGTTGTCAAGCGATCTTCAAGGACAGGTCCGACGGCACAGACAGGGTACTCGGCAAGCTGGGAAGCAAGCAGCCTTGTGTTGATTGCCATTAAGTCCACTGCCGACCAATGAGCAATGTCGTCGCCGATTGAGCGGTGCAGCGCCTGCTCTCGCAGCACGTCGACCAGCGGTCCGCCACCAACGACGACTACATCGTGCACTGTTTCCCGCTGGGCCCGCCATTGTCGCCAGCGGGCTGGCAAGTCGGGCAGGTTGAGCAGGCTGCCACCGATTTTTATTACGTGGATTGCAGGATAGCTCATGGGCCAGTTCTTGCATGTGCCAGTACAGCCACGGCATGGGCTGCCGCGCACGTACTGGAAAGCGGGCCTACTTGTTCGGCCAGACTTACCAGACCTGGCGACATGCTTAATTCGTTCAGCGCCGCTCGGGCCAGGAATTCCCCGTTGCCACTCAGAACCACATTATGGGGAAAGTCGTCTTGACGAGAAGTCAGTTGACGAATCTTGTTGGACAACAGCTGGACCTGTTGCTGCCGAACTGCCGTGGCCGCCTTAAGAGCATCTTCGTGCGAGAACATCGTACGGTCAGCGCAAACACAACGTGCCAGCCGGTCTCGAGCTGCGGTCAATGTCGCTGGGCGACCATCGGCTGTTTGGAAATTGTTGGAGTTCTCCGGTATGTCACCCGTCATGAGATATACATCCAGCGTGGTGGAAAATAGTTCCTGGGCGACCGGGATAGATTGTCCGCGCCAGGGAAGTTCGCGTACCACCGCACAAATCGGGCTGCGGGTAATTCCGGTGTAGATTAACTCACCTGTGGCAAGTCGTTCCAGGTCGGTGGTCGCACGGGTGGTCGGCCCCTCCGGGTCGATCGGGATCAGGTCGGTCGTCGTGGAACCGATGTCGATCAACAAGCCGGATGGGCCTTGCAAGAAACGACTGGCGAACATGGCCAGCGCATGCCAGTTACTCGCTGCTGCGAGCAGAGGTTCGTGGCGTGCGGTGGCCGTATCGACCAGGTTTCCATTGCAGAGGTAGACCCGAACCTGGCGATTTTCAGCGATTGCGTCGACTGCATCGAGAATATGGCATACACCCTCTGCCTTGGACGTAAAACAATCAGCCAGTTCGCCGGTCATCGTTACGGCAAGCCGTTCCGCTGGGGGTGCTTTGGTGATGAGTTGGTGGATGGCATCGGCCAGGTTAGCGGGATACTTCCAAAGTGCGAACGGTTCTGTGCGGGCAAAGCCGTTTCCATCGGCTACTTTTAAATTAGCGCCTCCAATATCAAGAGCGAGGAGTGTCATCCAAATTACCCCGGCCAAGGTGGCATGCTGGTTGAAGCAGGTTTCTTGCGAATCAGTCCGGTATGCGAAACTCCCATTAGAAAACCGATCACCCTGGACTGCCAGACGATTCTGGTAGAATGTGCCCAGGCAAGGTATTGGAGGCCACGCTGCAGAACAGTCCTTTCACCCACAGGCGAGCTGATGCCCTTTATTGATATTGACGATGTCGAGCCGCTGAAGATTGTGCCAGGTTGTCGGATGCGGACCCCTTTTGGCGAAAACCTGATGTTTTCCTACCTGGAGATGGACGAAGGGGCAGAGGTTCCCCTGCACGATCATCCTCATGAGCAGGGGGGAATGTTGCTTCAAGGAAGGGTGGAATTGACGATTGGCACCGAAACCCGCGTCGTGGAACCGGGTGCAATGTTTATCGTTCCGCCACATACTCCCCATCGGGCTGTCGCGGTGGGGGGGCCCGCGGTCGTGTTGGATGTTTTCAGTCCTGTCCGCGAAGACTATGCCGAATTGTACAACAAGTATATTCCGGTTAAAGAGAAGGAGCAGGGTCGCGACTGACGGATTCGCTGTCAGTGGAAATCGCGGCTTTCTCACACGAAGCTTGTGTTGCCCTCGACATCAAATGCGATCGTGCGCTCGGAGAATTCAAGAGCCACTTTCCGTCCAGCACAAACGGCTAACATTGCCTCCGCCAGATTTGACTGACAAGCAGCCTGCAACCCGATATAGGAGGTCGTGAGGCGGGGGTTCACCTCGACGACGATGTCGTCGGACCCGGCGGGATCGCGGCCTAACAGGAGGTCGATTCCGATATAGCCGTGAGCAGCTGGCATGCAGTCCAGGACGCGCCGGCCCAAACCGGTCGCCCGCTCGGCTAAACCGGCTGGCAGCGGCAGCGCGCCCCCGGTATAAGCAAGGCGACCGTCCTCCGAGAGAATTTGACGGCAGGGCGGCAGAGGAACCACTTCGTGAGGACCGCAAAGAAAAGCTACGCTGGCGGCCAGGCCGGGGTAATATCGCTCCAGCCGTCGTGCCCAGGCGTAAGGCAGCGGAGTATCGTGGGGGCCGGCTACCAACTGGATATCTTGCGAACCGGCGCCGTCGATCGGTTTTAAAACTGCCGGATACACAAAATCGGTGGGCAACCTCTCGTCGGGCTCGAGTCGGACAGCCGAGGGTACCGGGATTTTTGCCTGGGCAAGTTGGCGGGCTGTTTGTTGTTTGTCTGCTGCGACCCGGATGAAACTGGATGGTGGTGAGAGCAATCGCCCCCCTGCGGCCGTGACCGATTCGGCGGTGTGCTGCAGAATCTGGTCGAATTCCGGGGCGATTACAAGGGTGCCATCCGCCACGGCTGCCAGCCGCTCGATTTCTTCCCGGTGGGTTGCCGGAGAGTGGAGATCGATCAACTCACAACCAGGCAGGCAGAGGTCAAGTACGCGCAGGTCTCGCAGTGCCGTGACCTGACAATCGTTGATTTTGACGAGATCCGCAGCTACCGCGCTGACGATCGCCGTCCCTTCGCGGAGAATCGATGTCGGGAGCGACCCTTGCTGGTGGGTGAGCCCGCCGCCAGTCGCCCACTCGTAAAGAAACACGTGCATAGGTAGGCCGATGTCCAGGCGCAATGGATTCAGGCAGGTTCCTTATCCCGTTTCTATCAGAATATGCCGAGTTGATCGCGGGCATCTTCGGTCATGCGGTCAGGAGTCCAGGGAGGGTCCATCACCAGCTTGATTTCCACGTCGCACACACCCTCTAACCGGGCGACAGCTTCCTTGGACTGGCTGAGGAGTTGGGGGCCAGCCGGACAGGCGGGGCTGGTCATGGTCATATCAACCGAAACCGAAGACTGATCGTCGTCCCCGGGTTCGACATTGACGGCGCAAATGAGTCCCAGGTCAACGATGTTGATGAACAGTTCGGGATCAATCACCTGCTTGAGTGCTTCGCGAATTGTGTCTTCGGCGATGGGCATGACGGCGACCTTTCAACTTAAGCAACGAACCGGCCTGGCTGGAACCGCTCCGCAGGGGTTGGTGGGTGACTCGGAGTAAAGATTTATGGGCAGACGTGGACCTGTTGGGATACCGTGCGCCGCCAAACCTATTCTACGACTGGCTGAGGCAAATCAGCAACTGGTCCCCTTCGACTTTCACTTCATAGGATTCGGTCGGCTTGGTAGCCGGCATCGTGATCGCATCCCCGCTGGCGATGGCAAACTTTGCCCCATGGCGAGGGCAGGCAATCGTACCTTCTTGGCTGTTGATTTCGCCATCGCTGAGAGGCCCCCCGTCGTGGGTGCAAACGTCATCGAGTGCGTAATATTGGCCCGCAGCATGAATGCAGGACGATGAGTTGCTCATCGACTTCTACCAGCAGCGAACCCGGATCGGCGATGTCGGTGCACCTGGCAACCGCGACAAACTCGCTCATTGTTTATCTGAATTATCCGGTGATTTTCTGGTGGTCGAACAGCGGGTCGACATCAGCGGGTGCCTCGACATACCCCGAATGATGAGGAACCGGGAGCTCGTCATCAAGTTTTGGCCCGAGTTGTCCAAAACCACTGGACCCCGGCCGCTTATGGATCTTGTGGCCCTTGATTTTGTCCTGGATCC
>CAUZEA010000081.1:0-26411 GCA_963578605.1 Planctomycetota bacterium
GAAGCTTCTCAATAATCTGCTTGGTCGTGTGTCGGTTCTTCTTCATCTGAGGAAATCCTTTCCGGGCTACGCCCGGATGCGATTCTCTCATAGACCTGGATCAGTTAAAGGGGGGAAGCCCACTTCGGGAGTTGTGGTCATGGCGGCTGACGCTTCAGTTCGATTGTTGCCCTTGCCACCGTGACCTTCGAAATCGTCGCCGTCATTGTTGAAAATGATCCGGCGTTTTCGGTGCGTCATTTCTTTGCGGACTTTTCGAAGTTTAGCCAGCGTGAACGCATTTTCCTCCGCTCGGGCTGGTTCCGGAAGAATGGCCACGTTACCCGCAAACCAAAGAGCACCAACGATCAAGAAGGGCCCTGTTATAAGTCGGTGATGTTGCATCGAGACTCGTTTTTCTCAGAAAGGAATATGTGGTGCGTCCCAATCGCATTTTATCCGATTGAGCGGGTCGTTCATAGGTTTTAGAGTCACTCGGTGCAGTGTGGCCGTGCCATGAATGCTGGGGTTGTGGGGTGCTTGTCTCGGCAATTTATCTTAGAATCGTGCCCAGATGATTTTGTGAGCACCCATCACCGTTTCATTAGAGAGCGTTATGAAAGTAGCTGTCATCACCACGGTCCTTCGTCCCCGTTCACATGCCCATGTCATCCTGGAAAATTTTTTAGAACCGTACTTGTTCAACGGCCGGAAAATTGTGCCGGACCAGCAGATCGTTTCGATGTACGTCGACCAGTTTGTCAAAACCGATATGTCGCGCGACGTAGCCAAACAGTATGGGTTTCGTATCTACCCCACAATCGCTGGCGCACTCTGCCGCGGAAAACGGCGGCTCGATGTCGATGCCGTGTTGTTGATTGCCGAACATGGCAGCTACCGTTTCAATCGGCTAGGCCAGAAGTGTTATCCCCGTAAGCGATTTTTTGATCAAGTTGCGGAAGTCATGCGAGCCAGTGGCCGTTCGGTGCCAATGTTCATCGACAAGCACCTCAGCTATCGCTGGGATTGGGCCACCGCGATGATCGAGACGACTCGCGAACTTCAAATTCCCCTAATGGCGGGAAGTTCGGTGCCACTGGCCCAGCGCATACCTCCGATGGAACTGCCAAGAGGTGCCAATATTGCCGAAGCCGTTTCGATTCATGGAGGGCCGATCGAGGCGTACGGGTTTCATGCGTTTGAGTTATTGCAATCGCAGGTCGAGTCGCGCCGGGGGGGTGAAACAGGGGTGGTTAGCCTGGAAGCACTTTCGGGTGAGAAATTATGGAAGGGCAACTGGTCACAATCGCTGGCCCGGGCGGCCATGGCAGCCGAACTCGGCGGGCCACCCAAGTCGCTAAAACAGATTCCCGGCGAAAAGGTGCAGCCCTCCGGTGGGGTGATTATTCGGTATGCCGACGGCCTTAAAGCCACCATGCTCACTGTTGGAAAAAGCGATATGCGGTGGAACTTCGCTTGTCGGCTCAAAGGTGAGCGAAAACCTAGAGCCACCAGCTACTACGTGGGTCCGTGGGACAATCGCAACCTGTTCAAAGCGCTTACCCACGCGATTCAGCATCATTTCCGCACGGCCAGGGCACCTTATCCGGTCGAACGTACCTTGCTGACTACCGGGTTGACGGAGGAATTTATGCGTGCCCGAAAAACATCAGGGCCGCTGCTTACACCTCATCTTGAATTTTCCTACAAGCCACGTAATTTCAAGGCGATGCGTGAAATGGGGGCAACCTGGAAGATTCTCACTGAAGATATACCGCAGCCAAAAGGCATTGATTCCTTTGTGGGATAACAGCGCGTGTCCACATGGTATTTACCAATCCACGCAAGTGACCTTGGGTAACCCCTCTCAATAATAGCTGGTGTTGTGACAAAGGCCTGGGTTCCGCCGACAAGTGGCCCAGCGCAGCGGGCGAGCGGCTCGGAGGGCCCAGTCAGCTGAGAATATCGTGGACCACGTTGCCAAAGACATCCGTGAGCCGGAAATCGCGGCCCGCATGGCGGTAAGTGAGTTTTTCGTGATCAACCCCCAGCAGGTAGAGCAACGTCGCGTGAAAATCGTGGATGTGCACTTTACCTTGCTCGGCGTAAAAGCCGTACTCATCGGTGGCTCCATGGCTGGTACCACCTTTTACACCTCCACCGGCCAGCCACATGGTAAAGCCCCACGGGTTGTGATCGCGACCGTCGTTATCTGATCCCTGCACCGTGGGTGTGCGGCCAAATTCTCCACTCCACACAACCAGTGTGTCATCCAGTAAACCGCGTGTTTTCAGGTCCTCAAGAAGTCCGGCAATGGGTTGGTCGACCTCGCTGGCCTTTTCGGCATGGCCGTGGCGGAGATCGCCATGTTGATCCCACTGCACCTTGGAGTCACTGTGGGTCACTTGTACGAAGCGTACGCCCCGTTCACAAAAACGCCGTGCCAACAGGCATTGCCGTCCAAAATCTTCGGTGACGGGGTTGTCCAGGCCGTAGAGCTTGTGTGTTGTTTCGCTTTCGCCACCGATCTCCTGAATCTCGGGCATTGAAGTTTGCATGCGAAAGGCAAGTTCAAACGAATGGATGCGGCTTTCAAGATCCGAATGCGGTATGTCGCCAAGCCGATCCCGGTTGAGTTGCTTTAGAAAATCCAACTGCATGCGCTGCTCGGCGAACGTCCATTTAGGATTTGTGATGTGATGCATTTTGGCATTCTTTGCCGGAATACTGGCATTACTGATGGGTGTGCCGGCATAGTCTGCGGGCAGGAAAGCACCCCCCCAGTTGTTAACACCGCCATGCGCGAGTGTGGGACAGATGGTCACGAAGGCTGGCAGGTTGGCATTCTCGGTGCCCAAACCGTAACTGACCCAGGCACCCATGCTTGGCCGTACAAAATTGTCGGCACCCGTGTGCAACTTGAGCGATGCGGCACCATGGGCGGGATTGGTGCCGTGTAGCCCATGCAGGAAGCAAATGTCATCCACGTGTTTTGCCACCTGCGGAAACAATTCACTCACGTAATGTCCACATTGGCCGTGTTGGGTGAACTTCCATGGAGAAGCCAGCAAATTTCCGGTAGTGGCAAAAGTAACCTTTGGCTTGGCAAACGGCAGTTCTTTGCCACCATCACGCTGAAGCTGTGGCTTGTACTCGAAGGTATCGACCTGCGATGGGCCCCCCTTCATAAAGAGGAAAATGACACGCTTTGCGCGCGGGCGAAATTGGGGCTTTTTCGATTCCAGCGGGTTCTCTGCCGATGCCTGCTCCTCTAGCATGGACGTCAGCGCAATGGATCCAAAGCCCAATGCCGTCTGTCGCAGAATATCGCGTCGTGAAATCATTGCAGATACAAAAATTCGTTGGAGGCGACCAACATCTGGCAAAGCGCCTGCCAGGCTGCCGATTGATTCTTGTTACCGTCTTTCCCGTTGTGAACCTCAGAAAAATCAGCCACAAAGGTAAGCCCGTTTTTAGTTTCCTGCACGGACGGCAAGCGCTGATATACCAGTGCATACAACCGTTCGACGCGTTGACCGCTATCAACGGGTTCTTCATTCAATAACCGGGTTGCCAGTGCCTCGGTGGTGCGTAACACAAACGGGCTGTTCATCAGGAACAGTCCCTGGGAAGCGATCGTAGAACTGTTGCGATGACCAGTGACCGTACTGGGGTCGGGGAAGTCAAAGAGTTCGAAGAGATTGTAAACGTGATTTCGAATGACCGGCAGATAGATCGAACGGCGGTTGCTGTCGTAGGTGGTCGCATCTTCGGAGGTGTGATTGAACACAAGTTCGAAATTCTGAAAGGTCCAAACATAGCCGCCCATTTTTGGGTCAAGCAGGTTACTGATTTGTAGCAGCGAATCCCGC
This sequence comes from Planctomycetota bacterium, assembly GCA_963578605.1. Classification (GTDB taxonomy): domain Bacteria; phylum Planctomycetota; class Planctomycetia; order Pirellulales; family Lacipirellulaceae; genus JAKVCB01. The sequence goes on from CAUZEA010000081.1 coordinate 3,852, forward strand.
AACGGCTCTGCCTCGATCCGCCGCAGTGGTGCGCGTGAAAGCAGCTGGTTGTTTGGGTCGCGCTCAATCGCATCGGGGGATGCCTGGCTGCTCATGTGATACGTTGCAGAGTTGAGAATCAGCTGATTCAGTTTCTTGACGGACCAGCCATTCTCGATGAACCAACTTGTCAGCCAGTCGAGCAACTCGGGATGGGTGGGTTCTGCGCCGAGCTTGCCAAAGTTATCGGTGGTAGCCACCAGGCCGCGGCCAAAGTGCCACCGCCACACACGGTTGACCATCACACGTGCGGTCAGCGGATTCTCCCGGCTGGCGATCCACCGTGCCAGTTCCAGGCGGCCGCTCGCGCCGTCGCCTATCGGTTCGACCTCCCCGGCTACCAGCTCGCGGGGAAAATGTCGCTGCTGCAATGCCCCGGGTGTCTCGTGATTGCCACGCACAAAAATGGGCAGGTTGGTTACTTCGCCATCCACCACACCCATCGCGAAGGGAATCAAAGGTGCGTCGGCCTCCAAACGCCCAAGTGTTTCCTGCAGCCTGGCCAGCTCATCCTGGTTGGCTTTCGAGTATTTCTCTTCGGGTTTCGGAGGCAGTTGTTTTAGCTTTTGCTCCACAAGCAGTTGCTGGTTTGCTTTTTCGATGAATGCCGCGATCACTTTTTGCTGGGCTGATATGACCGCATCATGATTCTCTTTCAGCTTGCTTTCCTCCGGCGTGGCCAGGGAGTTCTCGTGCCACTTGGCGATGGTCTCCAGTGAATCCATCGTCTTGGTGCTCTTAAAAATACCGGCTAGCGCATAGTAATCGTCGGTAGGGACAGGATCGAACTTGTGGTCGTGACAACGCGCGCAACCAAAGGTGATCCCGAGCAGTGCCCTGCCGAGCGTGTCAATCTGCTCGTCGATAATGTCCATCTCCATCTTCACCTTGTCCGGTTCGGCAAGCACCTTGGGGCCAAGCGAGAGGAATCCGGTAGCAATAAGGTGCGCGTGTTTTTGTGCATCATCCGTCGCCGGCAAAAGGTCACCTGCGATTTGCTCAACCAGAAACTGATCGTAGGGCTTGTCGGAGTTGAACGACTGCACGACGTAGTCGCGATATCGCCAGGCATTAGCATGGGCAGCGTTTTCGTCGAGGCCGTTGCTGTCGGCATACCGTACCACGTCGAGCCAGTGCCGTGCCCACCGCTCGCCATACTGGGGCGTTGCCATCAGTGTATGGATGGTGGTCTCGGGATTGACAAACTCGTCTTTCGGCCCGGGCAGCAGGCCGATGAGGTCATCGTGAAGCCGCCGCTGAAGATCACCGGCCGCAGCGGGGGGGGCAGGTTGCAAATCGGCCTTTTCCAGCCGGGCGAGGATGAAAAGGTCGATGGGGTTTTTTATCCACGCTTTGTTGTTGACTTCCGGCAGTGGGGGTTTTTCCACGGGCTGGAACGCCCAGTGTTTGCGGCCCTCTTCAATATCGATCGTCGTTGCATCTGTCTTCGACGCCACGAACAGGCTCGCTGTAACCAGCACCGCAATCGTCCATAGAGTCATCAGTTTCATGGTAAACCCTGAGCTGATTTCATTCTAATCTACCGTCCCGCGTGTTGCCAGTCTGCGCCAACCGACGCAACAGAAAACCACGTACAGCCAAATTGCACCGGTCTGCGACCAAGGCCGCGAACAATTGTGCGCTTGCTCTCAGCGTCACGGGGCAGTCCGAAAGCTTGGGTAGCTTAAGTGTCAGCGCAATTTATGCGGCTGCATCGGCGAGAAAGTTCCACTGCAGACGTGTTGGGATTGCGAAGAACCTGATGCCGATAGAACGGTCGATCTCGCGTGTTCCCAGCACGGTCAGCGCACCTGGAAAGTCGTAGACTCCCTCGGCATAGACAAGCCGTCGCTTGGGAAGACAATCGTGGGGGTCGACGAGTCGCGGTGGGCTTCACTTCAGCAGCGCTGGAACCATGTCTGCGCTGGTAACTGCAACATCGGTGAGCGTGTCGTCGCGACCCTCGTGCGGGTAGGTCAGCTGCCTGTGGTCGAGCCCCAGGGCGTGGAGCAGAGTCGCGTGTAGATCGTGGACTACCACGACGTCGTCCACCGACCGGTAACCGAAATCATCGGTCGCACCGTGAACATAGCCTCCTTTGAAACCGCCTCCTGCCAGCCACAGGGAAAAAGCGCGTCGGTTGTGGTCTCGCCCGTCGGGTCCCTGGGAAACAGGCAACCTGCCAAATTCACCTGCCCACATCACGATTGTGGAATCCAGCAGTCCGCGCTGTTTGAGATCTTTGACGAGCGCCGCACTGGGCTGGTCGGTCCGGGCAGCCAGTCCCTCGACGGTCTCGGCATTGTTGCTGTGTGTGTCCCAGGGTTGGCCGTCCAGATAAATGCTGACAAACCGTACCCCCTGTTCAATCAGGCGTCGCGCCATCAGGCACCGCATGCCGTAATCAGCCGTTGGGGTGTTGTCCAGACCGTAAAGGTCGCGGGTATGTTTCGTTTCTGATGAGATATCCAGTGCCTGTGGAACCGACGTCTGCATACGAGCCGCCAGTTCGTAGTTGCTGATCCTGGCCTGCAGCTCCGAGTTCTTGGAATGCCTCCCGCGATGAGCTTCATTCAACTGTTTTAACAGCAATAGTTGATTGCCACGGGCGTCAGCCGTGGTGTTTGACGGCGTCGCTAAATTGAGCACTGGTGAACCGGTCGAACGAAACTGCGTTCCCTGGCAGACGGCGGGCAGAAAACCGGATGTCCAGTTCTTGGTGCCGTCAATCGGCAGTCCGGCATGGTCGGTCAACACCACGAAGGCAGGCAATTCCTCGCACTCGCTGCCCAGCCCGTAAACCACCCACGATCCCCAGGTGGCCTTGCCGACGAATGGGCTGCCGCTGTGAATCAATCGCAACGCCTGTTCATGGTCGATCGACTTCGTCATCATCGAACGCACCAGCGTGATGTCGTCGGCGATTGATCCGGTGTGCGGCAGGGTCTCGGACAACTCCATACCACACTGGCCATACCGGGAGAACGTGAACGGGGAACCGAGCAGGTTGCGGACCTGCGTGTGGAAATGTGCTTCGATCTTGCCAGGGTACGGCTTCCCGTGATGCTTGAGGAGTTCCGGTTTGCGATCGAACAGGTCCATCTGACTGGGACCACCGTTCTGGAACAGCAGAATCACGGATTTAGCCTGCGGCGGGTGATGCGGTTGGCGGGCTGCCAACGGGTTTACGCCTGCTCCAGCCGACGCTGTTGCCTGGGCCTCGGATTGAGCGAGATATTCAAGTGCCAGCAGGCCAACACCACCAGCCGTCGTGGTGAGAAAGGACCGTCGATTCAGGGCAAACGGGTTGGATTCAAGGTGGCTCATTGCTTCACTCGACGTACAAAAACGCGTTACTGGCAAACAACATCTGGCAAAGATCAGTCATTGCCTTCTGCTCTGCCTCATTGTCATTATTATAAATCCCTCGCTGCTTCTCAAGGAACCCGACAGCCGCCTCCCGTTCGACCGGTTCGGGGTCGCGGCCGAATACCAGCTGAAAAGCCCATTCGGTACGCGAAATACCGGCTTCGGGAACTTCACTAATCACACGACGGGCCAGGCTCGCCGAGCGGTTTTGAACAAAACTCGAATTCAACATCACCAGTGACTGCAACGGCACTGTCGATTTACTGCGCTGGCCACAGGTGTTCATCATCGATGGGGCGTCGAACAACGCCAGCATTGAATTTATTTGCGTGCGTCGCTGCTGCAGGTAAATCCCGCGGCGACGCGCTCCCTGGCAGCTTTCCTCGACAACCACGTTGCCATCTTCTTCCCGGACTGTTGGCACGTAACGTCCAAACATCTGGCCATCCAGTTCTCCCGCGACAGAGAGCATCGAGTCACGAATCGCCTCGGCGTCGAGTCGTCGCAACGGATAACGCCAGAGGAGCTTGTTTTCCGGATCGACTTGGAACCCTTCCTGGCGATGCACACTTGACTGCTGATAAACGGCCGATTGTACGATCAACCGGTGAACTTCCTTGATGCTCCAACCGGAATCGATGAATCTGGCAGCAAGGTATTCCAGCAACTGCGGATGCGATGGCGGCGCGCCCGACTGGCCGAGGTTGTCCGGTGTCGTTACCAGGCCAGTTCCAAAGTGTTGTTGCCAGATCCGGTTGACCATCACCCGCGTCATGAGTGCCGCTGGCCGTGAACCGGGTCGTGTCAACCAGTTGGCCAGTGCCAGCCGACGCCCACTTGATGCCACCCGCGGTGGCAAGACAGGCAACTGGAATTCCGTCCCCAAGTCGGTCAGGATTCCCAGTCCGGCTGGCTCCACTTTTTTCCCCGGTGTCGCGTACAGGCCACGCTTCAAGAGATGCACATCGGGTACTGGGTTTATCAGGTCAGTTACCCAGGCCAGCTTACCGGGCTTTTCGGTGCGTTGTGCAGCCTTTTTTTCGAGGGCATCGGCTAGCGCCTGACGCCGCTCCCGGTAAGCCTCCGACAGCGCCACACCTGTCCCGCTACCATCCTGGGGATCTTCTCCGGTCGTGAAGCTCTGTACCGTGACGTTGTCGACAATGAAGCTGCGATCACAACAGTACTCGAAGCCAAACCCGCCGTCTGGCAGCTCCTCGGCCGTGAGCGTGATCGCCCCCTCTTCCGGTACCCAATCGACAAGTTGTTCCACGCGGAACTTGTTGTCATCAATATGGGTGATACAAATCCCATAGTTGTGTCCTGGCTGGTAGCCACTCTTGCCGATTTTTCCTTCACTCTTTGCATCATCTCCCGGATAGTCCAACTCAACCTCCGCGCCCCCTTTTGGATTGCCGTCAATCAGGATGTTGCCGCCTGCCGGACCACTGTCGTCAAAGTCCCGCAGTGCCACATAGTATCCAATTCGGTCAGCCACAGCTGTGTCGGGCATGACGCGGTCGCTTACAAGGTCGAAGGTAACCTGCACCCACTCTCCTTTTTTGGAGGGTGTCCAGTCCAGCGCCGCCCGCGTCGACAGCCACCGGTTTCCCTGACCGCCCGATTCCAGGATCTCCAGCTTGCCTTCTCGAACCTGTGCGCCTGGTGCAACGTCGGAATCCAAATTGACCGCCGGCTTGCCGGCTGGTTGGTCGTCACCGGGTGCCGTACTCGACCACTTGGCCGCCAGCCTGGCCTGCGAGTCGTCAAAGTCATCCTGAAACCGAATGATGCCCGGTGGGGAATTTTCCGTCGCCCACACGACAAACTCACGACGCAATTCTGCGGTCTCACTGTCGAGTCGTTGGTCCTTACTCTCCCAGGCAGCAATCCTTTCAGAACTGGCCACGTGGCTGACGCGACTCTGGGGCCCCACCCATTTTTCCCGATGCGCGAACGGGAAGGCAGGGTAAAACACCGATTGCAGCTGGTAATACTCCTCGTGCTCGATGGGCTCGAACTTGTGTTCATGGCAGCGGGCACACTGGATCGTGATCCCCAGCAGCGTGTTCATGGTGATCTGCAGTGTTCCTTCCAGCACGGTTGCCCGATCGACGGTCACTTCGTCGTCGTTGCCGTCACTTTCGCTCGTGCCATCCTGTGAATTGCGCAGGAAGTGCGTGGCGGTAAGCAACTCGATCGTCTCCGGCACGACCGGACTGTCAGGCGAGTAACTCGCCAGTTCATCGCCGGCCAGTTGTTCTCGAACGAACTGATCGTACGGCTTGTCGCTGTTGAAAGCGCGAATGACGTAGTCGCGGTACTTGTGCGCCACGGGACGGTCACTGTCGGCTGCGAAATAACCGTTGGAATCAGCGTACCCGGCAGCATCCAGCCAGATTTTTCCCCACCGCTCCCCGTAAGCTGGTGAAGCCAGTAATCGTTCTACAAGTCGCGTGGTCGCGTCCGGCAAATGATCCGCGACAAAGGACGCCGTTTCTTCAGGGGTAGGAGGAAGTCCGGTGAGACCCAAACTCAGACGTCGTATCAGACGAAACCGGTCAGCCGGCTCGTTGATACTCATCTGCTGCTCGTCCAGCCGTGACAGGACGAAGTTGTCGATGGGGGTTTGAACCCGATCTGGCTGGCGAACCGAAGGGGGCTGAACTCGTGTGGCAGGTCGAAAAGCCCAATGATCCACACCTTCGGCGCTCAACCCGGTGTGGGCAGTCAGCAGGATCAGGCAGGCAACCGCCAGTGGACGAATCATGGTGCGCTCGAAGAGACCCGCTGTCGGAGGCATCGTTGACGAAGACATTGTTATTGTACTCGATATTCGTGCCTGAAGTTCCAGATCGAGGTACTTCGGACCAATCACCGGGAGACTAGGTTCCGGCATTGCCTGAGAAGGCACGGGAATGGTCCCTGTTGAAACGCTCGCTACAGGGTTATGCTACAGGGTTATGCTACAGGGTGTTATGCTACAGGCTCGCCCAAGTTGATGACAGAGAGAGATCACGGTGACGGATAGCCGCGACAACCAACAACTCGAACCCCAAGACGCAAAAACAGCAGCCGCGGGGGTTATCGATCGGCTCCGTGAGACGTTGCAAAAATACTGGGGGTACGAGCAGTTTCGCCCTCTGCAACAGGAGGCGATGACAGCCGCTCTGACTGGGCACGATTCGGTAGTGGTGTTGCCTACCGGTGGCGGGAAGTCGCTTTGCTATCAGGCCCCAGCCCTCTGTATGCCGGGGCTGGCCATCGTCGTGTCGCCGCTGATTTCGCTGATGAAAGATCAGGTCGACGCGCTTCGTTCCCTGGGTGTCTCGGCAGCTTATGCCAACAGTTCGCTCACCATGGACGAACAGCGCGGGGTCGAAGACGATGCGCGGCAAGGTCGGATCAAGCTGCTCTACCTGGCTCCGGAACGGTTACTCACCGAACGCACCCTCCGCTTGCTGCGGGCGATACCAGTCTCCCTGATCGCCGTGGACGAGGCGCACTGCGTTAGCATGTGGGGCCATGATTTTCGACCCGAGTATCGCCAGTTGAGCCGTTTGCAGAGTCTCTTTCCGCAACTTGCTATTCAAGCATTGACCGCCACGGCGTCACCGCAAGTCCGCGAGGATATTGCAGAGCAATTGCAACTCCGTGAGCCGAAAATGCTCCTCGGTTCTTTTGATCGACCGAATCTGGTTTATCGAGTTCAGCGTCGCTGCGACCTGTTTCGACAGGTGACCGAGGTGATCGATCGATACCGGGGTGAGTCGGGGATCATCTACTGCATCTCTAAACGAGAGGTCAACGAACTCTGCCGAAAATTGGTCCAACAGGGTGTGCGGGCGCGCCCCTACCATGCCGATCTCACCGGCGAAGAGCGGTATCGATTCCAGGAAGAGTTTATTAAAGACCGTATCGAAGTGATCGTGGCCACCGTTGCCTTCGGCATGGGCATCGACAAGCCAGATGTGCGGTTCGTGATTCATGCCGGGATGCCGAAGTCCATCGAACACTATCAGCAGGAAAGCGGTCGTGCCGGTCGCGACGGCTTGGAAGCCGAGTGCTGTTTGTTTTATTCGGGGCAGGATTTTTTCGTCTGGAAGCGGATCCTCGATGGCCCCCAGGCAGAGAACCTCGACCAGAGCCTGGCCGCCTTGAACCGCATGACCCAGTATTGTCAAAGCGTGATTTGTCGACACCGGACGCTGGTAGCGCATTTCGGTCAGCAGTTGCCAGGCGATTCTTGTGGTGCCTGTGACGTTTGCCGCGGCGACCTGGAAGAAGTCGAAGACCCCACGACGATCGGACAAAAGATCCTGTCATGCGTTCTCCGATTGCGGCAGCAATATGGTGGAGACTACACGGCCAAGGTCCTGATCGGCTCCAAAGAACAACGGATCGTGGACAAGGGGCATGATCGGTTGAGTACCTACGGGCTGCTGGGAAATGTCCAGAAGGGGACCGTGCGGGATTGGATCGAACAGTTGGTAGAGCAGGGGTTTTTGGTCAAAAGCGGTGAGTATCACATGCTGGAAGTTACCGACCAGGGGCGTCGACTGCTGCAACGCGACGTCACGCCGCGACTACTTCAGGCCACGCCCACAACCAAATCAAAACAAGCCCGCCGACCGATTAAGGAAGATTCCTGGCAAGGAGTCGACCGAGGCTTGTTCGAAGAATTACGACGATTGCGTCGGGACGTAGCCTCCCGGTTAGGTGTTCCCGCCTACATGGTCTTCGGCGATGCCACGCTCCGCGATGTGGCACGTCGCCAACCGACATCGCTGGAAGATTTTCGCCAGTGCCACGGTGTGGGCGACAAAAAACTGGCGGATTTTGGTGACCAGTTTCTGGCAGAGGTCGTTTCCTACGATCCGCCCGGGGACTAAAATCCCAGCAGGTCGTGAACCCTGCGAACGCCGCGCCGACCCGCGTGTGTCGAAACTCTTTGCATCCCAGCCTGATCCATCACCGCGTGCTGAAGCTTACTGCACGTTGGCTTACTACACGTTGGCTTACTACACGTTGGCTTACTACACGTTGTCCCAGGTGTCGCCAACCGCCAGTGATAGATTCAGCGCCAGGTCGTCTGTGTCAGTCGACTGGCCATCGGCATCATCACCGATGGACCCAAAAACCGCCTCAATCGCATCCAGGTCGTCCTCGGGGGGAGCTGCCGTATCGAGTAGCAGACTCGTGGGAACCGTATCCTCGGTTTCTGGCGTCGTAGTGAGGGAAGGTTCCAGGGGCAGCTCCTCAAAAGCGGCTTGATACCCGTCGGAAGTTGTGTCGTCGACAACGACCACGGGTTCTTCCGGTACGGGTATGGGCAGGTGGCGGTTGCCAAAGTCGAGCCCATCGAGCGACCCACCCTCTTCGATTGACAGGAAGTGTGCGCCTTGCTCCCACGGCGAGTGTGCGTTGGGAGAGGGATAAGTCTGCACGAATCCGCCTGGCACGATCTCGCGGATGGAAGTTACCCCAGGGCTAAGATTCTTCAGCCAGTACATACCGGCTTCGTCGAAGTCGGTTGTCGAATCGTCGTGCATCGTTTCGGTTTTTGCTTCACCGAAGTCGAGCTGGCCATTGAAGTTGGAATCGGAATAAATCGTCACACCCGGCAGTCCTGGCTCTTGTGAATCCCGCTTGCCATTGCCGTTGTAGTCGGTCCACTTGATTCCATGGACCTCGCCCGGCTCGATCCTCTTATTGCCAAAGTCGATTCCCTCGATCGTGTCACCCGGCTCGATCTTCACCTCGTGAACGCCGCCACCCGGCGGTGGTGGAAAGATCGCGATGATCGGATTCGACGGGAAGGTTTGTGAAAACCCAGGGGGTACGACTTCACTAATCCAGTGCTCGCCAGTCGGCACGTCCCTCAGCCCGTAGCGGCCCGACTCGTTAAAGTCGGTCTCGGGATCATCTTCCATGGTTTTCGTGCGTGGTTCATTGTCGTCGAGCACGCCGTTGCGGTTGAAGTCGACGTAGATGATCACTCCGGGCATTCCCGGTTCATTGGGATCGTGCTCACGGTTGCCGTTTTCGTCGAGCCACTTAATGCCGTGGACCGAGCCACCGGCAGGTAGCTCGCGCCGGTTGCCAAAGTCGATTCCTTCGATCGTATCACCCGGCTCGATCTTCACTTCGTGCACGCCACCTCCCGGAGGTGGGGGATAGATCGCGATCACCGGGCGCGACGGGAAGGTCTGCACAAATCCGTCAGGGACCACTTCCGCAATCCAGTGCTCTCCGGCTGGCAAGTCTGTCAGCCCGTAGCGACCTGCCTCATCGAAGTCAGTCTGGGGGTTATCTTCCATGGTTTGCGTGTGCGGTTCATTGTTGTCGAGCATCCCGTTGCGATTGAAGTCCGCGTAGATCGTCACTCCAGGTACTTCGGGCTCAGTTGAACCGTGTTGCCCATCGCCGTTTTCGTCAAGCCACTTGATGCCGTGGACCGAGCCTGGCTCGATCTGCTGATTTCCAAAGTCGACGTTCCTGACTTCCGCACCAGGGTAAACAAACACGCGGTGCGCACCGCCACTCGCTGGCGAATTGATGCGGACCGGGATCGTGGGTCCGGTCACGGTGCCAGACTCTACATTGACAAACTGCAGATCGAACGCATGGGGAAGTCCATCGCCGGTGAACTGCACTTCGAACACCGAGGTGTCGCCACCCCCTCCGTTGACAATCGTGCCTGTCAGGTTCACCAGATCAACATCCGGCACCGAAGCCATCACGTCGAGTTCAATCGCCCGGAAGAAATAGGGCAGAAGTGTGATTGTTACCTCGCGTTGTTCGGTTTCACCTGCCTGTAATGCCAACTCGATCTTTTCGGGAGTGACCTTGGCGAAAAGATCAAAAACCATGTCCTCCAGCGGCCCGGGGCCTGGCAGCACTGGACCAAACTCATCCCTGGGGAATGTCTGTTGATAACCATCTGGTACGACTTCGCGGACCAGGTAAACACCGGTCGACAGGTCTTCGAACTCGTATCGGCCGGACTCGTCACCGCTGGTTTCAGGATCATCCTCGGCAGTTTGGGTGTGAGGCTCCTCAGTGTCGAGCATGCCGTTGCGATTGGAGTCGATGTAGATCGTCACGCCTGGCAGCCCTGGCTCGTTCCGCTCCCGTGTGCCGTTGCCGTTTTTATCCAGCCACTTGATCCCGTGGATCGAGCCTGGCTCAATCTTCTGATTGCCAAAGTCGATACCCTCGACCACATCTCCCGGCTGGAGAATCACCTTGTGAGGTCCAATTCCTGGATCCGGTATCACGCGCAAGTCACTTGCGCGAAATGACATTTCATCGTCAGCCATGTACTTTGAGAAATCGATGTCGATAGTAGTTGGGTTACCAAAAATACCGTCATACTCGACGACAATTTCATCAGCCTGCGAATCGATGGCAGCTTGCACTTCGTCGAACAGATCATCCACGGTAAGGAAGAAACTCGGATCGAGTACGTCGCCTGTCACGGCATGCTCAACAGAATCAATTTCCCCGCCGACAACGTGTACAAGCCCCGGATCAACGTACTCGGGAGAACAAAAGCATATCCGCTCAAAGTGGTAGATGTAGTCACGAAGGTTGAGCGTTTGCCATTGTTGTCGTTGCGTGTTCAGTTCCTGTTGGGCAGTATCCAGATGCGTGGCCGGAGTTGTCGTTGCATGAGGTGGCGGATAGATCAAGATGCCCACAGGTGACGGGAAAGTCTGCACAAATCCGAACGGGACCACTTCATTAACATAGTGTTCACCGGCCGGCAGATCCTTCAGCCCATATTGGCCCGACTCGTCGAAGTCGGTATCGGGGTCATCTTCCATCGTCTCGGTGTGCGGTTCATCCGTGTCGAACCTGCTGTTGAGATTCACATCGACAAAGATTGTCACGCCCGGCAGTCCAGGCTCGCCCTGGTCTTGCTTGCCGTTGCCGTTTTCATCCAGCCACTTGATCCCGTGGATGGAGCCAACGGGTTCCGGTTTGCGCTGGTTGCCGAAGTCGATTCCGTCGACTGCCTCGCCAGGCCGAATGATGACAACGTACCCATGTCCCTCGACCGGATTGACGAATGCGAAATCGGCTTCCGGATGTGGGGGATCCACAATCGCCGGGGAGTCGGGGAATGTCTGCTGGTAACCGTCGGGCACGACTTCGCGGATCAGGTACCACCCGGGATTCAAGCCGTCGAGCAAGTACCTTCCGGACTCGTCGAATTCGGTCTGGAGATCGTCCTCCATGGTCACTGCGTGTGGCTCGCCCGTATCGAAGATGTTGTTCAAATTCGTATCTGCATAAATGGTCACGCCCGGCAGTCCTGTTTCTTGCTCGTCCTGCTCACCGTTGCCATTTTCATCGAGCCACTTGATGCCGTGGACCGAACCCATCTCGATCTTTTGGTTACCAAAGTCGATGTCGTGGACTGCGTGACCGGGTCGGACGAGAACATGGTGCCCGTACCCATCGATCGGAATCGGGAATGCGATATCCGTTTCCGACTGCGGGGAATCGGTCGTCACCCGAAATCGGGGGAAGGTCTGCCGATGACCTTCCGGCACAATTTCGCGGATCATGTGGAACCCGGGCTGCAAATCGTCGAGCCAATACCTTCCTGCCTCGTCGAAGTTGGTGTTGGGATCGTCCCGCATGGTCACCGTGTGTGGCTCGCCAGTATCGAAGACACCGTTATGATTCTGGTCCGTATAAATCGTCACACCCGGCAATCCCGGTTCGCCATGATCTCGCTCACGGTTGCCGTTTTCATCGAGCCATTTGATGCCGTGGACCGAACCCGGCCCGAACTTCTGATTGCCAAAGTCGATGCCCTCGATCACTTGTCCCGAGGCCAGGTAGACCACGTGAGCCCCCACCATCGGTGAATGAAAGGTCAGCCGGTTATCGACGGGAACTTCCGGAAAGTCGATCGGCGACCAGGGGTCGACCGGTGTCAAGGGGGAGGGGTCTGGAACGGCCGGGTCGATGGGATAAGTCTGGCGGAAACCATCCGGTACGACTTCGCGAATCACGTGCCACCCGGGACGCAAATTCCTGAGCCGATACGTTCCGGTCTCGTCAACGCGGGTATACGGATTGTCCCGCCTGGTCACTGCGTGCGGTTCGTTGGAATCAAAAATTCCGTTGAAATTCCAGTCCGAATAAACGGTCACACCCGGCAGTCCCGGCTCTCCCGAATCCCGCTCGCCATTGCCGTTTCCATCGAGCCACTTGAGGCCGCGAATCGAGCTTGGACCAATCATCTGATTACCAAAATCGATATCGGTGACCGTTTGGCCTGGCTCCAGGATGACGAAATGACTGCCAGGGGAGGGACTGGGAATGGGTCGTATGGGAAACGGCGAGATGTTGGGCTGCCCGGGGAAATTGCGTTTCCAATGTTCGTAATCGTTTTGATCGACGACGCCATCGGTATTCGTATCACCCTGGTCCGCTTGGTCCGAATCGAGCGCGTCGCGCCAAAGCGTGTAAGCCGCGGCTCCAGTGACCGAAATTTCACTTGCGGTCTCTGCGGGTACGATTGGCCCGGGAACAACAATGGGACCGTGAGGAAATGTCTGACGATACCCGGCTGGCACAATTTCGCGGATCACGTGCCACCCGGGCCGCAGATCCTCAAGCCAATACATGCCGGTCTCGTCGAAGTCGGTGTTGGGATTGTCCCGCTTGGTTACCGTGTGCGGTTCATCGTCGTTGAATACCCCGTTGCGGTTGAGATCGACATAGATGGTCACGCCTGACAGGCCAGGCTCTTCCCGATCCTGCTCACCGTTGCCGTTTTTATCAAGCCACTTGATGCCGTGGATCGAGCCCGGGCCGATGTGCTGATTGCCGAAATCGATGCCGTCGACCGTCTCGCCCGGCTTCAGAAAGACGTCATGGCCGCCAGGGGAGGGTAAGGGAAAGGGTGGTACAGGAACCGGTTCAATCTCCGGCCGCTGGGGGAAATTGTGTTTCCAATGGTCGTAATCTCCGTGATTGACGACGCCATCGGCATTCATGTCCGCCTTGCCCGTTTCGTCATTTTTGTTCGTATCGAGCGCGTCGCGCCAAAGCGTGTATGCCGCAGCCCCAGTCACCTCGATTTCACTTTCGGGGCGATCTGGTGCGAGCGGAATCGGACCACGAGGAAACGTCTGACGATATCCTTCCGGTACGACTTCGCGGATCACGTACCGGCCGGGACGCATATCCTGGAGCGAATACAAGCCCCCTTCATCAAAATCGGTTGCCTGATCGTCCCGCCTGGTTACCGCGTGCGGTTCATGGTCATCCAGTGCGCCGTTGTAGTTCAAGTCGGCATAAATAACGATCCCCGATATGCCAGGTTCAACGGCGTCGCGCTGGCCATTGCCATTGAGATCTTCCCACTTGCGCCCGTGAACGGATGCAAGTCCCAGCCGCTGGTTGCCGAAATCGAGTCCCTCGACCGTCGCTCCCGCATCGACGAATACGACATGCGCGTTGGCATCGCCCCATGGTGGCGGCTGGTACCCGGGTGGCAGAGAGGGAAATGTCTGTTTGAACCCATCTGGCACGATCTCGCGAACCATGTGGAAGCCCGGCCGCAGGTTCTCGAGAGAGTACAGACCAGCCTCGTCAAAATCTGTGTCGGGGTCGTCCCGCATGGTCACGGCGTGGGGTTCGTCGGTATCGAACCGGCCATTGAAATTACGGTCGGAGTAGATGGTCACCTCAGCCAGGCCGGGCTCGCCGTCATTTTGATGCCCGTCCGCGTTGAGGTCCTCCCACTTCCGTCCGTGGATCGAACCAGACTCGAGCGGAGGGAGAGGATCTGGGGACCCGAGAACGTCGTCCCCATCAAGCGAATCGGCTACACCGTCGCCTGCCAGGAGGCGTCGATCTTCAAGTCGCTCACAGTGAAGTTGCTTTTGACCAGGACGCCTCTTGATACCGAAAAAAATCGCCACGGTTCGCTCCTCTGAGTCTGCACAATGTGCAACGAAACCCCTGACATATTCTTACTGGCCACTGGGGATTCTAACCACTCGGCCGAGTTTCCGCTACCGTTCAGCTGGCATTTTCCTGAATGTTTTCGGATTTTTTACGGCTCCGCTGTCAGAACATTTTTTCCTTGAATTTCGTGACTCACGTGCCCGCTTCTGGTCATTGCCAATTTTTTTGGGGGGAAGCGCCAGCCCGGAGCAAAGACTACGCGTGAAACGCCCAAGGCCGTTGACGATGGGTTCTGCGGGATTGGGCACACCCTTCGAGGTTTTTGGCAGAATTACCCGCAACGACGACCCGCGCCGCAAGTCGATTGATACAAAGGTGTTAAAAAAATCAGCTCAAGCCCAGGCCGAATTTGGCCGCGACTGGCGGGGTATTCCCGGTCGATCCCTACCGCCCCACCTTTTGGATGGGGCGATGTAAAGTCGTCCGCGAGACTTATACTCATATTTATATATAGAGAGAGAAGTCTCTGGCGAGGCCCGCATATCAATATAAAAGTCACCGGTGAGACTTCAGCTGGCTGGTGAGACTTCAGCTGGCTGGTGAGACTTCAGCTGGCTGGTGAGACTTCAGCTGGCTGGTGAGACTTCAGCTGGTAAGTCACCGGCGCGACTTAACCATCTTCCATGAATCTCGTCGTCTCGGGCGTTTCCCACTCGGCGGGCGTGATATAACCACCATCGATTACCAACGAGGTACCGGTGATACCGGCTGAATCCTCGCATGAAAAGTAAATCGCAGCCTTGGCAATGTCCATTGGCGTCAAGGCCACTCCCATCGGGACCCGCTTCAGGCGCTGTGCCAGGGCGGCTTCCGGGTCGGGTGCCTTGCTCAGGTGATAACGGAGCATCGGCGTGTCAGTAATGCCCGGGCAAATACAGTTACACCGCAGGCCGTCAGCCGCGTAATCAAGGGCAATGGAGCGGCTCAACCCAAGGACGGCGTGCTTCGACGTGATGTAGGCGGGCGTGCTGGCCTGTCCGACAAAGCTGCCGATTGAACCAATGTTTACCACATAACTGCGTCGGTTCTTGCGCAAATGACTTATGCCATATTTGATGGAGAGGAAGATGGACTTGACGTTCACATCCATCAACTCGTCCCACTCGGCCGAAGAATAATCATGCAGCTGTGCCACGTGAACGATGCCGGCACTGTTCACAATCGACTGGAGTGCCCCAAAGTGTTCAACGGTCCGGTCAATCGACTCGCGAAGCTGATCTTCGTTCGTCAAATCACATTGCAGAAACAGGGCCTGTCCACCACGGTCGGTGATGCCATGGACGACCTCCCGGCCTCTTTCGGTTTGCACGTCGACCACGACAACTCGGGCACCCTCGTCGGCAAAAAGCTCGGCCGTGGCCTGCCCCATGCCCGACGCGCCACCACTAATCCAGGCGACTTGTCCTTCCATGCGATTTTGAGTCATCGTTGGTCTCACTTGTTGGAATGGTAATCGCAGAGAGTACTCTACCGGATCAACCGGTTTTATTCAGGATGGGCGAACGCGAAAAGTCTCAAAATTACCGATTTGTGGACCGCCATTTTTGAAATGCGGTGAGATAGTTCGCTGCACGTGCACACTTCTGGTCACCGCCGCTGCAGAAGGCCTTAACGCCATCGGCCCCACCCCCACCGGCCCATCTCCACTCCGCGCTCTTCTGCGCGCTCTCCCATTGCCGCGTAGAACTCCATCCGCTCCGCTCGCTCTGCCCGTTGCTCTTCGGTCAACTCGGGACGTTGGCTATTCTCGCCACGATCCTGGCCACGATCCTGGCCACGAGCGGCTTGATCACCTCTGCCGGCTTGGGCACCTCTCACAGCCTGGTCACCTTGACCTCCTTGGGCACCCCTACCTGCTCGCTCGCCGCTACCCCTCTGGTCACCTCGGGCCGCTTGATCACCTCTAGTTCCTCGGTCACCTCGCCCCCGTTGTCCTCGACCCCCCCACCAACCACGTCCGGAACGGAGGGCTGAATAGACGTCGCGCGAGTTGACCATGCGGTTGATCGCTTCGTCCAGGATGACCACCTTTTCTTCGTCCGACGCAGATTGATATGCCTGGATGCTGGTTTCGGTAAACTGCCGCATCTCGTCACGAAGTTTGTCACGCAGCCTTCTGAGACTGTTTCGGTCCATTTCATCGACAGTCCGCATCAATTGCGTTTTGAGCGAGTTCTTTGCAACTCGGGACAAGTCCCCGCTATCGGCCAGTTGGTCTTTGAACGCCAATGCTCGTCGCACTTCGAGATCGGGTCCCAGCCACCAGAACAGGGTTGTGATGATGACGACCGCCAACCCGATGCCGCCGATGGCTTTCAGGTTGAACGTAGTTTTCATCGGGACGGGTCCTTGGGTGGTTGTAGTTTTCGGATTCCTGTCCGCGATCGAAAGTGCGGTGGAATGTCAATTCGTCTTCCGTTGGGGGGTCACCCTTTCAACTCCCCGCATTGACGTTATGAATTGTCTCCGTCCTCTAAGCCGATTCCCGAATTCGGATCATTTCCATCCCCGATGGCGCACAGCCAATTCAAAACATCGAGGTCCGTATTGTTATCGACGGAGTCGATGTGGCCATCCAGGTAGGCAAACAGGGTCACGGCTGGATGTTCGCTTCCATATTTCGAGCGACTGTGGTCGCTGCTGCTGTTGGCCAGTCCTCGACGCGTATCCGCGAAGATGCCCCAGGGCGAATCGGCCGCCAGGAACGCGCAGTCTCCCTGCACCACATGCCTCATTTCCTCGGGGACGGAGGGATCGGGCGGCGGTACGTGACGCTCGCCTACCGCAAACGTCTTGCTGGTGCCGTCGGTTACCTGGCGATTACGGATTTTGGAATACGTGTAGATCGGCCCCGCAGACTGGGGGTCGACGTTCTCCGTTTCTCGATAGTAAAGGTAGACACCTGTGTTGGCAGCGTAGTCCCCTCCAGCAGCGGCACGCGTCACCAGCGGCGGCCTGTTATTGTTGTCAAAATTACGATCGGCGGCCGGCGAACGTCGACTGGGGCAGAAATAAACCTCGACCGGTGTTCGCATGGCCAACGCGTTTTCATCGGCGTCGACTCGGTAATCGGGATCATAGGCATCGTGGATGGACTGTTGCTCCATAAACGGCAACAACCGAAAGGCCCAGGAGACTCCCATCGGATCCCGCGTATTGCGACCCTGTGGATAATACCCCATTACATCGTGGTAAGCATTCACCGCAATGCCTACCTGCTTGAGGTTGTTCATGCATTGTGCGCGGCGGGCAGCTTCCCGCGCGGCATTGACAGCCGGCAACAACATGCCGATCAAGATCCCGATGATCGCGATCACGACCAATAGTTCGACTAACGTAAAACCTCTCGGACGGGACGATGGAGATGAATGGGCCATGATGATGGGTCCCTGTATGGCAGTGAACCTGTGTGGCAGTGACGTCATAACCAGTTTACCCGCAACGTGCTCGCCGGCAAATACGGCCGCACTCTCCATGAGGGGGCGCGACGGTCCATCCCACACCAGCCAGCCATGCGCACCGGCAGGGTTTAAGGCAGGGACGTTGTGGATTTCACTTTGAAGTGCAGGTGTCAAGCCGCCGTTACTGTTCGCCTGGACATTATAGATCCAGGGCAGGCTTGACGCCACCGAGTCGGTGATCACGTCGAACTTCTTTCCCAGTTGAGCGTGACATTGAGATTAGCGTCTGCGTATTGCGAGGCATCCCGGCTGACAAACCGGTCGCTTGCCAGTGCCGAGATCTGAAACGGTTCGGATCGGATCCATGCGTCACCAAAACCGGCCAGTGCAACTTGTCCAATCGCGAACTGCCCAGTGGTGACTGCGGCATACCAGAAGGTAACCACCGTTGACCGTTCAGCTCGTTTCATAACTGGACAACTTTTGCTCGTTCATTTAGTATATTAGGAGTGACCATTTTCGTTGGCGTATTTTCCAGCGAAGCGGTTCATTTCAGCAAACCCTTCTCTGTGCAAATCGCGGAGCAGTACCGTGACGAACCTATACAGCGAGTCACTATGCTTGTTGGCATCACGCTTCTGATCAGCCTCCTCTCAGAGGGAAACTACTGGGCATTAAAGAAACGCGTTATGACGATCGACTAATAGCCACCTATCAACTGTTTCGCGTGGGTGAGCATGACAGGTGCTTGTAGTTTCAGGTCGGTCCCGGAGGTTTTGACGTGATACCCCGATCAATACCTTTTTGCTGCTTGCTGGCGGCGATTGCGTGTGGTGTGCTGGGGTCCCTTTGCTTGTCACGTGTGGGAACCGCGGACGACGATGTTGAGTTCTTTGAAAAAAGAATTCGCCCGTTGTTGGCACAACGATGTGAGGTGTGCCATTCACAGTCGCGCGGAGAAACAAGTGGCGGTTTGGCGCTCGACACTCGTGACGGATGGCAGCAGGGAGGTGACAGCGGATCGCCGGTTTTGCCTGGGAAGCCGGGTGAAAGCTTGCTGATTCGCGCGGTCAAGTACGATGAAGACGGGCCACAAATGCCGCCCAAGGAAAAGGGTGGCAAACTGCCGGAGGCCGAGATCGCGGCGTTGATCGAGTGGGTCAACCGCGGCGCGCCCGACCCGCGCACCGTTGAACCGCGCATTGGCGGCATGACCGAGGATGAGGCTCGCCGTTGGTGGTCATTTCAGCCTGTCCGTCCCGTCAAGCCATCCGATGTGAGTGACGCTCGTTGGCCCCGGAACGAGATCGATCACTTCGTGTTGGCGGAGCTGGAAGCCCGCGGGGCGAGTCATCTGGCTGCTGCCGACAAGCGAACGCTTATCCGTCGAGTGACGTTTGATCTCACCGGACTGCCACCAACGCCTCAGCAGGTGGAACTGTTTCTAAAGGATGAATCGCCCGAGGCGTTGAGGAAAGTTGTGAACCGCCTGCTCGCCT
This sequence comes from Planctomycetota bacterium, assembly GCA_963578605.1. Lineage (GTDB taxonomy): Bacteria > Planctomycetota > Planctomycetia > Pirellulales > Lacipirellulaceae > JAKVCB01. The sequence continues at coordinate 23,155 of CAUZEA010000081.1, forward strand.
CTCCCGCCTATGGCCAGCGGTGGGCACGGCATTGGCTCGATGTGGCCCGTTACGCCGACTATTACGACGCAGATCCGACGAAGCGCACGGCGACATGCGAGCCTACCGAAGCCTGGCGCTATCGTGATTGGGTCGTCGCTGCACTCAATGATGATATGCCGTTCGATCAGTTCATTCTTTATCAAATCGCAGGCGACTTACTGTCGAATCCGAATGGTGAGGCGATTTTCCCGGCCGGGTTGATTGCAACGACGTTTCTCTCCAATGGTGTCTGGGACCGCGGTGACGCGGACAAAGAGAAAATTATCAGCGATATGGTCGACGACAATATCGATACGATCGGCAAGGCGTTTCTTGGCCTGACGCTCGGTTGTGCCCGCTGTCACGACCACAAGTACGACCCCATATCAACCGAGGACTACTACGCTCTGGCTGGGATGTTTTACAGCTCACATATTCTGAAGGAGTTGGGCACTAAGGGAGGCGAGTACACCATGAACCGCGTACCGCTAGTCCCCGCGCCCGTTGTTGCAAAATACGAAAAGCAGCTGGAGCAACTCGGCGAAGTCAAAGCAAAGCTGGAAGCACTCGAGGGGCAATCCCCCAAACCGCCCGACGACGATCCCGGGCGCGTGCAACTCGTCACCCAGCGTGACAAAATGCAACAAGACTTGCCTCCCGAACCACCGCGAGCCATTGCTGTGCAAGAGGGGGGCACGCCAGGAGGATTATTCCCGGCTATTCAGGACGTGCCGATCCATATTCGCGGCAGCTACATGCAATTGGGACCGGTTGTGCCCCGCCGCCTGCCGCGATTTTTCGTGGGGGACAACCAGCCACCAATTACCAGCGGAAGCGGACGGAGGGAACTGGCCCACTGGGTCGCGTCCCGCGACAACCCGCTCACAGCGCGGGTCATTGTCAATCGTGTTTGGCAATGGCATTTCGGCGAGGGGCTGGTGCGCACGCCCAACAACTTTGGCAAGTTGGGCGAAGCTCCCACGCATCCTGAACTTCTTGACTGGCTGGCGGTAAAGTTCATCGAAGATGGCTGGTCGCTGAAGAAACTGCATCGACGCATCATGTTTTCGGCGACGTATCAGCAATCCTCTCGTGCACCGAGCAGGCAGGTGATACAGGACCCGGACAACCGTTGGCTCGGACGATTCTCGCCGCGGCGGCTGGAGGCCGAGGCAATTCGCGACGCGATCCTCTTCGTCTCCGGGCAGCTCGATCCGATGGCGGGCGGGCCGGCCGGTGACGATTTCACGATCAGCCGTCGGTCGCTCTACGTGCAAACGGCCCGCTGGAACCGCAGCAGCTACGCCACCCTGTTCGACGCGGCCAATCCAGATTCCTCGACGGAGAAAAGAACGACCAGTACCGTCGCTCCGCAGGCATTGCTATTGCTAAACCATTCGTTCACACTCGAGCAGGCGAAGCATCTCGCGGAGCGGTTGACTGGCGATGTGTCCGGAGATGAGCGCGCTCGGATTGACTATGCGTACCGGCTTTTGTTTGCGCGGCCTGCAACTCGTGAAGAAATCGACATCGCCCGGCAAGTGATTGCGGCAGGGGACCCGTCCGGTTGGGAAGATTGGGCACACGTGATGCTGTGCTGCAATGAGTTTGTGTACATGGACTGAGTTTAAATGTGTGACCGGAGATTGCTTTGATGATCGATCCGTTTTCACTCTCGCGACGTGAGCTGCTGGCTCGCGGTGGTTGTGGGTTCGGCTTGTTGGCGCTCGCCGATTTGCTGGCGCCCGACGTGCGGGCAGCAGGCGGTCCCGACCGGGCTACGCAGCCGTACGCGGTTCGCCCGCCGCACCATTTGCCCCGCGCGAAGCGGATCATCTTTTTGTATATGCCTGGCGGACCTTCGCAGGTCGATTTGCTTGATCCAAAGCCGCGCCTGGCCGCGGAAAACGGCAAGCCACTTCCGTTCGAAAAGCCGAGGCTCGAACGAACGAAGACCGGCAACCTGCTGGCATCGCCATGGAAATTCGCCCGACACGGCGATTCAGGGATCGAGGTGAGCGAACTGCTACCTGGTCTTGCGTCGCACATCGACGACGTGTGTGTCATCAGGTCGATGGTGGCCGACAACATCAACCACACCGGGGCCGCGTTGCAAATGTGCACTGGGGAGCAGGCCTTCTCACGCCCGAGTATGGGATCGTGGCTGACGTATGGCCTGGGGACCGAGAATCAGAACCTACCCGCCTTCATCGTCGTCTCACCGGCAGCCGTGTTTCAAGGAGCACAGCTTTGGGCATCGAGCTTTCTTCCCAGCGTTTACCAGGGAACACTGATCCGCGATCTGAACAAGCCAATCGCCAACCTCAACGTACCGCAGGGCACTCTCGACCGGCAACGGAAAAAGCTCGATGCGCTCAAACGGTTGAACGAAATCCACAAACAGGACCGCGTGATTGATACCCAGCTCGATGCACGCATCGCCTCGTTTGAATTGGCGTTTCGGATGCAGCGCGAGGCGCCCGAAGCGTTCGACCTCTCGCAGGAAAGTGCAGTGACGCACAAGCTGTACGGCACTAGCCAGCCGGAGACAGAGCTGTTCGGCAAGCAGTGTCTGCTGGCCCGGCGGCTGGTCGAGCGCGGGGTGCGGTTTGTGCAGATGTTCGATGCACCGGAGAACAACGCCTGGGATCACCATGGAGGTCTGAAAGGTCGGCTGCCGGAGCGGTGCCAGGCCGTCGACCAGCCGATCGCCGCGCTGTTGACCGATCTGAAATCGCGCGGGCTGCTGGAAGACACACTTGTCTTGTGGGGTGGTGAATTCGGACGCACACCGACGGCCGAAGGGGACGATGGCCGTGAGCACCATCCGTTCGGCTTCACGATGTGGCTGGCTGGCGGCGGGATTAAGGGTGGCATCGTCCACGGGGTGACCGACGAATACGGATGGCACGCGGTCGAGAACATCGTTCACGTCCACGATCTGCATGCCACGATACTGCACCTGATGGGCCTGGATCACGAGCGGCTCACCTACCGCCACAGCGGCCGCGATTACCGACTGACCGATGTCTATGGCGATGTGGTCCGGGAGATCCTCGCATGATGTCGCAGCAAGTCAAAGAAGTCCCATTTTCCTTGCTAAAGACGGGCGTTATGATAAGCACCCTGTCGGCTGACGATCTCCCGGCCAGAGTGGCGGAATTGGCAGACGCGCTGGATTCAAAATCCAGTGCCCGCAAGGGCGTGAGGGTTCGAGTCCCTCCTCTGGTACTCTT